>JAVKCM010000043.1:0-37739 GCA_040222735.1 Fuerstiella sp. | reverse complement strand
TGCCGGGGATCTTATATGTCGGCGACAATCTTAACATGTTCGGTGAATTGCATGACGCCCTGAACGCCATGATACCGGGTGACATCATTGAAATCCGATGCAATAGAATTCTTGCCGTCGAACCGGTGACTTTGGATAAACCGAAACAGAAACCGACATTTGCCGTCGACCTGCCACCGATCATGATACGAGCGGCCGATGGCTTTTTCCCCGTCATCCGCGCCGCCACAAAAGGGGCTGTGATTCGAGTCAGCAATCGTGTGATCTGGCTAAAAAACCTGCACTTCACTGGTGACGTCTATTGGTTTAGAGGAAGTGATCTGACAGTTGTGGCCCAACTATGCAGTATTACCGGAGGATGGCTCGCCAGTGGTGATTCACATCGCATCTACGTTGATCGAAGCGTCCTCCGTCGCGGGTTACTTAACAATTGGCTAATGGCTGAAGTTGGTATTTACCGGTCGTTCATTGTAGGGATAGGCCAAAACATCGCTAGTATTCCTTACGGTCCGTACTCGGTCGAAGTCCGCCAAACAACTTTTGTTCGTAGCGGAATAGTTGCAGTCATCGCAACTTCCCCTGAGAATGCCACGCCGGCTACAATCGGGCCAAGGTATTCGCTGCGAGACTCCGCGTTCAATGCATTGGTCTGCTGTCCTCAAATTCTAGGAATATCATTGAATGACACAAACCCAACCGTCCAAAAGGACAAAGCGCGTATCCTACTCCGCCAAGCCCTCAGCGAACTAGACGTTCAGAACAACGTTCTGGCTTTTTGGGGCGCAAATGAGAGTTCGGAAGGCTGGGCCTCGATCCATGCAAACAACCAGCACCACGGCTTGCGCGCCGTCGATTTTCCAGTCATCAAAGCCCAATTGCAGCCGACCCTAGTGTCTTCCCGTGTCCGCGAGTACGCAGAATCACGCAAAGCCGGCTTGATCTCCGCTATGACTCGAAACGACGCGATCCTGACGTCTGACAACGCGGAAGTCAACGCCGCCTTGCAGCAGCGTACGGTTGGCTGCATTCCAGAGTTATTACCGTTGATTCCGCCAGAAGCTTCTGAGCAATACCAGCTGCAAGAACCGACCACGGTCCCGTGATAACCTTCTTTTCTTCAGGACAGTGGCCCGACGGTTAGGCCAGGCAACCAAATCGCTACGTCGCTTGATTCTGTCCTGTTGGTCGACGCAGCGACTCTCGTGAAAGTACAATTCGTTTTCCGGAGTGTGCTTAGGGATTAGCAATCCCCGCCTGCTGAACATTCCTTCCGTCCAACGCGCGTCACATGACTGAACAAGGTGCGTCATGCCAGCAGCGGATCTAAATAAGTTTGTGCAAAACGTGTTGCGATCAAAACTGATTGAACGCAACACTCTGGCCTCGGCACTACAGCAATTCAAGGCCAGCAATCGGCCGGCTGTCACGTCGGTCGATCTGGCCAAGTTTTTGATCGAGAACGGGCTGACAACCAAATATCAGGCGAAACGGCTGCTTGCCGGCCGCACTTCCGGTTTTTTTCTGGGCGGTTGTCGGATTCTGGATCGACTTGGCAAAGGTGGTATGGGCGTTGTGTACCTTGCCATTCAGGAGCGCCTAAATCGTAAAGTCGCTCTGAAGGTACTGCCATTTCGTGGGAGCGAAAATAGCGAAGCTATTCAGCGATTTTACCGGGAAGCACGCGCCGCAGCGAAACTGAACCATTTGAACATCGTCCAGGTATTTGACGTCAATCGAGAAGAAAACACGCACTATATAGTCATGCAACTTGTCGAGGGAAACAATCTTCACGAACTTATAACGCAGCAGGGACCGTTTCCGGTTGGCAAGTCACTTTTGCTGATCCGCCAAGCCGCCGAAGGATTAGCCCACGCTCATAAGAACGGAATTATTCATCGGGATATTAAACCGTCAAACCTGATGCTCGAAGGAACGACTCTGAAAATCCTCGACCTTGGATTAGCGAAGCATGAATCGGATCAACAAATCACTGGCGACGGGTCTGTTCTGGGTACGTTTGACTACATGAGTCCGGAACAGTGCCAAAGCACGACTGATGCCGATCATCGATCCGACATCTATTCACTGGGCTGTACATGGTACCATCTTTTGATTGGCAAGGCACCATTTGCCGATCGCCCGCCCGCTGCCAAAATGATGGGGCATTTTGCTGACGAGTTACCGTCAGTTTCTGACGCGGATGTTGATGTCCCACACGAGTTTGTCCGCATCATCGGTCGTATGACGGCTCGACAGCCTAAGGACCGCTATCAGGATGTCACCGAGTTGATTGCAGACATTGATCATCTTCTCGAAGCATTTGACCGGGCGACCATTGTGGAGTTCGGAGCCGTCAATTGTGCAACAGACGACTCAACCTTCAACACCGCTGACAAAGTCCAAGATCATTCCACTCTGAGTGCCGAATTTCCGCTTGACGGCGATTTAGGCACAGCCCGAGCAGACGCATCAGAATACCACACGTTGGTTCATGCACCTTCTGATTCGTCATCAATCAGCCTGACGTACCTCATTCCCGTGATGGCTGCACTTGTGCTAGGGGGCGTCTACTTTGGAATCAATTTCTTGAAGGATCGACTGACGAACACGGAAGCCCTGGTCATCGATGTACCCAGTGCACCGGGCAAGAATACTGTTTCCGCACTGAGTTCCGAGAAGGGTCGAGCGTCGAATGAAGTCGACAACACCGCTCGTACGCCGCTCCCGTTCGAAATCGGCTTTCAACCCGAACATGAACGCCAGACCGAAATTTCCGTTGCCAGCCCCCCGGGTGATCCGGCTGGTATTAAAAACACAACGGCAGTTGATGAGACTGGACGAATGACGACGGAAGATAGCACCGAAGCAACGGTCGCACAGGGACCACAACTCAGAGAGCCCAAGGAGATCGTCATCAGAGAATTCGGACCTGATTGGCAGCAGGATCTGGTAGACGGAGACATCCTTACACTTGTGTCGAACGATGTTTACGAAATCAAGAAGCCCGTATATCAAACAACCTCGATCACACTTCAGGGTACGGAATCACTACACGCCCTGATTTATTGCAAGGTGACCACGGGGGATTCATTCTGGAAACAATCTTTTTCTTCGCTGTCTCTGAGACACATCGACCTCTACATTGATCTGACAGATTTGAAGAAAGGGGCATATAGTATCTTTGACTTGTCTGTTGCGGATTTTCAGATGAAAGATTGCACTCTGACGGTAATGTCCTCTGTTCGCACATCCTGGGAAGACTTGAGTATTTTGAGAATGTGCGGATCTCATCCATGGAACTCACAGGCTAAAGGCGATCCCCCAGAGCCTCTTACCGTTTTGGCAACAAATTCACTTATTCGAGGAAAGGGCACCTTCGTCCGAAATCTTTCTCCTCTGTCGATTCTGACGATGTCGAATTGTGTCGTTTTGGGCACAGGGCCGCTTTTGCATGCCTATCATGTAACACCGCGAGAATATGCTCACCAATTGATGGCAACTCGGATTGACAGCTGCTCCTTCGACATCGTGCAGCCGTTAATAACCATCGACTGCCGCCCATTCGACCTTCGCGCGGTGCCACAGTCGTTTGAAGTGAAGAATACAGCTATTGCAAGTTCAGGGCCGGTTCCCGTGCAAGCACCGCTCGTTTTCTGGGCCAGCCCTGCAGATACGTCCTCTGTCGCGGACGCGTTGACATTCACCGCTCAGAATAATGTCTACATCAGACGTCAACACGGCCTGATGATGAAGGCTTCGGATGGGGACGTGCGAACTCTTGTGGCGGGTGCCGCGGACTGGGAGCGAAACCAACTGGGATACGATGCTGATTCGCAATTCATCCAGGTTTCGGCTCGAAATCGAATGGACAGATGGCATTCGCTGACGGCTGGCGATTTTGATCTCAGAACATTGCCTCGAGGAGCTCGCAATGTGCTGCATTCGAACGTAACTCCGGGTGCAGTAAACCGCACCATCAGAACACCTCGCCGTCTGCCTTCTTCGTTCCGATAGCCGTTGGTGCGAGGCCCGGTGTTGCTTAAGCAATGGTAATGCCAGCACTGGCAAACATCCTTCTGCGAGTGACGAACGTTTGGAGCCACTGAGTTCCGGACCCACACCCGTGGTCCTTCTGCCCGGCCGGCGATCCGAATACTTCTTTCCTCGACCCCGCACCCCGATTCTTCCGGTTGGGGTGAGGTACTACCTACGCCACGTCCGTAGTACCTTTTGAAGCACAGAAAACCTCGTTTTTGAGCCAGAAAATCGCCGAAAAAACAGGCTGAAAAACGCCACAAAACCAGCAAAAACGCTGGCTTTTGGCGCAGAAATAGTGACTGATCGCGCGTACTACTTACAGCGTAGTATGTTTTGTCCACTTGTTTCTGAAAGGCGATTCCATGGCAAACGTTCTCGGCTCATTTTCCAAGGGCGCTGACGGTTCAGTCAGCATCAATTTCGGCACGTCCGGCGGCAGCAATTGTTCCAAGCGCTGCATTCATCATCCGGACAGTAAACGCGCGAACGCGACCCGCAAGTGTTATGCGGCCGCTGTGGAACGGCGCGCCGATCGGGTTCAGTTGCACGAGAAACTGAAACGGCATGAACGAATGACTGCAGCGCGTCTCTGTGGTGCTGCATTGCTGGAACTGCAGCGCATGGAACGACAAGGCAAATTGCCACCATGGGTTAGATTCTCGACGAACGGAAGTCTGCCGATGCCATCATCCGCCGGCAACTTGTTCCTGATTCAGTTGCGGTCACTGGTTCAATGGATTGTTGACCGCGGTATTCCAGTTCACTTGCCCGTTGAGTCACACGACAAAGCCGAATTCTATCGTGAAGCCATCGGAGATCTCGTGACAGTGCGTGAGTCTCTGCAGACGCCTGGAAGCCACACAACAGCGCAGGGCGCTGTATCGTGGGTTGCGGGTGCCGATATCACCGGGAAGAACATTCGGGCCCGTAGAATCGAACGTGCACGACAGGAAGCGAAAGAGCGCCGGGAAGCCACCGGACGCAAGGCGGTTGTTTGTCCGGCTGTCTGCAATGGCTGGAAATTGAAAACGGCACAAAGCCAGGCTTCCGGGGCGCTGCGGAAACATGGCGAAAGTTCACCCGAGCACAATGAGACGCTCGCACAGGTCCAGAACGCCACTGTGGCAGCATCGAATGCCAAATGCGGAAACTGTATCGCGTGTTCGCTTCCGTCCGTTGACATTGTCTATCCGTTGCACTGAGCGCCCCAGAGTCAGAACGTTGAACGGAATGACCGTTCACGGATTCCCAGTGGACACATGGTTCGGAACATTCTCTGACTGAACAGTCATCGACACATGGTCCCGACACAGCGCCGGCGCTGGCGGGTCGACACATGGTGCAGCATGAGCGGGTATCACTGAACCACCGGACGCCCGAGCCGAATTCCATCTGCCGGATCGATTGCCAGCCAACAGATTCTGCCACGTGCACGCCGAAACGAAATCGCCAGGCCCTTTCCTGTGTATCCGCGCGAAATCGCCAAGCGTTTTTCGCGGGCGTATGAGCCTGAAATCGCCAGGCCATTTCGGCTTCTGCCTTCGTTTCGAAAATCGCCAAGCCTGATTCGAAAGAGCCCTGAATCCCCTGTATAGTCCCAATTGGAGAAACAATCATGAATGACGTAATCAAGATCGCACGTGACGGTGTCATCGGTGCCCTCGGTTTGATCGAAGTCCTGAAAACTGCGAAAGTGCAATCAGGTGTCGAGGGGACACAGGCGGAGTTGGAAGCCAACATCGAAGACACGCGGCAGCATTTACTCACCGTCCTGGAAGCGATTGATAGCGAGGACAGTGGTTCGCCTCCCAACTGCGGTGCACGAAATCGCTAGGCCTAACGCTCTTGGGAGGATGTCAGCGACAAAGATGGCCAAGTGGTTCAGTATTTCATTCCGAGCCGCAAGAGCATCCGACTTTCCAAGCTCGCACATGACACGCCCACCTACGCACTTTCCCTCGCCTGTACGTTTCGACGCATTTGGCGGCATTGAAGATCGCTATGCCTTCACTCCGGTACAATGGACGGCGTGACAGACCGGCGGCTCCGGACGTTTTTTTGTCCCTCCGGCGTCGGCCACCGGAGCGGAATGGAATTACGCTCAATACGCAATATGGGCTGCCTAGCTGACGCGGTCGGTTTATTGGCTTATAATGCGAGCAAAGGGAATCGTTGCACTCCACGAAGCACCTTTTCCCAACAAACCAAAAACAACCGATCGCCGCCTACTCAACAGCGGATAGTGAATGGAGGACTGCTAATGGGAGACGTTCCCAACCTGACGCCGGAGCAGATTGAGGCCGAGCTCGATGGCGTTTCGGACATTCATCCGGTTGGTCACGGTGGCCAAAAGTCAGTCTTCTCAGGCTTGATCGATGGACAGCGGTTCGCACTGAAATTCTTGAAGGCACCTGGAGACGAACTCGATAGCGACGATACCGAGTTCGACTACACACCGGATATGGTGGTGCGAGCCAAACGCGAGGTCGAAACCATGCGTCAATGCCAATCACCCTACATGGTGAAACTAGGTCCAATCGGGCTGGAGTTCATCACCATCAGCGGCCAACCGCTGGTTTTTTTCACGGAGGAACTGATCGCTGGTGCCGATTTGCAAGCGGAGTATGCAAGGCCGCGGAAGTGCCTTGGAATTTCCGATGTGGTCCAGCTGGGTGTCCAAATCACAAACGCTGTCGCCGCGATCTGGGAACTAAAAAAGGTTCATCGGGACATCAAGCCAGGCAATATCATGCGACGGGAAAACGGTGACTTTGTATTGCTGGATGCAGGTCTAGCGTTTGACAAGCTTGGGGAATCGGTGAGCGGTGGCGGTCTCGTCGGAACTCCAATCTATTTCTCTCCCGAACAGTTTGAGTACACGAGCCGGCGTACCGTTCTGGACTTTCGATCAGACCTGTTTGCACTAGGAGTAACAATGTACCAGCTCGCCACGGGGCAGCATCCGTTCTATGTCCGGGGTGACCAGTCAGGCGACGTCTATTCGAAAATCCGAAACGCGAATCCTACGCCACCTCACGAAATCAATGGCGACATCTCCCAAGAGTTGACCGACATCATCCTCCGAATGATGGGAAAATCGCCACACCTTCGCTTTCGAAAATGCGAGCAATTGATCGAGCGCCTTATTTCGGTGGAGGGATCGTAATGTCGTTCTATCTGCAACACGGCCATGGAAAATCCACACGAATTACCGACGCTTACGATGACGGCTCCGCCGCAGGTGTGATCTTTTCGCCCCGAAACGAGAAGATCGATAAGCTGAATGACTACATTGCTGAATTGCGATCATTAGGCCACCTTGATCTGATGCTCGACCCTCAATTCCATATCTCGACGGTGTCGCCTCCGAAGGATCGCTACCTTCCTGATGACTATGGCTACTATCAGGCAGGGCGAACCACTCGCGACTTCACAGGTGCTCGCAAGATTCAAAAGTACGCGCAGGAGACTCTGGATTTCCAGCACGCGATGGATTTAGACCGGCTTGTCGCGCCGACTGTGATTCTGTCTGCGTTTTCCGATCGTTGGTCTCAAATTGCGCTGCAGCTAGCCGATGCATCCTGTGATCACCACGGTGGAATGTCTTCGCCCAAACCGCTGCTACTGTCGTTTGTGGTCTCTGAATCAGCGTTTGATTCCCGAACTGAAGTGGATCAGTTTCTTGACGAGTTGACCACTTGGGATGCAACTGGTTTTTACATCTGCATCGTTCGAGACGAAGCGACTTATACGCAAAGGTTTGACCCAGACAGATTTGCGCACTTGATGTACGCAACTTATGTCCTTGGGGAACTCAACGACTTTGAAGTTGCGTTTGGGTATGCCGATTATCTTGGGCTCGCATTGAGAGCCGCCGGAGCATCTGCAATTGCGTCTGGTTGGTCTCAATCCCTGCGGCAGTGCCACTCCAACACGTTCATAAAGACGGACAACATGGCAAGGCGTCCACTGGTGCGTTTTTCATCGGGGCCACTACTGAATACCATTTTGCTGTCCGAGTTGGAACAAATTCATGGCTTTGGGCGTCTCAATGATGTTCTGTCTGGCGTTGGCCTCGACGCCGAAATTACAAGGTCGACATCTCCAGAATCATCGGACTGGAACGAGCGGTTGGCTGAACGCCATCATTGGCAGACGCTGGCGGATATTGACTCAACACTCGGTTCGGGCGTCCGAAGCAACGTACGAGGGCTGCTGACTCGCGTGGCCCACGCCCAATCGCTCTATTCCAACTTGGAATCCATAGGCGTTCGCTTCTCCAGGAACTGTAACGGGGACCACCTTCCCGATTGGGACGAAGCACTGAATGAGTTTGTGCGAATTGCTATGCCGTAGCTGCCTCTTCGTGCAGCATCGCGAGAGCCTTCAAGTAATTTGCTCGCGACCGTGGTGCTCTTTTCCTGGACGGTATAATGCGTGATCCACCGGCTTCTCGATCATGCGTTAGCAAGCCAATGTTCTGGACACGGAAGGCCTCATGCATTGGTGCACAGCGGTGCGCGACATTGGCTGGCAATACAACGTAAACCCTGTGAGCGAATGAGCGATAACGAGTTGCCTGGTAGAACGCCCGTTTCCAATTCTCCAATTTAAACTCGAAAGCGACAACTTCAGCATTCGGCAACTTCGCTCGCTCTCCGAGGATGTAACCGCGGTCATCGACCAAGGCAATCAGGTTCACTTCTGCGAGCTGGCCCAACGACCGCCGGAACGTTGCCTCCGCAACGCCACATCGTTCCTGCAGAAAGGCTTTACGTCGCGGAGCCGATGGCTTCAACATCGACAGGATACGCGCACACGTTGGATTTTGAATCAGGGTTGTTGATTGCTCGCACAAATCTGCCCACCAAGGTTGTCGTGACGCCGACCAAACCCAGTCAGCTTGCCCGTCGGAACAATTGCTCTCGAACCGGGTCTTCACATGCACTTTATCAATGGACGTATCGCTAGCGGAACGAGTCCAAAGGGCTGGATCCGCCATCTTGATAAAGCTCTCGACTAGTTGCTGTTCGCTCTCAAACATCTTGGCATCTGTGAGATAGTGTGGCTTTAGGCATTTTACGTGCCGCCATCTACGTCGGCAATCATTGGTTTCATCGACCGAACCGGTAGAGCCACCGCAAATAGCTTATCCGCATTTGGCCCGCTTTTCGCGATTCACCCAAATCGCCAAGAAAACTCGATCCGGGTCCCTTTTACACGCCGATCTCCAGTCGAGACCAAGTTCTTGGAGGGGACAGGACCGCTCACACGTCAACAATTCCAGCGACTGAGAATTGCGATGGACTAAGCCAGGGTGAACCGTCCTGAGTCAGAAATCTCACTGAGTAGTCACGATTCACTTCTCGATCATTTAGTTAAGCAAACCCCTTCACCACCCTCTCCTCCGTCACAAAACTCTTCCTGCACGTCAAACAAACGTGCTTGCGCCGGACCGCGCCCTTCAGCTTCTTGTCCGTCTGCTGAATCCGTGGGGTGGTGAAGCTCCGGCACCACGGGCACTGCAGACAACCTCGGCCTTGGGGATGATTGTTGTCCAGCGCCGCCTTGAAACGGTTCAGTCGTTCAGTCACCTCGATTCGTAAGTCCGACGTCATCGCGAAAATGTCTCAGGCCGGTGACTCCCGGACAAGATTCGTCATCTCACACTGACCGAACGTCGAAGTCGATTTGCGAGTTTCAGTAGAAAGTGTCGATGATCTTAACCAAACGATCTTGTCCGACTTCGTTCAGGAATGCGATCAAACCGGTTCGGTCGAGTGTCGTGCACTTGATTCCGTGGCTTCTCGGCACCGAACTGGCGTAGTCAATAGCCTGTTCATCGAAAGTCCCGCTTGTGATGTAGACGGCTTCAACTTCCTTGTACCGTTCGTTGACGTCCCATCCGAGCGGGTCTGCAGCTGCCCGGCACCGATTGTGAAAGTGACGTTCAACGTCGTCCCTGCTCTCGGTGTAGCGTGAATGCCTCCCCTTGCATTCCACGAGTTTGCATTTCGCATCAGCTTTCGTTGCGACCACGTCAACCTCAAACTCCTCATCTTCGTCCGGCTTTCGGATCATTTTCTGCAATGTGGTATCAAAACCCGCTGCTCTGTAGGCAAGTGCCACAAGTAATTCAAACAGGGCCCCCTTGATGTTGCCGACAAAACCATCAGAGATAATTGTCCCTGAAGCCAAGTGGAGAGCTTTCTCGATGTCAGACAATCCTTCATCCGTGGCCTCATTCACATTCAGAGCCTGCCAAAACCTCCGCATCAACTCGTCGACATTTGCTCCGCACACGTCCCGCAATGTCAATGCGATTACTCCTGCAGAACGCAACTCACTCCACGCTTGCTTAGAATACGACGGAGCAACAACTATCGGACAGAATGAAACGGTCTTCCAGCGGTGTCCAATACTGTCTACACGTTCCAGCGTCGATTCGGCGTCATTAATCGTGAATGTGCGGTATCCAAGTATCTCCCCGAACATGAAGCCGGCCTCGTCTTTTCTCCTTCTGAGAGGTGGTGTCTTGGCAAATGGGCCAAAATAAATCGGTCCGTGAAAATCGCAATAGGTCTGGTTGAATGTGACAGCAGACAATCTTTCGGCCCGTACAGTGTTGCTTTCATACGCGACTAAGAAACTATTTCGAATCCAATCGCGAAGCATGGAGAGAAGGCCTACCTCCAATTCAAGCTTCTTTCGAAATGCGGCCTTGCCTACCGCAGCCGACCCAAACTGCTTTCCCAGTCGGAACAGCTCCCTCTCCCCGGCAACTTCATCGAGTAATCCAAGAATCTGCAGGTGGTTGATGACTACATCCAGCGTTTGTCGGCCACCAGCCTTAGATACATCGCCGGCGGGAAGACACCCTGACGCTTTTCCAATCTGGCCGGCCGATATCCATCCTTTGTTCCCGAGAATCGCCTTGAATACTCGATTGAATGCCGGCTTCGTCGGAAGGAGTTTCTTGACACATTGGGCGTACCGACGACCCTGGTGCTTTTCGAGGTAATACAGGTACGATCTGTCAAATCGAACTGGGTAGGTAGACGCAATGATGTTCGTTTGCCGTGCTCGCTCGATCTGTTTTCTAGCCCCAGCAAGATTGGTCGCGAATCGCCCCTCGACTAACGCCGCTGCTAACGTGTGTGAATCGAGAGGCCCACGCTGATTGAGTACTTGTTGAACAGAATTGGCTGCCATGAAGGCGCTTTGTGACGGTTTGACAAGAGAATCCAGATCGGACACAAACCCATTGTAACAAAGAGTTTACGCCTTACCGGTAATTATCAATAACTGAAGAAATCGCAGCGTAACTCGTTGACACACATAGAGTTATGCTCGTTCGCAGAGACAAAACAAAAAGGCCGCTCCGCCTATAGAAGTAAAGCTACAGTATGGGCTGTGTGACGCCTGTCAAATCTCGCATGCTCGCCGGACCAAGAGCCCTTTGAGGCGTGTGCAGATTCCTCCCGAAAGTCCAAATAACTCCGGGATCCTAAGCTAAGAGGTCACCATAGAGCAGGTTGTCGATTATGCGGCAGATCCTTTCGGCCGGTCATTTTCTTCAGCCGCTCAGACCTCTTGGTTTTGCCAGCGACTGCGTCAGGTAAATGCCCATCTGTCCCACGGTGGATTGAATTACGGTTCTCGGGTTCGTCTGCATCGTTCTTTTGTTTTTTCGATTGCGCCCCGAAACATCTCTTCGTGGGTCCCGCTCCTGCAGCCGAGGAGTCGCACCATCTTAGAAACATCGTAAGCGCACGAGGAACTGCAGGTTTCGTGGGTGGTTAACAGGCACCCCACAGCATAAAGCCTCGGCATCGTGTCGTCTTGCCTCCTTCACGCCGGTCCGCGATCGCGAACCACTCTTTGTCCTCGACCGCGGCCCCGCAGTGTCCGGGCATCCTGTTTGTGAAAGTCAGAGAACGGGACGTCGAAGTGATGTGGTAAGTACGTGCGACAGAACAGGAGGGGATCGTCTTCGCAGGCGGCGCGACGTTCCGGGTCTTTCGGCCCGGCCTGCCAGCGTTCCTCAAACTCAAGGAACAGGTCGTTGGCTTTCCCGCCAGAGATCGCTTTGACCATTCGACGTATTCATCCTCCCAGACCGATTTCAGTCGTGTGACCGTGGACGCTGAAAGCCCCTTCGCATCAGCTCCCAGCAGCGATTGCAGAGTCTCCGGAAAGTCATTAGTGCTGATGCCTTCGAGGTACAACCAGGGAATCAGTTCTTCGATGGATTTCGTCTTGCAAAGATACTTGGGGAGAATGCCGGGAGTGGAGTCTTCGCGTTCCGAGCCAGATCGCTTGTCACGCACCCGAGGCTGCCTCACAGCGACCGGGCCGACTCCTGTGAGAATCTCGCGCTCCGGAAGTGATCCGTTCCGCACGACCAGTCGGCGGCCGTCCTCGTCAACGATATCTGACCTCTCATTAATATAGTCCGCGACCTCCTTCTCGATGGCAGCTCTGAGCGCCTGTTCGAAGAATTTCGGTTAACGCATCACGGGCAGTGAGATCTCCGAAATCTGAGGTCGCCGCTGTGTCTTGAAGGGCGGAATTGGTATGCTGAATCATGGGTGACGTGCCTTTCGTAAATGCACTGGAAACTTTGGTCGGTAACCAATTCATCGCGAAACACGTCGCCTTTTTCAACTCTTACTCAAACACAACTTTCTACAGTAACCCGGTGGATTGGTCTCAGGATCTGACGGTTCGGGAGGCCAAACTGCAAGTGGTCCATTCGGTCATTCCTGAACTCGATATCAATCAGGCTTGAATTCGTCCCTTTAACGGACCATTCTCAGTTACTCTTAAATCCTTCACAAATCCTAACAATGCGGTGCGTCACCGTGCGAGATTACCCCAAGAACCACCAAACTCAAAGGCCACATGCTGTGATAGTTAATCTGCAGTCCTTGGTCGCGTTGTATTCTGTGTTAGTAGGAATAGCTTCGGCAGCAGATCCTAAGGTTTGGAATAGTCTCGAGCGTGCAAAACTGGCCGTTTCAATCGCCACTCCCTTGATCGTCGGAATCATCGGCTTTTGTGTTTCTAGAAGTCTTAAGGCGATT
The DNA here is from genome assembly GCA_040222735.1 of Fuerstiella sp. GTDB lineage: Bacteria > Planctomycetota > Planctomycetia > Planctomycetales > Planctomycetaceae > Fuerstiella. The sequence goes on along the minus strand of JAVKCM010000043.1, from coordinate 24,615 downwards.
GAGAATCGCCAATGGACGGCGCGGAAATTGATTGAGAAAAGACTTGAAGCGTACTCGGAATGTTCAGAAAAAATCAACCAACTAGCTTGCTATTTCAGACGCGTCGGTAAATGGAAGGAACTGCAAGCCTCAGATATTATTGGGTTGAAGCGTGAAATCGACGAGGTGATCTACAAGAATGAGCCGATATTCACAGAGAAGTTTATGAGCGAGTACCGTATATTTAGGGACACCTTCTACAGAACCGAAACTGGACATGGGAAGGATGCAAAGCTGAAGACCAGTCCGATGAAGTACAAAGAGCTTTCAAACTGGAAAGATGAATGGACGAGTCTTTTCGACGAAGTGGACGTTCCGCAGGAAAACGTTTTCGAAGATGCTTACCGGCGATTTATCCGAGAGATTCGCGTTGCGTTGGAGGTCAATGTAGAAAGCAAATAGCAGTGGGCACACACACTCGGAACGAACCGTCCTGAGTCGAGCGCCTGCTGCTGAGAAGATGCATCAATGCGGGTCCCCAATCGCCTTCACCACCCTCTCCTCCGTCACAAAACTCTTCCTGCAGTTCAGGCACACGTGCTTTCTTCGCACCGCCCCCTTCAGCTTCTTGTCCGTCTGCTGAATCCTTGTCGTGGTGAACCTCTGGCACCACGGGCAGCGCAGACAGCCTCGGCCTTGTGGGTGATTGCGGTCCAGTGCCGTTGTTACGCGACTCATCGTCCTGACTCCTCCTTTAGTCCATCAGTCCTGGATTGTTCTTTCGAAAGGTTTCCCGCAGTGACCGCCTGCGAGCTTGTTTCTGCCTGGCCTTCGGCGCGTCGCGATGGTCCGGGCGTTTGCAGCCTAGGGAACTGGCCACGGCGAAGGCCATGTACGTCGTGTCGAAGAAATGGTTGTCCTTGTGCGGCGGCTGGATCCAGACCGTCAACTGATTCGTCTCGTCGTTGTGCACGTGCCCGGACTCGACGCTCAACTGGTCGGCGAACATCTGGTGCCGGGACACGCGATCGTTGGCCGGCTGGAATAGAGTGAACGCCCCGGGATCGCCCAGCGGCGTGGTGCAGGCCTCGGCGACGATGGTCTTCCACGCGTTCGTGTCCGGTTGAAACTTCGCGCCCTGTTCTTCGAGGATAATACGCCAGTGATGGCCGCGGCGTTCCCCCTTCTTTTTCTTGGTCGCTGGATTCCAAAGATAAGGTTTCTTCAGGCTCGTTCCCTGGCCTTTCGCCACGACGATGAAGTTCCGCCACTGCGATCGCTTGCGCAGGTTCGTGACCGTCTGTGTCGAGCGATGGTAGTTCACATCGATGACCACCTTGTCCATGGGCAGGCTGTTGCCGGACTCAGTCTCCCACTCGGCCTGAGTGAACACCGTGAGCAGAGTCTCCAGACCGAACTTCCACGCCGCGCCCAGCGACGCATCGATCTTGGTACCGGCATTCTTTTCTTGTTCGCTTCGATAGAAGTCCCGCAGCGTCACGTCCAGATTCGACAGTGTCACGTATCGCTTGCGCTGTTCCGGAAACACGCCATAGTCGACGACCGCGCACGTGAAGTCGCTCTGGAATGAATACACGCCCCACCACAGACAGTCCTCGCTGATGTCGATCGCGCCGATCAAATGAGCCGTCTCGTCCGGCAGCACGCCGCGCTGGATTCCGTTCGTGCGGCGCATGGTCTGGTTCGCGTCGAGCCGAATCTGTTTCTCACCGGCCCGTTCCTCGGGATTGTTCTGGTACTCGGCCGCGAAGGCCTGCGGATCGTCGAAGTACTTGTTCATCCCGTGCTGAATCGCCGAGACCTCGTACTTCTGGTCGAAACTGTGTTCCCACGCGACCTCAGCGCCCTTGTCCAGTTTGTCCCGGTGCTGGCGATAGTACGCGCCGCAGACCTTGGCGATTTCCGCCTTCGTCAATTGCTGCAGCCGGCACTCGACGCGCACCTCGTTGTACTTTTCCCACGCGCCCATGTCCGCCGGCATCTGGACAAAGAACTGCCGCGTCTCACCCTGAAATTCCGGGTGCCGTTCCCGGTCCAACAGTCGACTGGCCAGGCAACCGCGGACGATCTTGGTGCAGGGAATCAGAATGCCGCAGCCCCCGGCCCGGGCCGAGCCCAGATAGGCGATGTCCGACATCACGATCTCTTCCAGATTGTCCACCATCAGGGCAGACTTCGCCTGCAGTTTCGTTTGCGGGTCATCGGCGATCACCAGATCCGGGCGAATTGTGCCGCCACCAGGCACGGCATAGTTGCGTCCGCGGATCGCCCCTTCCATCGATGCGAACTCGAACACGCGCTGGCTGCACTGGGACCAGTCCAGATCCGTATTGGCCGTGACAATCTGGTCAGCCCCGCACGTCAAGTGACAGGGCTCGCCCTTCCACGTCTTGTGCCGGGCGGACACCGACTTGCCTGCGGCCGAGGCAAAGGGCAGGACCAGTTCCGGAAAGTCCTCGGCCAGCGGCGACTCGCCGTCCATCAGGACTTTCATAAGCCAATTCTGCGACTGCCCCTTCAGCTTCTCCGTTGCCGCGATGTAGACGCAGTATTGAAACCGGCCGTAGCAGGCTCCCCACAGCATGAAGCCACGGCAACGAGTCGTCTTGCCTCCTTCGCGTCGGTCCGCGATCGCAAACCACTCCTTGTCCTCGACAGCGCCACGGAGTTTCCGCGCATCCTGTTTGTGGAAGTCTGAGAATGGGACGTTGAAGTGGTGTGGCAGGTAGGTGCGACAGAACTGCAGGGGGTCGTCGGAGCAGGCGGCACGGCGTTCGGGGTCACGTGGGCCGGACGACCAGCGTTCCTGAAACTCCAAAAACAGGTCGTTGGCTTCGAGTCGGCGCTGCTTCTTCCACTGGGCGGTGGCGGCCGCGTTGTTGGACAGGGCGGTGGTGATGGGAGGTGCCTCAGGTCCGGGGGGGGACGGTGGGGCGCTGGCGGGGTCAGTTTACCGGTTGTCGAAATGAACGGAACAGGAATATTTCGGTAGTCGCTGAACGGATGCCGGACCCATTGTCGATGGATTCTGCCGTCAACAAGAGCTTGAGCAAAAAGCCCAAACCGCCGCCATCAGGCGTGCCGGTGTTCAAGCCGTGGAAGCCTGCTCAACCGGCCAAGCTCCAGCCATTCAAACCGGCACAGCCTGCGAAGATCGTGATGCCATCAGAATTCTCCTCGAACAAATGCAATGATGGCAAGGACCGTTGCAACTGCAAAGCCAATCCACCCGACCTGCCGTAACCAAAAGGAACTCGTGGTCGAGAACTCTCGTCCTTTGGACAATCTACCGGCAGCAACGGCACACACGACATTCCATGCAATGCCGCCGGTAATGATAAGCAATGGTAAAGTCGCTGGGTTACTCATTGGACTGAATCTCGTAGTAGACCCAAGTTCCACCACCCACTACGACCACACCTGCACCAGTCCAATACACTCCTTCCTGAATCGGGTGCAAGGCTGGGTCAAAGATTTGTCCCGCAGAGCCAATGTTTCTAGGTCGTATGTCGTTAAACGGAGTTCCCATTCGATACGAGCCTTTCGCCCAGATACGCCAAAAATCGCCAGTTGTTCCACTGAACGTCCCGGCATCCCGCATAACCAAACGACCGTTCTTGAACAGATGGGAAGGTGCCATATCGCCAAGGTTTTCCAAGGCACGAGCTTGAGCATTGAGTGAACCTCGCCCCCACCAGCGTTGAATAGCACTTGCATCTGGATCAACTTCCTTAATCCAGTAGTTGCCGACTTGTTTCAGGCGAGTTCCCTCAGGCCGACGTATCCATCCCCCGGAATTGTTTGGGGCACATGCCGGAGCTGTTCTGGCAGAAGAGGTGACGGCGGACCGAGACACCGATCTCGACACGACCTGTCCGCCACGCCGGACAACAAGGACAGAACCGATGATTCCAGCGGAAGCCATTTCTAAAACGATTTCAGCCAGTCGTTCTCGGATTTCCAAATCGATAATTGGCGACTCGGCACGTGACACGTGGCTGGGAACGTGGCGAGCTTCCAGCCGGGGGTGACTGCCTCGACCGCCGTACTCTCGCCACCTTGCCTGAATCTCTTCGGAATACAACTGGTATTCGATGATTCGAGCGTTTTCCACTGCATTGTTCAGTGCTTTACTCGCGGCCCGAAACGTTGCCGAGTCTATTCTCAACCCTTCCAGTTTCTCAGTTTTGTCACAGCCGCGGTACCGAAATCGCAGGACGCGGGATCGGCGACTCAGTGCTTGTCCTTCGCCGTCAAGTTGTGCTCGAAGGCCGTGAAGCGCGCCGAGATATTGGCGTAACATCAACCTCGCTCTTGCTATTGTGGCAGATGAATATTTGTCACCGTCCAAGATCTCGAACTGGTCGACAAGTGTCAAGCCCGCGACCGATGACATTCCACTCGGATCCGTCGCATTCGGATTGCCATTCCCGACATATCGCCGCAGGTTGGTATCCCCGGCTTCAAAGCCGAGCGGGTCTTCGCTGATGAACTGGTTGGTGGCCGGGTCGAACCAGCGAGCGTCGTAATACATCAGGCCGGTGACGTCGTCCAGAATCTGGCCGGTGTACGTCTGCAGCGGTTGCTTCGCACCGGGCGTCTGCGACACGATCTTGCCGAAGGCGTCGTAGTCCAGATGATTGACCAGCTCGGCTTCGTGCGGCGCGTCGCCGTCGAGCTGCGTGAAGCGGGCGACGTCGCGCACGGTCTGCTGATTATCCTGCAGCAGCCAGAAGATTTCTCCGCTGCCGTCTTCTTCCGCAAACACCTGGTCCAGCAGCGGCCCGTTCATGAGCCGTGATTCCACCGCCGGGTCGAAGGTATCGGTCCCGGCATCCCAGCTTTGCGTTTCGTCCAGAATCAGCACGACTTCGTCGAAACTGGCATCCAGCACGTTGGTGTCGTACACGAAACGCTGCTGGACGTCGAAGGTCTGGTCGCCGTTGCTGTCGACCTTCCGTCGGATCCGCCGGTTTTGTCCATCGTACTCGTATTCGACCTTCGATTCGTAATTCGTTCCACTGTTGCCGTAAGCGTAGCGAGTCACCGATGTCAGCAGCCCGCGGATGCTGTATTCATAGACTTCAAAGCTGTTATCGGCCTGCAGCGTTCGCCGGGTGCGGCGACCTTCGGCATCGTACTGATACAGATACGTGCCATCGTCCAGCAGTCGGTTGTGGTCGTCGACAGTAAACTGAGATTCCGCGCGGTTGCCATTGGCATCGTACGACTGTGACTGAGGCAGACTGCCGGTAACCTGCGTCAGTTGCCCCAGATCGTCATAGTTGTACGTACGCTGGCCTTCCGGCGGTGTAAACGTGCTGATTCGGCCGCCGTCTTCGTACGTCCATGAATAGGACTGAGACGTTGTGGAGCCCGTCATGCCGGAATGCACGATGGATCCGATTCGCCCCGGGTGCCAGCCGCCATTGGCCAGCGCGTAGGTACTGACCAGCGAATCGGACAGCGTGGCACCGTAACCTTCCGTGCGTGTGATGGTCTTCAGATCACCGTTCGCAAAGTACGTCAGATCAGCGCGTCGACGGCTGTTGGTGTCGTTGGTCCCGGATGTGGTTTCCGTACCGCTGAGCGGGGTGTACTGGGTTACTGACGTCACTTCGGAATCCGCGTTCCAAGTGGTGTAGATTGAAGAATCCCAGCGATGCTTTTCAGGACCGCCGCTGGTTTGAACTTCCTTAAACCTGAGGCTGGAACTGGTGCGTCGGTCGAAGGCGTCATATGCGCTGATCACATCCATGGCCCGCCACGTGACATCATCACTGGACCCCGTCAGGTAATCTCGTGTCGTGGTCACTCGACCCAGGTCGTCATAAAAATACTGCAGATTTGTTTCCACCGCTCCGATGTACGTACCGGATCCGGGGGCGTGTGTTTTGACTTCTTCGGTCAGCAGACCGGTGGTATCGAAGCTGTAAGTGACTCCACCGGCATACGTGGTGTCCCACCATTTTTCCTGGTAGACGCGGTGACCGGCTCCGTAAACGTACTGGTGTTCGTAGCCGATCCACTCGTTGTTGCGGTCTTTGTACCAGTTGACGGTATCGTTCTCAAAATAGCTCCACGTGCGGCTGAAAGTACTGGTGCCAACCGTGATTTCTTCGAGCGTTTTGCGATTCCGGTGGTCGTAGTCCCAGGTTGTTGTATTGCCGGCGGGATCGACCAGTGAGACCAGATTTCCGGCCAGGTCGTGGTCGTAGACGGTCGTGCTGCTGGAACCACCAATCGCCGGCAGCGTTTCCGTGGTCAGTCGCCCGAGATCGTCATATTCGTAGGAATAAACGGCCGTGTTGGTGCCGTTCAGGTGCCGAGTTTCCGTGGCGACGCTGCCGAAAGCGTTGTGCGTGTATTCGACCTTATTCCGATCGCCGGTCTCGTCGACTGCGATGACTCGCCCCGCAGAATCATGGGTGTAGTACGTCGGCTGCAGATATTCATTGCGGTACCGTTCCAACGGTCCCCATGAGCGATACCGGAAGTCCTGATAAGCTCCGGACGGCCCGATGATTTTTGTCTGACGATCCAGCGCGTCGTATTCGAAGAACGTTGTCAGGCTTGTTGTGCCGTCGGTCTGCGTGCTGCTTTCGACACGGCCCAACGAATCATAGGCGGTTTCGGTGGTGTCATGGATGGAACCGGACACCAGCCGATGACTGGCGGCAACGCGGCCCCAGTCGTCGTACTCATACTGTGTCTGCCGATCGAGCGGGTCGGTCATGAGGGAGAGATTCCCAAGTGCATCGTACTCGTACTCGTCGCGGTTTGCGGCTGTTCCCTGACTGGTGACACGGCCGAGGGCGTCGTACTGATAGTCGACGGTGTCGTAATAATACCCCGACGCGATCGATCTGAGAATCTCGCGAGATTCGACACGGCCGGCATCATCGTAGCTCCATTTCTGGTACGCTCCGCTGGACGCTGCGCCAGTGGAAGGGTTCGGACGGTATTCCGCGATCACGCGACCCGCAGAATCGTATTCGTACTTCGTGGTGCCGGTTCCCTGCCCGGTGGGCGCTTTGACCTCAGTCAGAAAAACACCGGGACTAAAAGCCTGCCCGGGGACCAGCGAATCATAGACGTATTCGGTGACTGGGCGGCCTTTGTTGGGAGATGGTTCCGGAAGTATTTCCTTCCACAGGTGGCCCAGCTGGTCGTATTCGTAGTCTGTAACGGCCGTGCCGGAGTTGTCTGCATTTGGCGTGGTGATTTTTGTCTGACGGTCGAGGTTGTCGTACTCGTACTCGGCGTACCAGTCATTGGATGTGAAAGCGTCGCGGTCGTAATAGGTCACCTTCAGAAGCTGGCTGTTGGCGTAGTATTCAAAGGTCGTTTCCGGATAGACAGATCCGCTGGAGCCAACCGGCCGCGGAGCAAACTGGCTCGTCAGGCGTCCGAGATTGTCGTATTGATATTCAGCGAACAGTTGCGGCAACGATCCGCCCGCACCGTCCGGATCGGGCGTGATCAATTCCGTCATCTGGCCAGCCGTGTTGTACTTCATCTCGGTGGTTCGGGCTTTCGGGTGGGACCACGCAGCTGCGATTGAAGCCCCCATCATTTCCGTCGCGAAGGTCAGATTCCCCTGCTGATCGTATTCATTGACCGTGTAAAAGTTTTCCATCGGGCCCGAACCGTCGGGATCAGCCTGGTCGCTGACGAGTTGTTGGCCGAAGGTGCCGATGAGGGCACTTGACGAGGCGAGGGATTCGCCACCGGACGAAACGGTGCGGGTGATCAGCGTACCGTGAATCGGGCTTCCGTCGGCACGCGTGTAATCCGTGTTGCCAGACGCGTAGGAATATGACGTGGTGATTGCTTCGAGCGGGCCGTTTGCAGGAGGATTGGCCTCCGGCTTGTAGTCGGGGTCTGGAGTGGTTTCGGACGCGACCTGGCCATCTGCGTTGTAGGTCGTGAACCACAGCTTTCCCTGGGGGTCGGTCGTGGTGACTCGATTCAGAGTGAGGTCGTAGTAGAAGGCATAATCGCGGTACGCGTATCCACCAGCCTCCCAGTAAGCAGCCAGTCGACCGCCGCCATCATAGCGATACCAGTCTCGCTCCTGAGACGGCACTGCCGTTGGCGCATCGCCCAGATAAATTTGGGATTCCCAGACCAGTTGCCCAAGGCTGTTGTATTCCATCCGCTGAGATGTGAGGACGTCGACCGGCGACACGGACGTGTCGAGCGTCTGCACGAGTTTGGGGTTCCCCAGCGGGTCGTATTCTGTACGAACGGTTGTGGCCTTTAGCGAACCTGATCCGTCCGGGTCCGGCATAATGACGTCGCGCAGCTGGCCGAGGGCATTGTAGACGTAGGTGGTTGTGACGTCTGCGGCGCTTTGAACAGCGTTTGGTGGTGTCGACGAGGTCGTCAGCCGCTGAGCCGAATCGTAGGTGTAGCCGTAGACGGGACGCTCCAGCGGGCCGGTGCCGTCCGGATCCGGCAGTGTCATGGTGAGGACGTTGCCGTAGACATCATTGGCGTATTCGGTCCGCAGCGTTGCGTCCGGCGGAACCGGAAGCCCGCTTCCATCAAACGACGACGCCGTGTACAGCGGTGACGTCCATTCAAGGTTTCCGTAAGCATCGTAGCCGAAGGATTCCCAGACATCGGTCGTGGCGGTGGGTGCCGTATTTGTGTAGTTGGCAGCAAATGTCGTATGCCGAAGATGAATCAGTTGGCCCATGCCATCGTAATAGTAGTGGACGGAAGGGCGTGAATCTCCAGTGGTTTCGCCGCTGTAACCGAAGTGACTTCTTTCAATCTTGACCTGGCGAGCTCCGCTGGAGCCGTCCGTGTATTCCCAGCTTCGATGGTCAGTGGTAATCGTTGTCGAACCGGGCTTGTACGTAATCTCCTCGTCGACCGAACCGAATGCGTCGTAGCCGTAGACTGTCCTTGCGCCCATCCGGTTCGTGTAGGTATCGGGCTGATGTGGGCCTCGTTCTTTCCCATTCAGCAACCCGAAATACGTCCAGGACTCGGTCGTTTGATCCGGATAGGTGATGTCAGTCAATCGTTGGTTCGTGTCGTAGGCATAATCATATTGCGGTGGATTGGCATCGCCATCCAGATAGGGCCCCTTCATCAGAGTGACCTGTCCCATCGAGTTTCGTTCGTATTCGGTCACCTGAGTTTCGATGGGACCGGCGTTTTCGAAGTCCTGAGATTCTCGAAGAACGTTGCCGAACCGATCCACCATGCGACTGACGATTGTGCCATCGCTTAGAGTGATCACATCAACCGGGCCGTGGGTAATCGTTTCTGCGTCGATGCTGCCTTCCCAGAGGTACTCGCCGTTCAGGAGTGCTGATTCCGCCGAATCCACCTCCCACTGGTGGCTGCCTGTCTCGCTGTCGCCTTCTGCGGTGATTGAGGACACGTTGCCCCATGTGTCGAAGACTATGGTTGCCTTTTGGTGGACGGTGGGCGCGGCCCCCGTTTCCGTAGTTACAATTTCTTCAAGTTCTCTGGAACCCGAAGGGCTATAGACCAGATCAATCAACGGTCGCGGGCCGGTCGGATTTAACGGGTCGGCTGGTCCAGTCACACTTTCCAGCAAATTGTTCACACTGTCGTAGCTGAACGTCCAGTCACGATCGTCCGTCGTCCCGGCGGTGAGGCTGTGCGTGAGTTTTTCAAGATTGCCATTGCTGTCGTACTCGTAGAACAGGGCTTCGCCGGTGTCACTGTTGGTCACAGAGGTCACTTCGTTGATCGCACCGTCACCATTCAAGTCGGAGGATGCGTACACGATATCAACACTTGTTCCGTCTGGATGAACCACTTCGTTGACTCGACCGGACGCATCGAAGTATTGGATGCGCCCAGTTGCGTTGGTGACCATGTAGCGGCTGGTGACGGTATCGAAGTCGACTTCCGTGTAGGACCCAAGCGGCGTTTCCCAACCCGCACCGTGGTCCCGGTACGTCACATGCGTGTTGTTTCCGCGATACAGAACCGCTTCATCGGGGCCAGAATTCTGACCGGCTGTGAAGATCAGGTGATCCAGACCTTCGATGTCTGAGCCGCGACCGAACGGGGAATTGGTGCGATTTTGCGTGGGTACGGCGACGTCGATGAGCCAGGGTATAGGCACATTGTTGTTATTGGTATCCACCGGGTTCGAGATTGTCACGTTTCCGCCGTTACCGTCGGTCGGCACGGAGGGCACCCAGATTGTCGCTGTGGTGTTGACAGTTGCGGTAGCCCGTCCCACGGGATCTTCAAGAACCTGAACCTGGACAGGCACCTGAAAAACGAAACGTTCGTCAGTCGAGCGATGATGGTTGTCGATCGACGTCATCGCTCCCAGGGAGTTATCTCCGACCTGCAGATCAAGCTGAGCTGCGGCAGGCAGTTCCCAGCGTGCGAAGGTAACGGGACGTGCGGCCGTGTCGCCGCCCACTGAAATCGCCTTGAACGGCTCGAGCTCAGGGCTGACGCCATCAATCATCACCTTCCCGAGATCATATTCCAGGTCGCCGTTGAAGCCAGGGACTGACAATCCGGAGAGACCAGGGAACATTCCACACGTACAGGTGCAGCTCCCGCATTGACTTTCCTGATTCCCGGTGAGTGTTTCGAAAGTGATATCAACGACCGCAAAATACTGAATTGCCGGAGGAGACTCTCCCTTGCAGTTTTCTTCCACGACTTCAAAAGCATAGATTCCCGGACCAAAGTCCTGAGAGTACGATGTGGCCAGGCCGCCACCGGATGTGGTAATTCCCCAATCGCCGCTATCCAGCGCACCGCCCAATCCCGAATTCAGTGAGTACAGCGTCCATGAATATCCGTCTGATTCCGGGCTTCCGCTTCCATCCCACGTCACCGTAAGATTAGTGTCGCCGTCTCCATCAGGATCACTGTTGTCGTCAAGATAATTGATGTACTGTCCGGGCCCGGTAATTGTGGGAGGACCGGGCACGGAAAGGTTGTTCGTAACGGTCAGCGTGAAGGTGCCGGTGGCTGAATTCCCATCCTCGTCGGTGGCGATGAGATAGATGCTGTAGGAGCCACTGTCCAGTGCCGCGATATCAGCATTGTCAATCCAGATGTCGTCACCAGACACGACATAGCTGATGTCAGCGGATGCACCGTCAGCCGTGACTACGACGGTGTTGGGGTTACCGCCGGGGTCGGCCACCTGCAGTGGAAACGACGTTGATGAACTGGTGTTGCACGTTGCAGTCACGTTTCCGTTGCCCGTAACCGATGGGGGAGTGTTGTCGACATCGTCATCGACGATCTTATAGATCTTCGATGTGTTTGCGGTTGCCTCGTACGATTGACCTGAGAACTGCGTAGCAGAGGCCGTAATCTGAAAGTTCTCGTCATGCTCAACGACCGTGTCCCCGAAGATCCTGACATTGAACGACGCAGAGCCAGCGTTCGCAGGAATAACCACCGATGTGTTTAGCAGTGAGTAATCCGTGACTCCTGAAGCTGGATTTCCCGACACGCCCTGTGCGTCTAACTCAACCGTCAGGCTTTCAGACTTATCTCCTCCAGTCCGACTCACTGTCAAGCCGATCGTCTGGTTCACATTTGTTTCAATAAACGTGTAGGACGAAAGACTCAACGTCAGGTCCGTGTCGATGATTCCGATCGTACCTGCGCTCGCAGGGTACCCCTGTACCTCCAGAGTGAACTCTTCCCGGTCTTCCGGCAGGCTGTCTCCCTTGATTCGCACCGGAACCTGAACTTTCTTGACACCACTGGGGAACGAGATCGTCGATTGAGTCAGTTCGTAGTCTGCCAATGTGGCCGTACCGTTCGTAGCTTCGACAGACCCGCTCCAGGGACCCAAATCCGCCGTATGCCGTTCGACCTCTACATAGTGAAGTTGACCATCTTCGGGAAAGTCTGCCGGGTGGACAGTAAAAGATAGGGAGCCACCGCCGCCACCACTTCCGTCGTCGTTGTCGATAATCGTGTACTGGTTAAAACTACTCGTATCGTTGAATGGTATCGGCTGCGAGTTTTGCCATGCTGAGTTGATCCGCAATCCAAAGTGCTCAGGTGGCTCGACTTCGGCGTCATCGATTGCCCAGATGCTGAACGAGGCTTCGCTAATTTCCGGCCCCAAATCTACTGCATAAATAAATGTAAAATCGCTGCCATCTGCGTGCGCCAAGGCGATCCCGTCGTAATGAGACTCAATATATACAGTCGTCAGCTCAGTGAGCACTTCACCTTCGCCCAGTTTCACGAGGGCCGAAATGGACGTGCCACCTTCGTAAACCGTATCATCGACTTGCTCAACTGACAGGCTAACACCGCTGTTCATCGCCTGAAACCCGCCGTGTGAGGAATCCGTGACCGCAGCTGGACTCTCAGCGTCCCGGTGCGCGCCCGACTCGGCAGACGTGGTTTGCGATGGCTGGTCGAATGCGCCGGGAGGAGCGACTGAGGGGCTACTGCCTGGACGCTGACCGTCGAGGATCAGGCCGTGGCCAGTACCGTCGACTACCCGAACTCGTGGGCCGCCCAGTAGTTCGACTTTGAAGTTCTCTGTGCCCTCCAACACGCCGTCGTTGAAGGCGGAGACCGAGATTACAGCTTCGTCTTCGCCGGCCGGGATCACAACGTGGCCTCTTGCGAGTTCCAGATCGCTGTCATCTGCCGACCCGGCGCTGATTTGGTAGCGTACCATCAGGTCACGCGACGCGGGCTGGCTGGCTTTGACGATGACTGCACCGTCTTCGCCTTCGTGCATCACCACGTCCGCAACACTGACATCAGTGCGCTGCCCCCATCCGCCACCCAGCGCAAACGGGGAACTGCGGGGCGCATTGGTCCCGTCCGAAAATGTCGAGCCACCGAGACCGCGAGGATCAGCGCTGCCTGCACTGACAGGGGCATCGACGACTGCGGGGCTTTCGTCACTGCGAGTTCCCGCGAAGGCAGGGTCCGTGGCCGGTGATGACGGGGCAATCCCATGCGACTTCGACTGCGGGGCGATGTCGTCAGGAAACGCCGAAAGAGACAAGTTTACAAACTGCGATGCGGGATTTGTCCCGGGGCGCACGCCAGGAGAGTCCCGTAACGGCGAACCAACACCAGTGGCTGCGGCAGCCTGCTCAACCTCGTCAGGCGGAGATTGAGGCGGATCGGTCTCGACGAACAGCGGCAATGAGGGAGGCAGATCGACTGATCTCGACCTGTCATCACCGCTGGAGGCCTCAGCCGCTTCACCTGAACGCGCGCCGACAGATGCTGGAAAGTAGCCGGCAGCCAATTCCAGTGTGGGGATTTCGCCCCATTCTGTGAGAAACAACGCGCCCACCCCGGTCAAATCACCAGGAGCGGCCCTTGCCTCAAGCGATTCAGGAGAGTGCGCTTTTGTCTGCCGATTCTTTCTGGATTGGCGACTGTCGCCAGAACGCAACTGAAACAAACGCAGGGTTTTCAGCCATCGAGAGACGTGCATTCGCGAAGATCCTTTTTGTGTGCTCAGCGCGGAGGAATGGCCCCGCCTTAGGACGGGTGTAAGGGGCCATCTGAATGTGGAGCGCGCCTATCGGATAGCACGCCATTGGGGCATTATCATATTCGTGGCGTACGAAGGATAATGGTGTCTTGCTGAGCGTCAATCGAGACCAAGGATCCTATCTGAACCTTTTTCGATACTAAGCCATGAACAACGTCCTTCCACGCCAGTCCCAGTAACTTCAGTACGGGAATCCCTGTAGTGGCCCACAGGCTTAGGCCACTAACATAACGTGTGTCGACCAAGAACGGCGACGTGAAGGCGAACTGATCTCGTCGAACAGCAGCTCCGTTACTTTCTACCCGTCAAGGCCGATGCGCATACCTCAGAGTCATCGAGACGTAGTTTTGCAGAATGGAGGAAGCTATCTGTCGGCGTTGCAGAACGCGGTTCGAAACAACGGGCCGCCCGAACAAAACAGGGCCAGCCATCCTGCCCGGCGAGCCGTCCACCAACGGTGGCCTGGCGTGCCTTGCTCCGGCTTGAGCAAGCCTTGCACGGCGCAGTCTTGTCATCTCAGCCGTTCCACCGCATCGTCCGGATGAAACAGTGGCAGCCCCTGCACCGCCCTCCCGTGCAGAATTGCGGCCTTGCCGACCGTCCCGGGCTGTGCCGTCGTCGGAACAGCCACGTCTACACAGGACTCGACGTAACGAATCTCGGCGTCCAGCAACGCGCCTCTGTGTTCCGGCAGCAACCCCTTGAGCGGAATTCCGCATCGCCTTGTCTGACACGCGTTTGTCAACATTCCGCCTCCATCGGATCGAGTACGCCAAACTTCGTCTCGAACGTGTCCTCGGCCATGTCCTCAGACCGACTGTGCTCTGGCTCGAACCGCTGGTCCAGATAGCCAGCGTCCAACAACTCCCGCAGCACTTCCTTCCGACAGTCACCGCAGTACCGTTCCTGGGTCCGCGACGGTTCCTGTCCGCAGCGTTGACACAACATTACTCACCTCACGGTCCCGGTGGCGGCGGAATGACAGGCCCACCTCCGGCAGAAGCCGCGGCCGTGGCAGTGTCGTCGTCCACGCCGGCCTCGTCCGTGTTCGCGTCACGGAAGGCCTTGTGGGCGTTGTAGTACGACGTCAGGTTCGTGGGCCATGGCTGGAGTTCGGGCAGGCTGGTGACCGGGATGCCTTCACTGATCACGGCGAGGCGGTCCTCGGTGAACACGTGGCCGAGGTGTGGGACGGTGTCGATCATTTCCGTTGACGTGAAGCACGTGGCCGGGTTGTAGGCCGCCAGTTCCGTTTCCGTCAGCAGAAAGCCCTCGACCTGCACCTCGGCTCTCGATTTGCCGAACAGTTCCGTGGCCATGTTGCGGTATACCCGCGTCATGTACTGCCCGACCTGACCGGCAAAGCCTGTCGAGATCTCCATCGACTTGCGGTTCTCCGTGTGCTGCATCGCCTCGGCCAGCATGATCATGATCAGCTCGGCCCAGCGTTTCAGAAACGGCGACCGCACTTTGAAAAACGGGATCGGATAGACTCGGAACACTTCCCCGGCCGGTTGCACGTGCTGCGCTTCCATGTTCAGTTCATGGGGCGGCACGGCGCGGCTTTGCAGAATCTGTCCCAGCCGCACGTACAGTTTGTGGATGCGCCGGATCGTGTTGATGCTGGGCGGGATGCGCAGGTCCACGTCTTCGTGATGCATGATGTGGAACAGGTTGCGGCCGGTCAGGTTCACAAAATCGACGATGGCCGGATTCAGCGAGCCCGGGTCGTCGGAGGGATTGGGCACGCCATAGCCCAACTGACCGAACTGACCCACGTTGTACCACAGTACGGCGTCGGTATTGATGACTGGCATGAACAGTTTCCTTCTGGTCTGAATTGAAATTGAAAAGGGTTACACCTGACCGGCCATGAACTGCCGCGTCAGACTGAGTTCGGCCTCCAGCACTTCCTGGCTGCCGGGATAACGTCGAGCGATATGCTGCCGCGCCTGTTCATGGGCGCGCTGGTAGCTGTCGCTTTCCACGTTGACGAACTGCGTGTCGAGTCGGTGGCGTGGCGGTGACGGCGGTGCATCGACGACGCAGGTTGAGGCAGGGGCCGTTGTACGGTGTTGTTTTGATTGGCGACGCTTGAGCCACCAGCGCAGGCCGAATCCGGCCGCCGTCATGGCCACACTGCCGGGGATGGCGACTTCCGGGGCCGCGACGAGCAGTGCCATGCCTCCGATGGCCCTGGCAATGCCCTGCCATTTGTCGGACAGGTTCTTTGATTGGCTGGGCTGTGCCGTGGCAGGCGGCGGACTGGACTGGTTGGACGTGACATCGCTGGTCACTTCCTTCAGTTCTTCAAAGACTTCCGCGGACGGTTGCGTCAGTCGCTCGCGCAGTTCCTCGGCCTCGGCTTTGAGACGCTCTCGCATTTTCTCAAGCGCCTCGACGCGGGCTCTTTCGCGCCGGGCTTCCGCTTCAGCCAGTTCGTGAGCGTCTCGCGTCTGTTCCAGTTCTTCCTGCAACGCTTCGTTGGCCTGTCGAATCTCGTCGGCGTCGTTGGGCACGATCGGCTGGTTCGGAGGCGTGACTCGGCGGGGACCTGGCTTCGCCTGTTCAGGGACTTTGCGGGCCCGTGATACTTCCAGCACCTTGCGAGCAAAGTCATGGCGATTCAGGTAGCCCACGACGCGGCCGATCTCTTCACCGGACTCGTCCAGAACGACGAAGGTGGGCAGTCGCTCGACGTTGTGTCGGCGTACCAGTTCCGGGCACTTGTCGACGTCGATGGCCTTCGCGAGGCAAAAGTTTTGGCACAGCCAGTTCATGAACGACGGCACGCGCTGGCAGTCGGCGTTGAACTGCCGGCACGGGCCACACCAGTCTGCCTTGAACGGCAGCAGCGTGGGCTTACCCTGACCTGAGCCGGACAGGACCAGCCACGTGATTACCAGCAGCAGGGCCTTACATCGCATCGTGATGCTCCCTGTCCTGTTCCGTCAGGTATTCTTCCAGCTCCTGCTTGGTCCGGAACGCCTGGCCGCTGGCGATCATGAACTCGTTCAGCGACAGTTCCGACTTCAGGTGCACCTCGCCAACAACACGCCCGAATGTCAGGCCGTCGCCAAGGTCCTCGTCACCGTCGGGCGTGACGCGCAGCACGCATTCCTCGCCCATGGCAATCCAGTGCAGGATGTCTTTGGCCTGCAGGCCCAGTGCCTTTTCCGAGGGATGCCGAGTCATGCGCGATTCCGGTGCCCACACGTCCTTCAGGCGAACGCGGACTTTGCGCCGCAATTCCAGTTCAACGGTGTCGCCATCGATCACGTCCGACACGGTACACTTGGGAATGACGATCTGTGGTTCAGGCAGAGGCACGGCGAGCCCTCCACACGAACCGGCCGTAGCATCGCACGGCCAGATACATCACGGTTCGCTTCCACCGCGGAACCTCGTACTCGGCCAGCAACTTGAAGAACACGGCATCGCTCAGCACGCGTTCGTGGTACGTTTCACCGCGGACACACAGCCAGTCGTGGACGATGGCAGGAATCAGATGCCGGTTACCGACGGGCGGGCCCAGGACAGGCCACAGCCAGCGCGGGATCGAAGCGCCGTCGGAAACGAATCCTTCCGGGACAATGACACGGAACTCAACACCTTCACTCAGCCAGATCGGCTGGTACAGGGGCTGTTCGAGTTGAATCCGTCCGTCCGCGAGCGACTTGAACACAGCAGTGCCTGAGAAGAAACCGAAAAAGCGGTTCGGTTTCGGCGCTGATCGTGGGCTGTGTGACGTGACGGTTGGATGCTAAGGCACCGAGCTGTGGCGTCAAGATTTATTTTCGCGGAAGTTCAGATTGTCATGATCGGTACGCGTTGCCCACGGACTTGTGGGTCCATTCCGCCTGGATCTGAACACATGCTCGGCGATCCCGGTCGCCGTCGGTTCATGGGTGCTCCAGCCCCGTTTGATTCGTGCCATCCGGTCCCACGGTACATCACAAAACGTACTGCCTGGGCGGTACGGTACGGTTTGAAAAAACGTACTGCCTCAAAACGTACTGTCTATTCGGTGTCATTATCTGAGCCATGAAACACGTGGTCGGATGACAAAATGAAGTATTCAATCGTGTTCCCGTTGTCGGCGGTGTCGGTCCTCGTCTGTTCGAACGTGTTCTGGTCAGGGAGATAACGAGCACACACATCACTTCCTCGTTGAACCGCGTTTAACGAACATCAACGAGCATTAACGAGCATCTTCTTGGTTCCTGAATTCTCGTTCGTATTCGTCGCCATAGTCCGCCAAAAGCAGTCCGCCTGCTTTACATCACACCTCCAGCCTCAGCGCCTTCGCCACCGCCTTCATCGTCGAGTCACTCACCCTGGTGGGGTACTGACGTGATGTGCTGGGCATTCGGTTGTCGCCACTCGAGTTGCCCACGATTGGCACCTCGTTGTGATCGATAACCGAGCTGAATGTCATTTTCGATCAGATATCGAAACACGCGCCAAGCCGCTTTCGCCGACGCAATCCGATCCATCCCACCAAACCTGATGCGAAAAGGGCAAGACTGGCAGGTTCCGGGACAGCCGTCGCTTTTGAGACGAGGAGCCAACCGTAGGCGGAGCCGGGGGGGGCCTGGCCCCTGCACTCTGTAGACAAAGTGATTGTTAAAGCTTATGGCATCTCCGGTCGTGTCCCAATCGGATTCCCCATCCGGATCCGTCCAAAAAGCTGTTACGGGATTGAATGTGGATCCACCGGTGTGGCCGAGAATGTCGCGTAATGATGTGTCATAATTCGAACCAGAGCTGATGATCAGGTTCGGTCCGGTTTCCCAACCCCCACTCAGGTTCAGGAAACCGTCGGTGTTGTCGAGTGACAGGCCGGATGCATTGAACAGGTCGTCGGCCTCCGATGGCGTAGCGAGTCTGGCATTCGGGTATGTCGCCTGAGCATTCGCCAGTGCGTCGGCCAGTGTCAGGCCATCCGAAAATGACATGTCCAAATATCGCAAGCCGTTGGATGGATTCCCCGGGTCATCGATGATATTCAGATCTCCGACCTGAATGATGCCCGCAGAGAGGACGGGAGCCCTTGAGATCAATCCGACCACCATGACCGCACAGAAGACCGTCGCGCGAGCTACGACGTGGCATGGGGCTGAAAACACTTTTGTCTGGAACATACGGAGGCGCTCCTAAGGCGAGTGTGACTCCATTTAAAGAATAGAGACAAAGGAAAAAGTTTATTTCCTCAACCGCTTTCGCTTGTACCACCCCAACCCTGCCAAGCCCGTCAACCACAACGCGAACGATCCCGGCTCCGGTACAGCCGCGGTTGACGAAAGACTTGCGACACGAAAACCAACGTTGAAGTTCTCGTCCGCGGGGCTGATGCTGAGTCTGCCCGACACCGACAGCACGTGGGGGTTGCCGTGGCTCCAGCTGCCGCCGCGGACACCGCGAGAAGACGAACCCGACCCATTTGCAAGATTGAACGTGGTTTCTTCCCACTCGAAAACGTTACCGCCAAGCCCCATGATCCCGAACGGACTCAGACCGCCAGCCTGCGTGATGTCCGCGGGCCCTGTCCCGAAAGTCTGGTCGTAAACTGCGGTCCCTGCCGCCGTCCCACTCGCCACAGCGGTCGGGGCCGTGTTACTGCCGGTGGGGAAGTTGAAATAGGTGCTGGTGTTAGGATCGTAGTACGCCGCCTTGTACCATTCATCCATACTCGGCAGCCAGTATCGCGCGTCCTTGTGCCGGAACAGGTTTTCGCCCCCCAGTTGCCAGGCGTTGGCAGAACTCCACAATGAAATATTGTCGTTCACTCCGCCTGTGGTGAAGTTGTACGCCGCCTGAAAACCCTGGCTGGTGTTCAGCCAGTTCACGAACCGAGCGGCTTCATTCCACGACACAGACGTCGCTGGCTTGTCCGTCCCGCGTGTGTCCTTCGTGATTGTCAGCGATTGTGAGGCATTGAACTTTGTGATCATGTCCTCGCTGACTTCGAACTTCCCCATCTGATACGTGTAATCCACCTTGCCCGCCGGATTGGGATTCCCTGTCGTGTCGTCCGCGTTACCCGGACTGCCGATTTCCACAAACTCCATGTTGAACGTGTTGGCTCCACTGCCAAAGGTGACGCCCCCAGCCTCCACAGCGTGACTGAATGACAACGCCAGCAGGCTCGCCAGCGTGAACGTTATCCAGAAGTTTTGCATTTCGATCACCTCTTACCTGAAGGATGACAACCGCAGAAACAGCAACAAGACACTCGCACCCAAACTGCGTGAGACATGGTCTCGCATTGGAGTTTGTTGATTGGGCATTCGTCAGTGCTGCGGCGAGCATCAGCTCCTTCGAATAAGAAATGTCCGAAAACCTCAAACCGTCGCACGGGTTCCCCGGGGCATTGATGATGTTTAGATCTCCAACCTGAAATGATGTCCGCACAGAGCTGCGGGGCCATTGAGATGAATCCGACCACCATGACTGCACAGGAGACCGTCGCACGAGCTACAACGCGGCATGGGGCTGAAAAAACTGTCTGGTACATTCAGGGGCGTTCTTGAGGCGAGTGTGACTTCAT
The DNA here is from genome assembly GCA_040222735.1 of Fuerstiella sp. Taxonomy (GTDB): domain Bacteria; phylum Planctomycetota; class Planctomycetia; order Planctomycetales; family Planctomycetaceae; genus Fuerstiella. Next base: position 4,552 of record JAVKCM010000043.1, on the reverse strand, counting down.
TGTCCTGTAATTCACTTCGATTCTCACCTGATTCAGGGCAGCAACACCGCCGCAATCGTTCGCGTGTGACGTTCAATGCCACTCGACAGAAAGGGCAGGCCTTTGGGGACAGATTGACGTTCAAGCCCGAACGGTTTGGACATTCGTTCGAAAACTTATTTCTTAACCCGATCGAACTTCTTTTCCATAATGGCTCTACCAGTCGAGGCGACATCACGCCGGCAACAGAGCGCGAAATCTGCAAAAAATCCCTGCCCCGTCACATTTTGATGAAACAACCTCGCTATCAATGACGAGTTGCCGCGGGCCCACCCAGAAACCACTGGTGTACGCACGACGACTCGCGTTTTACAAACTCCGCAACACTTCTTTCCTCGACCCTGCACCCCGATTCTTCCGATTGGGGTGAGGTACTACCTACGCCGCCGCCGTAGTGCCTTTTCGCCATGGAAAAGCCTCGAATTCGGCCAAAAACGCTGGTTCAGTGGATTGTCAAACGTGGCATTTCGGTTCATCTGCCGGTTGAGACTCACGAGAAAGCGGAATTCTATCGTGAGGCAATCGGCGACCTGGTGACGGTGCGTGAGTCTCTATCCGAACGTTGAACGGAATGACCGTTCTCAGAATCCCATTGGACAGATGGTTCGGAACATTCTCTGGCTGAACTGTAATCGACACATGCTCCCGACACAGCGCCGGCGCTGGCTCGTCGACACATCGTGCAGCATGAGCGGATATCGCTGAAGCCCGGACGGCCCGAGCCGAATTCCATCTGTGGGATCGATCACCAGCCAACAATGTCGGCTACGTGCACGCCGAAACAAATCGCCAGGCCTTTTTCCTCTGTATCCGCGCGAAATCGCCAGGCCATTTCGACTTGTGCCTTCATTTCGAAAATCGCCAAGCCTGATTCCAAAGAGCCCTGAGTCCCCTGTATATTTCCCACTGGAGAACAATCATGAATGACGTACTCAATATCGCACGTGACGGCATCGTTGGTGGCCTCGGACTGATCGAAGTGCTCAAGACGGCGAACGTCCGGGCAGGAATGGAAACAGAACAGGAAGAGCTTGAGGCAGCCATCGAATCTGCGTTCGGTCTTCCCCACCGAAGCGTGCAACTGTGGAGACGGGCGCGACTTGTCGTGTTTCACACTCTGTAGACCTCTTGTAGAACGAGACTCACTCAGTCAAAACCCGTCGCAGGGCTTGTGAACGGCCGCCGATGCGTGCCGAGACTCCCTGCACTTTCTCCTCGTCGTCACGCTCGAACGCGAGTTCGACGTCGTATTCCTTCATGAAGAAAGTGTCTTTTGCCTGAGGATGCAGCTGTCGTGTAACTCGGCCAGGGATCAATGCATGGAGTTTCTCGTCAACAACGGTGATTCGCAGCCCGTCAGAATCGTCCGGCCGCAGGTTGTACTGACCGATGAAGTCAGTGAGTTGATCACTACCGCGAGACGCTGCCTTGGGAAGTGTTAATGGCAACGGCGGAGCACCCACCAGGGCATTAATAAGACTACCGCCGACTTTCTCGAATTCGCCGGCTCGGGCGTCGGTGGCTCCTCCTACCTGCGTGTCCGTAATGACGAACGTTCCAACCTTTAGTTCCGGGAGCAGGAACATGGAACATCGAAAGCCACCCGTCGTGCCGCTGTGAAACACGACCCCATACTTGTTGAGGTTCCAGCCAAGCCCGACCTGCTCCAAGTCATTCCGCTTAAACCGTTCGGTGTGCGTGGCCGCGATAGCGGATGACAGCGGTGAATCCGTCAGCCCCAGGTTGGCTTTCAGAAAAACCATCAGGTCATGTGGCGTTGAACGGATGGCGAAAGCACCTGCCAAGGCTGAAGTTTGGCCATCCCATGGCTCGCTCGGTTGACTGTCTGCATTATGCCCTTGTGCTCGGCGCTCCATCATATCCTTGTTGAGTGTGAGCCGGGTATTGTTCATCTCAAGCGGTTCACAGATCCGTTCAATCAGCAGCTCCTCGTAGCTTTTTCCACTCTTGAGTTCCAGCAGATGTCCCAGCAAGCCCATGCCCAAGTTGCTGTATGCGAATTCCGCTTTTTCGCCGATGGGTGAAGAATGACTTCGCAAACTTTCAAACAATTGGTTCTGCGTGTAGCCACTCCAACGACGTCCCGCCGTGTCCGGGTCGTAAATGTTATCTCCGTCTTCCCAAAAATTGGCGGCAACGTTTGGCAGACTGGACGTGTGCGTCGCCAGATCGACGAGTCGGATGTCACCTCTCGAGCCAGTGGGAACCTGCACGTCCGCAGGTAAGTAATCATGGATCGGATCATCGAGTAAGACTTCACCACGCTGAACCATGTCCGCCAGCAACAACGCAGTGAAAACCTTCGTCAGTGAACCGATTTCAAACACAGTGTCAGCATCGGGTTGACCAGGATCGTTGACTGAAAGCTGGCCGTAGCTGAGAATCTCGGAGTGTTGTTCGGTGACCGTGCCAACGACCACTGCACGGGCCCATTGATCGTCAATCAATGGCTGGATAATCTCGTCTATCGCGACCTTAGCTGCATCCCGCGAGGGTATGGCAGCATCAGACGGCCCATTCTCGCCTCCAGGACCGTTATCCCTCCCACAGCCGACCATAGGCGCAACCATCGCTGCAAGCAATACCACAGCTGTGCAGGTTAGTCGCCCCTTCAGCATTTGCTGTTTCCGATCACTCACGAATGTCCTTCCTCACAAGTTGAGCCTCACCTACAGGTCAGGATTCTAACCGTCGATTCGACATATTAGACAGATGTCACGGACTAATCGCCACATCCAATTGCATCCAGTGTCCCACACCGAGTGCAGTGCGGGGAAACGGATTTTGCGGTCAATTTGATGACGTTTAACGGTCCACGAAAGGCTCGGTTCGTGCACAAGGACGAACCGTCCTGAGTCAGGAACTGATGGCCAGAATCTGAATCAGTTCGCGTCCCTCTCCCCCCACCGCCTTCACCACCCTTTCCTCCGTCACAAAACTCTTCCTGCATGTCAAACAAACGTGCTTGCGACGGACTGGTGCATGCCTGCGTTCGCCACCTGTTGTGGGTCAACCTTCCAAGCCACTGGTAAAATAACGCAGCGCTGTAACCTTCACGCCGGCAGAATTCGGCGACGGTCAGTCCACAGTGGTCAAAGCGGCACACCCGATCACGCCATTGGCGGGCAAGTTCCAGACGGGGAGTTCTCGGCATGGGGTTCTCCTGAAAGCGGAAAGAAACCCACCACGTTAGCCGCCGAGTCAGCATGGCCAGACAGAACGCTTACGTGCCGCTCGTGATGGCAGCCTAAGCAGCGTCGTCGGATGCCGTTTCCTGTTTGGATTGCCCGTCACTTAGCCCACGCTTGTAAGCACTTTTCATCGACGCACTCAGGAGACCAACCGTGACGCTCAGGGGAATCGCCATGCTCGCTGGTGTGTCGGGCAAAGCACCGCACAATGCCATTGAGCCGAGTAGGCCAGCTACCGTTGCGGCAGCATAACCCCCATAAAGCATCAAGAATCGATTCTTTGCGGAGTTTGCCATAGGTCTTCCCGTTATCGTCTTTCCGGTGATTGGTCGATTCTAGCAAATGGGCTCTGCAACGACAGCACTTCAGCAGTGGCAGGCCGATTGAGCCAACCAAGGGGTTACTGTAGAAAGTTGAGATTCGAGGAGCGGCTGAAAACGGCGGCGTTAAGCACGGTTCTACGATATTTCCGACTTCCGTACTCTGACCTCACTCTTGTAGGTCACTGCCCTCGAAACGACACCAAGTTTCTCCAGGAACCAATAACCTCCGAAAGCGATGAGGAATCCGGCAACAAACGGCGTCATCGAGGGAAATCCCATCGCAGCGAACACACCTGTCAGCACTGCACCTAAACCACCGCAGACTCCGAAGGCCCACAGCTTTACTGTGCTTAAGTCTTCGTAGTCCAAGTCCGCGGTTTCTCCTGCGTCAACCGAGAACAGCAAATCATTGCTGGATAACCACGGAGCTTCGACCCTGATCGAATGCTGACCGGGGCTTACCGAGAACGCTTTTTCCTCGCCGTTACGCAGTGTTCCGACCTGCTCGCCATCAACTTTGATATCAACTTTTCTGAGTTTTGCGGCCCACTTCGCAATCCGCCGCACTGACACCGTCGCTTGCTCTCCCATTCCCTGCATCTCCAAGGTTCGTTCTTGCTGCTCGAGATTTCTTCCCAGTCCTTACGTTCTGATGTCGCCCGATTCCAGCATTTCGTTTCCGCGCTTTCCGCAGCGAGAGGCAGATTGCACTGGGATGCCGATCGCATAGGCGTGTGGCTAAAGCTGAATTGCTTTCGTCAACAGTAGTCCCAATAAGATCAGAACCACGCCAAGAACAATCATCACGCACCGGTAAACGGATTCACCAAGCAACGCTCTCAAAGCTCTCGAAGTTTGAGCGGTGTCGTTCATGAAAACACTCCAATTGAAAACTGCTCCACAAACTGCAAGTGCACCACCGACAACAAACAACCACCCCCAGAGGACGTCGCCCTGGTCACGACCGACCAGCATGAC
>JAVKCM010000042.1:0-5315 GCA_040222735.1 Fuerstiella sp. | reverse complement strand
TGATCGGGTCGGGAGACCCGATCACAACCTGCGACTCTTGTGGTCGGGTCGGGAGACCCGATCACAACCTTGACAACCTGTGACGCTGAAAAACGCGATCGACCCAGGAGAACGCGGCCGAAAGCCTGCGCGGCTTCCGCTGCGGCTGGGAGTTTTCGGACAGATGGCTTTGGATTTAACGCTGGACCACAATTTCAACGTCGAGAAACTGCCACGGTTGCTGAGCATACGTCGCGGCCAGCTGCAGCAGCGTTTCCCACCGAATGTGGTGATGAGGACTTTCGAACGCCGGCCTTTCCTTTGGCAGAGCAGTCAACAGATCACGTCGAATGATCATCGCCCGCAGCTTTCTGGTCCGCACGTCACCATCACATTCATTGGTGAGGCAGATCAGAGATGAAAGAATCCACGCTGTTTCCATTCACGAGCCGCCCGCTGACGGGCAATCAGCCAGCCAACGGCCGTGAATCCGGCGGCCGTCAAAAACTTCAGCCAGTGATCAGAAATCAGTTCACTGACCGCTTTAATCACCTGATCCATCGACGTTCTCCTGCTGAGCCAGATCAACGCAGATGATTTCCTGATCATTGCGCAGATAGGCGTGCCTGCTGGCGAATGCCGGCATACTCCAGACGACATCCCGACCGAAGGCAAGGTTCGTCGGTTTGATCACGGCAGCTCGATCAATTTCTGTATATCCGTCCGGGGTGAGCTCAGCAATGACCAGCTCGCCCCGCTCGTTGAACAGCCAGAAATGGTCCCGGTGCCGCACAATAAATGCCGTTTCGCTGCCTCTGGGGCGACTGCCGATCACCTTGTCAGTTTCCCACAACAGATCGGCATCGGGCAGCCGAATAGCCCGCAGCACGCCTTTCTGGTCGAAACCGTACAGAACATCGTCCACCAGAAACGGCTGCACATTGACCGGACAGATAATGTTCTTTTTTCCCCGCCACACTTCGCTGGCGCCGGGAACGTCCGACGACAGTTTCAGCAACAGACTCTGGTTGTTGAATCCGGCCACGTACAGAAATTCGCCGGCCAGCACGGGCGACATGATGATCGAACCATTGGAGGCGGTGTACGGCACAGACCAGTATTCGGAACCCTTCTCGGGGTTCACGGATGAAACCGCGTCGGGGCGGAGCAGGATCAGCTGCCGCACGCCGGCGTATTCGATGATGGTTGGCGGTGAGTAGCCCTGTTCAGGAGAGGTCGTGCTGCGCCAGATCTCCTGCCCGGTATGTTTGTTCAGAGCCACAATGTGACTGCCTTCGCCGCCAGCCAGCGTCAGCAACCGGTCGCCGTCGATCAGCGGGTGAGCGGCGTAGCCCCACAGAGCCGCTTTTGTTCCGTATTCCTGCTTCAGATTCTTCGACCACAGAACATCGCCGGATGCCGTTTCAAAACAATACAGATCGCCTTCCGCCCCCAGCGTGTACACTCGCCCGTCATCAACGGTGGGCGTGCAGCGCGGACCGGCAGGATAGGAAATCGTGTACCGGACCGGGTATTCATGTTTCCAGAGTACGCGGCCGGTCTGTTCATCCAGACAAAGTACGCGTTCGGTCCCGGTAAATTCTTTCCGATCAAAATTATCGACCTTCACATTTTCGCTGGTCACGTAGTCGGTGATAAAAACCTGCTGATCAGCCACGGCTGGCCCGGCATAACCGCCGGCAATGGGCGTCCGCCACAGAACGGTCGGACCATCCTCTGGAAACTCTGTCAGAATTCCCTTTTCCCGCCACACATTATCTCGTTGTGGCCCCATCCAGTGAGGCCAGTCATCCGCGTGCACCGTGGCTGTCAGAACCAGAAGGCAGGTCAATTGCAGTTTCACGTCCGATTTCCTGTTTACCGTTTTTCGAAGTCCGTAAGGTCATGAGCCGCTCCCGACGGCATCGCCAGGCAGGTGCCGACCGCGGCGGGAACTCAGTCTACGGAATGACGGGCGGGTTGGGGAGTCAGCCGACGTCTGGACGGGTTTCCGCCGCAAAGACGCACGGCTTTGCCCGGATGCAGAAGACGGCGACAGAATTATTCAGTACCTTGTTTCTGCAACGTCGCTCTGAGGGGCAGGGTGGCGGTTGCAATGGCTGCCGGCCCACACGGCGGCGGAGCAACGAGCTGTGTGCCCGTGTCCGCGCCGTGAGACCGTGCAGAATCCGGTCTCCTGATTGACGGGTGCACTGCCCGCTGGATGTCAAAGGCCTGTCTGATTGACTTCGTCGAGAACCCGTTCCCGCATTCTGATCATTGCCGGTCTGATCACCGCGGCCGTCATGCTGTGGTGGCTGGCGAGGCCGGATGACAGCGCCGCCAGACGCGAAGTAAATCGACTGTTTCTGAAAGCCGATTACGAAGCCTCGGCAGAAGCGGCCGAGCGGCTGTTAAAGACGTCTCCGGATCTGGTCGACATTTGCTGGATCGCCGCTCAATGCCACGCCCGACTGGGCCGTGTGGACGATGCGCTGCACTATCTGGAACGGCTGCCTTCCGCCGACCGGAACACATCGGTTTCCGCCCGACTGCTGGAAGCGGAACTGGCCGCGGATCAGCTCTACAATCTGACGCGCGCTGAAAACGCCTACCGGGCTGCCCTGCAACTGGCGCCAAACAACCTGACCGGACTGCAGGGACTGGTGCGACTGCTGTCTGTCTGTGGTCGTCGACAGGAAGCGCTGCCCATGATCCTGAAACTGGTGCAGCTGGAACAGGCGTCCGACCTGCTCACGATTGCAGCCCGGGCTTCCGGAGCGATCAATGATCCGGAACTGCTGTCCGCCGCTCAGCAGCGATATCCGGATGACGTTAACGTTCTGACCGGTCTGGCACTGCTGGCAGAGCGATCCGGGGATTTGGATCGGGCCATTCTCCTGAGCCGGCAGGCCGTGAGCCTGAACCCGTCGTTTGTTCCGGCTCACGCAGCGCTGGGACAGTACCTGCTGGCCGCCCATCGCTTTGACGATCTGGACCAGTGGAATGAAACCCTGCCGCCGGGCAGTTCGGACTATGCTCAGACATGGCGAGTCAAAGGCTACCTGGCCGAACATCACGGCCAGCTGCCGCAGTCCCTCGAATATTTTCTGCGTGCGGTCAGGCAGGGTCCGGAACTCAGAGACGTCTATCACCGCATTTCCCGTCTGCTTCAGCGGACACCCGATCAGCGAACCGCCGCACTGTTTTCTGCCCGGCTGGTTGCCATTCAGCGACTGGAAACACTGCAGGACCGGATGTTTGAAACCGGCCCCGCTGCGACCGACGTGATGATCGAAATGATCGACCAGTTTTGCTTACTGGGACGGCTTTGGGAAGCACGCGGGTGGACTCAGCTGGCGCTGGCCTCTGCCCCGAATGATCGGCGACTCAGACAGCGGTATGCGGAACTGGCCCGAGCCACGGCCGGACTTCCTCTCACGCTCGTCTCTGACGCCGACAACCTCGCCGCGACGATTTCCGCGGCTGACTACGATCTGCCGACCGACAACGCCGGACAGACGGTCAAACCGAGGGCGGACTCGAACCTGAACTCGGCCCCCGTCTCTGAAAACGGGCTCGTGTCGTTTCGCGACGATGCCGCGGCTGCCGGCGTGCAGTTTCTGTATGTCAACGGAGTGGACGGCCCCACCACTCATCGAATGTTCGAATTCACGGGAGGCGGAATCGGCGTCGCTGACTTTGACGGTGATGACTTCCCGGATCTGTTCCTGTCTCAGGGAGGACTCTGGCCACCGGGCGACCGCGGAACTGGCGACCACCGAGCGGGTAACCACGGAACCAACGACCTCACAACCAACGACCTCGGAACGCAGAAGGCCGGCGCGGACGCCGGTGATATTCTGTATCGCAATCTTCAGGGCGAACGGTTTGCGGACGTATCCGCTCTGGCGGGGATCACCGACACGGACTTTGGACAGGGAGTCGCGGTCGGCGACATCAACAGTGATGGTTTTCCGGACATATTTGTGGCCAATATCGGACCGGACCGGCTGTGGCTCAACAACGGTGACGGAACCTTCACCGAATACCGCTCGGGTGGTGTCGGGATCACGACAACCGGCAGCTGGACCACCAGCGCCGTGATTGCCGATCTGACAGGGGACGGTGCGGCCGACATTTTTGCGGCCGGCTATCTGGGCGGGAATGATGTCTTTGACCGTACCTGCGGTGACAGCACCGGCCATGTCCGCGCCTGTGTTCCCACGCAGTTCGACGGCGTTCCCGATTCGCTATACGTGAACAACGGCGATGGCATCATGCGGAATGCGTCTGCCCGTCTCGCGGAAATCCCGGTCGGCAAGGGACTGGGAGCAGCCGTCTGGGCACCGGACAGCGACGGTCGACTGTCGCTGCTGGTGGCGAACGATACAACGCCCAATATATTGATTTCCCTGTCATCCGATTCAACGACGCCCGTGACGGATACCGGATTCGCAGCCGGTCTGGCGGTCAATGGTCAGGGCAAGGCAGAAGGCTGCATGGGCATCGCGGTCGGCGACGTGGACAACGATGGTGGCTTTGAACTGCTGGTCACCAACTTCTATAACGAAAGCAACACGTTCTATGATCCGCTGACTTCTGATTTCTACCAGGATCGGACAGCCAGTGTGCGGCTGGAAGAATCCTCACTGCAGCAGCTGGGCTTTGGGACGCAGTTTGTCGATGCCGATCTGGACGGTCAGCTGGAAGTGATGATCGCCAACGGCCATGTTGACGATCTGCGGTGGGACGGGCGGCCGTATCAGATGCCGGCTCAGTGCTTCCGATTTCAGAGCGGCGTGTTTCACCAGCTTCCGCCCGGAGAGCTCGGCAATTACTTCAACAGGCTGCATATTGGCCGGTCCGTGGTCTGTGTGGACTGGAACGTCGACCGGAGGCCGGATCTGGTAGTCGGGCACCTGGCCGAACCCTGCGCGCTGCTGACCAACGTGTCCGAGGTGTCTGATCGGGGAGCCAGCCTGCGGCTGATCGGAACACGGTCAGCTCGTGATCCGATCGGAGCCACGGTCACGTATCAGCTCAAGGACCGCACAATCACACGCCAGCTGACGGCGGGCGATGGTTACCACGCCAGCAGTCAGCATGAATTGTGGCTGGGCACGGCCGACCTGCCGCAGCTTCAGCATCTGCTGATCCGCTGGCCGTCCGGCAAACAACAATCTCTGACCTCAGTGGCAGCCGGAGGGCGTTATATCGTGACGGAAGGCAGACCCGGAATACTGCGACTGCCGTAGCCGCATTCGACGTGTGCGGACGAAGATCTTGCTGCCACATCGAGGGGGTCGGGAGTCTTTTTCGGGCGACAGATTCAC
>JAVKCM010000041.1:0-6414 GCA_040222735.1 Fuerstiella sp. | reverse complement strand
ACCGGCCGGGGAAGTGTTCCGCGTCTATCCGATCCCGTTCTTCAAGGTCCGGTCGCCGTTCCTGAAACGCTGGGCCGAGCTGATTAGGATCATGATGGCCGAGGCGATGCAGCACACGGAGAACCGCAAGTCGATGGAAATATCGACAGGCTTTGCTGGTCAGGTCGGGCAGTACATGACGCGGGTGTACCGCAACATGGCCACGGAACTATTCGGCAAGTCACGGACTGAAGTGCAGGTCGACGGCTTTCTGCTGACGGAAGTGGAACTGGCGGCCTACAACCCGGCCACGTTCTTCACGTCCACGGAAATGATCGACACCGTCCCACACCTCGGCCACGTCTTCACCGAGGACCGTCTGAGCATCATCAGCGACGGCATTCCAGTCACCAGCCTGCCCGAGCTCCAGCCATGGCCCACGAATCTGACGTCGTACTACAACGCCCACAAGTCGTTCCGTGACGCGAACACGGACGAGGCCGGCGTGGACGACGACAACGCCACGGCCGCGCCATCGCCGGGAGGCGGGCCCGTCATTCCACCGGTTCCGGGACCGTGAGGTGCATGATGCTGTGCCAACGCTGTGAAAACGAACCGGCGCGGACTCAGGAACGGTACTGCAGTCCGTGTCGGAAGGAAGTGCTGAGGGAACTGCGCGACGCTGGCTATCTGGACCGGACGCTAGAGCCACGGCGCTGTCGATCCGAGGACATGACCGAGGACACGTTCGAGACGAAGTTTGGCTTGCTCGATCCGATGGAGGCGGAATGTTGACAACGGCGTGTCACACAAGTCGTGGCGAGGTTCCGCTCAAGGGACTGCTGCCGGAACACAAGCGGGCGTTGCTGGACGCCGAGATTCGCTACGTGAAGGCCCGCGTCGATGTCACCACACCCACCACGGCCCAACCTGGCACAATCGGCAAGGCCGCGATTCTGCACGGGAGGTCGATGCAGGGGCTGCCGCTGTTTCATCCAGACGATGCGGTTGAACAATTGAGATGACACAACGTGCCTTCTGCCGACCAAAGACGGTGCAAGGCACGCTAACCCACCGTTGGGGGAAGGCTCGCCGTGCAGGATGGCTGGCCCTGTTGTGTTCCGGCGAGCCGTTATTTGTCTGGGTATACAGCCATGTGTATCCGGGTTGCTAAGATCGCGCGGCTGGACCAACGTAAGCGTCCGACGAACCCATTGAGGTTCGCTGGTAATCAACTGCCAACGCCGTCTGCGCAGCGGAGGACCAACTCCAATCTGGGCGGCAAATGCACGGGTGTTCAGAAGTGATCAAATGTCCAGCAGAGTGGGGCCGACCGCAAACGATGGCTGGCACCGGTGTTTCCTCTTCATCACTCAATGCTAGCAAATTCCGCGGGCACCCACAAAGTTCCCGGATGGACCCCCATATTGGCCCCTGGTCATTTGTATCAGGGACGGTTCAAGGCCTTTCCTGTTCAGGATGATGATCACCTGCTGACGGTGCTGCGTTACGTCGAGAGAAATCCTCTTCGTACAGCGACCCAGAATTCAGAAAGAATGAGCTGCGCCCCCTTACTCTCTTCGATCCATTCTTCAGTGATCAGCCGGTGGAGATTGTCGTAACTGAATTCTCGTTCACGACCGTTGCGGTCAGTGATGAACCGAATCAATGAGTTGCGTCGCCTTTTTCGCTCTCTTCCCGCCCAGAGTCCGCCGCCGGTTTCCACTCGATGATTTCTTCCACGTTCGTCAAATGCACCTGACAATCGGTGTACCCAGCATGCTCTACGGTCAGAAATGCGCTCGCTTCCCCGGGTTCAAAGTACTCTATCTCAATTCTTTCCCCGGATACGTGGACGCCGATAACACGACCAGACTTCGGAAGCCGCTTCAATGTAAACTCAGTAGATGGAAACCTTGCGATTCCGCGCCCACTCCACTTGACATGACGTTTCCCTTGCGTCGCGGTCCACCAGTTTCCTGCGCAAATGATTGCCTCAGGCCCACAGTCAATGGCGATCATAGACCATGATCCATTGGGAATCACTTCGAATGCGCGGAAGGCACTAACATGCAATTCTTCGTACTCTCCAACTGCTAGATCTGCACGCACTGAACGCGTCCATTTTCTGTGTTGGTACGCAACGGCTCCAGCGCACGCTGCCCCGATCAGACACGCGATCCCCATTGTCTGCACGAAAGGCAATTCGAAAAAGAAAATGACAGCTGCTAATGAGGGCAATGTAAAGAATATAAAGACGCCAATCACGCCTGTACGGATCTCACGCTTTAGCTCGTCCTTCAGCAGTTTATGCTCGCGGTCCGAGATCGACGTGCGAGTAATTTCAACAGCCATTCTATTCCTCTGCCTGGTCCGGAAAGATTAAGTCGGCCAACATGTCTCCAGCCTTATAACTCAGGTAGCCAACCCAACCTGGAGACGTAGCAATGACAGTTTTCACTGTATTAAACCCCCGACCGCCATTGCCGATTGCGTTGTTTAGAAACGCCGGTATCGGCATGAGATTCCATCCAGCTTGAGCAATTCGGTTCACTCCCGGGTTCGTCGCGGCTCTCCCTACGCTATTGGCAATGTACCAATGGTGAACTTGCCACCCAAATTGCTGTTGGAGAAACCGTGTGATCTGACTATGAATGTACACCTGTCGATATTGAGTCCTTGTTGCGAAAAATCGCCCAAGGCGCACCGTCCATGTATTTGGCACTCTATATGCCAGATTTGCAGCACCGATTGCGGAAACGTACATTGTGCGGGCACTCATCACGGTATTCACAGCGGAAGTGACAGAGGCAGTTAATATCGCGGTGCTAGAAGTCGTGCCGAGTGTCGTTGTCGCGCCTCCGCTCATAGCAGAGTACAAGGCCGGACCACCGGCGTAGCCCGCTAAGGTAGTCGCGACTGCAGCTGCCGCAGTGCCGACGAACAGCTGGTTTGCTGTGGCGTTTGCTAATGACGCATTACTCATCAGACCAGATGACGTCAGTCCGCCGTATATGCCGTTTCCGACGGACTGGCTCCATGCGTTTCCGAAAAGGCCATTGAATTGATTGGCATATCGAGTTACCCAATCTGGCCGGTTTGTTACGCCCGTGCCGACAGCGAGTATTTGTCCCGTCGCAGATGACACAGTAGCGTTCTGCCCAAACACACTGAGCCACGCCTTGAGCATCACGCGATCATGTTGTGGCGAAACCGAAATATTACCACTTGGATCAATGTAGTTGGTCGCACCGTTGTCAACGTACCGTGAGAGGGTCGTGTCGTTGCCCTGGAAGCCAAGCGGATCTTCGCTGATGAATCGTCCCACCCCTGCGTCGTACCAGCGGGCCCGGTAATAGAAAAGTTCGGCATCACGGTCCCATTCTCGGCCGGTGAAAGTGAAGCGCGGTTCGTACGTGGAATTGGTTTGGCTGGTGATCGTGCCGAATGACGAATACTGAATGTGGTTGACGACCGTGGTTGTGTCCGTGCCCGAATCGTATTCCGCGACGTCGCGGATCGTGCCGAGGTGGTCCGACAAAAGCCAGAGGATGTTGCCGGATGAATCTTCGGTGGCGAGGGGTTGATCGACGCCCGGACCGTGGAGGAGACGTTCGACGAGATTGCCGCTTTCGTCAAAGACCAGAACGATGTCATCGACCCAACCGAAGGCTCGTGTCGGGTCGACCAGCGGACCGCCGATACCCGACTGAAATTGTGAGGCGTCGTAAGCGTAGATTTCCCCCGAATCGACCGTGCCGTCACCGTCAGCGTCAACATTTTTGCCGATGCGGCGGTCGAACGCGTCGTAGGTGTAGGCCACTTCCTTCGTCTTGGTTCCGCCGGACGTTCTAAACGTGACGGTGGTCAAACGGTTGCGGTGGTCCCAGTCGTATTCGACATAGGCTCCGCCGGAGATGGTTGTCTTTTTCGTGCGGTTGCCTTCGTCGTCGTATTCGTAGTTGTAAGTGCCGTCGCTCGTCACCTGATTGTTAGTGCCGGTCGTGTAGCCGGTGTTGGTGCGGTTGCCGTTGTCATCGTACGTGTAGGATTCGTCGGTCTGGTAATCTGAATCGACATCCGTCAACTGCCCAGTGTCGTCGTAGGTGTAATCGTCCGTACCGTCGACGGTGGTGACGCTCGTCAGACGACCGTTGCCGTCGTATTCCCAGTCGTAATCGGACAGCACGGTCGATCCCTGTTTGTGATCGAGACCCGTCAGACGGCTGGCGTCGTCATAAGTGTAAACAGAAGTGGCCACATCCAGGGTTCCCGCAACATCGGCGTAACGGACAATCTCTGAGTATTGTCCCAGATCGTTGTACGAAAAGTCCACTCGCTTTTCCGATACGCTGGTGCCGCCGGACTGTTCTTCCTGATCGACTCGAGTCAACCGCCCGGTGTTGTCGTAGTGGTACGTGTTGAGGAAATCGTCCGTGCCGTCCACTTCCGCCGCCAGTGACGTGCGGCGACTGCCGACATCGTAGGCCATCGTCAAGACTACCTGCGGAGCATCCGGAGTGGCGTCGTTGTCGATCTCGATGACTCGACCGAGATCGTCATACGTGAAATCGTATTCCGAATTGTCGTCGGCAATGTTGGTGAGCTGCGACGCGACATCGAAGGTGTAATCAATCGCGTGGACGACGGACGATGATTCGATCCATTCTTCGGTGATTTGAAGTGGATCCTGGTTTTCGGACCACTGGCGGGACCGTAGTCATGCTGTGCCAACGATGTCAGTGTGAACCGGCGCGCGTTCAGGAACGGTATTGCGGGCAGTGCCGGAAGCGCGTACTTCGGGAACTGCGAGACGCGGGGTATCTGGACCGGCCGCTGGAGTCGCGACACTGCCGGTCCGACGACATGACCGAGGACACGTTCGAGACTAAGTTTGGCGTACTCGATCCGGTGGAGGCGGAATGCTGACAACGGCGTGTCAGACCAGTCGAGGCGAGATTCCGTTTAAGGGACTGCTTCCGGAACAGAAGCGATCGCTCCTTAACGCTGAGATTCGCCACGTGAATGCTCGCGTCGATGTCACCGCGCCCACCACGGCCCAGCCCGGGACAATCGGCAAGGCCGCGGTGCTGCACGGGAGGGCGATGCAGGGACTGCCGTTGTTTCATCCGGACGATGCCATCGAGAGGTCCCGGTGACAATTCCGTGCCAAACGCGGCTTACTCAAGCCCGTGAAACGCAGGTTGGGACACTGTAGTTTTGCAGTGGCTGGTGCGACTTGTGTGAGAGCAGGCAGTATCACGGACCAAACTTGGTACGAGAGTCCAGTTCAGGCTGACTCATCAGATCGGCCGGGCTCTTCACCGCCAGTCCCGGCTTGTTCATCACATGCAGATAGATCATTGTCGTGCGGACATCTTTGTGGCCAAGTAATTCCTGGACGGTGCGGATGTCGGCTCCGTCTTCCAGCAGATGAGTCGCAAAACTGTGGCGCAGAGAATGTGGCACGGCGTTTTTGGTGATGCCGACGCGGTCCATGGCAGTCTTGAAGAACTTCCCAAAGAAATCTTCCGAAACATGATGGCGACGAAGCTTGCGACTTCGAGGATCGACGGACAACTGTGTGGCGGGTAACAACCACTGCCAGCCAAACTCTCGATTCTCATTCGGATATTTTTGTTCCAGGGCGTAGGGCAGATAGACCTTTCCGAATCCGTTCTCAAGATCGAGTCGATGTTGCCTGCGTACCCGCTCAACCTGTTCCAGTAAATCCTGTCGACAGCGGTCGGGAAGTACGGTGATCCGATCCTTCTCACCCTTTCCGGTGCGTACCACCAGATGCCCCTCGTCAAAACACACATCCTTGACGCGCAACCGTCGACATTCTTTGTGACGAAGTCCCGCACCGTACATGACCAGGAACATCAGCCGTTTTAATCCGGAAAACTCCGGAACCAATTTCCCAATCTCCGCGCGGCTTAAAACGACTGGCAGTCGAGCCGGTTTTGACGCGGAAACGACATCCAGGAAGCCAAGCTCTCGTCCCAGGACTTTTTGGTAGAGAAACAACAATCCGCTCTTCGCCTGATTCTGAGTTGAAGCCGCCACATCCCCTTCCACCGCCAGCGACGTCAGAAATGCCTTGATCTCATTCTCGCCGAGGGATTCCAGATCAGAGGACTGGCAAAAGGTCATAAAGCGTTCGACCCAGGAGACGTAGGATCGCTCCGTCTCCAGGGCCTTTCGCTGTAGCCGCAATTCTCTGCGCAGGGCCTGAATCAGGGGCGGCTCATGCGGGTCAATGTGCCCGACCAGTTTTCGTTCGTCGTCGATTCCTGGCGCGCCAGTATGCACCAGGTTGCCGGCCTTTTCCTGTGCGGAAAGGCGACTCAGGCCAATACGCAGTCGAGACAGACTTGGTTCGGAATCCATCCAGATCAGATCGCGGTAGGCTTCGATGGCTCGCACTGCCTG
>JAVKCM010000040.1:0-4279 GCA_040222735.1 Fuerstiella sp. | reverse complement strand
AAGACTGTTGTCAGCAACCTCGCACGACCTGGGCCAGGTACCGACGTCTACAACCTCGAAGTCCACGCCGAGCACGTCTACTTCGTTGGCGAGAATGGAGTGCTGGTGCATAATGCCGGACCCAAGTACTCGGGGCGTGGCGCCTTTGGGCGAGATCCTGCCCCAAAGGGTGTAGCAGACGACCTCATTCTTCAATCCTCCCGTCGCGATGCTTGGCGTAGTTCCTTTGGCCAGCCCTCAGAAGGGCTTGGCCAGCTTGTTCGCGACCTGCCCAAGGGACATGCGGCACGAAATGATCTCGCACGGATGTTGCGTGAGATTCGATCAAGCGGTGGCGCTGTCTCAAACAAAGGATTGACCGGCGGTAATTATGCGCGTTTCTCAGGAACGGCTGGCGGAAGAACTGGCCTGTTTCAATACCAACCATCGAAGTTAAGAATCGCTGACATGTTGGAAGAACAAGCGCATTGGCAGCAGATTCGAACCGGGCAGCATTTACGGACGTACGGTAGCCAGTCCACTGTCGATGTACTCGAAATCCTCGCCAAGCAGCGAGTGTTGCAGCATCCAGACATCACACCTGCGATTAGAATGGAATGGCTGGATGACCTTGCGCGCGTCCGCGCAGGGCAATACGGTCAATAAGTTGAAAGAGTGATCATGAAGGCTGTCCTGGTAGTAAACCCTTTTTATTTTCGGCAGAAGCAAATGTCACTCGCGACTGCAGCGGAACTCGGTGACCAGCTTGCGGCAGACGACGTACTTTTCGATGTGGTCAACCACGAAGAATACACTGTCAACGAGCGGGGATTTCCACCGAGCCGATCAATCGCGACCGCATACCGACTGCATTGGTCTCGTGAAACATCGCTGACGTTCAACGGAAAGTGCGACCACCTTGACGGTCGTCTCTTGTTCGCCGGTGATGTCAACGGGCTGCGTTGCCTCGTCGTCAAGTCCGCGATTTCGGAGAAAACTGAACCGTTACCCGTCGAAACACCGATCGTTGGCGCGATTCGATTCACCGATCATGACTGTCCGGCAATTCTGAAACTTGATGCCCAAGGCCAAGCTGATCTTGTGATCCTTGTAAAGGCTGGGACTGAACTTTCAGAATCAACGATTGAATTCGTCTGTGTGACACCTGATCGCCAAGCAGTGAATGTTCGGCTCAACGTCCAATCGGTGGACGACGCTCCTGAGACGGGGCCGATACTTGAGTGGAACGAAGAAGACGCACCTGTCGTCATGAGTTGAACGGCCGCCACCGGTTGGGCATGGATAACAGGGCGCGGTAGCCACGGCGGCGGAACATTGGGCGCCGCTTCGCATCTGCGCGAGCGGAGTGCGACGTTGGCCGCGCGAGTGGTGTCACTCTTAGTCGCGGCGTGTTGCGCTGAGCGGGCAGGAGGCCCGCGATACTCCGGCCCCGGACGGGCCGACTCGCGGCGATAGCCGCGACTGTGCGCGGGGTTGGCGTGCAACAACCAGCGACGTCGGGCGGAGTGTTCGGCAACGAGCCAGAGCGAGCGCGGGGTTGGGGTGGAACAACCAACCAGCCGTGTGCGGCACACGTCGGGGGGCGGCACGAACGCGGCCGCGAGTGCGGAGCACGCGGACGCTCGATGAACGGTGGGGTGTCGTTGCGCGGTGATGCTGCGAATGGCGAGCTGACGTGACCAACACGGCTGAGTGTGTGCAGCGGTTGCGGACGTGCGGGCCATGGATGGCCCGGTGCCGCGGGTGGCGGGGCTCCCTTTGGGCGGGGGGATCAAGACATCGGGCGGAGCCATGGACGGCGGAGCCCGACGCTTTATGTGAACCGAGCGCTGTGCCGCACACGGCGGCGGTCTCCATGCAATGAGGGCGAACAAGGCACGCGGCAGCGATTGGGCGTCGCACGCCCAACCACACCGCTCCGTCTGCCGCGCCCGAACGACGCGAGAGCGATTGCGGCGCGAACGAACGGAAAGCATGAATGCAGCGGACAAGCGTTCGCGTTCTGCGGGACGAACAACGAACAGCATCCGCCGCACGTGACTGCCTCCCGGCGAGAACGCTGCGCCGCGCGATGCGCCCCGCAGTACGCGAAGAGCGCAGGCCGTCTGCGATGGCACTCACAGCAACGCGGCAGCGCCTGGGCTCGCAGCAACGAAAAGCGCAAACGGAGTCGATGCTTCCGCAGTGAGGCACGAACGAAGGGTGCATCGGCGGAGTGACACTCTCACGGCCAGCTCTCCCAACGCGCGAGCGCTTGTGGCGCGAGCCGCACCACGACGCTCCACCCAAAAGACTGCCCGCGCCAGTGCGCTGCGCCACAATCAGCAGCTAAAAGAAAAAACTTCCGCGCTGCCAACGCGGCCCGTAACAGTCAGTCATCACCGCGTTTTCGTCGCGCTGTTGTGATGATCGCATCCATCGTCTGCGCCAGTGTGTCCTGATCGCGCTTCGACAGCGTGTGAACGTCTTTGAGCCGTGAAAGAAACCGGCGCGGAAAACACCAGTGCCACCCATTGGTTTTTGACAGCGTGAAGCATCGCGGTACACTGCGCATTCCGGCGTCTGTTTTTTCTTGGTTTGGGAGCGTTTCAATGGGGCGTGTGAGTCGGGCGGAGAGTTGTCCGGATGACGAAGTGAATGTCGTTCACTGCATCAATCGTTGTGTGCGGCGCGGGTTTTTGTGCGGGGACGATCCGGTTTCGGGCCGGAACTATGAACATCGGCGGGAGTGGATTCGGCAGCGGTTTGAGTTTCTGGCCGAACACATGGCGGTCGAAGTTCTGGGCTTTGCCATTCTGTCGAATCATTTTCACATCGTGCTGCGGAATCGGCCTGACGTGGTCAAGGACTGGTCGGATGACGAGGTTGTTCGTCGGTGGTGGCATCTGTGCCCTGGTCGCCGCAACGAAGACGAGTCGCCCGCCGAACCGACGAAGCTGGAACTGAAGGCTCTGAAGGGCGACAAGGATAAGCTGGCGGAGTACCGCAAGCGACTGTCGAGTGTGTCGTGGTTCATGCGTTTCGCTTCGGAGAATATCGCTCGCCGGGCCAACCGCGACGATCAGGTCACGGGCCGTTTTTGGGAAGGTCGTTTCAAGTGTCAGCCACTGCTGGATGACGCTGCGATTCTGGCGTGCATGCAGTATGTGGACCTGAACCCCATCCGGGCGGGCCTTGCGAAGACGATCGAAGGCAGTGACTTCACGAGTGCTCAGGCAAGGCTGGCCGATCTGAAGAACGCGTCGCCGATGAGCGACTTAACGGCTGCGGACAAGGCGTGCGAACACGGTTCGAAGGCTGGCTGGCTGCAGCCCGTTCAACTGGAACCGAAACGCAAAGCTGTGCGGGCGAAGGCCACGAAACGCCGAAGCAGCAACAAGGGTTTTCTGTCGATGACTCTGGCGGAATACCTTCATCTGCTGGACTGGACGGGGCGACAGATTCGCCGCGACGGCAAGGCGGGGCACATCCCGTCGGATCTTCGTCCGTTGTTCGACCGCGTCGGCATCAGCGCCGAGATCTGGGTGGACTGCGTGAAGCGCTTCGGCAAATGGCACGCTTCGGGAGTCGGCCGTCCATCGTCGTTGAAGCGTCACATCGAACGCACGGGCCGCAACCGATCGCTCAACACATCCATGAGCCGCCACGCATTCCTGTAACAGGCGTCGCCGCAGCAGCGCCGGATCCGGAACGGTACTGGTGTCCCATTTCGGCTACGTCCACGATCGGGTGGCACTTGTGTTCCCATCGGAGAATTTGGCGACCGGGATCGATATCGGGATCGGCATGATTGGCGGTGGCCTCGACGACTTTGGCAGATCGCTGCTCAGGAACGGTTACAAAGAAGGTGCCACGGCGGCGGTAAAGAATTCTGCTGTGCACGCAGCGAAATTCATGTCAGTCGAGGCGGGCGCGACAGTCGCTGCCGGTGCCTACGGGTATTATTCGAATGGCAATTCCTGGGACGCGGCAATCCGGTACGGGGCCTTCGGCAGTGTGACTGGCGGCCTGGCAGCACATAGATTCGTGAAGTGTTTCACCGCCGGGACGCCAGTCGCTGTTGGTCTCACCCATAAACGACTGATAAGTGCCACCCATACATTGACAGTGCTGATCGGACAGGAATGTCCGATCTACGGTCGTCGTAGCTCCTGTGATATCTGCAGAAGTACAGATGCCACCCATGTGTTGGCTAGCCTCCAGGGCACCCACGCCTGACGCTGGCCCGCCGTTAGTCAGTTTCTCCGAAACTGACCAGTCGTGGGCGAAGACGCCGCAA
>JAVKCM010000039.1:0-13244 GCA_040222735.1 Fuerstiella sp. | reverse complement strand
CGGTCTCGGACGTTTCAGATGAAACCGGAACGCCCGAGACGACGTAGACTTTGTCTTCCCAGATGACCGGAGACCCCGAACCTCGCCCGGGAACTCGCACCTTCCACTTCACGTTTTTCGTATCGCTCCACTCGGTCGGCGGCGTGGCATTTTCCGATACGCTGTTGCCATGGTCTCCGCGCCAGTGAGCCCAGTTATCGGCACGGGTGCCGGATCCGACGGCCAGAAACGTTATCAGGGCGATCAGAATGAAAGGTCGGATATTTTTTTTCATGGGACAATCTGAATCCGGTCTGACGGGATGAGCTGAGGAATGTGAGGTCAAGCGTGACGGCAGGATTGTACCGACAAGAACAGCACGAGGCGAACCAACATCAGTCACGCCACCAGTACCGCACCACCCGATACAACGGACATTCCTGTCCGTTGGCAGCGTCCACTGATCGAACAGGAAGGGCCGAACGCTACTGCGGATCGGACAGGAATATCCGATCTACGTGCTTCTGCTGTGGATCGCCGGACTCATCGGACAGGAATGTCCGATCTACGCACTGCTGCTGTGGAGGAGAAAACGAACCCAACGGCGGATCGAACAGGAATGTCCGATCTACCCGCTTCTGCTGTGGATCGCCGGACTCATCGAACAGGAATGTCCGATCTACGTGATCGAGATTCTGCCGGCGACCGTCAGTTGTTGAGCCGTCGGAAGACGAATTCGTTGCAGCCGCTGCCGCCACCGACGGTGGTCAGATGCTGCAGCACAAAGCCACGTTCTCTGAAGAAATCAAAGACGGCTTCCGGTTTCGCAACCTCAAACGGATAACCACCGATCCAGTCGCGCAGATCATGCCAGTAGCTCATGCCGCGCAGGCTGGCGGACCGGTAGTCCCGGATGTTCCGGAAGTAGTCGCCGGGGCGAAGCCGGGCTGTGCTCAGCAATAGATAACGTAGCTCGCGCGGCAGCATGACAGCCAGAAAGAACGGCAGCCTCAGAAAGCTCGGCACAGCATTGTACAGCCGCTTGATCCGGCGCCACCGATGGCTCCACGATCCCTGATCATTGTAAATGGACAGAGCCAGCAGGCCGTCCGGTGCCACCAACGGCAGAATATTGGTGAACGCCTGCCACATGTCACCCGTGTGATGCAGAACTCCCCAGGAATAAACCACGTCAAACCGGCCCAGCGACGCCAGATAGTCGCTGTCCAGAACGGAACCTTCCTGCACCGTCCAGTCCGGATCGTCTTCAAAGTACCGGCGTCTGAGTTCCCGCGTACAGGCGACGGACTGAGGATCAAAATCGAACGAATGAACGGTCGCTCCCAGCTGCCGGGCGGCAAGGCTGAACAGTCCGCTGCCGGAACCGGCGTCCAGAAATCTGAGTCCCGTCAGCGTCTCAACCTGGAGCATGCGCTGCACAGAATGCCGCGCCATGGCAATTCGGTCTTCATCCAGAACCGACAGAAAGCGACTCCAGTTTTCGCCGAATCCGAATCGTTGGCCGGCTGCTGTTTCTGCCTGATGAGATGCGGTCACGGTGCGGGAACTCTGCGACGACGTAAGGATGTTTCAACGACCCTGTACCGGGCAGAATCGGCTCAGTTCTGTTTCGTCTGAGCCAGTGCCTGACGAATCTCGGCAGCGACCTGTTCAGCCAGCCGCGAATAGCCCTCCGACGTGAAGTGCACGTCTCCCGGCTTTGTGGACAGTTCCGGAGCAAATGATCGTGACAGCGCGTTCAGATCATTGATCCGAACTCCGTATTTCTTCATCACCCGCGCGGCGGCTTCATTGTACCTCAGGTCGTCTTTGACCCGGCGACCTGCTTCTGCTTCGGGAACCACCGTTGTGTGAGCCCAGATCAGGACTGCCTTTGTCTGCTGCAGCCGCTGCACCAGCTGTTCCAGATTCTTTTCGTAGTCGGCCAGTGATGTAGTCAGCGTGCCGTTGACCTTGTCACGACGCCCCTGAACTTTGCTTTCGGGATTTCGGTAACAGAGATCCCACAGGCCCCAGTTGAAGTGAATTACGTCCCAGTGTTTCTTCCCCAGCCATTTGTCCAGCTTCTGCAGCCCGGTACCTGTATGCTGAGCGTTGCCGGGATGATGCTGAACGTCGGCTTCCCCCTGCATCATCCGGATCACGTGCGGTGTATAGCCCAGCGAAATGGAATCACCGATAATCAGGACCTGTGGCCGTTCAGCAGCCGCCGCACTGTCGAGCAGTGTCAGCGACAGCAGAATGAAAAAGTGCTTCATAGGGATCAGTCCGTTCAGAACCGCTGATAGTCGTCACGAATCTTACGCAGCTGTTGCCAGATTTCAGCATCTTTGGGCAGCGGCGCCACGCAGGCAAACAAAAAGCTTCGTCTGCCTGAATGCCACGTCTGAATTTCAAGATTCAGTGTCTGTGCCTGCCGGGTCGCAAAGGGTTCCACCCATTTCAGAATGCCGGTGTACCGCCGCAGCGTCGCGCGACCGGTCGCGTCGTCGGGGTCCGGCGGGGCAGGGTTCTCCGGTGCCGGGACCAGCCTCAGCGTGAACGCCTGCGGGTCTGCGTCGACACGCTTTCCCTTCAGCACCGCCTGGCACAGACCGCGGTAGTATTTCAGAAACTCATCCCGAATCACGGCTTCGGTCAGATCATGCTTCGGCATCAGTTCGAACACAAAGGCATAGCAGAAGAAGGTGTCCGACGCCGGCTGCATCATGCCGGGTGCGAAGCGGATATGCTCAACACCTTTGAACGACATGTCCTCTGCAAATCCCGGCGGCAGAGAAATGCTTTCTCCTCCCCAGCCATCCGGCGCCGCCAGTCCCGGCGCAGGAGCCTCATCCGACGCGGCAACGGTGGCAACGGTGGCAACGGCGGCAACAAAGAACAGCATCAGGGGCAGCATTGATTTCAGCATCGCAGACTCGCGGCCGGAACGACAGGAAGGTTCTGTGCCGCTTACGATAGCCGTCTGCCGACGACGTGTCACGCGGGACGGTGCCGCCCGTGACAGCGTTGGTGACCACTCGTGCTGTTCACGCCGGACGATTCGTCAGATGCCAGCCGCCAGGTTCTTTGCGTCGGGCGGGACATTCAATGAAGCCGCGACCGGAGCCTCAAAAGACTTCAGTGCGTCTTGGCGCTTGGCTTCCTGTTCTTTCCTCAGATCCCGAATCATACGCCACACCAGCACCGCCAGACCGACGGAACACAGGATCAGCGTGGGCATTTCGTATCTAAGCATCCCATCGGTCTGCGACAGAAAAACACCGTCGGGCTGCACACCGAATCCGTTGCGCGAATACATGGCAGCGATGCTGTTGTTGCACAGGTGGAAGGCGATGGGGGGAAACAGGCTGCGGCTGTGCACCGCCAGCAGCCCCAGAATCAGTCCCAGCATCGCGGCATTAAACGCCTGCTGCGGAATCATATGAACAATGCCGAACATCATACTGGAAATCAGAATGGCGATTCCCAGTCGGCCGCCGCGGGCGAGTCCGCTGAGTATGAAACCTCGGAACGCCAGCTCTTCGCAGATCGCCGGTGTCACGGCAAACACGGCAATCATCAGCCACTGAGGCAGATCGGCGGAACGCAGCAGTTCGTTGACGCGACTAAGGCCCTCTTCGGGAGCCGGTGGAAGAAATCCGCGTTCCACCATGAACGTGCTGAGTTCGATACTGATGGGATGTGCCAGAACGGCCATGCCGACGCCCATCAGCATGGCAATGACGGTCGGCTTTCTGAGCCGGAAGGTGGCCCGCAGACTGGTAGTCAGCAGCAGTCCCATGAATACGGCCGGACAGGCAATCATGGTCAGCTGCTGAATGACCATTGTCTGCATCAGTCGGCGACCGGCGTCCGGACTGTTCAGATCCGGTTTCAGGTAGCTCATGGCGACAAACTGCAGAATCATGATGATGATGAAGCAGAAAGTCGCTTCCGGAAAGGCGGGAACCGGCTCCTTGTCGCGAGTCAGACTCACCATCCATTTCTTCAGCTCAAACTTTTCGGCTTCGCGGAACAGGACTCCTTCGCTGTTATACAGGTCGATGGCCCACCACAGGGCCAGCACGCTGTAGCCGACACTGGAAACCAGCACCGGCACGGCGTACACGGCAAGTTCGCCTGAGCTGGACGACGACAGCAGCATGCCCTTCAGCAGCAGAGCCACGTTGACCACGGGAATCACGCTGTACAGCGGAGTAATCTCCATCCCGGGATTCAGGCAGAACATGGTCAGGCCCAGAATCACCATCAGCAGCGGAGTCAGATAGTACTGTCCTTCCTTTGTCGACTTGGCAAACGTGGCCAGGGCCAGACACAGGGCGCTGAACAGGGCGGCCAGCGGGACCAGCAGCACGATCAGCCAGAGCATGGATTCAAGGCCGGGAAATTCCAGGTTGACCGTTTCCACAGCGCCGCTGCCGATCGCCGACGCCATGTGCTTGCCTGTCAGCCCCATGCTGGCGAGGTTCATCAGAGCCGTGCCGATGCTGAACATCATGACGGTCAGGAACTTGCCGAGCACCAGTTCGACGCGCCGTGCCGGGCTGATCAGCAGCGTCTCCATGGTGCCGCGTTCCTTTTCGCCGGCCCCGAGGTCGATCGCCGGATAAAACGCTCCGGTCAGCGCCATAATCACAATCATGGCGGGAAACAGCTTGCTCCAGACATTGGCCGCAACCTCCCGCCCCTGAGCCAGCTCGACCCATTCCAGCCGTGCGGGATGCTGTAGTTCCGGCCGCAGCTCGGCTTTCCGGAAGGTCTGCGCCCGCAGAGCACCTTCCCAGTTGTTCAGGGCGTTTCGGACGCGGTTGAACGCGACAACCGACTTGTCGTCGGCGCTGTTGCGAATCACGCGCAGGGGCGGAATCGGAGACACGTCTTCACCGTCAGCCACACCGGATTCCTGCTGCAGCTGCGCAATGGAATCGGCATAACCATCGGGCACCATTACCAATACCTGAATACCACTATCACTGAAGGCCGCACTAAGTCGGGCCTGAAGATCCGATGAGGTTTCCGGCTGCGGGCCATCCGTGGCGGTCTGCAGCGCGGCATATTCGGCCGCCAGTGTGCGTCCGTTTTCCAGCAGCTGCTCTCGCGTGAACTTCCGGCGCCGTCCGGACGGCGCCGGAGCGGTGTCTGCGGCAGACGGCACATCAGCCACCACCTGCAGCCGCGCAGCATCACCTTCACCGCCGGCAAACCAGTCGACAGCAATGGTGCCCTCTGCCAGAAATCCCGGATCTTCCGGAAATTCGCCGGCATTCAGAATCACCACCGTGCGGCGTTCTTCATTGAAGGTCAGCATCATTTCGACGATGCCCAGCCCCAGCATGGGGTACAGCAGCACCGGCAGAATGGTGATCATGAACAGCGTGCGACGGTCACGCAGCTGGTCACGGACCTCGCGAAGAAAAATCAGTTTGACGTTCTTCCAGCTCATTGTCTCTTTGCTGTATCAGATCAAAAAACAGTTCTTCCACATCCGGCTGCTGATGTCGCTCGGCCAGTTCCGGCAGCGTTCCTTCGTCCACAATCCGTCCGCGATGAATCACGGCGATGCGGTCGCACAGTTTTTCCACCTCCCGCATGATGTGAGTGGAAAAGATGATGCACTTGCCCTGTTCCTTCAGGCGGGCCACGGCCTGCAGGACATTGCGAGCCACCAGCACATCCAGGCCGGAGGTCGGTTCGTCAAAGATGATCACGGGCGGGTCATGTACAATGGTGCGGGCGATCGACACCTTCTGCTTCATCCCGGTGGACATTTTGGAACCCAGCCGGTCGCGGATCTCGTGCATCTGCAGCACGTCAAAAATTTCTTCAATCCGCGGCTGCAGACGGTCCTCGGGAATTCCGTACAGACGCCCGAAATATTCAACCATCTCCCGGGCCGTCATGCGGTCATAGATACCCGTATTGCACGACATGAAGCCGATATTGCGACGCACCGCCTCGGGATCATGCATCACATTGATGCCGGCGACTTCTGCAAAACCGCGGGTGGGCTTCAGCACTGTGCTCAGAATTCTCAGACAGGTGGTCTTGCCGGCACCATTCGGCCCCAGCAGACCGTAGATCTCGCCGGGACGCACCTGGAAGGAAACATTGTCAAGCGCGCGGAAAAGTCCGTTGAAGTCGTTGAATTCCTTGGTCAGTCCCTGAACCCGAATCATGTGCGAAGCTTTGCCGAAGATGCTGTCAGACTCACCACGGTCGGACCATCCCGCCGGAGTGAACCAGTCAGACCGGAGCTGAGGGGGGCAGCGCGACAGGCAACGCTACCATACCGACTCGGTCGCGACAGAGATTCGACGGCCGCTCGCTCAGGTTTAGGATTGCAGAATCGGCAGAACCGAATCAGACGGTTTCAGCCCGACTTCGTCGGCTTCATCCAGATATTCGTAAAAAACGTTGCGTTGCCGAGGAACATAACCGGCATTACGGATGCAGCGGCGAATCGTCTCCAGCGTCAGGTGATGGACGGTGCCGGCCTGAGAAACCACATTTTCCTCAATCATCAGGCTGCCCATGTCGTTGGCGCCGAACAACAGTGCCATCTGGCCGACTTTCTCACCCTGAGTCACCCAGGAAGACTGAATGTTCGGCACATTGTCCAGATACAGACGGCTGATTGCCTGAGTCTTCAAATACTCGAAGGCACCGGCCGGAGGAATATGGTCCATGTCCGTGTTGTCGGGCTGGAAGGTCCAGCAGATAAAGGCAGTAAAGCCGTTGGTCTCATCCTGCAGCTGCCGAATGCGTTCAAGGTGCTCAATCCGCTCAGCCAGCGTTTCCACATGACCGAACATCATGGTGGCGGTGGATTTTCCACCCAGCTGATGCCACACTCGCATCACGTTCAGCCAGTCATCGGTCAGCACCTTGCCGCGAGTAATTTCCTTCCGCACGCGATCGACCAGGATCTCGCCGCCGCCGCCCGGCAGACTTCCCAGACCCGCCGCCTGCAGCCGTTCGAGCACGGTCTTCAGCGGCAGCTTTGCTACTTTGGTGAAGTGGTGAATTTCGGGAGGGCTGAAGCCATGAATGTTCACCTGAGGAAACTCACGCTTCAGCGACCGAAGCATGTCCTCATACCATTCCAGCGGCAGCTTCGGATGCAGCCCCCCCTGCAGCAGAATCTGGTCGCCGCCAAGTTCGACTGTCTCCGCAATCTTCTTCAGCAATGTGCTGACCGGCAGCACGTAAACATCCGGATGATCGGGTGGCCGATAGAAGGCACAGAAATCGCAGACAGCCGTACACGCATTGGTGTAGTTAATGTTCCGGTCAATATTGTAGGTCCGGTACGGCTCCGGATGCAGCCGTCGAGTCACGGCATCCGCGGCCGCACCAATGGCCGGAAGATCATGAGATTCCAGCAGCGCAAGCCCTTCTTCGGGCGTCAGCCGATCACCGGCCACAGCCTTGTCAAGCAGTGACGAAATCCGAGAATATAAGGTTTGCATGCTGGTCTACCAGATTGTGCTGAGATGCCAGTTCGTGGAACAGCTGCAGGCCGCTGCGTTCCGCTGATGTCATCCTGTAATGAAGATTCCGGGTCAGGTAGTCGAACACGACCTGTTCCCTGAGCCCCAGCCGCGGGGCCTCTGTTTCCGCAATAGCGGCGACCCGTTCCAGACCACGATCGCGGGCGACGCTCAGCGCCTCTGAAACGCCCGCCAGCTGCAGATCCGCCTGAGCCACCCACATGGCAAACACAAACGGCAGCCCGGTCCACTCGTTCCACACCTGACCCAGATCCATCACCTCGACAAATGATTCCCGAGGCGCGTGCATGGCCCGGTCGCCGATCAGCAGAACGGCGTCCGCGGTACTGTCGCTGGTAAAGGAATCCATCGACAACTGCTCAGATTCAGGAAACGCCCCGTAACGCTCGGCCAGAATCACTTTCGACAACGTGGCACTGGTACGAGACCCTTCGTCCAGGGCCATGCGGCGGACGCGTCCCGGATGAACGCGGCAGTACAACTTGACGCTCATGACCTCGCCACGGGCCGCCACGCAGGCATCAGAAACAATCTGGTACCCGGGTCGCCGAAAATATTCGATCGAAGGAATCAGAGCCACGTCCAGATCGCCCGCCGCAAGCGCGTCTGCCAGACGGCTGGGATAATCCAGCACAATCGGCGAATCAGGCAGCAGAAGACTCAGATCTTCCACCAGAGGACGCGAATTCAGATAGCTGACCGCGCCCAGCCTGACCGGGTTCGATCGGTCTGATTTCGGTTTTGATTTTTGAAGTTGCCTGACCATGATCTTTTCCGACCAGGTGTGATCCACAGCCGGATTTCACTGATATTTTACCAGCCTCGCGATGCTTCCACGACGAGACCGCCGGCCAATTCAGAAACATACTCCCCAGGATCTTTGAACAACAAATCCTGCCGCTCGCCAGCTCCCGATTTCGATCGCCGTACCGGCCGTCCATGCGTTCCAGGTGTTCGTTCCGGCCCTGGTCCTAGTATAAACGCACGCCGGAGTGACTCAACCGGGTCCCGCCGGGAAGTCGAATTCTGTGACGCTGGGCAGAGATTCGGGCATGCAGTCGTGCTATCTTCCGGTTTTTCACAGGCAAATTAACAGGTCGCGGTGAAATTCCCGAGGCTTCTGGCTTCTGCTGTATCGCTTTCTCATTATCTGCCGAAAAGGCCGTTGCTGAGTACGATAAAGCACAGCTGCAATCCGCCACCGGATGTCCACAGGCCACCGTCGCCCCTGCGCGAACCAATCATCAGCCCCATCCAGACAACAGCAACTGAAATCTCTATGACTGTCGATTCCCCTCTGAACCTGGCACTGGTTGGCTTCGGCACTGTGGGCTCCGGCGTGGCCAGAGTGCTGGAATCTCAGGCAGATAATCTGTCCATCCGGGCCGGTCGCCCCATCAAAATACGCCGGATTGTGGTTCGAAATCCCGCAAAATCACGTGATTTTGTCCCGGACGGCGTCGAAGTGTCCAATGACATCGATGCCGTTATCAACGACCCTGACATCCATCTGGCTGTGCAGCTGATCGGCGGGGTTGAACCGGCTTTTGGCTATATGACCCGCCTGCTGCAGGCCGGCAAGAATATCGTCACGGCCAATAAAGCTCTGATTTATGCCCACGGCGCCGAGCTTTTCAGGACCGCCGAAGCCGCCCAAAAGACAATCGGCTTCGAAGCAGCCGTGGCCGGCGGCATTCCCATCATCAACACCGTGACTCAGGCGCTGACCGGAAACCGGATCCTGTCGCTGGAAGCAATTCTGAACGGCACCAGCAACTTCATCCTGACGCAGATGCTGGATCACGGGCAATCATATGAAGACGTGCTGGCAGAAGCGCAGCGGCTGGGCTACGCAGAGGCCAATCCAGCCATGGACGTGGATGGAACCGACGCGGCTCAAAAGCTGTCTATCCTCACATGGCTGGCATTCGGCACGCCGGTCCGGCTGGAAAGTTTTGTGCGGCAGGGCATCGAAAATCTGCAGCTGCTCGACCTGCAGGTCGCCGCGGAACTCAAATATAAGATCAAGCTGCTGGCCACGTCGCGACTGCACAACGGCCGACTGGAAGTCAGCGTGCAGCCCACCCTGATCCGACGTGATCGCACCATTGCCCAGATTGACGGAGCAGACAATATTGTGGCGGTCCACGGTGATGCCGTTGGCAAGACGACGTTCTCCGGGGCCGGCGCCGGCCAGCTGCCGACCGCCTCAGCCGTTGTCGCCGACATCGTGGACTATGCAACCGGACGTGCCGCGGTCACCTTCAGGTCGATTCTCAGATCCATGGCCCAGCCCCCACTGCCAATACAGCCGCTGGAAGAACTCAGCCGTCGCTATTACCTGCGGTTTACAGTCGATGACCGCCCCCACGTACTCGCAGATATCGCAGACATACTCGGACAGAACCAGATCAGTATCTCTTCAGTTCGTCAGGACGAAACTCCGGAAGAGGACGTTGCCGGAAACGGAATCGCCCGCCTGGTCATCATGACCCATCGAACCACCGAAGGGCGACTGCGAGCAGCAGATCAGGCACTGGCTGAATTAAGCTGCATACGAGGCGTCAGCATCCGGCTGCCGGTAGCGGACTGACGCTCACCAGGCACGACAACCGGATCGGCACGTGACGGCTATACCGTTAAACCGGTACCGGTATTCAGGAATTTCAACATGGCAAAATGTGACCAGGGTTACCTGTGCGAAATCTGCGGCGAAGAAGTCAAAAACATCCGCGACAGTGACCTGTACCTGCGGTTCGTCACCGGACAGATTGATTCCCGAGAACTGCTGGGCAGCCCGGAACGCCACCTCCGCTGCAATCCCCTGACGGCCCAGTTCATCGTCGACGCTGACTTCTCTCCCGTGTCGGTCGACGGACCGTTCAGCAAATCGCAGCTCGACGCCGACTACGTATCCGAACAGGAACAACTGATGACCCGCGGCTGGCAACGGCTGCAGAAACTGGCCAGGATCTCAGCCACGCTGCCGTTATCTGAATATCCGCTGCCCGAGTTTCGTCGGACATGAGCTGCTTGTCAGGAATGGTATTTTCAGATCCATCCGACGATTTCGACGCGGACGGCTACAACTGTAATGGCAAACGCCTAACATCTGCTGTGACTGACGATTTTTGAACCCGCCGCGTGGATTGATCCAATGGATGCTGACCTGATTCTGACCGTCCTGTCTCGGTGGGCTCACGTGGGAACTGCGATTGTGCTGGTCGGTGGCACTACTTTCTTTCGCTTTGCCGTTGTTCCCTCGCTCGAACCCGAGTCCGGTGAACTGCTGGAACGCATCCGCGGACGCTGGAAAAAATTCGTCCACGGCGGTATCGCCCTGTTCCTGATCAGTGGCATCTATAACTACATGACCATGATCCCGCGTCACAAGGGCGACGGGCTGTATCACGGACTTGTCGGAACCAAAATCCTGCTGGCGCTGCTCGTCTTCTTTCTGGCCTCGGCGCTGGTGGGAAACAAGGCCGGAACGCAGAAGTTTCGAGACAATGCACGCAAGTGGACGGGAATCATGCTGCTGATTTCCGCCGTCATTGTGGGTATTTCCGGCTTCGTCAAAGTGCGGCCCTACACGCCGCCCGCTGACACCGTCGTCACGGAATAGACTCGCACCGATGAAATGTCTGCACCATATCGCCACCCGCAGCGGCTAAAAGCCGCGCGCACAGCCCGTGCCGTCATCTCCGCCCGGGGCGATTGACTACGACAGCGAATAGCGAGACACCGAGGACACTGTGGAGCCGTTCCGCTGCTTCAGCAGATCTCGCACGTCCTGATTGGTTTCTGCATAGAAGACCAGAGTGACTTCATTACCCCGGGCGTTGAAGACAAGGTCATCGGTAAACGCCTTCATCATGATCAGGCCGCGACCGCTGGCCAGCAGCGATGGTGGTTCCGCCGCTTGGCGCGTTGCGGCTTCCAGATCAAAGCCGACGCCTTCGTCACGAATAGTGATCCACAGCCCAAGGCAGCTGGCCAGCTCAGTGACATGCACAGTCCGGTGCACCCAGGGGGGCTGACGGCAACGCTGTCTGGCAAGATCGCCGAACGAGCAGGCGTCGTCTTCCTTCAACTCAGAGTCCAGTTCCAGATTGCCGTGATAAATCGCATTGGCAAGCGCCTCTTCGATGGCCATGCAGGCCTGAGGTGGCGCCGCCGTGGCGCTGATACCGAATTCCTGAAAGCTGCGCTGCAACCGGTCTCGCAAAACCCCGATCTGCTCAGGTTCCGACGATGACGTCAGTTCGGCAACACGCAGTTCGGGTGAGTCAAACAGACGAGTTTCCGCAAAAGCTCTGCCGACAGCACCGTGAATTCTGATTTTGGAGCCGGATGGCATCTGGCTTCCTTCGAGAGAAGGGATCTTAAAAGCATGAATCATGCGAAAATCAGCCGCACAACTGCTGTTCCAACTGTTGCATACAAACGCGGCTCAGCGGTACCACTTTCAGAAGAACAAGCAATTCGTGAATGTCCGACAAATGTCCGTTCATCCTGAACCGGATAGGCAAAATAACTACCGTCGGACTGTAGTGCAGTGATGACGGCTGAAACAATGGTATGGAAAACACCCAGGGTCGAATTAGCGCTAATAACCGTCCGACTGTCCGGTGTCGTCGAAAGAAGCTGCAGTTATAGAGCCCACGAGGTTTCCGCACTGTCTCCCATGCCATCATAATCGCAGCAGGACTTCACAGCCGGACGTGAATTCGTGAGAGATTCTTTCTCAGCGATGTTTTTAACCAGCCAAATTGCTGACATCGCAGCACTTCTGGCTACCGGCGCGGAAAAATCACTGCGAATTTCTGCGATTGTAGCCACCATTGCGGACTTTCCCACAGTTCGCCATGTTCAGATGTGCAGCACCCAACGAAGCCATGATTGTACACCGGTGGCCGAGGATCTGGTGCGAATACAGGTGCTGCGAATACAGGTGCCACCCATTCATACCACAATAGAATACAGGTGCCACCCATTCATACCACCACCCAATACAGATGCCACCCAATACAGATGCCACCGGTGCGAATATACAGGTGGGTGCCACCCACTTATCAGGTAGCTTCGGTGCAGCAAAGTGGTGAGAGCCATTGGTAAGTCCGGGCAGAGCAGTGTGCCAAAGCCACCCAATGGCACGCCCAAACAGATCAACCCCCTGGTGCAGCGAACGTAGACAGAATTTGACAAGCGAAACAAACGGCTGGAAACACCCTCGGTATCAGAACGCACCTTCACAGACACCCTGTATCGCCGCCCAGTGGCCTTCGCGCCGGCACACCATGAGCCGGTCGCCATCACGCGCATCGTGTGTCGGAGGGCGGGCTGACACGCTCAGCGCCCGTCTGCCTTCGTCTCAAACCCGGGCGGGACGTTTCACGCCTTTGCGTCTACGCAAACACCTGGCGGCTCAGGCTGGTGTTGAGCGACCTGTTGCAGCCGGTGCGTTCGGCCTGACGCTTCAACGACTCCGGCCGGCCGACTCCCGAGGCATGCCACTTGCCGAAGCGACGGACGCAGTCCACCCAGATCTCGGGAGCGATGCCCACGCGGTCGAACAGTGGTTTCAGGTCAGCGGGGATGCTGCCGGACTTGCCGTCCCGCCGCAGCTGGCGGCCCGTCCAGTCCAGCAGCTGCAGGTATTCCGCCAGCGTCATCGACAGAAAACCTTTGTTGCTCGCCCGACGCGATGTCGACTTCTTCCGCACCTGC
>JAVKCM010000038.1:0-24943 GCA_040222735.1 Fuerstiella sp. | reverse complement strand
ACGTCCAGACCAACAAAACGTATCGTACTCATGGACCAGTGCTCCCGATTTTGGCTCTGTGGTTTCGAAAAGTGTCAAAACTCTCCGAAAGCTTAACCCATGTTTCTCGTGACCACTGGTCCTTCCATTCTGTCTACGGCTCTACTCGGCTCGGCTCGCTCGTTGTGGGGCGGTCTCCCGACCGCCCCACAGCTTCGACCGCAGGTCTCCTTTGACATGCCGGGCCAAACTCAGACGGCAGACTTCGCCTGTCTACGGTTCCACTCTCTGGTGTGCCGGCGCGAAGGCCTGTCACACGCGGCAAAAGATTACGCGGCGCGGCGGAGGCCGTTTGGCTGATCGGTGGCGAGTCCTCGCAGGTGTTCCACCACGCGTTCCATGGCTGTCGATCGTGAGCCCTTGACCAGCACAACATCATTGTCACTCAGCAGGCAGCCGAGCATTGTCGTGAGCGTGGTCATGTCAGAGAAGCGGGAAATCCGGTTCACCCCGCCTGCCGACGCCAGAAATCCTTCCACCACATCATCCGCAAATTCACCGATCAGCGCGATATGATGTACCTGGGATGCTGCCAGCGACGCTCCGATGCTGTAATGCAGATCGGCGGCCTGCTCACCAAGGTCCAGCATGTCACCCAGGACCAGAATTCGATGTCGGCAGTCGCGAAATTCTTCCACCGTGCGGATCGCCGCGGTGACACTGGCCGGGCTGGAGTTATAGGTGTCATCAATCACGGCCCACGGACCGATCTCGGCCACGCAGCAGCGACCGGGCTGAGACCTGAATTTCTGCAGCCCGGCGTCGATGTCCGCCGGATCCAGCCCGACTTCCCGTCCCACGGCGATGGCGGCTGCTGCGCTGGTGGCGTTGTGTCGCCCGCAGGCGGGAACCGTGTACTCGCAGCCGTCGACGACCAGACGCAGCCTTTGCCGTCCGGGGTCGATTTCTGAGACGCGAACGGTGGCTGTCTCTGACGTGCCGAACGTGATTACCCGACAGGGGGCGACGGACGCCATGGCGGCGACCAGCGGATCATCGGCATTCAGAAAAGCGACTCCGTCATCCGGCAGTGCCCGGACCAGCTGCGACTTTTCGTGCTGGACGGCCTGAACAGACTGAAATCCCTTCAGGTGAGCCGGGGCGATCCGGGTGACGACGGCAAATTCGGGCTCGGCCACGCTGGCCAGGGCGGTGGTTTCACCGCGTGAAGAAGCGCCGATTTCGATCACTCCGAATTCGTCACCTTCCTGCAGTTCCAGCAGACTGAGCGGAACGCCCAGCTGGTTGTTGAAGTTCCGTGGGCTTTGAATTCCGGGATGAACGGAACCAAGCACGGCCGCGATCATTTCCCGGGTGGTGGTCTTGCCGACGCTGCCGGTGACCGCCACGATCAACGCGTCGCTCAACTGTCGGTTTCGGTTGGCGATCTGGGCCAGAGCGATCTCGGCGTCGGGCACGGCCACGTGATCGCAGTGGCATCGGGACGCGGCAGTTTCGTCCACAATGACGACGCTGGCTCCATCGCGCAGAGCCGCGGTGGCAAATTCAGCGCCATGACAGTGCGTGCCCTCGAGTGCAAAAAAGGCGTCGCCCCGCTGCACGTCTCGGCTGTCGATCACGCAGCCATCAATGATGGCAGACAGATTCACGTGACCTGCGGTGCTGCCGCCCGTCAGTTCACAGATCTGGCGGATACTCAACGGATGCATTTTGAATGTCAGCTTCTTCAGGGGCGATGGGTCGTTGCGAAGCAGCCTGCACCCGACCGGCGAATCCTGCCGTTCGGAAAGACAAGGCTCTGGTAGACAGATCGACCCGATTCAACACCGCGGCTCAGTCCATCTTGATCAATTGTGCTGACATTTCTTCGGCTCGCGGCCATTGGTCGTCAATCTTTATCGAAGCGTGTGACCTGCAGCCGGGCGGACGCACCGCCATTGGCAGATGGCGGGGGCAGGCGAATTCGGGCGGAGCCGTCCTGTCAGGCCGGCCAGGACGCGGAAAACACGGGATGCCGGAGCGGCGGACAGTCGTCCGCGTGCAGCTCCCGCAGCAACTGCCGAGCCATCTGGCGATCATCGAAGGGCATTCGCTGTCCGCGGATCTGCTGGCATGGTTCGTGACCGCGACCGGCGATCAGAACCACGTCGCCGGGTTCCGCACATACAAAGGCCTGCCGCAGGGCTGCGGTTCGATCCGGTTCGACGCACAATACGGTCTGTCGCGGGATCCCTGCGACGACGTCGCCAATGATGCGGTCAGGATCTTCGTTGCGAGGATTGTCGGACGTCACAATGCAGATGTCCGACTTCGCCGCCGCCTGTCCCATCAGCGGCCGTTTCGCTCGATCCCGGTCGCCACCCGCGCCAAACACGCAGATCAGTCGTCCGGGAACGAAACCACGAATTGTTTCCACCGCTCGTGCCAGCGCATCGGAGGTGTGGGCGTAATCGACCAGAACCTGGAACGGCTGGCCTTCATCAATCCGTTCCAGACGTCCCGGCACGGCGTGCACTGCTTCCAGACCGCACACGATGTCCTTCAGGCGAACGCCCAGCTGTTCTGCCAGACAGGCCGCCGTCAGTGCGTTTTCAACATTGTGATGGCCGATCAGCCTGAGTCGAACTTCAGCGTCGCCCTGAGCAAGGTGCAGTCGCAGCCGCTGAGAACGATGAGTCTTCGTCAGCACATGAGCCCGCAGTTCTGCCGCGGCATTTTCCACGCCGCAGGTGATGACGGGAGTCATGCCGGCGACGCGTGACCGAACCGCCCGACAGCCGGCATCATTCAAATTCAGCACCAGTGGTGCATCCGGATGCAGCAGCTCAGAGATCGCGGCCTTCGCTGCACAATAATTTTCTGCGGAACCGTGATAGTCGAAGTGGTCCTGAGTCACGTTGGTGACGGCAGCCACCGAGAAACGAACGCCGGCACATCGTTTCTGAGCCAGCGCGTGGCTGCTGACTTCCATCACGCAGTGGGATGTCTGACGCTGAATCATCCGTGAGAACTGCCGGGCCAGCACGTCGGCCGGCGGAGTCGTCATTTCAGCGGGACTGCTTTCGTACCCGTCGTGGTTTTCGATGGTTCCGATCAGTCCCGTCCGCCGGCGGGCCGCTGTGAGAATGGACCTGAGCATCCACGTGGTCGTGGTCTTGCCATTGGTCCCCGTGACGCCCGCAAAGGTGAGGGATTCCGTTCGCTCAGGGACCAGTGCCGTGCAGATTTTCGCATAGGCGGTGGCGCTGCAGGCAACGATGCACTGTGGCACCCCAGGTCCTGGTGACTGCTGTTCGGCGACCACGGCCACCGCTCCGCCCGACACGGCGGCTTCGATGCAGTCATGCCCGTCCACGCGGGATCCGCGAATCGCGATGAACACGTCTCCGGGCCGGATCTGCCGGCTGTCGGCGCTGACGGAAGTCGCGGCGATGTCCTGACAACCGAAAAAACAAGCCTCCGGCAACACGTGCCGCAGACTGATTGTGTTCGAATTCATTCCAGGCGTCCTGCCGGAAGGGTGAAAACGAAAGGAACTGATGCAGCAACCGGTTGCCGGACTGACATCATTTCTGATGCGGCCAGGCCGCTGGCCTCGATTCTCTCGCGCATTCGCCATTCCGTCAACAGCGGGTTTCTGATTCGCTGTTCATCCGATTCCAATCGCACTAGATTACCAGGCTGACAGTAAAAAGACGGTAACGGATGCATTCAGGTCATGGCAAAGAAGAAAAGTTCAGCGTCCAGCGCGAAGGAACAGCCGTCTATCGAAGCGGCGATGGAGGAACTGCAGGGCATTGTGCGCGAACTGGAAAGCGGCAGCGAACCGCTGGACGTGTCGCTGCAGAAGTTCGAACGCGGCATGCTGCTGCTGCGCACCTGCCACCAGCAGCTGGAACAGGCGGCCGCCCGCATCGAAATTCTGGTCGGGGTCGAAGCGGACGGCAGCGTCCGGACCGCGGAATTCGACGGTACCGCTACTGCCACCAGCTTTGCGTCGCACGATGCTCAGGATGACGACGACGCTGAGACTGAGGACGGTGTGGATCCCGCCAGCCTGTTCTGACGGGTGCTGCCGTTCTACGACTCGGAAATCATACGGATCAGCATTTCTCTGACCGTTTTCGGGTCGGCTCCGCTGACCTGCTTCATCACCATTCCGATCATCGGCCCGACGGCCTGCAGCTTGCCGGCTTTGACGTCGTCGACGGCGTCCGGGCGTGCAGCAATCGCTGCCGTGATCGCTGCTTCCAGAGCACCGGTGTCGCGGACGATCTCGCGTTCCCCCGCCAGCGTTTCGGCATCCCGGACGGTGAGCGTTTCACCGCCTTCCGCCTTCTGTCGCAGCAGCGCGTAGACATCGCGAGCGCTCTTGTTGGTGAGTCGTTCGTCGGCGATCCATTTCAGCAGCACGCCCAGAATGTCGGCCGTAATGGCGAAGTCTGCAATGGAAATGCCGTCGGCATTCAGGTCCCGCAGGACGTCCTGAGTCACCCAGTTGGCGGCAATCTTTCCGTCACCGGCGGCGACCGCCACAGCTTCGAAGTATTCGGTCAGCTCCGGCCCCTGTCCGATAATGACTGAGGCATCATATTCGGACAAACCCAGTTCGCTTTTGAAGCGATCCTTTCGGGCCGCCGGGGTTTCGGGCAGAGAACTGCGGACCGCTTCGATTTCTTCGCTGGTCAGCACCACCGGCACCAGGTCCGGGTCCGGAAAGTAGCGGTAGTCAGAAGAATCTTCCTTTTCACGCTGAGCAAACGTGATGCCTCGTTCGGCGTCCCAGCCGCGGGTGCACTTGGGAGCGTCGTCGATGGTCTGACCCGTCTTGCTGAATTCCCGGTACTGCCGCTTCACTTCATATTCGATGGCCAGTTCGACGTTGCGGAAGCTGTTCATATTCTTCAGTTCCACAATCGGAGTCGCGGTGGTGCTGCCGTCCGCATTGTGGATGTGCAGGTTTACGTTCGCGTCACACCGCAGCGAACCTTCCTGCATATTGCAGTCGGACACCTGGATAAACAGCAACAGCGTCCGCAGGTCCTCAAGGTAACGCCGCGCCTCGGCGGCGGAACGCAGATCCGGCTCGCTGACGATTTCCAGCAGCGGAGTTCCCGTGCGGTTCAGGTCAACGCAGCTGTCGCCCCCCCGGCCGCTTTCGTCATGAATATTCTTGCCGGCATCTTCTTCCAGATGAGCGCGCGTGATGCGAATCCGCCGAGGAGGTTCACCTTCAGTATCAGCCACGATGTCCAGCCAGCCGCGTTCGCTGAAGGGCAGGTCAAACTGACTGATCTGGTACGCCTTCGGCAGGTCCGGGTAATAATACTGCTTCCGGTCCCATTTGGTGAAATGCGGGATATGACAGTTCAGCGCCAGCCCGGTCTTCAGAGACAGATCAAAGGCGTGCCGATTCATGACCGGCAGAGCGCCGGGAAGGCCGAGGCATACCGGGCAGGTCTGTGTATTGGGATGGTCCGGATTGAATTCGTTGGCGCAGCCACAGAACAGCTTCGACTTTGTCTTCAGCTGCGTGTGGACTTCAAGCCCGATAATGATGGTGTAGTCTGACATGACGCGAAGTGTAGTTGATGAACAGGAAATTCCAGTCTCACGCGGCCCGATCGAGCTAATATTCCAGCTCATGTCGCCAGGAGCAGGACCCGGAACGCAGATCTGCCGAGCGTTCGCCGAGTCCGGCGTCGAGCCAGTCCCCGTTGCTTCACCGTGCGCAATGCGTGTTCGCGGAAGTCGCCAAGGCTCTCGGCCACGTTTTTCTGCAACTGCCGAAGCTCCTGGAGAGCTCCGCTACGGTATGCGGAGAAGCTGCTACGGGCTGGCGGCGGCGGCCGGGTTGTCCTGTTCCGCCGGTTGAGCATCTTTGCCGTCATCCTGCGGATAGACGATCAGCCGGTCGTGGCAGAGCAGCACCAGATCGTCGCGGCCGTCGCCGGTCACATCCACAATCAGGCCTTCGCGCGGCTCTGTACCGCGTGAACCGGACTCAGAGACCAGTCGCTTTTCTTCGAAAACTCGAAAGTGAGTCGCCGCTTTCAGTTCCAGATCGGCGTCCACATGCAGCAGTTCCACGCCGTCAATGCTGGTATCGATGACAGCCAGGTCGACTCGCCCGTCTCCATTGATATCGCCGGCAATGACGTCGGCGGCGTACGCATCTTCGCGATCGGATTCATAGGTCGCAATCTCCACGACCTCGGACGTCACCTGACCCGAATACAGCACGGCAAACTGCTGGTTGCCGAACAGCAGCAGGTCTTCCCGACCGTCACCGTTCAGGTCCGCCACGTGGGCCGACCTGAACCTCAGGGAACCAAGCTCGACTTCCTTCCACGGACGGTACAGCCCGTTGGTCTTCTGCAGGATCCGGAGAGTTTTGACACCCGTGTCCACCAGCACCACTTCGTCTTCTCCTTCCGCATCCAGGTTCAACACGGCGACGCCGGCGATGCGGGCTTTTGATTCTCCGGCGTTGAACTGATCGGCGATGATCCATTCGTTCTGTTCGAATGTCATCATGCGGGCAAACGCCTCTCGAGCGGCATACAGGTGGCCGTTTCTGAGGAACAGTTCACCGGCCGACGAGGTACCGAGATTCATCGGATCCACTGTCCAGCGGGCCGTTACGTCACCTTCCGCCGATGTCGGCAGCAACAGCACGCCCTTGTTGCCGGCACCGTTGGGTACGACCAGCAGGTCGGTGAGGCCGTCATGATCAGCATCGAGCGGCAGCAGCGACAGCCCGCGAGTTCCCAGCGCTGAGGATGGCAGTGCCTGAATTTCCGCTGCGTCGTTCCAGGCATCGTCAGCCGTGATGGCCAGCTGCTGCAATCGAATTTCGGCGCTGCTGCCGGAACCCTTCCGCTGGACGACGGCCAGGACGGATCTGTCGGCGATCTGCAGGTGGGCCATGGCCGCATATTCGAATCCGTCCAGCGGTCTCGACACGATTCCGGGAAACACCAGTCGCCCGTCTTCAAATCGACTGACGGCAATCGCGGCCTCCTTGTCGCTCATCAATACCACTTCTGAGCGGCCGTCGGCGTCAACATCTGTCATACACACGTCGACGGCCCCCAGCAGGCCGGGAAAGGTTTCTGCGGTGCCGAGCCCGTCGATGCCGTTCTGTCGGTACACCAGCACCTGTGCATTCTCCGGATCCGTGACGACCACGTCCGCGCGGCCATCGCCGTCGATGTCTCCGATGGCGATGGCTCGGTTTTCCCGTCCGGTGCCTTCGCCCACGCCGAACTGAACCAGCCCCGCCGTCAGCTCGTCGCCATCAGCCTTCGCCTGTCTCAGCTTCGACATGACGACTCGGCCGGTACGGCTTTCCACCGTCAGAATTTCCTTGCCCGGCTGCTGATCCACGTCGTGAAAGGTGACGGATCGAGTCTGATTGAGGTCAAATCGCACTTCCGGACCAAGACGTCCGTCGGCTGTCTGAAATCGCGTGCAAAGCCCTCGCGTGGATCCCTGGTTGGCCTGATAACTAAGATCGTTCCGGCCGTCACCATCCAGATCGGCAATCTGCAGCAGCGACAGCTGCGGAGACGTGTTGATCAGGGTGTCCGGCGGCTGCATCTCGCCGTCATCGCCCTGATACACGACATAGGTGCTGTCCTTGCCGATCACGGCCAGATCGGATCGTTTGTCCGAGTTCAGGTCGCCGGCCGCCAGCATCCACGCCGCCGGCGCCAGATCCGGCAGACGCACCGACCAGCGTTCCGTCCATTCCGATTTCCCTGCCTCAGGCTGATAACGAATCACCAGTCTGTCCGGCACTCCCACGTAGGCCAGATCGGTCCGACCGTCGCCGTTAAAATCGCCGCTGACCAGTCCGGCCACCTGTTTGTCCACCGCGATCTGCCGGATGTCAAAACGCCAGTCCGAGTTCAGATTGTTGACGAATCGGCCGTTCTGCTGCGATTCCGGTCCGGCGCTGGTCTGTTGTCGGAACAGCCGCAGACAACTGGTGCGATTGTCCACCGCCACCAGGTCCGTCCGGCCATCGCTGTCAAAGTCGCCGTGACAAAGACTGAATCCTCGTTCGTCCAGCTTATACAACTCGATTCCGGAAAACCCATAGAACTGGGCGAGTTCATTCGACGTGGTCGATTCGTCCGCGGCATGGACCGGTGTCAGATTCGCTGAAATCACCACCGCGATCCATGCGGCACAACAGGGTACGAACTGGGCTTTCACGTCGTTGCTCTTTCCAAAGCGGGAAGACAGAAAATCTGCGCTGAGGCCCTATTCTCAGGGCGGATACCGCTGTGTGCAAGCCGCTGACGTTCAGGTCCCGCCTGGTTTGCCAGGTCCTCCGGTTCCCGGCAACAGTTCGAACGGCAAATTCGCCCCTCGTTCCAATCCCGTGGCGCAAGCATCCTGCTTGCGAATCAGCGAAATCGGACGAAATAGCCGTAGACAGCGAAGCCTGCCGCCCTCGACCATCCCACCCACAATACTCGATCGCAAATCCTTACGCATGGCCGCTCACAAGTCTTCGCGCCGGCACACCAAAGAGGCCCGACAGTTTGGCCCGGCACGTCAAAGGAGACCTGCGGTCGAAGCTGTGGGGCGGTCGGGAGACCGCCCCACAACGAGTGGCGGTCGGGAGACCGCCCCACAACGGGCGAGAGAGCCGTAGGGTGTGACAAGCGAAGGATGCCATCTGAGAACATCCCACTCACGATACTTGATCTCAGATCCTTACGCATGGCCGCTCACAAGTCTTCGCGCCGGCACACCAGAGAGGCCCGACAGTTTGGCCCGGCACGTCAAAGGAGACCTGCGGTCGAAGCTGTGGGGCGGTCGGGAGACCACCCCACAACGAGTGAAGCCGTGGGGCGGTCGGGAGACCACCCCACAACGAGTGAAGCTGTGGGGCGGTCGGGAGACC
This sequence comes from Fuerstiella sp., assembly GCA_040222735.1. GTDB lineage: Bacteria > Planctomycetota > Planctomycetia > Planctomycetales > Planctomycetaceae > Fuerstiella. Next base: position 16,023 of record JAVKCM010000038.1, on the reverse strand, counting down.
ACCCCACAACGAGTGGCGGTCGGGAGACCACCCCACAACGGGCGAGAGTGCCACAACGAGCGAGAGCGCCGTAGACAAGCGAAGTCTGCCATCTGAGAACATCCCACTCACGATACTTGATCTCAGATTCTTACGCATGGCCGCTCACAAGTCTTCGCGCCGGCACACCAGAGAGGCCCGACAGTTTGGCCCGGCACGTCAAAGGAGACCTGCGGTCGAAGCTGTGGGGCGGTCGGGAGACCACCCCACAACGAGCGACCGCCCCACAACGAGCGACCACCCCACAACGAGCGACCACCCCACAACGGGCGACCGCCCCACAACGAGGCGGGGCGACTGAAACGGTGCCGCCCACTCAGTCGGCCGGCGTTCTAATAGTGAGGCGGTTTTTCCGAGACCGGGTCGCTGGATTCAGGCTGGTCACCCAGTTGCTCAATCTCGTGTTCAATCCGAGTAAACCGTTCCTCAAACCCCTGCAGGCGACGGAAATGATTCGTCAGACTCTGGTTCAGTTGATCGACGTCGTGCTGCAGGTGAGCCAGTGCGGATTCGATGCGCAGCAGGCGGTCCGCAACATCTTCGGGTGCAGAATCTGACATCACATATCCTGCCCGGTCAGTCGAGCGACTTCGTTCACATCCTTGTCACCGCGGCCGGACAGACACACGACCACCACTTCATCGCGGTTCCGCCGGGCGGCGGCTTTCATGGCGTAGGCGATGGCGTGCGACGTTTCGATAGCCGGCAGAATTCCTTCGGTTCTGGCCATCGTGTTGAAGGCTTCCAGCGCTTCTTCGTCGGTGGCGCTCACATAGCTGACTCGACCGATATCCTTCCAGTAACTGTGTTCCGGGCCGACGCCGGGATAGTCCAGGCCGGCAGAAATGGAGTGCACGTCTGACGTCTGTCCGTCCTGATTCTGCAACACATAGCTGTAGCTGCCGTGCAGAATTCCCGGCTGGCCGTAGGTGAGCGTACTGGCGTGGTCGCCAAGTGCTGCACCGCGACCGCCGGCTTCAACCCCCGTCAGAACCACCGCGTCATCGTCCACAAACGGATAGAACATGCCGGCAGAATTGGATCCGCCACCGACACAGGCGATCACTTCATCCGGCAGGCGGCCGATGGATTCCAGCGACTGTTCCCGGGTCTCACGACCGATTACCGACTGGAAGTCGCGAACCATCACCGGAAACGGATGAGGCCCCACGACGCTGCCGATGATGTAATGAGTGTCGCGAACGGAGGCCATCCAGTCTCGCATTGCTTCATTGATGGCGTCTCGCAGCGTACGACTGCCCGTCGTAACCGGTCGCACTTCCGCGCCCATCGTTCGCATGTTGAAGACGTTCAGCTTCTGACGGCGGACGTCTTCTTCGCCCATGTACACAACGCAGGGCAGGCCGAATCGAGCACACGCGGTGGCCGTGGCGACACCGTGCTGGCCGGCACCGGTTTCGGCAATAACCCGCGTCTTGCCCATCCGCATGGTCAGCAGCGCCTGCCCGATGGTGTTGTTGATTTTGTGAGCCCCCGTCAGATTCAGGTCTTCCCGCTTGAAGAAGATTCTGGCCCCACCGCATTTCTGCGTCAGTCGCTCGGCAAAATACAGCGGGTTCGGGCGGCCGACGTAATTTTTCAACAGATCACGAAACTGGCGGTCAAATTCCGGATCCTTTTTCGCGTCCTCGTATGCCTGAGTGAGTTCGTCGAGGGCGAACATCAGGGTTTCGGGCACATAACGTCGACCGAATTCGCCGAACCGGCCGCGAGTATCGGGCACCGCACTGATCGACTTTGCGGGTGTATCTGTTGACATGGTGAATTTGTTCTTGGCTTCGAGGAACGGACGGCGGCAACGGCAACCGACGAACTGATTCTGGTTGTAGACAAACGCAGCGCCGGCACACCACCGCGCGGGTCCGGCCTCTGATTCTAGTGCGACGCGGACCGATTCAAAACTTGTCAGCTCGCAGGATTCGAAATTCCCGCACGTCACGGTGATTTTGCCGCTCGAACCGCCCCTTCAATGCACTCACTCCGCCAGAAAGACAGTCGTTTCACCGCAAATTGCGATGGATTGACGATTTCATAGTGCCCGGACCAGGTCGAGGGGCGGCATTTTCGAAAGTCGTAGACAAGCGCAGCGCCGGCACACCAAGGCGGTGCGGCGCGCTGGTGTGCCGGCGCGAAGGCCATTCGTTTGCGACGCCGCATATTTTTGGTACGCGGTTTTGTCTTCGGACGGCTTCTGTGGTTTTGCTTCGCTTGTCTACGGATGCGGTTTGTTTCGCGAAGAACTGGCTCAGGACGGCTTGATCAGATCGAATCCGGAATCGGTCAGCACGGCCGTGACCGGCGTGCCCTGACCGGTCTGCAGACAGTCATAGTTTTCCTGAGCAACCGCTGAGGCTGCTTCGATGACCTGGACGATATCCCGCTGACTGGCGGCCGTGGGGTAGGTGTCCTGGAGTGTTTCCATGGATTCGCCCAGCAGGCGGCGGCGGATAATGGCCAGCAATCCGGCGGCGATCGACGCCTTGCCGTAGCCGAAGATCTCGAGAAAGCCGCCCTGGTGGCGAATTCGGCCGCCGAACGACGGGTTACGGGTCCGGGATCCGTCGCCAATAATCGCCTCGCGGTACCCGCGGTCCTGCTGATCCACCAGCCCGCGACCGTAGATGCCGTACAGTTCGATTTCCTGATTCACAGCGCCTTCAAATTCGGCCGGGTTGATCCAGTTGTTGTTGTAGTCTCCTCGCATGCCGTTCTGGTAGGTGACCGCCACGTCGATACTGTCCCAGGTGTTGATGGACCCGTGTCGCTTGAACGACGACGGATCCACGCCGCGTCGGCGTGCGATTTCCACGTGATGCTGATCCCAGTTCAGCAGCAGGTTTTTCTGTCCGGTGGCGAAGACTGACACTGGTTTTACCTGCAGATAGTGGTGCACCACATCCAGCCAGTGACATCCGACGTAGGCGAAGGGATTGCTTTCTTCGGCCCATGCAAAAATCTCGGTGCTGACCTCCAGCGGCTCTTCCAGCACGGCGCGGACACGATTGATCAGTCCATACTGTTCAGTGGCCTTCTGCATCATTTCGCGGACAAACGGATCGTATCTCTTGTGCATATCCACCGCCACGATCCGTCCGGTATCGCGGGCCTTCGCAATAATTGCGTCGGCTTCGCTGGTGCTGAGACAGAGCGGCTTTTCGGTGATCACGTCCACGCCGGCGTCCAGTGCGTCCATGATCGGCCGGGTGTGCACGTTGTCCGGCGTTGCCACAAACAGGACGTCGGGTTTATGGCGGGCCAGGATGTCCTGCCAGACGCTGTCTCCGTAACAGGCTTCCATCGGATGATCGGGGAAGTCAGAGGCAAACCAGTCGACAATGCGTCCGGCCGTTCCGCTGGCCTGGCTGCGAGTGCCCACGGCACAGACGTCAATGCTGACGTCCGCCACGGCCGGCGCCAGGTGACTCATGCCGATGCTGTTCAGCGCGCCGGCGATGCCGCCGCGCAGAAAGTCCTTGAAGCTCTGGCCGATAATGTCGTCAAAAAACATACCGCCACCGATGATGGCAACTTTGAGTGATCTGGTTGAATCTGTCATTTGAAAACCAACAAAAATAGAACCTGTTGAATGACCGGGTTGATCGCCGGGACGGTAACGAATTCGCCCGCGTGACACCACCGGCGACCGTCAGAGTCCCGAGTCCGGAATTGAAACGGCCGTCCGGAGGCTGGCCACGCGGTCGGCTGGGCGACGCCCGTTCTGTCATCCGCGGTACATCCCGGATGTCTGACGCTGGTCCATATTTTCATGAACGCTACAGTATCGCTCCGCTGCCTCAGCAATATGCGACTCTGATGATCGGCCGTCCATTGTGAACGATTCTCTTCCCATCAGTCAGGCCTGGAAGTACTGCCCGCGGTGCGGCCGTGCGGTGGCCAAACCCGTAGCTCGCCCGTTTCAATGCCTGAACTGCGGGTATATCCATTACTTCAGCCCCTGTACGGCTGTCGGAGCGATCATCACGGACGACCGAGGGCAAGTGTTGTTCATTGTTCGTGGTAAAGAACCCGGGCAGGGAAAGCTGGGCCTTCCAGGAGGATTTGTTGATCCTGGAGAAACCGCTGAAACAGCTCTGGTCCGTGAAGTGCTGGAAGAAACCGGTCTGCAGATCCAGAGTTACCGTTTTCTGGCATCGTTTCCGAACAGGTACGCGTACGGCGGCGTGGTGGTGCCGGTGACGGATCTGTTTTTTGTGGCCGATGTGCGGACATTTGCCGATGTTCAGGTGCAGGAAGAGGAGATTGAAGGTTTTCGTTTTCTGAATCCGGCCGACGTGCCGCCGGCTGACCTGGCCTTTGAAACTCATCGTCTGGCCCTTAAGGCCTTGCTGGCTCGCTGAAAAAGGAGTCGGGATTCTCTTTCAGCGTCCGGTTGATTTTTGACGAGCACCGCTGGAAATGGGGTTGGGATTCTTTTTTTCTACCCGGTTGAATCTTCGCGAGCACCGATCAAAAAAAGAATCCGCCCCCTTTTCCCCGGCTCAATCTTGTATTCTGCATTGAATGGCGCGGCAATCTCTTCAGCTACCGGTGATTCAGAACTGGAGCTGCCACAACTGTGGTGGCTGCTGCCGCGAACACTTGATTGAAATCACCGACGAAGAAAAGCGGCGGATTGAAAAACAGGGCTGGTCTTCTGATGGTGGGAATTCGGGCGACCAGCCGCTGATTCTTCCGCTCGGCCGCGGCCGTTACCGCCTGGCTCATCAGGCCGACGGAGCCTGTGTGTTCTTGAACGAACAGGGGCTGTGTCGCATTCACGCGAAGTTCGGTGAGGCCGCCAAACCACTGGCCTGTCGCGTGTACCCTTATGCCTTTCATCCCGCGGGTACGAAGGCGTTGACCGTCAGTCTGCGATTCAGCTGTCCGTCGGTGGTTCAGAATGTGGGGCCGCCGGTCAGCGCCCAGCAGGCCGAACTGCAGGCACTGGCCGGGGAAATTGTCCGCGGCAAGCAGCGTGATCACGACCCGCCATTGATTCATCGTGGCGGTCGACACGGCTCGCAGCAGACCACCTGGGCAGACTTTCACCAGTTTTTGGGAGCTCTGGACGCAGCACTGGCCGACACCACCGTTGACTTTGTGGTCCGGCTGATGCGGGTGTTGTCATGGCTGGAACTGGTCGCGGAATCTCAGTTTACGACGATTCGGGGGGACAAGCTGACTGAGTACCTGCAGTTGATTTCTGATGCCGCAGTGACGGCTCAGCCGGACAATGATCTGCCGATTCACCGTCCGCAGAGAATTGCTCGGGTGATCTTTCGCCTGCTGGCCGGTCAGTACGCACGACATGATACGGAAGCGGATTACCGGCGCGGCTGGGGGCTGAGGATGGAGCTGCTGGCGGCCGCGCTGAAACTGACCACGGGGCGCGGTACCGTTCCGGTGCTGCCGGGTTCGGCCTCCGTCGCGGTCGCCTTCGGCTCTGGTTCAGACGGTTCAGCAGGTTCAGAACAGAAACCGCGGGCCGTTCGGTTTGCGGAACTGGAACGTCCGTTTGGTGGCCGGCAGCCGGAGATCGACGAATTGTTCGGTCGGTACTTCCGAGTGAAGCTGCAGGGCATTCATTTCTGCGGTCCGGCTTATTACGATGTGTCACTGGTGGAAGGTTTTCAGCATCTGGCGTTGATGTATCCGGTTGTGCTGTGGCTGGCTCGGCTCAGAGCCGCTCAGCGCAACAACGATCACCTGAACCTGACCGACGTCCAGGCGGCGCTGGCGACGGCAGACCACAACTTCGGTTATTCGCCGGCGCTGGGGACCACGTCAGCTCTGAATCGCGTGGGTCTGCTGTTCAGAATGAAACAGATGACGGCTCTGGTTGGTTGGTACAGTCAGTGAACCGGGGCTCATCCGGGCTGACGGCGTCGCGAAACGACTGGATCCGAAATTTCTGTCCGAAAAAAATCTTGTGACGATGCCGTAACAGGTTCCGATGGATAACCCGCAGCCCACCACGATCCCCGCTTATGACGAAGCGGTCCGCTGGATCTATGACCGGATCGACTACGAGCGTGTTCGCCCGCGTCCGACGTCCGCTCACTTTCGTCTGGAACGGATCGAACGTCTGCTGGCGCTGATCGGATCGCCTCAGCAGCGGATTCCCGCCGTGCATATCGCCGGCACCAAGGGCAAGGGATCGACGGCCGCTATGCTGGATGCCATTCTGACGGCGTCCGGAATGACCAGCGGCTTGTACACGTCGCCCCACATCCACAAATTTGAAGAACGCATGCGTGTCGGAGGACGGATGCCGTCGCCGGACGAACTGACATCGCTGGTCGCCGAGCTGCAGGACCGACTGGCGGACGCCCCGGCCGACCTGGCGGCGGAGGGAGTCACCTATTTTGAAGTGGCCACGCTGCTGGCCTGGATGTTTTTCGACCGCCTGCGGGCCGAAATCGTGGTGCTGGAAACCGGTCTGGGCGGTCGCCTGGACTGTACGAACGTCTGCTGCCCGCTGCTGACCATCATTACAAACATCGGACTGGATCACACGCACATCCTGGGAAACACCATCGATAAGATTGCGGCGGAAAAAGCTGGCATCATCAAGGAAGGCGTGCCGGTGCTGACCTGGGCCAGTCAGGAGGAAGCGGCGGAAGTGATTGCCGAGACGGCGTTTCGACTGGGGTGTGATCTGCTGACCGGTGATCGAGAGATGTCAGTACACATCGAGTCCGGTTCTGGCAGCCTGCCTCAGCGGCTGACGATCAGCACGCCGGTACGTAATCATCTGGACGTCCGAGTGAACCTGGCCGGTGATCATCAGGCTCGGAATGCCGCGCTGGCGATCACGGCCGCTGACCTGCTGTCTCGTTCCTGGCCGCGAATCACGGCGCCGAGTATTGCTGAGGGAATTGCGGCGACTCACTGGCCGCTGCGGTTTGAGATCATAAGCGAGACGCCCCCGATTGTGCTGGATGCGGCTCACAACCCGGATTCGATCGCCGCGCTGGCCAACACGTTTCGACAGCGGTTCGGTCACGTCAGGCCACGAGTGCTGGTGTTCGGCAGCAGTACCGACAAAGACGCAGCCCGCATGCTGGACCTGCTGTGGCCGGAGTTTGATGCTGTGGTGGTCACGGAGTTTCAGACCAACCCCAGAGCGACATCGCGTCAGAAGTTGTTGCTGCTCGCGCAGGAAAAGATGTCTGCAGACGGGGCAGACGCCGCGTCGACCAGTCTCTGCGACGCGGCCACGCCACGTGAAGCGCTGGCCGAAGCAAGATCGCTGGCCGGTCACGACGGTGTCATCTGCGTGGCTGGCTCAATCTTTCTGTCGGCTGAGGTCAGAGAACTACTTGTTGATCAGGATATTCGATGACGGAACAACTCAGAAACAGCAACTCGTTCATCCTCAGGTCGCTGCTGTCGATCCTGCTGACCGTCGTGCTGGTGTTCGGTCTGCGCGGGAAAGTGCGCGCCGAGGAACCGGTCTGGCAGCACGCCGTGGTCGCTGCCGATCATCCGGCGGCGAGTGAGGCGGGTGCGGAAATACTGCGTCGCGGCGGTAACGTGGTGGATGCGGCCGTGGCCACGTCGTTCGCGCTGTCGGTCGTGCGACCGGCCAGTTGCGGCATCGGAGGCGGCGGGTTCATGCTGATCTGGGACGCGTCCGCGAAACAGGCCACGGCGCTGGATTATCGCGAAACGGCACCGGCCGCTGCGACCGCGGACATGTTTCGTGAAGACGGCAGCTCAGACACAAAAGAAGCGGCAAGTGTCCGAGGCGGAAAGGCGGTGGCCACGCCGGGCACCGTCGCCGGACTCTGTTATGCCGCCGAACATTATGGTTCTCTGCCGCTGTCGGTGCTGCTTGAGCCAGCCATTCGTCTGGCCACAGAGGGCGTGCCGGTCGATGAGCACGACATAAACGTGCAGCGATCAACGCTGGCTAAGCTCAGCAGGTATGCGGGCTATCAGCAGCGGTTCGCGCTGCTGAAGAAGCTGTATCTGAATGACGGTCGACCGTGGGGTCCTGGTGATCGCTTCTATTCACCGCAGAAATCGGTACTGGAACGCATTGCTGCTGAAGGACCGAAGGCCTTTTACGAAGGTGACGTGGCCGCGGCGCTGGTCAGGGCGGTGCATCAGGAAAACGGAATTCTGACGACTCAGGATCTCAGCCGGACGGCGCCTGTGGTTCGACAGCCGCTGGTCGGCAGCTTTCACGACGCCACGGTAATGTCGATGCCGCCTGCCTCCAGCGGCGGCGTCGCGCTGCTGCAGACCGTGCAGTCGCTGGAACATTGGGAGCGACAGGCCGGGCGACAGCTTAGTTCGCTGGGACAGAATTCAGCGGACTATGTCCATGTGGTCACGGAAGCCATGAAGCATGCGTTTGCCGATCGTGCCGAGTATCTGGGAGACACCGACTTTGTAAAGGTGCCGCTGTCACGACTACTGAGCGAGGATTACGCCCGGCAGATTGCCTCCCGAATTGACCTGCAGCACACGCTGCCGGCCGAACGTTACGGCCGATTCTTTGCCGCGCAGGACGGTGGCACCAGCCACTTTTCAGTGATTGATAAAGCCGGCAATGCCGTTGCCTGCACGGAAACCATTAATCTGACGTTCGGCAGCTTTGTGGTGGTTCCGGACTACGGCATTGTACTGAACAATCAGATCGATGACTTTGCTGCCCGGCCGGGAGAACCGAATGCCTTCGGGCTGATGCAGAGCCGGGCCAATGCGATCGCCGCCGGCAAGAAACCTTTGTCCAGCATGACGCCCACCATTGTCATTCGCGACGGCCAGGCCACATTTGTGGCCGGAGCATCCGGCGGTCCTCGGATTATCTCGGCCACCATTCAGGCGACGCTGAATCATCTTGTCTTTCAAAAGTCGCCCGCCGAGGCTGTCGCTGCCCCGAGGTTCCATCACCAGTGGTTTCCGAATGAATTGCTGCTGGAACCTGCACTTTTTGAAGTCCAGGGCAATGCACTGCGCCAGCGGGGTCATCTGATCAAACGGAATTCGTCGCTGGCGGCCAGCCAGGCCGCCTCGCGCAATGCCTCAGGACTGCACGGCGGCAGTGATCCTCGGAAACATGGCACACCGGCCGGATTCTGAAGTGGCCGGGCTCGCGTTACGTCTGTAGCGGAATTCGCTCGAATTTCGGTCGCCTGCAGGTGCGATTCGGTGCACAGCCGCAATGGCACTGTGAAATGGTGCCAAGGTCGCAAGCCGGAAGCTTAGGCCACGATGGTGACGCGAAAGCCCGCATCACGTCCGCTATTTCAAACCCTGTCACGGTCACGGTCACGCAATGTTGCCCTCCCGCCATTCTGTCCCTGTTCATCGTTTTGCGGTGCGGACGGCCTGAGGTCTCTGTTTTCAGTGCCCTGATACTGGTCAGTTTCTCAAAAACTTTTGTTAATTCCACCGGGAATTTGTCGGCAGAATCTGCCGCTGACGTTGTGGTTCGCACAAAACACTGGGAAACAGGAGCATTTCCACCGGGCTTCTGTTTCCTTGGTGCTGTGTCGATCACGTGAAAACGTATTGACGCGTTTTGCGAATCCTCTTACTTTCCCCTCAGACGAAACGCAGTCACCTGAATGACTCGAACGTCACCCAAAATGTTTCGGCCAATCGCCCCCGGAAGCAGCTTGAGTCCTCCGCCCCCCTGGGATTCGTTGCTTCCGGGACTTACAAGAGCCGCCTGAGTTTTCCTGCTCAGGCGGCTCTTTTTTTTATTGCCGTCGCAGTTTCTTTCAGCCTGTTCCGGATTGGTCAATCCGCTCGCTGCCGCGGACGTTACTGACTGTTGAACGCTCCGGCTTGCATATCCGGTGCAAGGGCGGACAATTGGGGGAACCAGCCCCGGTTGACTCGCCTTCAACGGAAAGTTGCCACCATGTCCATGGCCGACGAACTGCAGAAGCTGGCAGAACTTCACTCTGCCGGGACGCTGTCAGACGACGAGTTCTATGTTGCCAAGCAGCGGCTTCTGCATGGTGACGGTTTCGGCAGCACTCAGGATTCCGATGATCATCGGATCTACGGATTCGACGAAGGAACATGGTGCCTGCTGCTTCATCTGTCTCAGCTGCTGATCTTTATAGGTGGGGTCGGCATCGTCGTGCCCATTTTGCTTTGGGTCCTCGGACGGGAAAAGTCCGAGCTCGCTCGTCTGCACGGCGCTCACATGATGAACTGGCTGATTTCCAGCTTCATCTACCTGCTGGTCAGTGTTCTGTTGACGCCGTTGTTGATTGGGATACCGTTTCTGATCGTTGTTTTGGTACTGGATGTGTTGTTTCCGATTGTCGCGGCGGTGAAGGCCGGCGACGGAGAGCTGTGGCGCTATCCGCTGGCGATTGAATTCATCCGAGAGCAATAGACACGATCAAGGGGACGTGGAAACAGGGGCGACGCGGCAGCCGCGGGCGCGGTTGCGATTGGCGGCATCCTGTGTTTCGCCACACGCCCGGTGACCGGTTTGTTTTGAAGGAATCTTAAAGATTCCCTGACGCAGCGCCTCGCACAACAATCGCCGACGATGAGGCGCACTGACGCACACATAGACCAGGATTCTGCGTCGTTGCCCGCCGGTAGATGCGTCGGTTGCTTGTCCGGGTATTCTCAATGTCCGGAAGTCAGTCTGTCGTTGACATTCGACGGCGCGCATGTTGCAATTCAGTTAATGGCGGTACTCTTGCGACGGTGGTGCGGCGTTCCTGTGATGTCTCTTCCCGGCCGCCATATTCTCAGAAATAACCGGACACACACCGACATTTGCGGATTACCTTTTATCCGTTTTGAAGGGCAGGAGTCGCCGGCCGACGGCATTCATGTAGTCCTGTGATCCATTTCGTTCATTCTCTTTTTCTCGGGAGAACACACCGTGCGATTTTCAACTCAAGCCCAGCACCGCCATCGAGGGTTCACGCTGATTGAACTGCTGGTCGTGATTGCGATCATCGCGATCCTGATTGCTTTGTTGTTACCGGCTGTGCAGCAGGCCCGCGAAGCCGCCCGGCGGACTCAGTGCAAGAACAATCTGAAACAGATTGGTCTGGCCATCCACAACTACCACGACGTCCATAACTGTTTTCCATTCGGCTGGATGCTGTCGAACGACTTCAATGCGTCGTCCTGGGGAATTCAGATTCTTCCTTACCTGGATCAGGCACCGCTCTGGAATAAGTGGGATTCGAATCATCCGGCGTGGAACGAGGCGGCAAGTTTCGGCCATGGACCTCCGGCGGCAATCACTCAGAACCTTGCCGTTATCCGAACGCCGCTCTCCGTGTACTTCTGTCCATCAACACCTTCCGCCAACGAACACGATTACGACTACAGCGCTGCGGGTTTTCCCGTCACATTTACGGCTGCTCGCACGGACTATATTTCGACGAACGGTGTCCGAGCCGGCTTTGCCAGCGTAGCGTATGCGGGAAATGCCGGTGGCAACCGAGGTGGCGTATTGGAATACGCCGGTGGAAATCCTGTTGGCGGCGGCACGGATCCAATCACGCGGATGCGTGACGTCACGGATGGCACGTCAAACACAATGGTGATTGGTGAACGAGTCGGCGGCACAGAGATCTACAAAAAGAGTGAGGTCGACAATGCTTTGACTGCCGCGCTGGGGGGTACCAACGGCGGCGGCTGGGGAGACATTCTGAACGGCGAACATTGGATTGCGGGGTCACTGTACGACGGTACACCACCACCTTTTGCTCCCAACGGGGGGCCCTGTGTCATCAACTGTACAAACGCTCGGGGTGGCGGTCTGTTCAGTTTTCACACCAGCGGCAGTCAGACGCTGATGTGTGACGGAGCCGTCAGGTTTCTGTCGGCCAGTATTGATTCTCACACATTTGCCGGATTGGTGACTCGCGGCAAGGGCGAAATCATTGGTGAGTTCTAACGCCACTCAGGTGCCGACAAGGGCAATCGCATGTTCAAAGCAGCGGAAACACAGGTTTTGCGGCCGCTGATTCGCACCAGCGTCGACAGATTCTGTTGTATTTCGGACGTCCACGTCCGAATGGCCCTGAAAAACCCAGGAAAACGACATGTGTTTGCCTCGGGTGCCGACAGGTCTGTGCACTGCATGGATCTGTCGGACTCCGGCTCATAGACATACGTGCTGCGCCACGGGAAGTCAGTGTATTGCCAGTGTCGAGGTAGTCTCAATCCGAGCGAGCGCTGGTGTTGTGGAATCTTATCCCGCTGCTGCGGTCGAACGTCAGGCATACCTCGGCTGACGCGCGTGTGTGCGACCAGTCGAATCGGTTTGTCCCCGCCAGCACCAGCCTCTGAAAATGTCTGCCCCACGGGATTCCAGCCGCGGTGGTTCGCGCCTTTTTACCGTTTACGAACCGACAGGTTCAGCTTTCAAGAATTTTGGATACAGCAAAGATGTACTACGTGAAGACCGGGAATCACCATCGCCGTCGCTCGTTGCTGGCAGCCCTCCTGACCATAAGTGTGCTTGCCGGCTGCTCTGGTGAGGAGGAACCTTATCGCAAGGAAACGTCGGGGCTGACCGGACAGGTGTTCATCGATGGCTCGCCGATTTCGGCCAGGGAACCGGTCAAGGTCGACTGCATCAACGTCGCCGGATTTGATACCAAACATCCGACGATCTCATCCGCCCTGACCGGAGAATACGGCAGATTTGAAATCTCTACGTACGAATCGGGTGACGGTGTCCCTGAAGGAGATTATGTTCTGACCTTCATGTGGGGAAAACTGAACCTGATCGCAGGCAGCTATGATGGCCCGGACAAACTGAAGGGCGCCTACTCAGACCCGAAGACATCAACCTTCAAGGTTAGTGTCAAGCAGGGCGCCCCCACCGACCTGGGGATCATTGAGCTGGAGATACCGAAGGACTCGAAGAAAAAGAAGTAGCAGAAGAGAAAGGCATGCGGCCCGGGTTTTCCGAGGCTGCCTGCGAAATTCACAACCGGCGAGAATCACACAGGCATCGACCATGACAAAGAATATTGTACTGACAGGCATCAATGTCTGTCTGCTGCTGCTGTTCCCGGGGTACTGCTCGGGCGCTGAGGACGCTGACGAAGTTATCCCGGACGCCATTCATCGATACGTGAACCGGGCCGAACCGGATTTCGCATGGCAGAAAGGTGAGACGCTGGACACCGAGGCGGGTCGTGTTCATCAGCTGCGTGTCACCTCACAGAAGTGGCAGGGGACTGTCTGGAATCATGCCGTCGAAATCTACGAACCGAAGGAAGTCGCGTTTCCGCGGCATGCCCTGTTGTTCGTCACCGGTGGCAGCCGTCCCAAAGCACCGGACGAAGACGACCTGAAAATGGGACTGTCGCTGGCAAAGATGTGCGGTGCCCGTGTCGTGATGCTGCATCAGGTTCCGAATCAGCCGCTGCTGGGCGGGCGCAAGGAAGATGACCTGATCACCGAATCGTGGCTGAAGTATCTGGACACCGGCGACGATTCATGGCCGATTCTGTTCGCGATGGTCAAGAGCGCCGTAAAGACAATGGATGCGGTGCAGGAACTGTCCCGCGCGGAATGGGACGAACCGATTGAACATTTCGTCATCACAGGTGCTTCCAAACGCGGCTGGACCAGCTGGCTCACGCCGGTGGCCGATCCGCGTGTGATCGGCACGGCTCCGATCGTGATTGATGTCCTGAATTTCCGAGCTCAGATGCAGCATCAGCTGAATTCGTGGGGCCAGTTCAGCGAACAGATCATCGATTACACCAGCAAGGGGCTGGTCAAGCGACCGGACGAAGAAGAATCACCTCGCGAAGTGGCTCTGCGGCGGATGATGGATCCGTTTACCTATCGGCAGAAGCTGTCGCTGCCCAAACTGCTGATCGTCGGTACCAACGACCGCTACTGGGTGGTGGATTCGATGAACCTGTACTGGGACGATCTGGTCGGCAACAAGTACATCCGCCAGGTCCCCAATGCCGGACACGGGCTGGATGGTGGCCGCGAGGGGGCTCTGACAACACTTGCCGTGTTCTTCCGCAGCGTGGCGGCCGGCGTTGAACCTCCCCGCATTTCGTGGAAGTTTTCCAACGGCGGTCGGCAGCTGAAACTGGCCATGGAAAGTGACCCGGTACCGGCCCGAGTGCGCCTGTGGACGGTTCAGTCAGACGATCTGGACTTTCGTGACGATCAATGGAAGTCAACGGAAGTGGACCGCAACGGTGGCCGGCCGGAAGGCACCGTTCAGATTCCGGAGACGGGGCATGTGGCCATGTTCGGCGAACTGGAATTCGATTTTCAGGGGCTGCCGTGGTCTCTGACGACGCTGGTATTCCGGAACTGAACGGGCAGGCCGGAATCGAGCGATAGGCCGGGCGTGGCGATGTGCCGGGCGTTTGCGGTGTGCCGTCATCAAACAAGCAGCGCTTTCCGGCGCTGAAGCATTGACTGCAACACGGTGTTCAGCATCGTGTTCAGGGGGGAACGAACCAACATGTGGATCCTGCTGACCAAGGCTGTGCTGGCAGCCCTGACCGCTGTCGAACCTGTCATGGAAGCGGAATTGATTTTTCCACTGCATGACCGCCACAATCATGCTCCGGGAATTGTCGAATGCCCCGATGGCGATCTGCTGGTGTCGTGGTATCGCGGATCGGGAGAACGGTCGGCGGATGACGTGGCCGTCTACGGAGCTCGACGACAGCAGGGCGGCGATCGCTGGAGCGACGCGTTTCTGATGGCGGACACTCCGGGCTTTCCTGACTGCAACACCTGTCTGATGGTGGATCGCCATCAGCGATTGTGGCTGTTCTGGCCGGTGATTCTGGCCAACAGCTGGGAATCCTGCCTGACGCATTACAAAGTGGCGGACGACTGCGGGGCAGACGACGGGCTCTGTCCGACGTGGACGGCGAACGGCGTCATTCTGCTGAAGCCGGACGATTTCGGCGCGGCGGGACGTGAGGCACTGGATGCGGAACTGACAAAGGTGCCGCCCGCTATGTTGAAGGAATATGAGCAGGAAGTGGCCACGCTCAGGTCCCGGCTGGATGACAAACTGTACCAGCGTCTGGGCTGGCAGCCGCGCTGCAAGCCGACCGTACTTCCGTCCGGACGGATACTGCTGCCGCTGTATTCAGACACCTATTCCATTTCGATCATGGCCGTGTCTGATGATGACGGAGCCACCTGGTACGCCAGCAGACCGCTGCTGGGATTCGGCAATATTCAGCCGGCCGTGCTGAGACGTGACGACGGTACGCTGGTGGCCTATATGCGTGAAAACGGCCCGCAGCAAAGAATTCGGGTGTGTGAATCCACGGACGATGGTATCACCTGGGGGCCGGTCGGGGTTTCCGAACTGTTGAATCCCGGTTCCGGGCTGGACGGTGTCCGGCTGCAGAACGGGCACTGGCTGCTGGTGTACAACGATACCGTTGACGGTCGCCGCAGTCTGGCTGTCTCGGTTTCCGACGACGAAGGTCATACCTGGAAATGGACGCGCCACCTGGAACAGCATGACGCCGGAGCCTATCATTACCCGGCTGTGATTCAGGGCCAGGACGGAACCATCCACGCGGTGTACAGCTACTTCGTGGAGGGCGGTAAGTCGATGAAGCATGCCGCGTTCAACGAAGCCTGGGTTCAACAGCGGAAGTGACGGGACGGTATGGTCCGTCCCCGGGAGCCCAGGGATGCACAAATGGCATGGGGGGTCCGGTATTCTCAGGTAGCGGAACCCGCCACGGGTTTCGGTTTCTTGTTGTGGGGCGGTCTCCCGACCTTGTTGTGGGACCGTCTCCCGACCGCCCCCCTTGTAGTGGGGCGGTCTTCCGACCTTGTTGTGGGACGGTCTTCCGACCGTGTTGTGGGGCGGTCTCCCGACCTTGTTGTGGGACGGCCTCCCGACCGTGTTGTGGGACGGTCTCCCGACCGCCCCACAATTTGGATACGCACCGGGAGACCTTCGGTCGATCGTGTGGTCGGGTCGGGAGACCCGACCAC
>JAVKCM010000037.1:0-29028 GCA_040222735.1 Fuerstiella sp. | reverse complement strand
GGCGACGGTCGACGCCGTTGTGCTGGTAGGTGAGGCGTGTATGGTCCAGTCCCAGCAGATGCAGGATGGTGGCATTCAGATCGTGCACAGAGGAAGCGTCTTCGACGGCCTTGAAGCCGAGTTCGTCGGTCTGCCCGTAGCTGACGCCCGGCTTCACACCGGCGCCGCCCAGCCACGCCGTGAATCCCTGCGGATTGTGGTCTCTTCCCTGAGCGCCTTTCTGGAACATGGGCATGCGGCCGAACTCGGTGCACCAGACCACCAGAGTATCCTTCAGCAGCCCGCGCTGCTTCAGATCCTGGAATAGTGCCGCGGCCGGCTGGTCCAGGATTTCGCCGTGCACATCATATTGTTCGCGCAGTGCTGAGTGACCGTCCCAGTTCAGCCGCCCGGCGCTGGCATAGGCACCATTGAACAACTGCACGAAACGAACTCCGTTTTCGATGAGGCGTCTGGCCAGAATCGCATTCTTCGCAAAGGCGGCCTTGGTTTCGTTGGCAGAATCAGCCCCGTACATTTTCAGCGTATGAGCGGACTCGCTGGACAGGTCGGTGATTTCGGGGACCGAGAGCTGCATCCGAGCCGCCAGCTCGTAGCTGGCGATGCGGGCCGCCAGCTGAGAATCATCGGGGTGTCGTTTCAGGTGTTTTTCATTCAGCAGCGACAGCAGTGATCGGGCACCGGCGTCCTGTTCGCGGTCGATGGACTGCGGAGGTGACAGGTTCCGGATCGGGTTGCTGCTGCTGAAGGGAGTTCCCTGAAAGACGGCGGGCAGAAACCCGGGTCCCCAGTTGTTGACGCTGGCCTGAGGGACGCCCCGCGGGTCAGGAATCGCAACGAACGCCGGCAGATTCTGGTTCTCGGTGCCCAGAGCGTAGGTGACCCACGCTCCGATGCTGGGAAATCCGTCGAGGACAAAACCGGTGGACAGAAAATTTTCCGCCGGCCCGTGCGTGTTGGACTTGCTGGTCAGCGTATGCACAAACGCGATGTCATCCACCAGTCCTCCCAGATGAGGGATCATGTCAGAGACCATCTTGCCGCATTCGCCTCGGGGGCGGAATTTATACTGTGGCCGCGCCAGGTTGCCGGCCGGTCCCTGAAAGGTTACGGCGGGACCGTCCTTCAGCGGCTGTCCGTCGCGTTTGATCAGTTCCGGCTTGTAGTCGTAAGTCTCCAGCTGACTGCATGCTCCGGCGCAGAAGATCACCAGTACGTTCTTTGCCCGCGGCACATGGTGACTGTCGCGCGGAGCATGAGGCTGTGCGGGATCAAACGTCGGGGACTCGGCGGCCAGCAACCGATCCTGCCCGAGCAAACTGGCGAGCGCTGCACCAGCCAGTCCGGAGATCGTCTGGCCAAAAAGTTCTCGCCGGTGAAGCAGTGTCCGGCCGGTGTGTGACAGTGGGTATGTCATGTCGAAGGGAGTTCGGGGGTGGCTGGAGGTCCGGCGTGGGGGCCGCGAAGAGCGGATGTCCGCAGCGATGCATACGGGGCAACATTGTCCTGTCGTGATTCGGGGCGTGTCAAGCCGAACGTCCCGGGTGAGGCTGCGTGTGTTGTCCGTTCGTGCAATTGTTCATCGTCACCTCCGCATCGTGCACGCCACGTCCGTTCGTGGAACGCTGCACCTTTCTGCCGGCCGCCGTCGGCCTCGCGAGCCCCGGAAATCGGAAATTGACCGTTGGCAGCGCCGGTCTTCGACACATGCCAATGATGGCGTCCGCTACAATCCGCCGCGAAAAGGAATTCTGAACGATGGACAGGCTCGTCGCAGGGCCGCGGACGACAACAATCTGCCATGGCCACGCCATTTCTGATAATCGACGGCTACAATCTGATGCACGCGGCCGGGATCGCGCGGCACCGCTATGCGCCGGGAATGCTGCAGCGTTGTCGCCACCGTCTTCAGCTGCTGGTCGCTGATCTGCTGAAGGCCGAAGTGCGGCAGCGGACCACCGTCGTGTACGATGCCTTCGAGTCGGTGTCCGATGACCAGCGGGAATCTGAATTCGACGGCCTGCGCATTCTGTTTGCTCCGCAGGGTTCTGATGCGGATTCCGAAATCGAACGCCAGCTGGCCACTCACAGCAGTCCTCGACAGATTCTGGTGGTGTCCAGTGATCATCGCCTGCACAAAGCCGCCCGCCGACGAAGGGCCCGGTGTATCGACAGTGAGAAGTTTCTGAACCAGCTGACGGACGACCTGAATCACGCTTCATCACCACGACGGCCGCGTCGTGCTCAGCCACCGGACACCGCCGCGGACCTGCAGCACTGGATGAGCGAATTCAGCGATATTGAATCAACAGAATCGGCGACCGATGCCTGTTTTGATCGTGACTACCTGAACCGCCTTCAGCAGGAACTGGACAATGATCGTCTGAAGTGACTTCTGCACTCTGACGTGAATTCTGCCGGCGCGCTTCGGACGTCCCCACTCAGCTTCCAGGTGCCGCGGACATTCCTGTCCGTCGACGGACAGACGCCTCCGCCGAAAGACTGTTGTGAGGTGGGCACGTTGAAAGTGTCGAGCGGTCCTCTGTTGCCGGCGCGGACCATGTATTAGACTGCTGCCGCTGACAGAGACCATTCACAGGGCGGAGTACTGCATGCAGGTGACAATTACGGCTGTCGGGCCGGACAACAAGGGGCTGGCGGACCCGATCGTGCACTATGTGTCGGGAGCCGGTGCCAATATTTATGAAATTCAGATGTATGACCGCGACAGCGAACATCTGTTTGCGATGCTGATGCGGATTGACTGGCCCGAGGAAACGGGTGCCATCGCCACGCTGCGGCAGCATCTGCAGCAGATCGGGGAATCACGCGGGCTGACCGTGCGCGTCTGGTCGCGTGATGAACATCAGCGGCTGCCGCGACTGGCCATCTGCACCACCTACCGCACAGAACCGCCGCTGGCTATTCTGCGGGCCATCCGGGATGGCCGACTGAAGGCCGAGGCCTCTCTGATGGTCGGCAACCGCAACGCCTGCCGCAGCGTGGCCGAACAGTTTGACGTCCCGTGGCAGAATATCGCGGATGCTCAGGGCGTACCGGATTACGCACAGATGGAATCTCTGATTGACGAACACGATATCGACTACGTCGTGCTGGCTCGATACATGAGAGTGCTGCCGGCGGAAATCTGCTGGAAGTTCGCGGGCGGCCGGATCATCAATCTGCATCACGGCCTGTTGCCTCCGTTCCCCGGGTTTCGGCCCTACGAAGATGCCTTCCAGCATCACATGCTGTGTTACGGCTCAACGGTGCACTTTATTGTTCCTGAACTGGATGCGGGTAATCAGATCATCCATCAGGGGGCATTCAATGTCCGTCCGGGGACACCGCTGGAAGAAATCAAACGACAGGGGGAAACGGATCACGAGCCCAACTGCCTTGTCGAAGGCGTGCGCCGCGTGGTGGACCGGGAAGTGGAACTCCATTTTCATCGCATTGTCCGCGCCGTTCGCTGAGCTGCCTGACCGGCGGGCCGGTTGCGAAGCGGTCTCCGGTCCGCTCTGGCTGAGCCGAGCGAAGACCGGCCGCCGGGCTGCTCCGCCGTGCTGCAATGCCGACTGCCCCGCTGCACAGCATTGATTTGCCGCATTGCCGCACAGCGGCGTTGCCCCGCCGCGGAACTCCGGCGTTCGCTACGGGCGAGGTTCGCGATCTGTTATCTTTCTGCCTTAGATCAGCTCTGTTTCTCTTATGTCAGCGGTCAGGATTTATGGATCTTTCACATCACGGCATCACAGTCTCTGAAATTCACTGCAATCCTGACCCGGCCAGTCTGTACGAACATGCGATTCGTTACGAATCCGGTACCAGCATTTCAAATGCCGGCTGTCTGATTGCTTATTCCGGTGAGAAGACCGGTCGGTCGCCGCTGGACAAACGAGTCGTCAGGCACCCATCGTCTGAAAAGGATGTCTGGTGGGGGCCCGTCAATTTTCCGCTGGACGAACTGACCTTTTCCATCAACCGTGAGCGGGCGATTGATTATCTGAACACCCGCCCGCGGCTGTACTGCGTGGACGCGTTTGCCGGCTGGGAGCCATCAACTCGACTGAAAGTCCGGGTCCTGTGTGCTCGGCCGTACCACGCGCTGTTCATGCACAACATGTTGATTCGTCCGACGGATGAAGAACTGGAAGAATTCGGCGAGCCGGACTTCGTGATTTACAACGCCGGCGGCTTCCCGGCCAATCAGTACACGTCCGGAATGACGTCGCGCACCAGTGTGGATCTGAGTCTCGAACGCAAAGAGGTTGTGCTGCTGGGGACGGAATATGCCGGCGAAATGAAAAAGGCCGTCTTCACGTACATGAACTACCTGCTGCCCAGCCGGAATATTCTTTCCATGCACTGTTCAGCCACGTGCGACAAAGAAACAGGGCGCTCGTCGGTGCTGTTCGGGCTGTCTGGAACCGGCAAGACCACTCTGTCGGCCGATCCCAATCGTTTTCTGGTCGGTGATGACGAACACGGCTGGTCAGACGACGGCATCTTCAATATCGAAGGCGGCTGCTACGCCAAGGCCGTTTATCTGACGCGGGAATCCGAACCGGAAATCTTTGATGCGCTGCGTTTCGGGGCCGTGCTGGAAAATGTGGTGTACGACCGGGCCCGGCATCACGTCGACTTCAACAATACCTCGATCACGCAGAATACGCGAGGGTCGTATCCCATTGAATACATGCCGAATGCCCGAATTCCGTGTGTGGCTGATCACCCGTCGGATGTGATCTTTCTGACCTGCGATGCGTTTGGTGTGCTGCCACCCGTCAGTCGCCTGACACCGGAACAGGCGATGTACTATTTCATCAGCGGGTACACGGCCAAAGTCGCCGGCACCGAGATGGGAGTGACGGAACCTCAGGCCACATTCAGCCCGTGTTTCGGCGGTCCGTTTCTGGTCTGGCATCCGTCGCGCTACGCGGAACTGCTGGCGGAAAAGATTCGCACCCACCAATCGGCTGTGTGGCTGGTCAACACCGGCTGGTCCGGCGGCGTTTATGGCGTGGGCGGCCGCATGCCTCTTCGATTTACTCGGGCGATCATCGACGAAATTCACAGCGGCAGTCTGCGCGATGCGCCGACCGTGACCGATGAGATATTCGGATTTGAAACGATCAGTGCGTGTCAGGGTGTGCCGGCCGAGATGCTGCAGCCTCGTCTGTCATGGCGAAATCAGTCCGAATACGAGACTGCTGCGAAGTCGCTGGCCGGACGTTTCCGAGAAAACTTCATGAATTACGCCGATGCCTCGGGACCCGACATCGCAGCCGCAGGTCCGCGGGCCTGAACCGTACCGCCGGCGCCGACCCAGTGCTGCCGACAAAACGGCGGCGCGTGATCTGTTGCGAGCCATGACCGTGACTCATGGCATGACCCGTTTTCCGGCTGAATCGTCTGTCGGGTGATGCCGTCAACGCTCGGTCGCCTGTGGCTCGCCGCATGACGCCGCAGGACCGCTGTCAGCCGGCGACTCGGCGCAGCGAGCGTGAGAAATAATCCACGATGCCGTGTTCGTCGATGGCCGACACGATGTCCAGGTTCGTCTGGCCGGATGAATCGCGACGGCGGTCGATCACCGTCATTCCTCGGGTGAGTTCGCCGCGGGTTTCAATTCCCGCCTTGACGGCTTCCAGAGAAAATGACTCGGCCCGGGCGGCCACGGCCAGAGCGACGACGCTGTGCAGCGGAATTCCTTCCAGTGCCAGCTGGTGATTGGCTCGCAGAGAAAAGTGCAGCATTGAACTGAGTGTTTCGCCATGCCGCGCGGAGCTCATCAGTTCGGTCAGGATGTCCACATCTTCGAACGTCAGCACACAGGAACTGCTGATGTCGAGCGGGACCAGCGTTTTGGTGACGGGAGCTGCCAGGACGCTGGCGGCGGCTTCCGGGTCGCACCAGATATTGAATTCGGACATGGCGGCCACGTCACCGCCGCACCGATCGGTGCCCCCGAGGCAGACGACGCTGTCCAGCTGCGTGTCCAGCATCGGATCCAGTTCCAGGGCGGCCGCCAGATTGGTCAGTGGGCCGAGGGTCAGGATGCGGATCTGGTGCGGGTATTCCTGGACCAGATCGATGATCAGTTTCGCCGATTCCCGACGGTTGTGGAGATCCGGGACCACCACATCCAGGTCTCCCAGCCCGTGCCGTCCGCAGAAACTGTGATGTGTGCGGCCGAAGTCGGTACTGACTCCGACAACGGAACCGGCGCGGCTGCATTCGCCGACTCGCGGGTGTTTCACGGGATCTGCCAGTTCGGTCAGAAACTGCAGGTTTCGTGTGGCCTGAATTCCGGAGACTGTTCCGGCGGTCGCCGTCAGTCCGACAACTTCCAGTGAAGGGTCCACCATGGCGATCAGTACCGCCAGGGCATCGCCGATTCCCGGATCTGCGTCAATGATGATCTTCTGTGACACCGTCAGCATATTCCTTATTCGTCGGGGCTTCTGCCGTCAGGCTGCGGGGTTCCCGACCATTCCAGTCGTTTTCGGCCTAACTGTAAAGAATTCCGGCACGGGAAGATAGAAACACGGCCGGCGGGCGGTCGCCCGGTGGTAATGACCCTCAGGGGGGGGGAATGTCCGTGACTGAAGTTCAAATCTGAGACCGGCGGTCCCCCTTCTTGAACCGCCGGAATTTGCTGTTACTCTTCCGGAAATTTTGCGCGGACCGCTGCGGCGGAGCTGCGCACCGTGTGAACGGCGCCGTCCGGCTTTTTTGTCAGATTGCTGCCCGGGTCTCTGAAGTGTCGGAGCGATGGCCCCACGGGTGAAGCGCCGCGTCGGGCGGGCGACTGTTTCTGAGCTGTGGGATGTCCGCAGCGGGTGTCGATTTTCTGCGAAAAGTTCCAAAGGTTCTTCCTCGTGCCACGTCGAGACGACATTAAGAAAATTCTGATCATCGGCTCCGGCCCGATCGTGATCGGTCAGGCCTGTGAGTTCGATTATTCCGGCACTCAGGCCTGCAAGGCCCTGCGGGAAGAAGGTTATGAAGTGGTGTTGGTGAATTCCAACCCGGCCACGATCATGACCGATCCGGACACCGCGGACCGCACCTACATCGAACCGATCACCTGGCAGTACGTGGAAAAGATCATCGACCGGGAGCGTCCCTGCGCGCTGCTGCCGACACTGGGCGGTCAGACCGGCCTGAACACTGCCATGGACCTTGCCAGACATGGTGTGCTGGAAAAATACAACTGCGAAATGATTGGCGCTCGCGAAGACGTCATCAAGAAGGCGGAAGAACGTGAAGGCTTCAAGCAGGCCATGCTGAAAATCGGCCTCGACGTGCCGCGCAGTTTCACCGTTCACAATATGGACCAGGCACGTGAAGCCGTCCGGGACATCGGTCTGCCGATCATTATCCGCGCCAGCTTCACACTGGGCGGAACCGGCGGAGGCATCGCCTACAACCTTGAGGAATTCGAGCAGAAGGTGCGACAGGGGCTGGCACTGTCGCCCATCAATGAAGTACTGCTGGAAGAATCGATTCTCGGCTGGAAAGAATACGAAATGGAAGTGATGCGTGACTGCGCGGACAACGCAGTCATCATCTGTGCCATCGAAAACTTTGATCCGATGGGCGTCCACACGGGCGATTCCATCACCGTCGCGCCAGCTCAGACGCTGACCGACCGGGAATACCAGCGGATGAGAGACGCCACGCTGGCCTGCATGCGGGAAATCGGCGTTGAGACCGGTGGGTCGAATGTGCAGTTCGCGATCAATCCCGCGGACGGCCGCATGGTGATCATCGAAATGAATCCGCGGGTCAGTCGCTCAAGTGCGCTGGCCTCGAAAGCGACCGGTTTCCCCATCGCGAAGATCGCCGCCAAGCTGGCCGTCGGTTATCGACTGGACGAAATTCCCAACGATATCACGCGCGAGACGCTGGCCTGCTTTGAACCGACCATCGACTATGTCGTGACCAAGATTCCTCGCTGGACCTTCGAAAAGTTTCCCGAAGCCGACCCCACACTGACCGTCCAGATGAAGTCGGTCGGAGAAACGATGGCCATCGGCCGGACCTTCCGCGAATCACTGCAGAAGGCTCTTCGCGGGCTTGAAATCGGACACTTCGGTCTGGGGGGCGGCAAAAAGGATCTGTGGGGAACCGATCGGCAGCCGTGCGAAGACGACGTGATCAGCAAACTGTCCACGCCGAACGAAGAACGCATCTTTTACCTGCGGTACGGTCTGAAACACGGCATGTCTGTTGAGCGGCTGCATGAAATCACGGAAATCGATCCGTGGTTCCTGCGCAGTCTGCAGCAGCTGGTCACCATCGAAGACGAAATCCGTTCGGTCGGTCGCCTGAAGGAAGCTTCTCCGGAACTGATTCTGAAGGCCAAACAGAACGGCTACTCTGATGCTCAGCTGGCGGGATGGTGGGACACTTCTCAGATCGAAGTCCGACGTCGGCGCAAGGAACTGGGTATCGAAGCCACCTTCAAGCAGGTGGACACCTGCGCGGCGGAATTCGAAGCTCACACGCCCTATTATTACTCCACCTACGAACAGGAAGACGAAACACCGGCCCGCGTCCCCGGCAAAAAGCGGATTATGATCCTGGGCGGCGGTCCCAACCGTATCGGACAGGGAATCGAATTCGACTACTGCTGTTGTCAGGCTGCCTTTGCTCTGGCCGAACTGGGCATGGAAAGCATTATGGTGAATTCGAATCCGGAAACGGTTTCGACCGACTACGACACCTCGGACTATCTGTTCTTTGAACCACTGACCACCGAAGATGTGCTGAACATCTGTGATCGCATGCAGCCGGACGGCGTGATTGTGCAGTTCGGCGGCCAGACGCCGCTGAACCTGGCGCGAGGGCTGGAGGCCGCCGGCGTCAACATCATCGGCACGTCGCCCGACATGATCGATGCGGCCGAAGATCGTGAACGGTTTCAGGCCATTCTGCAGAAGCTGAACCTGCGCCAGCCGCCCAACGGAATTGCCACCAATACCGAGGCAGCCCGGGCCGCGGCCGACCGTATCGGATATCCGGTCCTGGTTCGTCCCAGTTATGTTCTGGGGGGACGGGCAATGGAAATCTGCTACGACGAAAGCTCGCTGGTTAAGTATATGACCGAGGCCGTCGATGTGTCGCCCGACAAGCCGGTCCTGATCGATCGCTTTCTGGAAGACGCCATCGAAGTGGACGTGGACGCCGTGTCCGACGGCACCGACACGGTTGTTGGCGGAATCATGGAGCACATTGAAGAAGCCGGAGTGCATTCAGGCGACTCTGCGTGTGCACTGCCGCCTCATTCGCTGCCTGCTCATGTGCTGGATGAAATCCGTCAGGCGACTTACGCCCTGGCCCGCGAGCTGCAGGTCTGCGGCCTGATGAACATTCAGTTTGCCGTCAAGGTCGATGGCGACGACCATGCCGTGTACATCCTGGAAGTGAATCCGCGAGCCAGCCGCACGTCTCCCTTCGTTTCGAAGGCGACCGGGCGTTCGCTGGCAAGAATAGCCGCAAAGGCCATGACCGGAGTTTCGCTGAAGGATCAGGGAGTCACGGCAGAAGTGGTTCCTGCTTACACCTCGGTCAAGGAAAGTGTCTTTCCCTTCAGCCGATTTCATGGCGTGGACATCGTGCTGGGGCCGGAAATGCGATCGACCGGCGAGGTCATGGGGATCGATATCGATTTTGCCCGGTCATTTGCGAAGTCTCAGACGGCCGCCGGTGCCAATCTGCCCAGCAGTGGCCGAATCTTCATCAGCATGGCGCCTGCCGGCAAGGGCAAGATGATTGAACCGGCCCGGCGCCTGCTGTCCATGGGCTTCAAGGTCGTCGCCACGTCCGGCACGGCGCGTGAGTTCCGCGAAGCCGGCCTGGATGTCGAAGTGGTCAAGAAGCTGCAGGAAGGACGTCCGAACCTGCTGGACCTGATGGCCAATCAGGAAATTCAGTTCATCTTCAATACGCCCAGCGGCAAGGGAGCCCGGACGGATGAAGGACGCATCCGGGCTGCGTCGGTCGCTTACGGTGTGCCCTGCGTGACCACTCTGCCCGGCTGCCTGGCCGTGGTCGACGCGCTGGAAGCCATGGCCGCTCAGCCTGAGCTGAAGGTGAAGTCGCTGCAGGAATGGGCCTCTGCCAAGTAGCCGGTGATGCCGCCCTCTGACGCGGAATAACGCAGCGGATCGTTGTCGAACGGGTCTGTTGTCCATTGTGAATGATCTGACCCCGCCGGGAACAGAGCGGGCGGCAGCTCAGACAGCGATTCGGGGTATCGCCGGTGCTGCAGCCGTGCCAGGTCATCGTCGGTCCAGTTGACCTGTGGCATGAGGTCCCGCGTGGCCCGGCAGGCCATTGCGTGAATGGCAATCCGAACCAGTTGCGACACAAGACTCGGTTCTGCCCGCAGAGCCTCAGACAGAGCAAAGACGCCCACGATGTCATCCCGGGTCTGAATGTGATTTCCGTCATGGGCTGAAACGTGGGCATCCAGAATCGTTTTTTGTGATAGAATCGGCGGGCTGGTTCAGCAGTCATGGTCATGGTGACTTTCAGAGGCCGCAGCGCCGCAGGTGGACGCGCAGCACGCGTGATGACAACAGGTGTTCTGCCCGGCAGACCCGTTCAATACCGGCGCCGACAGAATCAGAATTCCGCAGATTTCAGCAGGCCCACAGCGGCGTCAGTATGGCAGACCGGCTGCAGATCGTATCGGTCAGATTCACACAGGAAGAGTGGCAGTGGTGGTATCCAGCGCTGAAGTTCGCTCAGGTTTGACGCGCAGGAGGAATCGGCTTCGGATGCTGAACCAGGCCCGTTGTTCAGCACGATTCCCGCAATTGCCAGTTGACGGCCCCGGGCCACTTCCATTGTCATCAGTGTATGGTTCAGCACACCCAGTCGGTTGGCGGCCACAATCAGAATCGGAGCATTCAGATCTGCGGCCAGGTCGGCGACGGTGGACTGATCGGACAGCGGACACAGCAGCCCGCCGGCTCCTTCAATGATCAGGCTGTCGCAGGACTGTTGCCGCCGATCTGCGGCGGACCGCAACAGCACATCGTCGACCGTGGTTCCCTGCAGCCGCGCGGCGACGTTGGGAGCGACCGCCGCTTCGAAGCGTTGCGGGCAGATTTCATCGACGGACGCCGATCGCCCGGTCGCAAGTCGCAGCTGTTCAATATCATCCCACTGCAAAGAGCCGTCCGGCTGTCGAATGGCACCGCTGCACACCGGTTTGTAGGCTCCGACCACGGCACCCCGTGACCGCAGACGGCGGATCAGCAGGCAGGAAACCCATGTCTTGCCGACGTTGGTGTCAGTTCCGGTCACCAGCAGTGTGTTCATCGCGACGAGTACAATTCGACAGGACAATTTTTGCACCGTGGACGGCTGCTGTGACGGCCGTGGACCGGTGTGGTATGCTTGAGCGACGGCGGCCGTCCCCTGCCGGAACCGCGGAGATCGTGCCGGAGTCCGGTAAACGGTCGACGTTTGGTGGCCGACCTGCGTTCGCCGGGCCTTTACTTACATCATCTGCCATGACACCGTCCGTTGTGACGTGGCTGGACGGTCACTCTAGTCGATTCCGGGTTCTTTTTTCAAACGCGTCGTTGATGTCTGACTTTGCGGATTCTGTCCACATCTGGCTGCCGGGTTTATTCCTGATGCTGGCGTTGATTCTGTGTTCCGGCTTTTTTTCATCCAGCGAGACAGCCTTCTTTTTTCTGTCGCGGGAACAGATTCGGCGTTTCAGTCAGGGGAATCGTCGGCAGCGGATGGTGTCGTCGCTGATGGCGGATCCGGACCGTCTGCTGACGGCCGTCCTGTTCTGGAATCTGATGATCAATCTGGCCTATTTCTCGGTCAGCAACGTGATCGTGCAGAAACTGACGGCCGGTGGCTTTCAGATCGTTGCCGGTGTCCTGGCGGTGGTCAGTCTGGTGGGCATCATTGTCCTGGGTGAAGTGCTGCCCAAAAGCATTGCCGTGGTGTTCCGCCAGAAGCTGTCCGCGGCGGCCAGCTGGCCTCTGGCAGGAGCCGTGGCGCTGCTGGATCCGCTGATCCCGATTCTGGGCCGCACAGCGCGCGTGCTGCGTCGCAGTTTCTGGCCGCACGTGAAGCATGAACCTCACCTGCAGGCCGAAGATCTTGAGAAGGCCATTGATGCTTCTGCTGCCTACACCACCGAGCTGCTGGAAATTGAGCAGCAGGTCCTGCACAACATTCTGGATCTGAATGAAGTGGCCGTGGAAGAGGTGATGCGGCCGCGCAATCTGAGTATCACCGTGTTGCCGGAGGCGACCGTGGAGTCTCTGAACATTTCGTCGCTGTCGCACACGGACTATCTGCTGCTGAGGGAACACAAAGAAGAAATCTGCAAACGGGCGGTTCCCGTGTCGCGGATCACTCATCGGACCGATCGCACGTTTGCCGAACTGTCAGAACCGGTTATCTACGTCCCCTGGTGCGCGAGTCTGGCCTTTGTGCTTGCTGAACTGCGGAATCGTTATCGCAGCGTGGCGGTTGTCGTGCACGAACACGGCGAAATGGTCGGGACTGTGACGTACGAAGATCTGCTGGAGAATATTCTGAGCGATTCGCCGTCACGGACGCGGCGGGTGCTGCGGCGGGAACCGCTGATCGAAATCGGAGATAACCGGTTCCATGCAGAGGGTCTGGCCACGCTGCGTTTCCTGGCGCGGCATCTGCGGATTTCGTACTCTGCGGATGATGAAACCAACACCCTGGCGGGCCTGTTTCACGACGAGCTTGAACGCATGCCGGAAGTCGGTGACCGGATTACGTGGGAAGGCTGGATACTGACAGCCATTCAGGTGACGCCTCGAGGTCAGGTGCGTGTGCTTATCGAACCGGAGAACTATTCCCTGCACAACGGCGAGGAGGCTTCATGACATTTTCCATGACCCTGTTCATCGCCCTGCTGCTGTTCTTTTACGGACTGAAACTGTCAGCCTTCTTCAGCGGTTCAGAAACGGGATTCTACCGCGTCAGCACACTGCAGCTGACCCTGGAAAAACAGCGAGGCGATCAGGTCGCGTCCCGACTGTTTCACTTTGTCGCTCACCCGGAACGCTTTGTCGCCACCACGCTGGTTGGCAACAACGTCGCCAATTATCTGACGACTCTGGCGATCGGGCTGGTCGTCAGCACCCTGTGGAACCACACCGCCGGAGGCCCCGAGATTGTCGCGACAATGCTGCTGACGCCGGTGGTGTTCATCTTCGGAGAACTGATTCCCAAAATCCTGTACTACCGGGCGCCGATGTCACTGCTGCGCAGCGGGGCTGTCAGCTTCCGGTTTTTCTATTTTTTGTTTCTGCCGATCAGCTATCCGCTGATCCTGCTGACACGACTGGTGGCGCGGCTGGGCAGCTCTGAAAAACGTCCGCTGGAAGTGGTCTTCGGTCGCAATCGTCTGTACGGCGTCCTGGAAGCCGGGCAGCGTGAAGGACTGCTGACGGAAATTCAGCGCAATCTGGCCGAGAACCTGATGCAGGTGGCCAATCTTGCCGTGGAACACTCAGTCTGGCCGGCGTCGACCGTCCAGGGAGTGAGTGAAACAGCCAGCATCGAAGAGGTGCTGACGCTGGCGGAAGGCAGCGACTCGGGATTTGTTCTGGTGCATGCCGAAGGCCGGCCATCGGAATGGACGTCCGTGCTGCGGGTGGCCGATATGCTGGCCTCCGGACTGGCCCCCCGACTGATCATGCAGCCGCTGCCGGAATTTGAGGCCTCCACGCCGCGTCTGGAAGTGCTGACTCAGCTGTTTCGGGAATATTCCACCTTCGGTGTGGTGAAGCGAGACGGCCGGGTGCTGGGAATCATCCATCGACAGACGCTGGTCTCGGACCTGTTTCGCGTGATCCGACCAGCCTCGTCGCAACTGCCTTCGCTTCTGACCCCGGGACCACCCTGACGCAGACGTGGACACGGCGGCGGATCGGCTGATTTCAGCGATTGGTGTCGCTCAGGCGCCCCGCAGCCGGGAATCCGGCTCCCGTCCCTCAGTGATTCCCCGCTGCAGCCGTCAAACTGATTGCTTCGCAGCTGTCTGGCGGATAAATACCATCATATTCGTGGCTGTGGAGTACCTTTTCCGCATTTCCTCGTGAGTCAGACAGCCGCCCCGCATGCTTCGTCACAGGCGTATGTCGTGGGCAGGAAGCCGGTTTCAGTCTCTTTGTGTACGCCGACGATCGGAGTCTCGGGTGTCAGTTTCAACCAGCAGCAGCCTGTTTTCCCGACGAGCCATTTCGTGGAAGACACTGTTTGTGATCTTCATGATGACGTTGTGTGCGTGGGGCCAGTCGTTTCTGACCGAACATTCCGCGGCACCAACGGTGGCCCGTGCGGATGAACCTTCAGACACGGCAGCCTCAGACACGGCCGCGGCAGATGTCAGCAGTGATCAGGGGGGCGGGAGCCCGGCTTCGCTTCAGGCTGAGACAGCCGTGACGCTGGATCAGGAGGCTCGTCAGACGGCTGCGACGGCGAGCGACGCAGAGACCGGGGCGGATGAGGCGAGCCACGACACAGAGCACGCTGGCGGTCACACGGATCCGGTGGCTGAGATCCTGCTGGCCATTCTGATCATGCTGTTCCTGGCCAAGGTTGTCGGCGATCTGTTTGAACGGGTCGGAATGCCGGCCGTGCTGGGGGAACTGATTGTCGGCATCGTGCTGGGCAACTGGGCTCTGTTTACCGGTTCTCTTCTCTTCGATTTCTTCCAGCCGCATCCGGGCGATGCGGATGATCTGACGGGGACCGTGCTGGACATGTTCGCCCGCATCGGCGTGGTGCTGCTGCTGTTTGAGGTCGGGCTGGAATCCCGTGTCAAGGAAATGGTTTCAGTCGGACTGTCCTCGCTGCTGGTCGCCCTGCTGGGAGTGGTGGCACCGATGCTGCTGGGCTTTGCCGTCGGCTATCTGATGGTCAGTGAAACCATGGCTGACTGGCAGGTGCCTGCGTTTCTGGGAGCCACGCTGTGCGCCACCAGCGTCGGCATCACGGCCCGCGTGCTGAAGGATCTGGGACGCAGTCAGGATCGGGAATCGAAGATCATTCTGGGAGCCGCCGTCATTGACGACGTGCTCGGGCTGGTGGTGCTGGCTGTGGTCTCTGGTGTCATTGTGGAAGGGGCCAACTTCCATGTCATGACCCTGTTCAAGATCATCGGCCTGTCGATCGCCTTTCTTTCCGGAGCCCTGTTTCTGGGCGCCATTCAGCTGCCCCGTATGTTGTTTCGCGCCGCCAGTTATCTGCGCGGACACGGCCTGCTGGTGACCACCGCGCTGATGATCTGTTTTCTGTTTGCCTGGGGAGCCAATCAGGTGGGGCTGGCGCCGATTATTGGCGCCTTTGCTGCGGGATTGATTCTGGAAGGTGCTCACTATCAGGAGGTCGGTGAAAAGTGGAAGAACCGACGTCTGGAAGACGCGCTGGCTCCGCTGTCGGCGCTGCTGGTGCCGATCTTCTTCGTGGCCACCGGAGTCGCCGTGGATCTGTCTCAGTTCAGTGGCGGGTCTGTCTGGATGCTGGCCATCGGTCTGACGATTGTGGCCGTTATCGGCAAGCTGGTCTGCGGCCTTGGAGTGCGCGAAGCGGGACTGAACAAACTGGCCGTCGGGCTGGGGATGATCCCCCGCGGCGAAGTAGGACTGATCTTCGCTCAGGTCGGACAGGGGCTCAAGACGCCCGATGGAAATCGGGTCGTTGACAGCGGCACGTATTCTGCAATTGTGGTCATGGTCATGGTGACCACCATGATCACACCGCCGCTGCTGAAGTGGTCGATGAGCAGGAACGGCAACACCGCGCCGAGTGATACGTCGAGTGATGCGAGCGGTTCCTGAAAAATCTGCGCAGGGTTCAGGCGATGCCGGACAGCCGGGGGACAAATCCTTACCAGCCGCCTCAGCACGACACCGCTGCATCCGGACTGGCTTCGGATACCGAGTTTCTGGTCTCAGGCAAATGTATTCTCTGCGAGAACCGTGTCGATCTGCCTCGGGTCTGCATCGTTACCGGCGACAACACGAAGCTGCTGCAGAAGTCCGAGACCCTGAAATGGACTCCGGGATGGATTCGCAACCTGGGAATTGTGCTGGGGCTGTTCGGATTCCCGATTGTCTTCGGCTGGGTGCAGCACTTTGTGCTGGCGGGTGGTGTGGCACAGGCAGGCGTGATGGCGTTCATGCCGTGGGTGGTGTCACTGGCGGCTGTGCTTGTCGTCGTCGGTGCTGTTCTGTGCTGGGTGCTGTGTCTGAAGGGAGTGTACCGAGTCGATGTGACCTGGCATGTCGGTCGTCGCGTTGTTGAAGCAGAACGCCGCCGCCGACGTAACCGGACTGTGCTTGTCGTCTGCTGTGGTGCTGCCGCCGTAGCCTGCCTGTGTCTGTCACTGGTGATGGAAGCTCCGGAACTGCAGGGAGCCTGTATTGGTCTGTTCATCGCCGCGGCGCTGCTGCTGAAGGGGCGCACCAGATCCGCGCGGCCGATTCTGGCGGGCCGCTGGCACGGACTGAATGTGCTGATGGGCGTGTCGCCCGAGTTTCTGCGCGAGGTCGAGGCCATCATCGAACGGCAGTTATGACGAACGGCAGTTATGACGCTCATCGAACGGTGCGGTTTCGGCGGTGAAAACGGGAGTTTTGTCAGCTACTACCTAAGCGTGTTTTTCTTTTGCCTTCAGGCAGCCCTGTCGCGGCGCGGGTTTGAGGGCATGGTCGGCGTATGCATCTGGTACGGCAGTCCTGTTTTCGCAGCAATGTTCAGAAAGCCCGTCGACCCCGAAAATCCGGGGCTCTGAATAAAACGGGGACATTTGGTCACTCTTAGGTGGTTGTTGTATGTCGTGTGTATTTCCCGAGTTGCTGCAGGAAGTTCATGGGGACGGCGTGCGGCGCATAAAAAACGGCTGACGGAGCAGAACGCCGTCAGCCGGATTTCTGAAGCGAGTCGCGGAGACTTACTTCTTCTTCTTGGCGGCTTTCTTCTTCGGAGCGGCCTTCTTCTTGGCGGCCTTCTTCTTGGCAGCCTTCTTCTTCGGGGCGCTCTTCTTGGGGGCGCTCTTCTTGGCGGCAGACTTCTTAGGAGCAGCCTTCTTCTTCGGAGCAGCCTTCTTCTTGGAAACTTTCTTCTTGGCCACAGTGTCCTCCTTAAACATTCAACGGATGGCCATCCTGCCGCAGTCACCGGGCTTCAACACCAAGGGCAAGATCAACCACGAGTCAAGAAACAAATCACCACGCCACCAAGGCTATGGTGACGCAGATTCTCGTTTTGCCTGACGACCGTCGTGAAGTCTGCTGTAAGGCAATATCCTTCGCCACGATGCTTCAATGCAACACAACAGAATCTGCTGTCAGCGTTCGGGCGGAATACTATTTAAAGATGAAGAATGTGCAAGAGTGTTATGCACTCAGAGCGCTGCTGATCGAAAAGTTTTTCAGAATAAATCGCTGCTGCTGTTGACGCGCACCGGGCGGTTACGCTGTGCATCAGAGCACGGTTGATGATCGTTCATCGCGCGTCACGAAGATCATTGATGACCATTGTTCCGCGCAGCGCATGACTGTCGATCGTGCTTCCGAATGTTGTCTGCGTGCGCAGCGCTGTTTGAAATTACCGCGAAAAACATTGGTGGTTCTGCGTTTCCGCGCACGACGTCAAAGTACCTGATGAGGTTGATGTCATTGCGGCGACCTTGTTTCTGCGACGACTGTTCACGTTGTGCCGTCGGGTGTCGAGCTCACTGAAAGCGCGCTGCAGAACTTTGCTTCAGGATGCTTCCAGGTCACTCAGAATCTGCTGCATGCAGGCCAGACTTTTTTTTGCAATTTTTTCGGCGCCAGGGCTGTAATCGAACACTTCCACCGAAATCCAGCCGTCGTAACCGACGTCTTTCAGCGCCTGCAGGATCGGACGATAGTCGGTGTCACCCATGCCTGGTCCGAGCAGATTGGTGTCGTTCACATGGAAGTGACCACAGATGTCCCGGTATCGATGAATCAGTTCCGGAATCGAATCACGTTCAGCGCCCAGCATCGCCTTGACGTCCTGATGCAGAACAAACGACGGGTGGTCGACCAGCTTCATCAGCTCGACGGCGTCGGCACACGTGTTGATGAAATCCGTTTCCTTTGTGGTCAGCGGTTCCATGCACAACACAACGTCGCACTCGGCCAGAGTCGGCATCGCTTCCCGAAAGACTTCGGCGGCGAATTCCATCGCCTGTTCCGTCGTGACGCCGGGCAGCAGGCTGCGCTGCGGAGGTGAGCCGAAGACCATCACGTGACCACCGAGTGTGGCGCAGGTGCGGGCCAGCAGTTTCAGGTATTCCGCGGTCGCTTTGCGGACTTCCGCATCCGGAGACGTCAGGTGCAGACCGGTGGTTCGGGCCAGCAGCCAGTGCAGTCCGATGATCTGCAGCCCGTGGCGTTCGGCCGTGGATCTGAGCTCAGCCAGCTCGGATTCCGGCACACTGGCGAGGTCGTTCGAGATTGTAAACGGAGCGACTTCCACGCCTGTGTAGCCGGTCTCAGAGATGATCCGGCACTGGTCTTCCCAGGGCGTGTCTTCGAACAATTCCTGACAGATGGCAAATTTCATCGTGATATCCTTTGAACAGAAAAAAGCGGGGTCGGATGCCGGGGCCGGGCCCGTTTGCCGGACGACTGCGAGCGATCATCGGCCACCGTCCGCCGCGGGTGTTGAACGTGTCGGAACGAAGGCTGGCGTCGGGCCGCCGTGCGGCGACATGACGATTGCAGCGATTCTGCGGACAGAACGTCCCGGGGCGGTTACATCAGCCGCATCATTTGCGATCGATCGGTGAGAAACAACCGCAGGACGGGAATCTTCCGCCCGTTGTCCGTTCTGGTTGTCGGCCATGCTGACAAAGCGGAACAGTCTGTTTGACCGTACCCCGTCCGCGAACTACATGCAGATGGGGCGACGTGGCAGGTCTGCGACAGCCGCTCCGCAGCACGGACCATCGACCGAAAAATCCCCTTTCACAGGCAGACAGAATTGAGTACTTCTGAAAATCAAGTCAGCGGCCGACAGCCGGGGCTGGACGACCTGTTCGATCGAGTGAACCAGCTGCTGGGCGGGCCCGCGGCCCGACCGGCGGACGACGCTGAACCTGGCGGTGGCAGCACGATGGCGGCATCGATTCCGGGAGAAGCCTTTACACCGAGACAGCCGCAGACGCTGCGCGAGACCGGAATTTCCGGTGCACTGCTTGAGCGGCTGATGATGAGATACATGTTTCAGGTCGGCGTGGCGTCCAGCCGCGGCATTGCCGCTCAGGTGAAGCTGTCCTACAAGGTCATCGAACCGATTCTGAAGCAGCTGCGTGCCGACAAGAGCATTGATCTGGCCGGGACCACCAACACGGGAGATTCGGAGTGGGCGATCACCGATCTGGGGCGTGATCGCGGCAAGCGGTATCACGAAGAATGTACCTACTTCGGCGCCGCGCCGGTGTCTCTGGAAGACTACGTCCATTCGGTGTCCGCTCAGACCATTGCCGGCCAGGTGGTGACCGCCGATGATCTGCAGGCGGCGTTCAAGGGACTGATCATCAACCAGGCCATGCTGGACAAGCTGGGACCGGCCGTCAATTCGGGACGCGGCATGTTTTTGTTCGGCCAGCCGGGAAACGGCAAGACCAGTATTGCCGAACGCGTCACCGATGCCTTCGGTTCCTGCATCTGGATGCCCCGCGCGGTTCATGTCGAAGGTGAAATTATCCGCATCTATGATCCCGGAACTCACGAGGCCGTCGACGACAGCAACCACGGCGGCCTGCTGGATTCGAACCAGATTGACCGCCGCTGGGTACGCGTCAAACGCCCCACTGTGATCGCCGGCGGCGAGCTGACCATGGATGAACTGGAAGTCACCAAGAACGAAATATCGAAGATCTGCGAGGCCCCGCTGCAGCTGAAGAGCAACTGCGGCACACTGGTCATTGACGACTTCGGACGCCAGAAGATGCCCGTGGACGTGCTGCTGAACCGCTGGATCGTGCCTCTGGAAAAACGCTACGACTTCATGAATCTGCCCAGCGGCAAGAAGGTGAAGGTTCCCTTTGACCAGCTGATCGTGTTCAGTACCAACCTGGAACCCCGGGACCTGGTCGACGGTGCCTTTCTGCGGCGAATTCCGTACAAGATTGAAGTGCCCGACCCGTCGGTGGACGAATTCCGCCGGCTGTTCGGCATCATGAGTGGTGTGCTGGGCTTTGAGCCGCAGCCGGATGCGGTTGAGTATCTGATTGAAACGCACTACCTGCAGGCAGATCGCCCGTTTCGACTGTGCCAGCCGCGCGACCTGCTGCTGCAGGTCAAGAACTACTGCAACTATCACATGAAGCCGCTGGAGATCTCGAACGAAGCCTTCGACTTCGCCGTGGACAACTACTTCTCTGTGATGTAGCAGAGGTTGCAGGTTGCAGGTTGCGTTGGGCATCGGATGTTGGGCATCGGACGTTGCCTGGGTTCTTTGGGCCGTCCTTGGGCGAACCGCGTCTTCGGGAAGGACGGTGGCCGTCCCGGTGGTATCGCGTGCCCCGCGTTGGCGCCGCCTGCGGGCCGTTCATCACGGGTCCGCAATCTGATATTCGTGCTGGTAAAGGACGTTCGGCTGCTTACGCTCGGCGACAGCGGCTGCTAAGATTTCTGAGGCGGCGTGATTTTCCGGCATCCTTTCGGAATACACCAGCCTGCTTCAGCAGAACGTCTCAGACACTATGGCGGATTTCAGATCACTGGTCATTGGCTGGCGCGAGTGGCTTCGGCTGCCGGATCTCGGCATCCGGCATGTGAAAGCCAAGATCGACACCGGAGCTCGTTCCTCGTCACTGCATGCGTTTGATATCAAGCCCTTTGACCAGGACGGCAAGGTTCGCGTGCGGTTCAGTGTTCATCCGCTGCAGCGAAGTTCCAGGCAGACCATCAAGTGCGAAGCGGATGTGCTTGAATTTCGTTCTGTCCGCAGTTCGACCGGGCATGCTCAGAAGCGACCGGTCATCGTGACCACCGTGGAAGCACTGGGCCAGATCTGGCCGATTGAAGTCACGCTCGCCAATCGGGACGCCATGGGATTTCGGATGCTGCTGGGCCGCGAGGCCGTCCGCGGCCGTTTCCTGGTTGATGCCGGCAAATCCTTCTACAGTGGTACTCCCGCGCGTAAGAAACGCCGTCGCCGGAACACCGATAAAAAAGAGCATTCTTCCGAAAAGGGGGTAACGTGAAGCTGGGAATTCTGTCCTGCAGTACGCGCTGTTACAGCACCCGTCGCCTGCGCGAAGCAGCGCTGCGCCGCGGACACAAGGTGCGCGTGCTGGACACTGTCAAATTCGCCATCGACCTGGAACCCGGCGAGCCGGACCTGTATTTCCGGACGAAGCAGCTGAGTCATTATGATGCGGTGCTGCCGCGGATTGGTGCGTCCATCACCTACTTCGGCACGGCGGTGGTCCGGCAGTTTGAGCAGATGGATGTGTTCTGTGCGAATTCGTCTGCCGGTATCTCAAATTCCCGGGACAAGCTTCGCAGCCTGCAGATCCTGAGTCGTCATGAAATCGGTATCCCGCAGACGACCTTTGTGCGTGAGAAAAAAGATGTGCTGCCGGCCATTGAACGCGTTGGTGGCGCTCCGGTGGTCATCAAGCTGATCGAAGGGACACAGGGCATCGGTGTACTGCTGGCCGAATCCGTCAAGTCGGCCGAAGCGATTATTGAGCTGCTGCAGAGTCAGAAGCAGAGTGTGCTGGTGCAGAAGTTCGTTGCCGAAAGCAAGGGACGCGATATTCGCGCTCTGGTGGTCGGAGACCAGGTGGTCGCGGCCATGCGGAGAGTGGCTCAGGGACAGGAATTTCGCAGCAATGTACACCGAGGCGGGCGGACGGAAGCCGTGCAGCTGAATGAACAGTTCCGCGAAACGGCCGTGCGTTCGGCTCAGATTCTGGGACTCCGCGTGGCTGGTGTGGACATGCTGGAAAGCGAAGACGGTCCTCAGGTGATGGAAGTCAATTCGTCGCCTGGTCTGGAAGGTATTGAAACGTGTACTCAGCTGGATGTGGCCGGGGCGATCATCGACTACATCGCTGCTCAGGTGAACTTTCCGGAAATCGACCTGCGTCAGCGGCTGACCGTCAGTCGCGGCTACGGTGTTGCGGAAGTGCAGATCCCCGAGGGTTCTCAGTTCGTCGGCAAGACCGTGGCCGGATCGGGGATGCGCGAAAAGGATATCAACGCCCTGACGCTGTACCGGGGCACCACCGTGATTCCGAATCCGCGATCCGACCGCGTTCTTGAGCCGGGCGACCGGATGCTGTGCTTTGGCAAACTTGAATCGATGCGGGAAATGATTCCTGAAAAGACGCGTCGGAAAAGACGACCCAAAGTCCGGGAACTTCCCGCTGAGCCGCTGGGACATGAAAACGGTGTTCCGGAGACGGTTGTCGAAAAGACTCCGGGTCCGGAAGAAACCTGAAACACAGATCCTTTATGACAGCTTCTCGAAAACGCAGCCCCGTTGACGTCTGGAATGGCCGGCAGATCCTGCCCGGCGATTCCGGCGACATTGATCTGGCTGTCAGCGAGAGTTACAGCGGGATGACCGTTCGGATTCCGATCCACATCCGCCGCTCTGCCGAAGAAGGCCCGTCCGTGTTCGTGACGGCCGCGCTGCACGGCGACGAGATCAACGGTACCGGAGCCGTCTGTCGGCTGCTGCAGGATGACGGGCTGCACCTGCGGCGCGGGACGGTGATTTTTGTCCCCGTGCTGAACATTCTGGGCTTCGACCGCCACTCGCGCTATCTGCCGGACCGCCGCGACCTGAATCGCTGTTTTCCGGGCTCCGGCACTGGAAGCCTGGCCAGTCGCATGGCTCGCGTGATCTTCGATGAAATTGTCAGCCGGGCCGACTATGGCATCGACCTGCACACCGCCGCACTGCGACGCACCAACTACCCGAACGTCCGGGCCGATATGAACGATCCCGGTGCTCGGCAGCTGGCCGAAGCGTTCGGCTGTGAAGTCATCATGAACGGCAAGGGCCCCAAAGGTGCCTTCCGCCGTGAAGCGTGCCGGGTCGGCTGCCCGACCGTCATTATGGAAGGTGGCGAAGTCTGGAAGGTGGAACCGACCATCGTCGAATCTTCCATCCGGGGAATCAGAAACGTGCTGCGCAGTCTGAACATGCTGGACGGCGACCAGGAATCGCCGGATTATCAGGTCGTGGTGGATCGGTCGCGATGGATCCGCGCAGAGTCCGGCGGCTTTCTGCACTTCCATATTCAGCCCGGTGATATCGTCGACAAAGGCCAGGTGCTGACCACCAATACCAATCTGCTCGGACGCGAACAGGGGCAGCTGCATGCCCCCTTTGACGGCGTGGTACTGGGGCTTACCACAATCCCCGCCGTGAGTCCCGGCGAACCGGTCTGTCACATCGGCAAGCTGCCGAAGGGACTGTCCGCCGACAGCCTTCGAAAAAAACGCCGCAAAGGCGACCTGGAACATCGCCTGGTCAATCAGCTGTCGTCCAATGTGACGGTCGTGGACCCGACCTGACACCACCGCGCCGGCTGGCAGCCGAAAGGTGCTTCTTTCGAACCTCCTCAGCAAGCCAGTGTCAGCAGGCCTTGCCGTGGCAGGCCTGATGACGGTTGCTGTGCCGTTGCCATCGCAGTGCTGTGCTGTCCAGTGCACTGCAGTTCTGTCCTGTTCGCTTGCTGTTTCGTCGCTGTGCTGTGGGGGGCTCAAGTCCGGTCGTGGACTTCAGTGGCGGCTACAGACAGAGCATGTAGGCGACCAGATCCTGCTTTTCCTGCACGGTCAGTTTCAGTTCCAGCACCAGGTTGAAGAACTCAACAACGTCAGCCAGCGTCGGGCAGCGGCCGTCGTGAAGGTAGGGCGGTGAATCGCGGATACCTCGCAGCGGAAACGTCTTGATCGGACCTTCCGGCCGTCCGACATAGAACCGCTCAACGCGGAGGTCATGCAGATAGTCGTCCACGAAGGCTGGTCCGGCATGACATTTCACGCATTGTGCCTTTCCGTGGAACAGGGCTTCGCCTCTGAGTTCGGCGTCAGTCGCCAGGTCCGGAATCAGCCGCATCAGCGGGTTCAGCCTGGGTGCCGGAGGATAATCCAGGATCGAGTTGAAATCAGCCATTCGGTTCGTGACTTCCCGCTTGACCGCGCGGGGGCCGATGGCCTGCTGCATGCCGGGGTCTCCATCGAAGTATTCTTCCACCTCGGCAAAATGGTCCATGCTGCGAATCGATCGCTTTGAAGACAACTGCATCAGGTTGTAGTTGCCTCGCATCGTCGGGGTGTCGACACGAAGCCGGCCCATGTTGGGGCGGGAATCCGGTCCCAGTTCAAAGGCACCGTTGGTATGTCCGTTCACATGGCAGTCGAAACAGGCGACTCCTTTGGAGGGGCTTTGAGTGATCCGATGATCGGTGTGGTTGAACCATGTGGTCGGCGAAGGACGCAGCAGTTCCTTCAGCCCTTCCATCTGTTCGGGCGTCAGCAGGCCGTCGAAGATTTCAAAGAAGTTGTCGAGTGTCACTTCGCGGCCGTTGGTGACGTCGCCCAGTTCCAGGTGCGTGGTCAGAAACATGGGGGGAGGAAATTCGGGCAGGTAAGCGGTCGGGAAATCCATATCCACATCGATCCGGGCGTGTTCGGGGTGCACCTTCACCCATTCGTCAGGAAAGACCATGTGAGCGACGGACTGCAGCGGATGAGCCAGGGGTTTGTACGGAAACAGGTCCTGCTGCCGGATCTGTTCCGGGGACAGTGACGCCAGTTCTTCAAAAGAACTCACCCCGTCCGGCAGGCGCGCCGTCGGTCCCTGCATGACCGGCTTGCCGCCGGACATGAAGGCTCCGGGTTCCGGCCGCCCGGAAAAGTCGAATCGGCTGGCCATGTATTCATCCACGTCCCGCATCAGTTTCGGCTTCTGTTTGCGGTGGAAGTCGAGCCACTGGTCGAACCGCATCGGCAGCATGGGCGAGGCATAAGACGAGACCCCGCGGCCGTAGTATCGCCACAGGTCGAATGGTGTTCTCATGCCCTTTGTCAATGTCGGATACAACCGCAGTTTGCCGGTGATGTCCGACGCGAGACTTCCTGGCGACTGAATGGCTCCGGCGGCGTAATCCTTTCTGGTGACTTCGGCGGGCTGGAGTGCCGAGCCGGCCTCAGTTTCCTCACCGGCGATGGTGTCACGATCAGCAGGTGTGGCCGCC
Organism: Fuerstiella sp.; assembly: GCA_040222735.1. Taxonomy (GTDB): domain Bacteria; phylum Planctomycetota; class Planctomycetia; order Planctomycetales; family Planctomycetaceae; genus Fuerstiella. The sequence goes on along the minus strand of JAVKCM010000037.1, from coordinate 3,734 downwards.
TCAAGACGCGTGGTGCCCAGTGAGGGCACGCGGCTCAGATCGGTACCCCTGTACTGACTGTAGGTCAGGTTGACGCCGATCACGATACTGATGATGCCGACGGTGGGTAAAATCCAGGGCGTGATTGCTTTCATCGGTTGCGGGAACTCTGCGGTAAAGGCTGGCGGGACGTGGCGACCAGCGAAGGACGGGCCTGCTGCCGCGGAAACACATACGGCAACAGAACCGTCCAGCCGGCTGCGAGAAAGACAATGTTCTTGAAAATGTATTGCCCCTCGACATTGGGGGCGAACGGAGCGATCTTGAAGGTGAATTCCGGAAGCACGAACAGCGGCATGAAGGTGCCGACCATATGGCCTATGAACATGACGAATGTCAGTCTTGGCAGCAGGTTGAAGATCAGCCCGGCCCCGATCGCACACTCCAGCACCGCCAGCCACCAGAGCGCCGTACTGGCATCCAGCCAGTGAAAGGTCACGGACATGACCGTCTGAGACGCCAGCATTTCGGCCGGGCTCAGGTCGGGAAAGAATTTCAGAAATCCGAAGTGAAAGTAGACAAAACCCAGCGCGTACCGCAGGAAGATCGGAGACGTTCCGTTTTGTTCTTGTTGGCTGCTCATAGGGATCATCGCCGGATTCGCCGGGCAGCTGACACAGCCGCAGAATGGCGAACCGTTCGCCATCTGACGCCGGTCGTCTCTGCAAAAGAGTAAGACGGCTGCCGATCAGGATTATGGAGTGGGCACAGGGCACTGTCTGTCGGTGTATCCGTCGGATTCCTGTAGCTGAAATCCGACAGGACGGGCCGCACCTGCCTGCGCCGAACCGGACGCCTGCGGTGATCACCTCAGGCCCTGCCGAAAGCTCACCCCGCCAGGTTGTGCTCAATGGCGAATCGAATGAGTTCGGCCGTGCTGTCCAGATTCAGCTTCTCCATGACGCGAGCCCGGTAGGTGGAGGCGGTGCTGGTGCTGACATTCATCTGCTGCGCACACTGCTGCAGGGTACGGCCGGATCCCAGAATCCGCAGCAGTTCGAACTCACGCACGGACAGGGCTTCGACACCCACGCGTTCACGCTTTGGTCGGCGCAGATGCTGCAGCACTTCGTCTGAAACTCTGGGCGAGATATAAATGCCGCCTCCATGCACGATATGTATGGCCTTCACCAGCTCATCGACGGCTTCCGACTTGATCAGATAGCCGTGGGCTCCGCTTTCCAGCACGCGGATCGCGTAGTGGATGTTTTCGTGAACCGTCAGCACAAGAATCCTGATCTTCGGGTGTCGGCGCAGCAGCAGTTCAATGACGGCGGACGTGTCCAGGTTCGGCATCGAGTAATCCAGCACCACGCACTCGGGGGCGGCGGCCTCCACCGTCGGCAGAACCTGCCTGCCATCACTGACCTGTCCGACCACCGTGACAGTGCCACTGTCGTCGAGAATCCGGGCGAGCGCTTCGCGGACCATGGCATGGTCATCAGCAAGCACGACGCGAACAGAGTGATCGTCCGGACTGTTCAATGGTTCGTTCCCGTCGGTGGCGTCTGGCTGTCGGGCGGCTGCAGCGGAATACTCACCTCGATCCGCGTTCCCGCACCCGGTTCTGATGTCAGCTGAAAGCGGCCGCCCAGCAGTTCTGTCCGTTCCCGCATCCCCGGGATTCCCAGCCGAGTCATATTGCGCTGCCGCAGATCGAAGCCGGAACCGGAATCTTCCAGCACCACATGCAACTCATCCGATTCAGTCCTGATTGTGACGGAAGCGTAGGCAGCGTTTGCGTGTCTGACAATGTTCATCAGCCCTTCCTGAAGAATCCGAAACACGTTCTCACCGATTTTCGGCGAAACGCTTTGTTCGAGGAAGTCCAGCCGGGTCGTGATCGCCAGATCCTGGTTGCGGTGACGGATCTCTGATACCAGCGCCTCCACGGCATCATGCAGGCCCAGATCATCAAGAACTGACGGGCGCACCCGCGTGGCGACTTCGTGCACCGAGTGCAGCAGCTGGTCTGTTTCTGTGATGGCACGCTGCAGCAGCGCCCGGCCTCGTTCAGCATCCTGCTGCCGGATCGCAGACTGCAGATCCAGACTGATGGCCGTGATCTGCTGGCCCAGCTCGTCATGCAGCTGACGCGATATACTTCGCCGTTCTGCCTCCTGGGCCGTGAGCAGCTGGCTGGAAAGTGTCCGCAGTCGCCGTTCCGACTCCCTGATGGATTCGGACTGCTGTTGACGAATGGCGGCTGACCGAGCCCAGTACCATCCGATGACGGCAACCAGCATCATGGCTCCGGCGTACAGCCACATCAATTGTGCCAGCAGCTTTGAGGAACTGCGGAACTGCAGGTCCGGCGGTACATGGACCACCAGCATCAGCCCCCCGGCTTCTCCGTTTCCGGTGTGCACCGGTTCGGTTCCGGCGGCTGTTGAAAAAGAGATTCGGCGAAACGTAAACATTCCTTCGGACGTCGAGAACTGACCTGCCGGCTGCCCGATGGTCTGCTGCCAGGCTTTCGGAAAATGCCGGGTGAACGACGCGCCGTGCCCCAGCATCCATCCCCAGGCGTCTTCGGCCCTCGGGCCGCGAATATACTGACCCGCAGCATTGACCAGCAAGGTGGAACCCGGTACCGATGTTTCGTTCAGTCCGCGCAGCAGGTGCTGTCCGGAATAGTTCAGCGCCATCAGGCCCCGCGTGCGACCCGTGTCGTCAGCTACCCGTGTCAGAAAACGGATCACCGGTCTCAGGGGCCGCTCAATCTGTCCATGTTCCACGTTGAGATCAAACTCAGAAACAAAGACTTCGCCCGAATTAAGTTTCATGGCGTCGCGGTAGTAGTAGCGGTCTGCCTTCGGCTGCAGCTCTTCCTCCGTCACGATCCGGGCCCGTCCCTGATGATGGTTGACCCGAATGATCTCTTTGCCGCCCGTATCCAGCACGCGGATCTGGTCGTAAACCGTTTTTCTGGTCGCGAAGCGGACGTATTCCTGTTCCAGTTCCTGTCGAGCCTCACCTCGCCGGGTCAGAAAACGACGCAGCAGCGCCTGTTCAGACAGATAAAGCACATCCGAACGGACAGAGTCGACAGCACTGTTCAGGAATTCCGATTCCTTGTCGATCCGTTGCCGCCCCTGCTGCTGCAGCAGTGAGAGCTCGTGCCCTCGTTCCTGACTGTAGAGCACAGCCACGACGCAGCTCAGAGCACCAGCGGCCGCCACCAGCAGCGCCATCAGGCGGGGCCGCATGGTTGAGACTGGCGGCGACGATGACAATAGAGTGTCCGGACGGCTTGTATTCACGACGGATAGTAACGGGAACTGACAGCCCCGCCTGGATCAGGCGAACGAAGTTTTCAGACGCGACGCAGCAATCTACCGAGATATGAGGTGGCTGCAAAGGCTGCGAACCGCCTCGGCGCCGCTGCCGCTGTTTCGAACAGGCAGCCATGGCTGACTTCTTTCGTCCGTGAAAAACCCTCGGCACGGCCGCTGACTGTGGTACATTCAACGCTACCAGCCCGGGCCGCGCGTGCCATAAAGAGAGGCCACCAGCCCGCAGCAGGTGAACGCCTGACTCTTTCCTGCGATGACTCGTTGTGAGGCGGTCTCCGGATTTCCGCACTTTCGTTGTGGGACGGTCTCCGGACCGTCCCACCGAGTTGCGCTGACGCGAGGACCAGCCTGATCGATCCTGCGTGACGCGGATCGGGAGACCTTCGGTCGGCCGCGTGG
>JAVKCM010000036.1:0-6573 GCA_040222735.1 Fuerstiella sp. | reverse complement strand
CTTGCGACGCAGGAAAACCCAAGCTTCCAGTTTGCGATGCAGAAAAACGCAAGCTGGAAGCTTGCGCCACGTTTCGACAGGACACAGTTTTTGTTTGATCCTAGCCAAGTTCGTGCTGCAGACATTCGGGCAGTGTCGGATGCTCGAACTGAAAGAGGTGGGCCTGCAGCTTCTTTGGGAACACCCGAGAACTCGCCAGGAGCAGCGCCTCGGCCATTTCGCCCAACGCCAGCTTTGCCGCGAATGCCGGCATGGGGAAAACAGTCGGACGCTTCAAAAAAGTGCCAAGCTGTTTGGTGAACTCACGATTCGTCAGCGGATTCGGGCTGACGGCGTTGACGGGACCGGACAGCTGGTCGTTATTCACGCAGAATGCAATCACCCGAGTCAGATCGTGCAGCCCGATCCAGCTCCAGTACTGTTGCCCTGATCCCACAACTCCACCCAGCCCCAGTTTGAATGGCAGCAGCATTTTCGCCAGTGCTCCACCGGCGGGATTCAACACGACACCGATTCGCACATTGACAACTCGCAGACCAAGATCTGCCGCCGCATTCGCTTCGGCTTCCCATTCTCGGCAGACATCGGACAGGAACCCGCTGCCGGCCTGAGCTGATTCGTCGAGTTCGGTGGCGCCGCGGTCACCGTAAAAGCCGATCGCCGAGGCACAGACCAGGACCTTCGGCCGATTCTGAGCGGCCGCGATGGACTGCACCAGACTTCGCGTCCCCTGCACTCGACTGTTCCGGATTCTGCGTTTCAGTGCTTCATTCCAGCGCCCGGCCGCGATGTTTTCTCCGGCCAGGTGGACGACAGCGTCAACCGTTTCCAGACGCCCAGGGTTGGTCAGTCCGGATTCCGGGTCCCAGCGGATGGAATCCCGGTATGCACCTCCGTCTCGACGGCTGATCGCCAGCACGGATTTCCCTTCCTGCTGCAGCAGCCGGGTCAGAGCCGATCCGACCAGCCCGGTCGCTCCACTGATAGCAACCGTCGAGAGATCAGTGGAAGATGTCGCGGCGTCGGCATTCGGCACGGGGGTCGTCGGGGCCATAGTAATGCTCCTGCGTAGAAACGGTGAATGCTGGTCGCCCGGTCAACGTCAGAACAACGGTGATGAACGCAACACACCAAGCCGCCAATGACGGCTTAGACCTGTTGATAGTCGCCCCAATCCCGATTTCAAGTAAAATCAGGCCCGCCGCAGGTCGTCGTCTTCCACCTTCTTCACAATCAACGACACATTGTGGCCGCCGAAACCAAAACTGTTGTTCACGGCAAACCGCACGTCCTTCTTCAGCGCCTGATTGGGCACGTAGTTCAGGTCGCAGTCGGGATCCGGCGTTTCGTAGTTGATTGTCGGCGGCAGCAGCCCTTCGTGCAATGCCATACAGCAGGCTGACATTTCAGTGGCACAGGCAGCCCCGATCATGTGGCCAAGCATACTCTTGATCGAGCTGATCTGCAGCTTCCGGGCGTCTTCACCGAAGACAGCCTTCAGGGCCACCGTTTCCATGTTGTCGTTGAATTTGGTGCTGGTACCGTGAGCACTCACGTACGTCTGATCAGCAATCTCAGCCGGATTCAGCCCGGCGGCTTCCAGCGCCATCCGGATGGCCACGATCGCCTTGCGCCCTTCCGGATCCGGCTGAACCAGATGGTACGCATCGCTGGTGGACGCACCGTCCAGCACTTCCGCCCATGCCTTCCCGCCGCGCTGACGAAGATGGGTTTCCGTTTCAAAGATCAGCACCGAGGAACCTTCGGCCATGATGAAGCCGGACCGGTCGGCGTCAAACGGACGCATCGATTTCTTCGGATCATCATTGCGGTTGCGGCACATGGCCTTCATGTTGGAAAACGACGCGATACCCAGTCGTGTGAGCGACGCTTCTGTGCCGCCGGTGACGACAAAATCGGCTTTTCCGTTCCGCAGATAGTCAATGGCATCAATCATCGCGTGCCCGGACGAAGAACAGGCACTGCTGGTCGTGTAGGCCGTTCCATTGATGCCGAAAGCCAGACTGATGTTGCCCGGAGGCGCATTGGGCATCAGCATCGGAATCGTGAACGGACTCACGCGGGACGGCCCCCTGGTCAGCAGCCGCTCCATCATAAACTCGTACGTTTCCAGCCCCGCCAGACCGGCACCCAGAATGATGGCCGCGCGCGGACCGATATCCACCGTCGGCAGACCTGCGTCTTCCAGCGCCTCATGAGCCGCGTACACGGCAAACTGGCTGGCCCGGTCCATCTTCTTGGTCGCCACCAGTTCATTCACATTGATGCGGGATTCGTCCAGATCCAGGACCTCCCCGCCAATGTTGACGGCAAGATCCGTCGTGTCATGAATTTTGAGCGTATCCAGACCGCAGACGCCGGACGTCAGGTTCTTCCAAAACGTCGTTCGGTCGTTCCCCAGACAGGTGGCGAAGCCCAGCCCTGAGACAAAAATACGTTCCATTTCAGCTTCCGAATCTCCAGAAAATGGCTTCTGTCCCGTTCAGGGGCAGAATGAGGGTGTACTACAGCAAACGATCTCAGACCTGCAATATCACCCGCTCCCAAAAAGCCCGGAACCACCGCAATTCTCAAGGTTTCCCCGTCTGAGGCCAATGTCTGCCGCCGTCTGCCGTCCTCAGACCCGTTAATTGCGCTGCCCCGCAGCAGGCGACCTTCTGTTCACCCGGATTCGACAGTCGGTCACGCTGACAGCCGATTCTTCCGAAACGACGCGCTGGAACGTCTTCGCAGCAACTCGACAGCCCGAAACTTCAGCTACCACCCGACGCCGGAAGCTGATGTCACCGTTCCAGCCCCCGCATTTTTGCCCGGTCGCCTGCCGAATGCCTGTTGGCTGCGTCCGGCAGCGTTTACGATTCAGGTTCGATCGGCCGCTGAATCGCGATTCGGGAAGGCCGGGAATTACTTCTACCAGACCGTTCGCTTCCTTGAAAAGACGATTTCGACAGGACCTTTCATCGATGACCACCACCACCAAACCCTGGCACCTCGCCGACTTCGCTGAAATCAAGGGAGTGCCATGTCCCTGCGGCACTGCCCGCCGCGCCTTTCACGGTGTGGATGCCTTTCCCGGCACACTGCACGTCACCGAAATCAGCAGCAGCGCGAAAAAGCATTACCACAAGACACTGACGGAAACCTACTACTTTCTGGAATGCGGCCCGGACGCCAGAATGGAACTGGATGACGAAATCATCGACGTCCATGAAGGCATCAGCATCGTGATTCCCCCCGGTGTCCGCCATCGCGCCCTGGGTCAGATGAAAGTACTGATCGTCGTCCTGCCGGAATTCGATCCGGCGGACGAATGGTTCGACTAACAGCGTGTCCACGAGGGTCAGGAAAAGGGGTCGGGTTTCTTTTTTCCCACGCGACAAATCGCTGACGGGCATTAACCAAAAAAGAAACCCGACCCCTTTTCCGCTGGTCAGCACTCAAGAACCAAACTGCCTCGCCCGCTTTGGGTCGGAATGAATTTTGACCTACCGGCGGCTACGGATTACCGCCAGCCAGTCTTCCTGGTCCGGCGCAGCTCCGGTCGAGACCACTCGTCCGGCTGTCAGATTCTTCACCGGTCCGTCCAGCAATTCACCTCCGCTACGAGGGTTAAACCACTGCACGGTGAAGTCTCCGTCCGCGTCCGTCAGATCAAGGTCGGCCGCGCCGCCGAACGGCAGGTAGACCAGATAGGTGTCACCGGGTCGCGCAAAGCAGTAACGACTGTTGTCCGAGTCTGCATTGCCGACCAGTTCATCCGCCGGCTGCATATCCTGAAACGGTATGTCATGATTGTGGAAGAGGTTCACCGCAATCCGGCAGTAATCCCAGCTGCGGTCCCGGGAACGCCAGTCTTCGCAAACCAGATCGTTTTCGACAAACTGATACCCGAAATAATACTCCACACCGGCTCCACCGCCCATCAGTGTGCCCCACAGGGTCTGGCGACGAACTTCATGTTCAGTGTAAATCATCCTGCCGGTGCGGTCCGTGCCGTCAAAGCCTTTGTAACCCAGATCAGGACATTGCCCGTGAGCCGCGGTCCCGGATTCATCAAACGCCACGATCCAGGGTTTGCCGGCCTGAGCAGACGCACGTACCCACTTTACGGTCTGGTGATGTGTGTCTTTGATGCCGCTGTTCTGCAGCGAAACTCCGGTCAGTGCTGACCTGTCACCAAGCAGCGGTCGATAAACTCTGTCCTGCTGATCCGGAAATGTGTGCACGACGATGTTGTGGCCATACGGGTCCGTCGCGGCAAGGTAGTCGATCATGGCCAGCTGCTGTGCTGTGGTCTGAGTATTTTCTTCGCCCAGATTCCAGTTCAGTGCCAGGTTGTGACCGAATCGAGCGATCAGTTCCCGGCAATACAGCTTTCGCTGCGTGCCGAGATTACCGCCGTCCAGACTCTCGGGGACATCCGTTTCATTTTTGCCCCGCCGATGGTCGTCGTTTTCGGTTTCCTGCATCTTGAAATGCAGGTACATGCCCTTGTGCGTCCCGTGTTCAAACACAATACCCCACTGATCCAGCTTGCTGCAGTCGTAGTGGAGCTTGTCGTTGCGATCGATGAACGGCCAGACGTTGTCGCCATCGCCGCCGGCGTTGTATGTCAGAAACGAAAATGCGTTGCAGCCCTTGCCGGACAAATAGTTTACAGCTCCGATCAGTCCCTTGCCGCGTCCGTCGTGCCATGTCGGATCACCCGGCTGCCAGTCGGCAACATGCGGCGCCCACGTTTTCAATGGAACTCGGCCCGGCTTGCCGGCGACGGTATTATCAAAGTCTGCATAGCCCAGCAGGGTTTCCGGAGCATCCGCTCCGGCCTTCAGAAAATACTGTTTCGTGCCGGCAAACTGCAGATACGGTCGCCCCACATACTGCAGTCGGCCGTGCGCTCGCAGGTCCCGGCCTGACTTGTCGGTGACGTCGACTTCGAAGTGACCGGATTTTCCGGCATACGCAGATACCTCGCTGCCCGCCATGTCGGCATTCAGAGCGACTGATTCGCCCCGTCGAAAATCAATTCGATACGACCACTGCCCCGTGCGGTCCGGTGCAAAATGAACTCGCCATTTTGTGCCCGATTCCGCAGACGTATTGGCAGCATTGCCGTCGGCGGCAAAATAACCCGGCACGACATACCTGGTACCATCCGTGTGTGTAAATACGACGGTCATGCGATAATCGGTAAACGGATTGGGAGCGTTATCCTGCTCGTGCGCCCAGGGACCGTCCAGTGTCAGCGTCACGTTGTGCCATTCCCTGAGTTCACCAGTGATTTCAACACGACCATCGCCGTCCGGCTGCCGTGGTGTGATCAGCGGAACTTTGCTGACCGGAACCGTGGGGCTGGTGCGTGAATCCGATGACGTCGAGGCCTGCGGTTCGTCGACCGTCGACGGGGCTGACACCATGCGGAAGGGTTTTGGTGACGTCCCGGCATGCGCCACATAAGCCGGACCGGCATCCGTCGGGCGTACAAAGTCACGCTGAGTCGTCATCAGCCATTTGTCAAACTCGAAACCGTCTTCCCGCATTGAAAACTGCACGACGTGCTCACCGGCGGTATCGATATCCAGATAGATCCGATACGGTTCCCCGCAGTGAACTTTCTCAGTTCGCTGGCGGCTTTCCCAGCGCCACGTGCGTTTGCCTTCGCACCACTGCAGACGCTGGCCGCTGGCTGGCCACTGTCCATCCAGCCCCACGTGCAGCCCGTTGTCTTCGGTGCCCGTTGAGAACGCTCGAACCCAGACGTAATACCGACCGGGCGTGCTGATGTGCACCTTATAACTGAGTACCGCCATCCGACCGGGTTCCGGCGCGAAGTTGGTATTTCTGATCAGCTTATCGCCATGAGTCCGTCGCGTATCCGGCAGCACTTCCAGATAGGCTCCGCCGCTGGCCCCGGCCACATGACTGGCATCACCGTCCGGCTCCACCTTCGGCGTATCGTCGGCCGTCGTCAGATGAAACGCGCGCGTTTCCGTCTGTGACTGTTCGAAGAAATGCTCGGCCTCCACCGCCACCAGGCCCTGCCGTTCGGCAAAGACCAGATCGGGACTCACGATCGGCGAGTCTGAACGCTCGGCAGCGACGGCGAAGTGTACCGACGTCACCATCAGCACAGCCAGAGTCAGCAGCTGAACAGATTTGTTCCGCATGTTTTGATTTCCCTGCAACTTCTGAAATAGAGTTGGCATGCTGACGAATCAGATATGCAACAAGAAAGAATCTTCCATCATGCTGCGGTTACCACAAACCGCACAATGGGAGAGCCAGGGAAGGTTCACTATACAAGCGCCAGCGCGATGGTCCAGCGGGGACAGGCACAATACTGTTCGGCGCTTGGTTGCGGGGCGGTCTCAGTTGTGGGGCGGTCTCAGTTGTATGGCGGTCTCAGTTGTATGGCGGTCTCAGTTCTGGGGCGGTCTCCGTTCTGGGGCGGTCTCCCGACCGCCACACCAATCTCGACCACCGTTGTGGGGCGGAATCCCCACCGCCACACCAATCTGACCAACGTTGTGGGCCGGCCACCCCACCCCCCCA
>JAVKCM010000035.1:0-7493 GCA_040222735.1 Fuerstiella sp. | reverse complement strand
CCACCGGGAGTTGTTTCAATTCCACCTGTTGCAATACCTTGACCGAACCGTCGGTGTCCACCAATTCGCCGCCACAACACGGGCAGCCCTCGTAGTAGTGCAGCCACGTGGCATCAATTTGGTCTGCCGCGAAGGGAGTTCGCTCGTGCCGGGGATGACCGGGCTGGCCGCCTCGTTTGCGGCGGCCTCGGCTCTGCTTCTTCTTGCCTTTGCCGGCATTGACAATGTCGCTGGAAGGCGGTTTGGACGAGTTTCCCGAATGCTTCCTGGCTTTGGCCAACTCCGCCTCGAGTTCGTTCAAACGCTTCTCGAGCTGCGAGATACGCTCCGCATGCTTCACGCAGTCGGGGCAGCCGGACTGATCTTTCTGCTCACCATCCATGATGGCGACAGTTTATCCGCAACCTCAAATTCCACCAAGATCTGTTCCAAAATCCGTGAACGGTTACAACTCAGGCAGTCACCCGCAGGCAGGGCCGCAGCGTGCAGGCTCACCCAATGATGTCCGATCCTCGACTTCTCACTACTTCACAACTGTCGTGCGTCCCACAATCCAATCGCCGATCTTCTGGAGAGCTTCGGGATTGAAGGTTTCCTGGATCGAAGCATATTCGTTCATGGAGCCTGTTTCGCATTTCTGGAACAGGTGGTTGAGGCCTGGCAGCGTGACAAGTTCGACATCTTTGTTGCCACCACTTGCCAACGCCTTCTTGATTTCGGGCATGTTCAGGTCGGGTAAAACCTGTAGGTCCTTCGAGCCGATAATCACCAGGATAGGGCACTTAATTCGGGACAAAGCTGGTCGTGGATCGTAGGAGATAAAGAATTTCATCCAATTGCTGGCCAGCCGTTTCTTAGCCGACTCGATACCGGCTTGCAGGTTGCTTTTTCCTTCGTCGCGATCTTCTTCAGGCAACAATTGGATCAGGGCGTCGATTTGCATCTGGAACTCGGGATCCTTCAAATCAAGTTCGCCTTTGACAGCTCGCTCGATGACCAACTTATTCATGCTGATGGCGACGTTGACTTCCGCCTGCTCTTCAGGCTTCGATTTTTCAACACGCAGCATCGCCGCGGTTTGCGAGTGAATGATTGTCAGGCCATCGACACCTGTTGCAGCCAACAGAACGACAAACGCCACGTCCTCGCGGAGACCACATACCATTGGGACAATCAAGCCGCCTTCGCTGTGTCCTGCCAGGCCGATTTCTTCGGCGTTGATGCGAGGATGCTGCTTCAGGAACTCGACTGCGGCTGACGCGTCTTTGGCGAAATCCTCGGTTGTGGCGGGGCCAAATTTGCCAGTCGATTTCGCTGTCCCGCGATCGTCGTATCGCAGTACGGCGACACCACGTCGTGACAGATAGTCGGCCAGCACAAGAAACGGCTTGTGTTCCATGAGCGATTCGTCGCGGTCCTGAGGCCCCGACCCACTGATCAGAATCACAGCTGGATGTTTGCCAGACTTCTTCGGAACCGTCAACGTGCCCGCAAGGGTCAGTTTGTCGATCTTGTTCTCGAACGTCACTTCTTCAGCGTCGTAGGAGAAAGGAGCGACCGGTCGCTGTGGCCGGTTCTCCCAGACATTCTTCCGGTCGTATTCCATCGGCTGTCGTTTTAAAGTTAGTGGGACGTCACGGCCTCCCTGACTCCAGGTTCCTTCGGCTGAGTCCCCGGCATCGTTCAGCTCGCCTCGAAATTTAAGTCGAATGGGTGGGATCTCGAAAAGCAGTTCACCTTCTTTGATAGACCAGGTGCCAGCAAAGCCTGTTTGCCCTTCGGTGATGCTGTCGAAATAGACCAGCGGCCGATCCCCGGGGCCTTTCATGACTCGAAATTGCATGACGGGTTTGATGATGCCCATGTCCAGCTTGCCGACCCAGGCTTCCTTGAATTTTTCCTTCGGTGCGGCAGCTTTCGAGTCGCCCCTGGTCAGTGTCAGAGGCAGCTCGGCTCCACCTTGCCGGAAGATCCCCGTGGCCTCAGTCTTGTCAGCGTTGTAACTTCCGCTGAAGCTGGCTCGAAGCTGCGGAATGGAAAACGAGAGCTGCCTGCCTTCGGTCTTGATCTCATCGAGCTTCGATGTGGCGTTGTTTTGATCCAAACTCCGCAACTGGCCGTGGGTTGTCTTTCCCTCGGGAGTGATATCGATTTCAAGCCGCAATTTTGTGCCGCGGGCATCGAGCGTGCCTCTCCAGGTTGTTGTGGTTGCTTCCTCAGCCCAACAGCTGGTCGCAAGCAGCATCGCCAGGAAAAACGATGAAATTGAACGGAACATTGGCTCTTTCCAAATAGATGTGATCGAGGATACGTGATTTAGCCGCCCGCGCTGGTCTTCCACAACGGATTCATGGAGGACCGCATTGGCTGAATGGATCGATGGCAATGGTCTCCGGAATGACACGTGATCACCACCGCACCAGCCAACATCCAGTTATTTGATCATGTAGGCCGCGAGTGGGTCGGGCGATGGCTGCAGCCACGCCAACCAGCCAGACCAGAGACGCAATCACCGGCACATATAACGGGACCAGATTCATGTTGAGCGTTTCGTAGGCAAAGGACACAAAAATGACTCCCATGGGAATGCACCAGGTCAGCAGCCAGCGAACCAGTAGGTGAGCTCGACCGGCTGGATCGCCCTGGTCGTTTACCACGGCAAACCCCTTGGTTTTTCCGAAGAAAAGGATCTGGATCAGTTGAGCGACCATGAAAATGAAAAGGGTAACAAATGGCAAAATTCTTAAGGCGTCTACCAGGTAAGTGCGCGTTTGGGTTTTTTCGAATTCGGTCTTCGTCATGACCTTGGGAGGATGGACCGAACTGGGATCCTCGAGCACGTCGGCAATCTCCTGCCTTCTGGCCTGAAGTTTCTCCAAGACCAATCGAGCTGCCGGGGCTTCCACTTTCCCGTAGTTCACTGCCATTTCTTCGCTCCATGGCGCAGACACCATTTCGAACGCTGTCTGTTCCGCCTGGTTCCTGGTTGAGAGGTCGGCTCCGCGGGAGATGAGCAGGTGGACCGTCCTGGTGTGGCCGTGCCACGCGGCGTGGTGCAGGGCGGTCCAGCCGTCCTGATCCTGGAGATCTAGCTCGGCGCCATAAGCGAGCAAGAGCGAAATCACCTGATCGTGACCTCCCTGCGCGGCGCCGATCAACGGCGTATCGCCGGTGCCCGGTTCAACGCCGTTCACATCGCTGTCCGAAAGGATATTCAGCCAAAGTCCACGCAATTCTCCCACCCTGGCCATATCCCAGATGCTGTGTGCTGGTTTGCCAAATTCGCCATTGTGCACCCTTGCCAGAATGGCCAGGTACAGCATCCCGAAGAGAAGCAGCGGGCCAAACAGCAAGGACGCCGCCTTAGACCGGCGATCGATCGTTGCCGGCATCGTCAGCAGGGAGCGCAGGTTGCCGGCCAGAAAACTGAGCTTCTCGAAGGAGCCGGCTGCCAGACTTTGCAGCGCCGGTCGGGCGTGCAGCGGGACGGCATGCGGCGCCACACAGGAAGCCATTACGTTGAGGAAACGCTGCCGACCTTCGAGATCCTCCACCGCGAACACCTCGGCAGGTTCGCCGGTCCGCGGCCACGGTTCATCCAACAGGACCGCCCGTCCGGTGGTGGTGATCCAAATATGGTCCAGACTCAGACGCGGCGGCAAGCTCTCGTCCCGGTCGGCCGCGGCGACTTCGGTGGCGATGTCGTGAAGCCAGTGCCGCAAGGATTCCCATGGAACATGGCCTTCCTGATCCAACAGGCTAAGGAAGCACGCTCCGGCGCGGGATTCAAAGACATCCCAGGTCGCCTCCGTGGTCTCCACGGATTGCAGCCAGCGGTTGCGGCCCGGCCTCGCCAGGTCACGCCTGGTGGTCGTCAGCTTCGCTCCGCTTCGACGGCGCATCCAAACCCGGCGGCGCAGGGCCGGATCGCTGGCGACGATCCATTCGTTGGGAACGATTTCTTCGACGAATTCAAAGGCCCCGATTTTTGACGTCTTTTCGGAGGGAATTCTTTGTTGTTCGACGACGTCAACGACCGGTCGTGCGGCGCCGCGAGGACTCATCACCACCCGCGTTCCCGTGGCCAGGTCCCACACGGTGGCATAACCGTTGTGCCGACGCATCGTGACATACATCAGCGACCCCGCCAACACGCTCGTGACAGCCAGCGTACTCAGACCGGATTCCTGGAAGCTCTGCGGCGTGTAGGCGATCAGGCAGACGATGAACCCGAGGTTGCCGACCCCAACGCCGATTGCGACTCGGCCAAACGCCCGCCCCAATCCGGGTGGTTGGCCACCCGTCCGGATCACTCGGAAACCCATCAGCATCTTTCCAAGTCCGGCGCCCCAGATGCCCTCGCAAATCGTGTAATACAGGATAACGATAAGCTGCAGCCCGAAATGGGTCAGTAACAGGGTCGGTGAGCGTTCGGCGAGTGCCGCCTCATCCACGGCGTCTATGCCTAAGAGGAACAATAGCAGAAGATTGGGGATCACCCCGATCACAAACGAGTCGATGAGACCGGCGAGGAACCTGCGTCGAACCGGCGCTGGTTCGGCTTGAGCGGAGCTGAACGGCAACAGGGCGTTGCGCAGCGCGGCGTAATCCGTGATGCGTTGCTCGGGTTTCTTGGCAAGGCAACGCGCGATCACTTGCGCCAGACCGCGCGGTACATCTTTCCGGAGTTCAGAAGCGAGCTTCGGCGTCTCCTCCAACGCGGCGGCCACCACCTCCACGGCGTTGTTCCCTTCGATCGGCGGCTTCCCGGTGAGCAAGGTGAATAGCGTCGCGCCGACCGAGTAGATATCCGCCCGATGATCGAGTTCCTTTCCTCGCAATTGCTCGGGCGGCGCGTAGGCCGGCGTGCCCATGATGACGCCGGTCGCCGTCATGAGACTATCCACCTGGGGCGTGGTTGAGACCGACAATCCGAAGTCCCCAACCTTTACCGTGCCATCCGGGTCCACAAAACAATTGGAAGGTTTGACGTCCCGATGCAACACGCCGCCTGCAAGAGCCGCCTCCAGGCCGGAAATGACATCGAGGATCATGCCGACCGCCTCCTTGACTGGTATCGGGCCGTCATTCCGCTTGAGCCGATCCGACAAGGTTCCGCCCGACGCCAATTCCATGGTGATGACCGGATTTCCCTCGAGCTCCTCCGTGCCGAAGACATACAAGCTGTTGGGATGACTGACGCTGGCCGCCAAACGACCCTCACGCAGAAACCGCTGCCGCATCTCCGGATTGTCCAGCTTGTGGCCCAGCATCTTCAGAGCGAGTCGCCGCCCGGTCCTCAGTTCTACCGCTTCATAAACGGATCCCATGCCGCCCTGACCAAGCTTTCCGAGCAGCCGATATGCACCCAGCTCGCAGGGGAACTCCGGAAGTTCCTCGTTCGTGAACGAGATGGCCCCGTCATTCAAGTCCTCTGGTCCGCCGATGTGCGTCGGGAGTATCTCCGTAAGTTCGCACGCGGCCTTCAGCGCACCAGACATGGCGCAGGCCGGGCATAGCTCTTCGCTGGAAGTTTGCGGCAGCAGAGTTCCGCAATTGGGGCACTGCTTCTGTTCCGAAGTCGTCATATTGGGGGGCCTTTCAAGCGTCTCACTGTTTACCTGAAGGATTCCCCGGCTCTGGTTACAGGAATTGTGTGACTATTTTGCACGAAGTGCGGCCACGAGGTACCGCATCTCGTCATCGACTTCCCCTGGCTCAGCAACAGTTTGCCCGATTTCAGCCCGCAGGATCTCCCGAAAACGCTGCCTCAGACGGTGTATGGAGACCTTGACCGCCCCATCGCTCAGGCCCAGACGCTCTGCGATCGCAACGCGGTCGAACTCCACGCCCGTCAGACAGGGTTTTAACGCATCAAACAACTCACCCTTTCCCTTTGCCTCGCAGTCCGACCGAAGTTGTTCCGTGACGCGTTCGTACGTCTCCAGGGCCCAGCCGCGATCGAATTCCAGATCCAGATCTACTCTCGTCGACGGCTCCAGCGTGTAGCGGGCTTCAGGTTTTAAGGAATCCCAGGCAAGGAACTTGACGTCACCCCCGCGTTTCTGAGTTTTCACCTTGTCCCAGTCGTTGGCGAGGAAGTTCTTCAAGGCGCCCAAAAGATAGGAGCGGAATCGTCCGCAACTGCGGTCTGCCGCTGCAAATCCATCCAGCGAGAGAAACTTCACAAAAAAAGCCTGAGTCAGATCCTGGGCATCTGTGACAGAGTAACCGCGACGACGAACAAAAGCATACAGCGGGAACCAGTAGGTTCGGCAAAGCTCCTCCAGAGCCTTACGCGCCAGACTGCGACTGTCGTCATCCGCGCCTGCCGCCACTACCAGACTCCACTGTGTGGTGGCAAATAAAGGTGAGTCGTTAGCGGGGTGGAAGTTCATACGAAGACACAGGTCTAGCGATGCATAAAGGAACTCGGAATGGAACGGAACGCTAAGAAATCTGTCTGGTTTGCAACAACCCGGTACGGTCCGCCAGACTGAGATCGCGAACACCGTGCCGCGAACGAGCAAAGAAAACTGAACCGAATCTCAGACACCTCTAACAATCTGCGGGCTGAGATGCGACATGCAAATCAGATCGGTGTCCACATCGATGCGGATTCGCTGTACTCCAACCGGTGCCGGGATTTGGTGTTGCACAGCCAGTCGGGGCAAACAGATTGGAACTGTGCCAAATTTCGTTGGGTTCTTGGCTCATCAGATTCTCCGATTCCGCCCGCTCAGCCGCGGCGGGTAAAATCCGGGCAGATTCCCAGAAACTTCACGGGATTGATGACACGGATTTCGCCTCAAGTTAGCCGCTGACGGCGATTTCAGTCAATTTTGCGGCCGAGGAGTCCTGGATTGCCATGTCAAAATTCAAGACACCGGATTTCCGCAAAACCAGAGGTTCTTGACACAGGCAGATCGGCTGCGTTTTCCCTCACCGGCGGTCCATTGGGTCGAAGTCTGAACGGGTCCGAAAACACTGAGCTTGCCTGCCTCGGTCTGCCCAACCGACGCAGCATCAGTCTGATCCACGCCGTCTCATAAACCTTATCGCGACGTGCAGTCAAAATGAAGACATCCTTGGTCTGCCGTGCCAACTCATGTGGGCGTGTCATGTGCCCCTGCGATCCGCTACCGGACTGCGGCATCTCATGGCTCACGTCGAGAAACGACCCCGGTCACTTTCGCAATTTCACTGGCCAGATAGCTGCAGGGACTCATGCAGATGTCGACGCAAGTGCTTTGGCAGTAGAGACTACCAATTCCGCCATGGTGCCGACCCCTTGAGCAAAAAGTTCTACTGGCGTCCTGTCGCCCCGGGATTGCGAACAGGGTGCCCACGGCGGCTAACAACCTGTCCGGCGTCCGCCGTAGCGGAAGCCGCGCACGGCACCGGTTGTGGGGGGGTCTCCCCACCCCACCCCCCGAAAGACCCAACGTATCCCCGGGGGGGTCACGCCCAAGTGTGGGGGGGGCGGGGGACGG
>JAVKCM010000034.1:0-3139 GCA_040222735.1 Fuerstiella sp. | reverse complement strand
TTTTTTGCCTTTCGTACTTTAGGCGCGCCTTTAATTTTTTTGTGCCCTTTTGGGGGTTCCTATTGCCCACCAACCAGTCAGCCATTGATCGAACGTTTCTTAGGTCTGAACATAACCGGCTGTCCACACACTGGCGCTGCCCATCACCATCACCGGCAGCCATGCCGCCAGATCCGGGCGCAGAAAATGAGTCCCGCCAAGCGCCAGACTGGCCTGCGTCAGGGCATAGAAGCCTCCCAGGACAGCGGCGCAGACGGCCATGTTCATAATCAGGCTCCGTGACTCACGACGCATGACCAGCGGCAGCGCCATGGCGATGCTGAACAGCGACAGCAGCGGGCGTGTGATTCGTGAATGCAGGGCCAGACTCTGACTCTGCACCGGCACAAAGCCCGTGGATGGATTGCGAATACGTTCGATCAGCTGCCACGACGACAGCAGTTTCAGATTGCGGCCGCGGTTATACAGTTGATCGAAACTGACGTCGGACACAATAAACACGTCTTTGCCGTTGCCCGCCGACCTCACTCGCTTCTGCCCTTCTTCCGTCAGCAGCTGACGATCAAACAGCCCGGTCAGATTCTGCAGCAGCCAGCCCGCCGGTCGCTTCTCCGAAGCCGGCATATAGACGGCAGACTCGGCAACCAGCGCATACGACTTGACGGCCAGTTCCCGAGGCAGATTGAAGCTGGCGTTGACCAGCCGCCGTTCTTCGATAATCACTTCGGCACCGTCGATGTGCATCAGATAGTTTGAATAGTCGTAGACCGGCTCCACCTTCTGCACTGAAGCGCTCTCACCACCACGCGGTGTCTGCAGTTCCACGGCCAGACTCGGCATCAGCAGTTCCTGGTTGGCGATCAACAGAAGGTTCAGCACAATCCCTCCGGCCAGCAACGGACGCAGCAGTCGAAAAGCGGGTATGCCGGCGGCCAGAATCGGATGCGATTCGGAATGCTTCTCCAGCAGCCCCAGCACCGCGATACAGGACAGTACAATCAGAGTCGGACCGGCCATCTCAAAGAACTCGGCCATCCGAAACCCGTAATAGCGCCCAATCGACGTGGCCACCTCACCGTGCGACCGACCTTCCCGCAGAAAGTCATCCACGTTGGTAAACAGATCAATCACCATATACAAACCGTAAGTCGCGACGAAGAACACGACAAACGTGTGTATCAGGCGTGTCAGCAGGTACTTGTCAAACGTTGTGAACATAACAATCAGCGGCGGTCCGCAGGGGAAGTTGGCGGCGAATTACAACGCACCTGTTTCGTCCGGGTCAATATGACATCTGTTCCGGCAGAAGCTGCCGCTGCCGCCGATACGCATCATTTCAGACCGCGAATTCGGACGGACATGGCGGAAACAGCGAAAACCCCCGTAAAACCGAGCCTTCCAGATGTGTTATCGACTGTCGAGGCTGTCGTCTTCGATGCCGTCGGAACCGTCATGTTTCCGGAGCCGTCGGTCGCCGAGACCTATCGACAGGCCATTCAACGCCACTGCGGCGTGCAGATCGCCCCGGATGTCGTCAGCGACGTCGTTCGCAAGGCACTGCGTCAACGGTCGCAGACACCGGATCTCAGCACCAGCGAATCGGCAGAATACAAATTCTGGGCAAACCTGATTCGCCAGCTGTGCCCCGGCTCGCCCGGCTTTCAGGCCTGTTTTGAAGATCTGTTTCAGCACTTTTCCAGCTCGGAAAATTGGCGCTGCTTCCCGGAAGTGGCGGAAGTTTTTCAGACCCTGTCGGGCCGGGGTTACCGCGTGGCCATCGCTTCCAATTTTGATCGTCGCCTGAATTCCGTCTGCGACGGTCTGCCGCCGCTGGCGGCGGCAGACCATCGTGTGATCTCGTCGGCGGTGGGCTGGCGAAAACCAGACCCCCGATTTTTCCAGGCCGTGGCCGCTGAACTGAACGTGGCCGCCGATCGCATCCTGCTGGTCGGCGATGACCGGGTCAACGATGTCAAAGGTGCTCTGGCGGCCGGCATGAAGGCCGCATGGATCTGCCGCCACGGAATTCCTGATGCTTTGCCCGCCGACGTGATTCTGCTGACCACATTGCGGGATCTGATTGAAAACGACCCTGCTGCGACCGACCGCGAGCGCGAACGGAGCTCACAGACAACGTGATCGACCCTCACCCCACTTCCAGCCTGTCCAGGGAAGTCAGAAACCGCGTGGTGATTCAGCGCAATCCCACGTCCGGCACCGGACGCGGTGCCCGCCAGATCCATGTCATGGTCCGTGAACTGAAGGCGCTCGGCTACCGCCTCCGCCTGTTCGCCGATCGTCAGCGGCTGGATGATTTTCTGGCACACCCGGAAATCCGCACGGAAGTCCGGTGTCTGGTGGCCGCCGGCGGCGATGGCACCATTGCCAGTCTGATCAACCGACATGCAGATCTTCCGATTGCCACGCTGCCGCTGGGGACCGAAAACCTGGTCGCCCGCTACCTGAAGATTCCGCGCTGCGGACGGACCGTGGCCCGGATGGTTCATCAGCACCACACCCGGCGCTTTGATACCGCGTTCATCGATGAACAACGCTTTCTGGTCATGGCCAGCTGCGGCGTGGATGCAGAAGTGGTCAGACAGCTGACGTTCACCCGGACAGGAAATATCTCGCACCTGAGCTACGTCCGGCCCATTCTGCTTAGTTTTCTGAGGTACCGGTTTCCCGAAATATCGGTCTGCGGACAGGATGGCAAACTGCTGGCGCGGGGCAGTCATGTGATTGTCACGAATATTCCGGAGTACGGTTTTCACATGCCGTTCTGCCCGAACGCTGATCCTCACGACGGACTGCTGGATGTACGCGTGTTTCGCACCGCCGGGATGTTCGCCACCGCTGTGCACGCGGTGCGGACGCGACTGGGCCGAGCTGACCGAACCAGCGACGTGCTGCGGTTCACAACCACGGAAGTCACACTGACGTCCGAAAACACCAGCGTGGCCGTCCAGTGCGACGGCGATCCCGCTCCCTGCTGCCCGGTGACCATTCGCGTGGAACCCGATTCGATGCAGCTGGTGGTCCCGGAACCTCGGTAAGACCACAAGACCCGGCCCGCGGAAAACCGAGCCAGGCACTTAAACGTAGTGGCGCAAGCTTCCAGCTTGCGATGCAGAAAAAC
>JAVKCM010000033.1:0-86161 GCA_040222735.1 Fuerstiella sp. | reverse complement strand
GCAGCAGCTGAAGGCCAGCAACCGTGTCGGTGTGACGCGGGGAACTCTGGAAGAACGACGCAACCCGCTGGCCATTCTGTAGCATCGGTCGGCACGTCTCAGGCAGCCGGTCTCTCGTTGTGGGGTGGTCTCGTTGTGGGGCGGTCTCCCGACCGCCCCACGCATCGGCGTGATCAGGAACGGGAGACCTTCGGCATTCGGGCAGGCTGCTAGCGTGCCGTCCAGCCACCGTCGACCGTGACCATGCTGCCGTTCATGAAGCTGGCAGCCGGGCTGCTGAGCAGAATGGCGGCTCCCTGGATTTCGGCCAGTTCTCCCCAGCGTTCCTGAGCGACGGCGCCAATGATGAACTTCTTTGCCTCTTCAGAATCCGCTATCGGCACGTTCATCGGTGTCAGGAATGGCCCCGGGCAGATGGCATTGCAGGCGATCCCATAGGTTGCCAGTTCCAGTCCAAGTGCACGAGTCAGCTGAACCACAGCCCCTTTGCTGGACGTGTACGGCGTCCGATTGGCCAGCCCGACCAGTCCCAGCGTGCTTGCCAGATTGACGATCCGGCCATAACCTGCCGTTTTCATGAACGGAACGACTGCCCTGCAGCACAGCCAGGTGCCGTCGACGTTGGTGCGCTGGACCTGCTGGAACTGTTCGTAAGTGATCTGGTCGATGCTGCCTCGAATATTGATGCCGGCAGAATTGATCAGAATGTCGATGCGGGAAAACCGTTCCAGCACGTTCTGCACCATCGCATCGACATCAGACGGGATGGTCACGTCGGCCGACATACCGTGTGCGGTCACTCCAAAGGCGGCGGCAATCTCATTCGCTGCGGCCTGTGCTTCGTCACCATTGCGGCTGACCAGCACCACTGTCGCTCCTGCAGACGCCAGTCCTGCCGCCATTGCGGCGCCCAGACCTTTGGACCCGCCGGTTATAACGGCCACCTGGCCAGTCATGTCGAATTGTTTGATTCCCGGCAGTGATGCCGGAGAAACAGCCGATGTCATCAGATTTGTTCCCGTGATGGTTCTGTAACGCGCGTGGTATCCAGCCGGACATGATGGCATGGCCGGCCGGCTGCTTCAATGCTCACGCGTGTCACCGCATCACGGTTGGCGGCTGTTCGATCAGGGGGCTACGGTCGCACGGCATTCGAAGGACGCCAGCCGCTGTCGAACGTAAACCCGGAATCCAGTCGGTCACCTTCAGCGCCGGCGTTGGCGGCGTTCTGCTTCCGCTGCTGGTCGAACGCTGCAAAAGGATTCGATTTGTCGGCCGAAGGGGACGCGGCTGCGGCCGGTGCCACGGCAGGTTTGTCGAAGACCGGCGGTGTGACGGCGGGAGTTGCACCTGCGGGAAATTCGGGTGCCGGTGCGGCGCCGGCAAACGGGTTATCAGATCCGATCGGAGGTTCCGCCGGCGGTGCGGTGACCGGAGCAGGTGCGGCGACAGCTGTTTTGCGAATCAGCGGTGTTGCCTTTTCTGAAAGCTTGACCATGCCGGCGTCGTTATTTTCAGCGGCACGGGAATAATCAGCCTGGGTGGCGAAGTCGGAGGCCATGTTCGCCTTTGCGTCCGTTGAGCGGCCGACCTGCCGGATCGAGTTTTCAGACGGCAGGGCTGCATTTTCCCGGACGCCGTTCACTTCCTCTTGCCACGCAGCCTGCCGGCGGGCGGCGAATTCAGCGAAATCCTGCTGCAGTTCGTTGGCTGTCTCGGTCAGACCGCTGGCCGTGGCCTGCTCTTCCATGAACTCGGCCATCTGGTCCAGATCCGGTACGACTGGTTCGGCCGCTGTCACGCGAGCGCGTCCCTGAGCTGATTTCGTCTCGGTACCGGCAAACGCGGTGACAGCCGGAATGCCGCGATTGTCGGTTTCTGAGCCCGCTGTTCCCGGAACGACGGGGCGCCCGGAGACGTTATTTTTGTCTGTTGTTCCGGCATAGTCAGCCACGGCCTGATCCGACAGCGCTGCCGCTGATGAATCTCCGATTCTGACAACCCCGGTGGATTCAGGCCGGATACCGGGCAGCGGTGGTTCATCCGATTCGGCCGTCTGATTGCCGGCCGCCACGCTGCTGGTAAAGGGATCTCGCATCAGAGCATAGTCGCGACGGGTCAGCTGACGAAATCTGGAACATCCAGTGACCGTGGAAACGACCAGCAGCAGAAATGTAAGTTGAACGCAGGTTTTCATTGCGGTTCCTTCCGCCTGAGCAGCCTGTCACTTCATGGACAGGCTGAATTCTTGTCGATGCCGACGATCTGCATCCTGCAGATCAGCCGGATATTCATCGATCAGCGATTATCTGATGGCACGCTCTGATCGAATTTCATCTTCCGTCTTACCATGGTATCGGCGATTAAACGTCGCCGGATCAAAATCATCGTGCCGGGTGGCTTCCGCCGCCCGGTTCAGAAACTCATCGTCAGCCGCACCGGCCACGCGTCGGGCCTGCGGCAGGGCATCGTAGACGGACGAAACATCCGGTGAATCAGAATTGCTGTGCCGTTCGGGCACCTCGGTCGCCGACGTCTGAAATACAGACCGGGCGGCCGTCTCGGATGGCCCGAGTTCCTGAGCCACGTCCAGCACCCATTCTCTGAGGGTCTCAGCCTGCAGTCCGCCGGATCGGCCCGAAAACAGCAGTTGTCGACTGCCGCCATGCAGGCCGGTCGTCGCTTCCAGCAGCGGGCTCTGCAGCGGCTGTTGAAAATCAATCTGATTCAGAATGGCAGCCAGATTCTGCTCGGCAATGTGGGTTGTCGATCGATCCCGGATCGGAACGACGGTAAAACGGTTCTGGCCGGTTCCATGGCAGCGAGCATTGCCGCATTTGCTGGAAACCATCGGCTGAATGCGCTGCGTAAATGTTCGGGCCGCTTCTTTGGGCAAGCCGCCGAGGGAACGTCGCTCAGGCAGCAGTTCAGGCATCGTCAGCGCTGCGAGGTCGACCTGCGGCGTCACGCTCACGGCCGTTCGCTTCTGTTCCCGGACAAGTTTCTCAAGCATCAGGCGAGCGTCGTCACGGTACGGATCCAGGTGCAGAGCATCCAGAATCTCGCGCCGTGCGTTGGCGGGAAGCCGATTGGACAGGCACCAGCGAGCGAGTTCCAGATGTACGTCCGGAGTCCGTTCCGTAAACGAATCACGCATCATCTGATAGGCCTGGTCCATTCCGTCTGCCGTAAAACGGATCTGTTCGCTGGACACAAACATTCTTCCTGCGGGCAGAGCCACATCATAGCCGCCGGTTCTGGCGGTCAGCCGGCCGCTCACGACGCGTCCGGAATTCAACACCAGCAGTCGTTCCTGTGGTGCCTGCCGGTCGCGCAGCAACAGGTCCTCTGCACCGGACCGTGTATCGGTGGTCAGCAACAAAGGAAACAGCAGCAGGTACTGACTAACACGCATGGTTTCGCGACTTCCGGACGTTTTCAGGTCCCTCGCAGTTTGGGAGGATTTATCACCGGCGACACTACTCCGGAATGGCCTTTGATTATGTGTCAGATCCTGTTGTGTCCTGATGGAACACGCCGTCTGACCGCCGAAAGCTATCGTCCGTGCCGCATCGAGGTCAATACGAGCTGAAAAAACACTGGGGATCGCAGCACCGTCACGCTGACACGGATGGCTCTGTTCCGACAGTTCCCGGCGCAGCGACCTCCGGGGCGGCAGATTATGCCGGTTCAGGGGTAGTCTCTGCCGTGCGTTCGAGCAGATAGAACGCACTGTCTGCCCGAACATTGGCCGCCCAGGCCTTGTCGACAGCCCGTCCGTGGATGATCGGACGTTCCTTCACGATCCGCAGCCCGATGCTTTTCATCAGTTCATGGAAATCACGCATCGACATGAAGTGTACATTGGGTGTTTCATGCCATTCGTAGGGCAGTGTGTGTGTGATCGGCGTACGACCACGCAGCAACACTTCGAAACGCACCCGCCAGTGGCCGAAATTCGGGACGACCACAAGTCCGCGCCGGGCGACACGCAGCATTTCCTTCAGCAGTTGTTTGGGTTGCTGCACCTGCTGCAACGTCTGACTCAGCACGGCAAAATCAAAGGAACCCGAAGGAATGTCCTCCAGCCCCTTGTTCAGGTCGGCGGCCACCACCGGCAGCCCACGCTGGATGACGGCCTGAATATTCGACTGTTCGACATCGATGCCGACGACGTGGCAGCCCATTTCGCCGTTCAGACGCTGCATCAGGCGACCATCACCGCAGCCGAGGTCGATCACACGGCTGTTGCGATCGATGTGCCGCATGATCAGGTCGTCGACAAGCTGAACAGACGGGTCGCGAAGCTGGTAACGGGCGTCGGTCATGAAGTATTCCATTAACTGAATGATTGCCGAGTGTGCGTCGCCACTGTCAGATCCGGAGAAACGGCTCACGGATGCCGGTATGCCTGACAACGGCGCGACGGACCGCTCGGACGCGTCCTGTTACGAGGGCAAAGCGCCCGCCTCGGCAGATGACCGACCGGCTTTGAGCGTCTGCTGAAGAAATGAACCCACAAGGTCTGTCAGTGGCCCGAGGTCGATCAGGAAGGAATCATGACCGAAGGGGCATTTCAGCTCAAGGAACGACACGTGCCGACCGGCCTGCAGCAGCGCAGAGACCAGTTCCCGACTCTGGCTGGTCGGGAACAGCCAGTCTGTGTCGTACGAAGCGACCAGAAACCGCGACTTCACCTGACTGACTGCGTCCACCAGCGATTCATGGCCGTCCGACAGATCGAAATAGTCCATCGCCCGAGTCAGGTACAGGTAGCTGTTGGCATCGAATCGCTGCACAAAACGCTTGCCCTGATAATGAAGATAGCTTTCGATCTGAAATTCGGTCTCTTTCTGCATGTCGAAAGCAAAGCGGTCGCTGTCCTGCAGGCGGCGACCAAACTTCAGTTCAATTGAATCTTCCGACAGGTACGTGATGTGCGCTACCATCCTGGCCAGCGCCAGTCCGTAGCGGGGGCCTTCCGAATCATAATACCTGCCATTTGCGAACCCGGGGTCGGCGTAGATGGCCCGGCGCCCGACAGCGTTGAACGCAATGCCCTGAGCTGCCAGCTTGTGAGATGACGCCAGCACGACTGAGCCACACATCTGGTCGGGAAAACGCACGGCCCATTCAAGGACCTGCATGCCTCCCAGACTGCCACCAACCACAGCCAGCAGGCGGGAGATGCCCAGGTGGCGGACCAGTTCGGAATGGACGGTGATAATGTCGGCCACTGTCAGAAACGGGAAGTTCAGGCAGAATCGCTGACCGCTGCCCGGGTCGATGCTGCCGGGACCGGTGGTTCCCTGGCACCCTCCCAGCACATTCGCACAGATCACGAAATATCGGTCAGTGTCCAGGCCTTTTCCGGGACCGATAAAACCGTCCCACCAGCCGGGTTTGGCCTGATCGGCATTGTGCAGGCCGGCGGCGTGTGCATCTCCTGTCAGGGCATGGCACACGAAGACAGCGTTGTCCCGCTGCTCATTCAGCGTCCCGTATGTTTCGTAGGCCACGTTGACCGGCCCCAGTTCTGCTCCGCACTGCAGTCGCAGAACGTGCGGTGGTTCAAACAGGGTGGCATTCTGAGTAGCCACAATTCCAACCGAGTTTTTCGGGTCGAAGGGCGGGTCGTCGTTGGAAGACACAGGCATGACGAAGGAGACAGCTGTTGGCTGGGGAAGAGGCAGAACCGAACCACCCGGAAGCGGCAGGGCGGCATTGTAGCCGCAATCGCGCCTGTTTCGATGTTTCCCCCGCAAAACCCGACGGAATCAAATCGCATTCAGCTTCGGGGCAGCGAATTGCCGAAAAGAACTCAAGACAACCCCCGGCATCTGTGTTGTTTCCCGTTTTCGCGATCTGCCCCGCGAGATCATTCGGGAATGCGTCTGTCGCTGCGTTTGTCTTGCAAAATAACTTACGGCTGTCATAAACTCCGCCTCTGAACTCCTTCGCGTGGTCATCCGCGCCGGGGAGCACAGAATGGCACAAACATCGCAGCAGGGAGGCTCGGATGGCCAGCACACCAGCAGTGCAACTAACCGCCGGCGAAATCGCCGCATTGCTTGACGCCCGGATCATCGGTGACGATTCGTTGAAAGTGAGTGGCGTCGCCTTTATCGAACAGGCCTCGGAAACGGATCTCGTCTTCGTCGGCTGCGACAAAAATCTGAAACGGGCCGCCGCGACCAAAGCTCGTTTGATCATCGCGCCCAGGTCGGCTGTGGGAAATCTGGCCCCCTTTCCTGACCGCACCTTCATTCTGGTGGATGAACCGGAAGCTGCCTTTCTGCAGATGGCAGTCCGTCTGGTACCTCCGCGGCGCCGGTCTGACGTGGGTATTTCGCCGCACGCGATCGTCGCCGAATCGGCCATCATCGGCCGCAAGACAAATATTCACCCCCTGGCTGTCATCGGTGAAGACGTCCGGATCGGTGATCACTGCTGCATCGGCCCCGGCGTTGTGATCGGAGACGGCTGCGAGATCGGAGATCACGTCACGATTGACGCGAACACCGTGCTGTATCCCGACGTGGTCCTGGGCAACAGGATTTCGATCAAGGCCTGCACAGTCATCGGCGGGCAGGGATTCGGCTATCGCACCGTGAACGGCAGGCACGAACTGCTGCCGCACGTCGGTATCGTTCGCATTGCCGACGATGTGGAAATCGGCGCCTGCTCAACCATCGATCGCGCCAAAATGGGTGAGACCTTTGTCGATACCGGTACCCGAATTGACAACCAGGTGATGATCGCCCACAACTGCCGCCTGGGCCGACATAACCTGATCGTGGCCCAGACCGGCATCGCCGGTTCCACCACCACCGGGGCCTACGTCGTCTGTGCCGGGCAGGCCGGGATCGCCGACCATGTTCACCTCGGTGACGGAGCGGTCATCGGCGCCAAGACGGGCGTCCATAGGGACATGCCCGGTGGCAAGGCCTATCTGGGCATTCCTGCCCGCGACGCCAGCCTGCATGCTCGCGAGCAGATGTCACTGAAACGACTGCCGGAAATGAGGTCCACCGTGAAACAGCTGGAAAAACAGGTGGCGCGGCTTGAACAGCAACTGGCCTCATTGATGGGTCGTGTGGAAACAGACCAACTGTTGTCGGACGATCAGAAGACCCGGGAAGCGGCCTGACCGCCGGACACAGCCGTCAGACGCCAGGATGATTTCTAAAGACCATGAACGAACCCGTCCAACAGCATGACATACTGCCGTTCCCGCGGGAGCGGACGACTCAGGCAACAGCCATGAAACCGACACGCCTTGGTCTGCTGGCCGGAGGCGGCCGGTTCCCTGTTCAGTTTGTACAGGCCGCGCAGAAAGCCGGACACTCGGTCTTCGGCCTCGGTGTCCTCGGAATGGCCACGGAAGAACTGGCCGATGTCTGCGATGACTTCCGATTTCTGCCGCTGGCCCGACTGGGAAAAGCCATCCGGCTGTTTCGCAAAGCCAATGTGCAGCGGATCGTGATGGCCGGCAAGATTGAAAAGACCGTCCTGTTTCATCCGTTTCGCTGGCTGCGTCTGATGCCCGACTGGCGCACGCTGCACATGTGGTTTCGCTATGCCAGTGCGAACAAAAAGGACGACACAATTCTGCTGGCCGTGATTCGTGAGTTTGAACGCGATGGCTTTCAGTTTGACTCAGCTCTTTCCTACGCTCCGGAGTTACTCGTGAAACATGGATTCCTGACATCCCGCAAACCGTCGGCGCTGCAGTGGCGCGACATCCAGTTCGGCTGGGAGCTGGCACGGGAAATGGGACGCCTGGACGTCGGCCAGACGGTGGTGGTCAATGACACGGCCGTGATTGCCGTCGAGGCCATCGAAGGCACCGACCTGTGTATTCGTCGAGCCGGAGAACTGTGCCGCCGCGGAGGATTCACCGTGGTGAAGGTCGCCAAGCCGCAGCAGGACATGCGATTCGATGTGCCAACCGTCGGAATCGAGACGATCAAGAATATGCATGAAGCCGGCGGTCGGGTCCTGGCCATCGAAGCCGACATGACAATCATCATCAATCCGAAGGAAGTTACGGATCTGGCGGACAAATTCGGCATCGCCGTGGTCGCCGTCAACGCCGAAGAACTGGCTTTGCGAATCGCCGCCTGAAGATTTTCGGCCCGCCGCCGCCCGTTGGCCGTTCTGTCCACGGATCGATGAGCCGGCGCTTCGCTTGTCACACGATTCGCATGCCGCGCTGCCTGCGGTTCTGTAGGGTGTGACCAGCGAAGGAAATCATCTGTTACCCTCGACAGCACAAGACCCGCGGCCCATCTGCCGTCCGCCCGTCCGCTTGCCCCTTCGCGCCGGCACACCGCGGTTCGATCGTCCATGTGCTGTGGCCGCCGAAGACCGGCGTGCCGGCGCTTCGCTTGTCACACACTCTGCATGCCGCGCTGCCTGCGGTTCTGCGGGGTGTGACCAGCGAAGGAAATCATCTGTTACCCTCGACAGCACAAGACTCGCGGCCCATCTGCCGTCCGCCCGTCCGCTTGACCCTTCGCGCCGGCACGCCGCGATTCTGAATTCCATCGTCATTTCCGCAAATTGCCGAGACGAACCGTCCGTCGTGGCAGGTCTGTGCGGTAGACGCACCACTGAACGACAGCAAGCACAGCCTGTTCGCCGCTGACAACTGGATCAAGCGATCGCCGTTACTTAACCTGTGACAGCGATTGGCGGCTCAGTGTGCAGGAAACAGAAAGCAGACACCCATGACGTACCTGACCGAAAACCCGTGGCCGCTGCTGATTCTGCTGGTCGTGACTGGTGTCGTGGCAGTAATCAGCGGAAGTTCAAAGGGTTGGCTCGCCGCGGGGATCTGCCTGCTGGCCGCCGTCGGTTTGTTCTTTCTTGAGCAATACGTTGTGACGGCTCGGGAGCAGGTGGAAATTGAGCTCAACCAGATGCTGACACATTTCAAGAATCGGGATGTCGACGCGATCGGTGGCCAGATCTGCAAAGAAAGTGATGAACTCAAGAGCATCGCGGAACGCGGGCTGGAGATGGTGGACCTGAGTGAATCTTTTCACCTGAGTTCCGTCGACGTTGAGCTGAATGAATCAGAGGACACCGCCACGGCCTGGGTGCGGGCCAACGGTGACGTGACGCTGAGAACTCATGGCGGCGGCTCGCGCCACATTCCAACCTTCTGGAAGACCACGTGGACGCTGGAAGACGGCGTCTGGAAACTCCGGGACGTGATTCGACTGAACCCGGCGAACGGGCAGGAAGTCGGCCATTTCTCGGCCCGGTGACAGCACGGCCTGTCGATTGGCGTGGTCAGCTGCACCAGATCAACAAGCCGGTCGGCGCCACAACCCGGGCTGGAAGCACTAGTCTCCCAGGTGGAACAGCTGCTTGACGGCGTCGAGCAATCCGTGGGGAGGCCCTGCTTTGGCTTCCACTTTCAGCGTTTCCAGAGGCGGATGCAGCACTTTATTGACAATGCGGTGCACCGTTTTTTCAATGGCCGCCCGCTGTTCCTCGGTCAGGTCGGGCAGTCGCCGAAACAGAATCTCCATTTCCCGGCCACTGATGTCCGTCAGCTGCTGCCGCAGCCGCTGAACCACGGGACCGGTCGCTCGGTGATACACTTCGTGCATGAAACGTTCGGTGTGGTGCTGGATGATCTTCCTGGCGGCCGCAATCTCTGACTTCCGCAGATTGCGATTGCGTTCGCACGTCGCTTCCAGCGCGTCGATGTCGTACAGAAACACGTTGTCGTCCAGACCGGCGATGGACGGGTCAAAATCCCGGGGCGCCCCCAGATCCAGAATGAACACGGGTTTGCGATCGGACTGACGACGGACTCGTTCGAACCGATCGTGGTCGATCAGCGTGGTCGTGGCTCCGGTCGTGCTGACGATGACGTCGGCTTTTCCCAGCCATTCATCCAGATGGTCAAAGCTGTCCGTCGCTCCGCCGAAGGCACTGGCCAGCGCTTCGGCACGCTCCTGATTGCGGTTGATGACAATGATCCTCTGCACACCTTCATCCTGCAGGTATCGCAGCGTTTCCTCAGCCATCTCACCGGCCCCGATCACCAGCACCGTCTTGTTGTCGAAGCGGTTAAAGATGTTCCGTCCGAAATCACCAACGGCGACGCTGGCAATCGAGACGCGGCCTTCGGACAGTCTGGTGTCGGTGCGCACCTGAGCCGATACTTCCAATGCACGCTGAAACAGGATATTCGTCAGCGGGCCGCAGGAATCGTTCTGACTGGCGATCCGATACGCGTCCTTGACCTGCGTCACAATCTGCGGCTCACCCAGCACCATGCTGTCCAGGCTGCAGACCACTTCAAACAGGTGTTCAACCGCTTTCGGGCCATGATGCGAGAGCACCGAATTGGTGATTTCGTCCGGCGGGACATTGTGAAACTGCGACACAAACTCCGCAATGTGCTGCGCTGAAAACTGTGTGTTGTTCTCGTCCGTCGCGGCGTACACCTCAACGCGATTGCAGGTAGACAGCAGCACCAGTTCAGATTCCGGATGCTGTTCCCGCCAGTGCGCGTACGCCTCGGTCAGCTGATCTTCTGAGGCGAACGCCAGCTTTTCGCGGAGTTCCAGCCCCGCGTTGTGGTGATTGCAGCTGAGCACAAAAACGTTCATGAGTGTGCCGACGACCGGCTGTCCTCTTCTGCTGAATGGATCACGGAAGTGTTGGCCACAGGTGCTGCGTCTGAGCCGTGCACTCCGCCCGACAGCAGCATCAGACCAAAAATGGTCAGCAGCAGAAAGCCACCGGCCAGCAATGTCAGTCGAGCCACCTGGCGGCCTGTCTGTTCTCTGCGAGTCAACAGCCAGAACATGGTGACCACCATGATGCCCCAGACAATGGTGGTGCCTGCCACAATCGGGTCTGACCAGTCAAAGACCTCGGTGCTGTCGCTTACCGCCAGAATGAATCCGGTCACCAGTCCGATTGTCAGCATCACGACCGTCCCGAAGACCAGCCAGCGATTGGTGGCCGTCAGCTGTTCCAGACTGGGCAGCTGCAGTCGATGCAGCCGAGAACGTCGCCCCCGCAGCTTCTGGTGCTGCAGCAGGTACATGAGGGCACTGATGGTGGCGGCCGCCACGCAGGCCATGCCGATCGCCAGCGTGGACGCGTGAAGCATGCCCCACCGATGGGCGGCGATCTGACGCTCAGCGACCTCAGCCGAATCGTCCACAAACATCGCCAGAACGATCAGTCCCAGCATGACCGGCAGCAGAAACAGTCCCAGTGTGATGCGTTCACCGATTGCCAGCGCCAGCAGATACAACACGCCTCCCACCCACGCCAGCACCAACAGCCAGTCGTGACTGCTGCCGACAAGCGGAGGCAGCCCGGACTTCAGGCTGCGGGTGATGAGGTAGGCACTGTGAGCGATCAGGCCGGCGGCAGTGAAGACCATCAGCAGGCTGCGGGATGTACCCGTGCGCTGACGAACCAGCTGAAATAACTCGACGCCAAAGGCGACAAGATAACTCAGCAGGAAACAGGAAAGATGCACCTTGGACAGAAAGGCCACAGACGGATCCCAGATCAAACCGGAACAATGCTTTGATGTAACATTCTAAACGCCGAAAGTCGCCA
The DNA here is from genome assembly GCA_040222735.1 of Fuerstiella sp. Classification (GTDB taxonomy): domain Bacteria; phylum Planctomycetota; class Planctomycetia; order Planctomycetales; family Planctomycetaceae; genus Fuerstiella. Next base: position 74,557 of record JAVKCM010000033.1, on the reverse strand, counting down.
GAAAAGCCCCGATCGGCATTGAAGCCCAGTTCCCCGAACATCAAAACAGAACATGCGGAATCTTCCGGCCTGCAATAAGGCCGCTATAACCCTGAATTCCACGGTTTTCAGGATCGTTTCCCCGTCCCGGCTCTGGTTCTCCGCGACCGGCTCGGTTTTCCTGCGAAGGTGTTGAAACTGGACTATCAAGCCACCAATCGAAAAACCTGGAACCAGATGGCCGACGGCGGCAGTCTGTTTGCCCGCGTGGCGACGGATGAACAGTGCGCCAATCCTCTGCAGGTGCTGGATGGACGCGGCTGGCTGCCGGACAGCGTCGATGGCCTGGATGTCCTGTGCCTCGCGTCCGGAGGCGGCTGGCAGTCGGTGCTCTACGCTGTCGCCGGTGCCCGCGTTACCGTCGTGGACATCAGCGATTCCATGCTGGAACTGGACCAGCGCGAAGCCAGTCGCCGTGGACTCAATATCCGCACCGTTCAGGCTTCCATGGATAATCTGCAGATGCTTGGTGACGCCGGCTTCGATGTGGTTCACCAGCCCGTCAGTACCTGCTACATCCCTGATCTGGTGCCGATGTACGCCGAAGTCGCCCGCGTGCTGCGGGATAACGGAATCTACATCAGTCAGCACAAACAGCCCGTCAGTCTGCAGATCAGCCACCGCACCGAACGGCACCAGTTTGTGGTCGGAGTGGAATACTACCACCGGGGACCACTGCCGATGCAGGCGGACCAGTCGTACCGGGAACCCGGTACCACGGAATACCTGCACCGGCTGGAGGACCTGATCGGCGGCCTCTGTCGCAGCAATATGATTCTGGAAGACCTGCGTGAACCGGTGCGGGCCGATTACAAGGCCAGCGTCCATCACTACGGCTACCGCGGACGTTTTATCCCGCCGTATCTAAGGATGAAGGCTCGACGACGCCCCCGGACAAACACTTCCGGCACGCCGGCCAGTTCAGCCATCTGGACACCATCGTAGCCGCAGCGATTCCACGCCCTAAGTCGTAAACCGGACGCTGTAAACCGGACGCTCCTGTCCGGTCGCCCTTCGCGACAGCCGTAGACCGGACATTCCTGTCCGGTCGTGCCTGTCTCTCAGTCGGCGGACAGGAATGACGGAACCGACAAGAGTCGAAATTCGAAAAACCACATACGTATTGAGTGCCTTCAAGCAGATGGCCGCAACATCAGGTATGTGAAATTTCCGGAAGGGACTTTTGTCGGCGGACAGGAATGTCCGCCGTACGTTTCGCTTTTCCCGGTGGGCAACAACGGACAGGAATGTCCGTTGTACCCGGGCTGTTGGCAACGGGTGGTCAGTTGACGCAGTAGTCGATGATTCGGGCCAGTTCGCTGCGCAACTGAGCTCGATGGATAATGCGGTCAATAAAACCATGCTTCAGCAGAAATTCGCTGGTCTGGAAGCCCTGCGGCAGATCGATTTTACAGGTGGCCTGCACCACGCGCGGGCCGGCAAAGCCAACCAGCGCGTTGGGTTCGGCAATGACGACGTCGCCCAGTGATGCAAAGCTGGCGGCGACGCCGCCCATCGTGGGGTTGGTGAGGACGGAAATAAACAGTCCCCGAGCACGACGAAAGCGGGCCAGTGCTGCAGAAACCTTGCCCATCTGCATCAGTGAAATAATGCCTTCGTGCATCCGGGCGCCGCCGCCGGAACCGCTCACAATGACCAGCGGGAGCGATTTTTCGGTTGCCTGCTCGACGGCCCGACACAGCTTCTCACCGACCACTGAGCCCATACTGCCCATGATGAAGGCCGAATCCGTCATTCCGAACACCAGCGGACGTCCACGCATGTAGCCGCGTCCGACCGTGCACGCGTCATTCATCCCGGTCCGTTTCTGCTCAGCCGCCAGTCGTTCGGCGTAAGGCCTGCGGTCGGCAAAGCCGAGCGGATCTCCGGGCCGCATGTCGCCATACCATTCTTCGAAGCTGTCGGGGTCCAGCAGCTGTCGAATCCGGGCCGCCGTCGGGACATAGAAGTGATGATCACATTCCGGACAGATATTCAGATTTTCTTCCACCTGATTGCGAAACACGGTGGCGCCACAGCCATCGCATCGCAGCCAGAGTCCTTCCGGCACACCTCGTTTTGGTCGTTTCATATCCTGCAGCCACGAACGTTGTCCGGTTTTGTCAGTTGTCGTCATGAGTTCGATTCCCGGGGGCCGGTTTCCGCTGTCGCGTGAGCCGGCTCCGCACATTGTTCAGACTTCAGAAAAGAACCAGAATCGAAACTTGCCGCTTCGAACAGTTCCACGCTGTCCCGAGTGTGTTCTCCGCAAAGACAGGACGCCACTGTCGGGCAACGCTCCTGAAGAGTGCAGCGAATCACCGTGGCAATCGGGTCCGCGACCACCAGCGCAAAGGAACGGTACTTGCGGATCGCCTTGTTCAGGACCTTCTGAATTCGTTCGCAGGCGTCACCCAGTGATTCCCCCTGCGGCGGACAGATGGTCTGGGGACGTTCCCGACCGCTGCGAAATACCTTGGGATACCGTTTACGAACATCGGCTTCCGGCAGTCCCTGCCACAGGCCCTGATCCACGTTTCTTAGTTCATCCAGCTCTTTGATCTTCGCATCCGGCTGTGATTCGGCAATTGCACGTGCCGTACTGCAGGCCGGGTCGATCGGAGAGGTGAAAATGGCCTCCAGACGTATGTCTTTCTGCTGAAGCTGCCGAATGATGTCCTGGACCTCTTCCAGGCCCTGCTCATTCATCGGCATTTCCAGCGTGCCCAGCAGCCGCGACTGCTGCGTATAGTCCGTACATCCCGGACGGATGAGTGCGATAATGGACATGGCCCTATCTCCCTTCCGCAGCACCGGACAGACAACTGCGGGCTTCCGAAGACAGGTCTTCGGCCGCGCGCTGATAATCGTCCTGATCGAAAATCGAACTGCCGGCGACAAAGATGTCGGCGCCCGCCTGAGCACACTGCCCGATGGTACCGACCGCGACGCCGCCGTCCACGGAAATCAAAAGGTCATCGCCCGCCAGTCGCCTGGCCGCAGTAATCTTCGGCAGCACTTCCGGCATGAATTTTTGTCCGCCGAATCCGGGATGAACACTCATCACCAGCAGCAGGTCACAATGCTGCAGATAAGGTTCCGCCGCTTCGATCGGCGTGTCCGGATTGATCGCAAGGCCAGCTACCACATCCTGCCGGCGAATTGCCTGCAGCAGTTCGGTCGGGTCCGCGACCGCCTCCAGATGAATCGTAATCGCTTCGCAGCCGGCACGGACGTATTCGTCCAGATAACGACCCGGGTCCGAAATCATCAGATGAGCATCAAAGGGGGTGCTGGTCCGTGGACGAAGACCCTCAATCACCATGGCCCCGTACGACAGATTAGGCACAAAGTGGCCGTCCATCACGTCCAGGTGATAAAGCGGAAGTCCGGCGGAATCAATCCGCTCAACTTCCTCCTGCAGGTTTCCAAAGTCACACTTCAGCATGGACGGGGCAATCACGGGACGCTTCTCCCGCAGATGCCGCAGCATCGCTTCTCTCGATAACATCTGGTTCGCCGTAGATACAGGCGGAAGAGGTAAGGGCCGGAACCGACCCGCTGGCTCGCGGGACGATTCCGCGACAGACCCCTTCAAAATTTGAAGTCGGCATTTTCACGACCACACCAAATCAAGTCCAGTCGAACGCTGCTCAGCCGGCCGTTTCCACGTATTCCTTTTGCGTGAATTTGCTGAATTTTCGGTTTTCCACCGTTTTTTTCCCTGTTTGGCACAGGATTGCCCTCATGGCAGTTCGCCAAAGTGTCTCAGGAAGCCAGCTTACCCGTTTTCCGTCCCATCCGTGCCCTCGGCAGTTTTGCGAAAACGCCCCACAAAAATTGCTGGTTCAGGGGTTTACCATGACATTTGTCTGACTGGGAGCAGACTGGACCCCCGGTATATTGAAGCTGGCCCCGTTATGAGCCGTGTTGGCCGACTGATAGACGACCGCCTGCCCCTCAACCATGACCTTGCTTGCTCCCATCGTAAACGTCGCTTTCTGAATAAAGACGCCGGATTTCACGCCGCCGGCCGTCCCGGCCTCGTCACCGGAACTCAGAGGAATCTCTGACATTTTGTGGATCACCGGACGCTTCGTGAACATCACATTCACGGCCGTGTTAATTGCCATGGCACATTGGGCAATATTCGGATACGGCACCGGAACGGGGCCGGCTGGCGACGGTGTGTTGCACACATCCGGCGCCGAATTGTTGCACGTTCCGGCCGCGTTTGTCGACGCTGGAAGCATTGATGAGTCCTTATGGGGTTTTGATCAGTCGGTGCAGAATTTTCCATCAGCCGCCCGGACGGCTGAATCCGGCAGCGTCATCAACCCAGATGTACCTGGTCGCCGTCGATATGAAATGTTTCTTCAGAACTGAAGTACGCCCGTTTCGATCGGAAGTGACTGAGGCCGGACACATAGGTCCGCAGACGCCCGACCTGCTGCTGAAGAAGGTTGCGAACCGTGCGGTACGCGTTGCCGGAATTTTCAACCAGAGTTTCCGCCGTTGTCTCCGCATGCTGCGCGGTCAGGCGGTAATCATCCGCCTTCACCGACACACTGGTGGATGTCAGGCTGGTCGAGGTGATGTTCAGATCGGCTTCCCGGGCCGTCACATCAATCTTCTCGCCGCCTGTCTGCAGGCGGTCGTGCAGCATTCGAAACCAGCTCTTCGCCAGCCCCACGCCACTGGTCACGGCCATCGTCAGACGATGCTTCGCACTCAGGTCTATGTCCGTTCCCTGCACCCGCACGGCGCCCGCGGCGCTTAACACAATGTCGCCCCGTGCCGCGTTCAGTTCCAGCGTTCCCTGCGGCACCGAGACTCGGGTGCGGCCGCGATCCGGGTCTATCTCAAACAGCAACTGGTCTTCCTTCGACAGGACTCGCAGCGATTCCGAGCCGTCGGCACTGGTGCTGCGTTCCGCATAGACGCCAGCACTGATCTGCAGTCGTTCAGCCCGCGGCGGCGTCAGACATCCGATGACATACAGATTGTCCGGAGCCTCGCCCATGACCAGAACCTGATCTCCGACCTGTGGTCGCATGTGCGGCCCGGTCGCCAGTCGAGCCCAGCCGTGGGCCGCTTTCCGATGACCTGAGCCGCCGACACGCACGTACTGCCCCGAGGTTTCTGTTTCCAGCACTTCAGCCGAAACAAGTATCTGTGATTCGGATTGAGCCGGGGGGATATCCGTGGTTGCCATGGTTCAGCCTTCAATGGTGCCTGTTGAATTGTCGATCGGTCAGGAATGAAATCAGCCCGTCAGCGCCGTCCGCTAAGGATCAAACCGAAAATTACTGTCGTGTCAGAACGTGGCGTCAGCTTCCAGCCTGCGTTTTTCCGCATCGCAAGCTTCCAGCCTGCGTTTTTTGCATCGCAAGCTGGAAGCTTACGCCACTTATTTTTCGCTCGGTCCTAACGAGCTCTGGCTGTTCGATCCGGTGGTTCCGGTGCCTTCCAGTCTTCCGCCTGCTGACGGTCCCTGTCTGTTTCCCGAATTCCGTTTCGTCGGGCGCCGTCCCACTGTGTTTCGCTGTCCTGAGTGCGGTGCAGGTTGGCGTTCCTTACATCTGCCTTTTTCAGCACGGCCTGATTCAGCACCGCCCGGGACAGGTCCGAGTAACGCAGGGCAGCGCCCGCAAAAACAGCCCGACTGCCGGTGGCCCGCACCAGACGACATCGCTCCATGCTGGCTTCGTCGAAGCGTGCGTCGGTCAGGTCCGCTTCGTCAAACTGGCAGCCGTCAAGACCAGCCTGCCGCAGGTCGGCGCCGGCCAGCTGGCAGTTCTGAAAATGAGCCATCGTGCAGTCGGCCTTTCGCAATGATGCTTCCCTCAGGTCCGCTCCGGTGAAAATCGCCTGCCGACAGCTGACTTCATCCAGCACGACCGAACGCAAATCGGCGTGTTTAAGGTTGCAGTCCGTCAGCTCACCATCACGCAGATCCTGTCCGCGAAAGCTGCTTTGAATCAGGATGCACAGCAGAAACCGAAGCTGCTGCAGTCTCGCCTCTGAAAAATCCACGCCGACGAATTCGGAATGCGAGAAAATTGATCCGCTGAAATCTGCAGCCGCGACGTCGGCCGCCGTGAAATCGCAATAGGTGCCCGTGATCGCCGCCATATTCGAGCCGCTAAGTCTGGCTTCCGCAAACACACACTTTGTGAACTGTGAGCCGGCAAAGCTGGCGGATTCCAGATCGGCCCCAGAGAAATCGACCGTGGCCAGTGTACACTTTTCGAAGCGCGCCCGTTTCAGTGTTCCCCGGCCAAAATTCATCATGGTGATGTCATGACCGCTGAAATCTGAATCGGTCAGGTCGCAGCCGGCAAGACCGGTCTGTTCCATGCGGGTCCCCGTAAAGTCCACCGCGACCAGTCCGCAGTCCGTGAATCGACTCGCAGCCAGCAAAGCGCCCGTCAGAACAACGCGGTCCAGACAGCATTTCTGAAACGAGGTCTGCCGGACTTCGGCTTCGGACAGATCTATCTGCTTCAGCTGACAATCCCGGAATTTACATCCGATCAGATGTCCCGGGAAACTGCGCACGCCGGTGAGGTCAAGCGTTTCGAAAGTGGCAAATTCAATCCGCCCATCCTTCATGCTGGCCGACTCGACATTACACCTGGAGAACTTCGCGCCGGGCAGAGCGGAACCATCAAAGACTGATTCCGACAGATCCGAATCAAAACACTGAATTCCCTTCAGCCACGCTTCGGAAAAATTCACGCGCTGAGCCACACAGTTGCGAAACAGGGGACCGCCGGCGACCACACCTGACAGATTCGCGTCCGACAGAGTGACGCCGCGGAACAGCGTTTTTGTCAGCTGAGCAGCTCGCAGATCTGCTCCGGCCAGACTGCAGATGCCCGGCGCAAAGTCTGCCGGATCCGGCTTCCAGTCCGGGTCACTGATGCCTGCCTGAGACAGCGGCTTCAGATAAACCGGTTCGGCCCGGAAGTCAGTCCCGTGCAGAATCGCCTGCGACAGATTCACATCGGTCAGATCACAGTTGGTCACAATAGTGTCGAACCAGCTGGAACCCGACAGCCGTGCTCCCTTCAAACACACGTTCATCAGGGAACCACGGTCGAAACAGGCGCCCGACAGATCTGCCGCTTTCAGATTGCATTCAATCAGCGTGGATCCGACCAGTTGTGCACCGCGTAAACCGGCGCCGGATAAGTCCAGCCGGTACAACGTCACTCCGTTCAGAGTTTCTCCGGCAGCGACTTTCCGCCGCACTTCGTCCGCGCTCGGCCACGTGCCGAAGCTGGCGAAGTCGGCCGGATCGACGCCCGGCGGCAGGTCTGAGGAACCCATCATGTCGACTGCTCCTGCGCCAGCTTCGTCATTTTCCAGTTTACGGAATCCAGCACCGCGTTGTCCCACATCGCGTCAGACACTTCCGCGCCGTACAGACTTGCGCGGCTCAGGTCGGCATGACGAAAGTCTGCCTGCTGAACATTCGCCTCAAACAGATTGGCATCCGTCAGAAACGCCCGCCTGAGCACCGCTTTGCTGAGTCGCGCGCCAGAAAGATCGGCGGCCGACAGTCGGCCATCCTTCAGAATGGCTCTGGTCAGATTGGCCCCCGAAAGTCGCGCCCAGCTGAAGTCGGCCCCGATCAGATTCGCCTGCTCCCAGATCGAATCCGGCGCATAAACCTGGTGAAAACAAGCCATGACGCAGTCACATTCGCTGGCCCGTGCCTTTGTCAGGTCTGCATAGTCGAATCGCGCATCCCGCGCGGACGCTCCGCCCAGCCGCACTGCCACCAGCGAGCATTGTGTCAGATTTGCCCCGGTCAGCCGTGCCTCGGTGAAGTCTGCGCTGTCCAGTCGGGCGCTGCTGAAGTCTGCATTGGTCAGATCTGCCTGAGCAAAATTGGTTCTGATCGCCTCGGCCTGCCGCACAGTAGCACTGGTCAGCCAGGTACCGGCCATAATGGCCCCGTTCAGATTTGACTTGTTCAGACAGGCTTCGTGCAGCACTGCCTTCGAAAGATCTGCCTGCTCCAGCGTCGCCTGTGTGAGGTTGGCGCTCGTGAGATCAGATTCGGACAGGTTTGCCAGACCGAAACTGGCCCCGGACAGATTCGCCCCGACAAGGCTGGTCTTCTGCAGAATCGCGGCCTTGAAGTCTGCTCCCGACAGATCCAGTTCTGACAGATCCAGTCCCGCCAGCAACTGTCCCGCGAAGCCGCCGCCAGCCGCGTGATGTGACACAACTTTTTCTCGTGTCCATCCCGCCGGCTCCGGCTTCGCGGTCTTGTCCGGTGCCGTAGCGGACTCAGACGGAGGATCGGGAAGCGGAATCGGTTCCACCCCGGCGGCCACCTGCGCGTCATGTACCTGCTTCTGCAGCTTCCAGAATTCCATACTTACCTTCTGGTGAAAGTCGGCCGGAACGGTGTCGCCGTCAAGTCCCCATTCCTTCGCCAGACGAACTGTTTCGGCTTCCACCTGGCGGTCAAACGCCGCCGGATCCACACCGGCGGCGATCTGTGCTTCGCGAATCTGTGTCTGAACCTGTTTCAGCTGATCTTCCAGCTGACGGGCCTGAGCCGTGGCGGCCGTGTCCGATGCTGCGGCCTCAGCCGCTGCCGTGTCCGCTGTTGCCGTGTTGGGCGCCTTGTCGTCTGCTGATACCGTTTCGCCGGCCGGCGCTGGCGGTGTCTCCGGAGCCGGCTGGAACTGTGCTTCGCGGCGTGCCAGTTCATTCAGCAGGAGGGCATGGCAGTCATTGACCGACAGCAGCGGCTCGTCCAGCGGCTGAGACAACACAAAGACATGACGGATGTCTTCACATTCTTCATTCAGAATCTCTGTGTTTCCGCGCCACACCAGAATGGCCTGTTCGTTGTCGCTGTCGATCCACAGCGTGTCCAGGTGAGTCGGTACTTCCTTGAACGCAGCGCCGGCGGGGTTCACAAAACATCGAATTCGCAGCCCGGGAAGCTGACTCGTCAGTTCCGAGTGAACCGGATGCAGGTTCTGCAGCACGATCTGTTCATCGCCCCGCAGATATTCCTCGACCTGCAGTGAGGCAGGAGCGGCGTTGTAGTGCTGCCACGAAAAATCGCTCGGAAACCAGGGCCAGCCATGTTTCTCCCAGTGGTCGTCATACGTCCCCAGCTGTTGCCGTCGCCGCCCGTGCCATTTTCCCTCCGGAGCAAATCCGGCAACCTCGACCGTGTCATCCGGCGACTGCAGGTCAGCACCCGCCGGAAGAATCTGTGGCAGCGGTAACGGATCACCGGAACGCTTCTGCTGGTCATCGTAAAAGCCGATCCCTTCAGGATTCGCGTCCCAGCCCTGGCCTCCGAAACACAAACCGTACCGCAGCTCAACACTACTGAACAGTTCCGGCTCGGTGACCGTCCATTCACGACGTGTGTAGTGCCATGATCGCGGGCCACAGATGTCCAGTGCGCGGGACACCTGACCAGCCTGGAGGCTGACCCGCAGCCGCTGGACCGGCTGACCGTTCGGAGCGTGGCAGTGCCCGGTCAGCAACACGTCGGCTTTCGGCTTGAAGAAGGCAAAATCGTTTTCGTACCTCGGGGCGGCGGCGGGATCGTCGGTATCCGGAAAAGGGACGTCGCCTGTTGGTGGTACCTGTTCATCAGCCAGCTGCATGACGCCGTCCGGGCACAGCTGGAACGTGGCTTTTACGATCAGGGTCAGAGAATGTCCGGGAAATCCGATGCGCCCGGTCAGCGGCACCACAGGAAAAGGTGTCGTGTTGACAATCTGATAGCCGCGGGATTTCAACCGCTGCTGACGTCGCTCGCCGCGGCTGACTTCCACATGCCCGACGGTCTCTTTCGGCTCCAGAGTCTCTGCTTCTTCCTCGAAGTACACATGCACCAGAATATAAGTGTTCCCGATGTGGATCTCGTCGCCATGGCGCACCAGTTCATTGCTGAACCGTTGCCCGTTGAGAAAAGAACCGTTGGAACTGTTCAGGTCGGTCGCACGGCAGCGTCGTTTATCGAAGACAAATTCCAGGTGACGCCCCGACATCTGCGGATCGTCAGCAAAACCAATATCCGACCGTTCCGGCACGCGGCCCAGCGTGACGGTTTCGCCGGGAAGGATGGTGGCAAACAGCCAGTGGAACTGCGCCGGCTGCCCACCGGTGCTCTGCTGCTGCAGAATCTGCAGCGTAACCCGCCGACGAGGCGACGCAGCTTCTCCGGACGTGGCACCACGCTCGGTCGACGGTTCCGTCCGCTTTGCGTCGGGCGCCGCTGATGCGGCAATATGCACGACAAACCGAGTTTCTCCGGCCGCCACCTGATCACCGTCCGACAGCGTCGTTTCTGTAACCGCCTGTCCGTTGACCTGAGTTCCATGGCTGCTGTCGAGATCCTTCAGCGTGCAGCCGCTATCGCCGCATGTCACCTGAAAGTGCTGCCGCGAAAGAGCCCGGTCGCTGGAAATGACGACGTCAGACAGTTTTTCGCCGCGACCGATGATCAACGACTGTCCGTCACGCACCAGATAGGAATGCTGCACGGCAGCGGCCGGGACATCTGCATTCGGTGGCGGTACGACGGTGAGGAGCAGTGACATGGAACTGTGACTGTTGAAGTTCGGTGATCAAAAATCTGAATCGTTGTCGGTTGAGGGACATCAAACCGGCGCTTCACCACCGTCCTGAGCGGCAGCCGCTGCCTCGGCTGCAACCCGTGCGGCGGCCTGCTGTGCGGCCGCCGCCGCTGCTGCCGCCCGTGCCGCTGCCACTCCGGCCTGCACCTGTTGCAGTGTGGCTGCGGCCGCCGCCGGATTGCCCATATCCAGAATATTTGGTGCTTCAAATCTGCCCGCAACCGTCATGTCGCCCGACACATTTGTTACGGGTGAATTGACCGTAAACTCGGCAGTGGCGTAATTCATGATATTTGCACCGGCGTAGAGACTCACGTCCACGTTCGCAAGTGCATGGACTCCATCCGCATCCAGAATGACGGTCGACTCAGGAGTTGCATGGACAGATGGATTCAACGTGGTCCATGCGCTGGCGTACCTCTGCAGCAGAATCGCCGCGGCGGCGGACGCGGCCACGCTGCCGATGCCGGTGGCCACCGCTCCTCCGGCATGTCCGTCAAACTCTCCTTTGTCCGAGGCCGTGGCTCCGAGAAACGCGGTGGCTCCGGCCGCCGCGGCGCCGGCTGAACCCAGCAGTGCTGTCAGGAACAGGCCCCACGGCATGGAATAGTCCGCCTCAAATGAGGGATCCGTAACGCCGTAAGAAAGATACAGATAGTCACTGCTGGCGTGCACCACCGAATTGTTGGCACCGCTGCCTCCGGCAAGGCTGACACTGGCCTTGGAAACAAAGTCGGCCGCTTCATTGAAGGCAATCTGACCCAGCGAGTCGCCGGCGTTGACATAGCGTCCCTTTGCATAGGTAAAGTCCGCTCCGATACTGGCGTTCCATGTGCCGCCGAAGAATACAGAGGTCGACCAGCCGAAGGCCAGACTGTACGACGCCGCCAGCTCGGCATTCACGGCCGCGCCCAGATTGATGCCGATGCCGCAGCCCAGCGTGATTCCGATATCCATCCCGGCCGTGGCCGTCACGCTGGTGCCCACCGTCAGCTCGAACTTGTCTTCCGCATTCTGGATGTCGACGCGTTTTTCATCGGCATCCAGAATGATCACGTTGCCGACTTCGTCCTGAGCCACCACGGCTCGGTTGGGATTGTTGGACACCACTTCACCGTCCGCCGCAGGAGGTGAATTGTCGCTGTTGTACACGCGTCCGGTAATCAGCGGTCGATCCGGGTCACCATCCAGAAAACTGACCACGACCTCATGTCCGACATGCGGCAGCAGCAGACTGCCGTACCCCTTGCCGGCCCATGACTGCGACACCCTGACCTTGCACGAACTGGTGGCATAAGAGTCGCTGTCCGTGCCGGTTCGGTCCCAGTGAAAACGGACACGGACCCGACCCTGACTGTCCGTGTTGACCGTGGCCGCCGTATCACCGTCCAGTTCATCGTTGTTGTCTGTGTTTCCGGTTGAATGTGTCACGATTGCCGTCTGAGGTCCCCGAACAACAGGTTTGGGAGTCCGTCGCGGCGGGCGATAGGCAACCGCATCGGGCAGGCACGTGAAGAAACTGAAGACCGCTGTCCCGGCGGCGGGCTGTGTGCCATCAGACTTCTTCGTGGCCAGCCGCACTGTGCGGACCACATAAGTTGAGTTCTCGGCCGTCAGGCCATGGCCGGCCAGCGTGAACTTTCCTGCGGGAGACATGCTGATCGTGGAGCCGGCACCTTCAATGACCTCGTGTGACGCCTCCTGCTCTTCAATCCGCACTTCTGCGCGGTTCAGCCCCTGAGTCAGATCTGCGACGGCATCGCCGTCTCCTCCTGTCGCTGAAAACCCACCGGGGTACTCGTACAGGCTGGCGGTGGTATCGGTCGGCTTGCCCGGATAAGTCAGTGTGCTGGGCCGCGACTGCAGACTCAGATCGGTGCCCGCATTCCTGTAGTTGTAATCTCCATGACCGAAGGATTCCGGACGGAATTCGCAGTCATGCGTCCAGCTCCGAATGTGCTGAGCGACAGACCCGGTCGTGGCGTTTCCAAACCGAAGCACCGGCGGTATCGGGGCCTGATCACCTTCCTCGGCCTCGGCGGGCGCTTCGCCCGGGATGTAATAGCCCGAGAGCTGATTGCTGAGAAACAGTTCGACACTCTCGTCACCGTGTTTGAAGTAGTAGAAGAATCCGCTTTCTTCCATCAGTCTCGAAATAAAGTCAAAATCGGTTTCGTTGTACTGAACCCGAAAATCCTGCGCCGGAGTCCCGTCCGTCAGCTGTTCCACATTCACCGTGATGCCGTATTCGCCAAGCACATTGGTGACGATTTGCGAGACCGTCTGCTGCTGAAAGATACGACAGTTTGTGGTCTGCGTCAGAAACCACATTTTGGGTGCCAGCCACACGCGATACCGACTCAGAGTGTCTCCGGTATTGCCGCTGGGATCGTCGACTTCGCCCAGATACGACAGGCGTTTGATAATGCCGTGAATCCGCCGCGTTTCCCAGTCTGTTGAGTTTGAGACTTTTGAGCGGATGCCGACGCAGCAGTCGGTGCCGATGATGTCATGCAGTACCAGCGGCGTGTTGGCAACCTTGTGAGTGAACTCAAACGTCGCCGAATAAAGCTCGGACAGCCCCTCCGTATATTCCAGCATGGTGACCGCTGCCTGGCTGTCGTTCACACTGGCTTCAATCTGCGCCTGCTGGTTGTCTGCGAATGTGACCGTCGCCATGTTGCACCGTCCTGATTGTTGATGGCTGGTTGTTGCCGGTTACTGTAACAGTCAGGAATTCCGATGAGTAGCGCTCGACACGTGTTTCCAGACATGTGTTCACACCTAAATAGTTCTTGCTGGATTTATCCAGGTTACGTCCTGGCAGAAGCCGCAATTGGTCGCGTTCCACCCACGGAACCCGGCATCAACGAAAACAGGTCCGGAAAGCATGGCTTTCCGGACCTGTCAGTTTTCTGTTCGGGACCCCGAATTCAACCGACGGCCGGGCCGCTGGTGTTCGGGATTCCTCTGCGGCCTTACAGAGACGCGATCTTCTTGATCAGGTCGACGGTCCGCATTGAGTAACCATACTCGTTGTCATACCAGCCCAGTACCTTGACCATGTTGCCGCCGACAACGCTGGTGAACGATCCGTCAAAGATACAGCTGTGAGGATTGCCCACGATGTCGCTGGAGACGATCGGGTCGACGGTGTATTCCATGATCCCTTTGAATTCAGCGCCCGCCGCTGCCTTCATGGCTGCATTGACGTCATCCGCCGTCACGTTCTTGTCCAGCACAACCGTCAGGTCGGTGACACTGCCGGTCGGGACGGGAACACGCAGTGCATAGCCGGTCAGCTTGCCGGCAACTTCCGGAAGGACCAGACCAACAGCCTTGGCGGCTCCGGTGGAAGTCGGAATGATGTTGATGGCAGCGGCACGTGAACGACGAGGATCACTGTGCAGCTGGTCGGCCACCTTCTGGTCGTTCGTGTAGGCGTGACAGGTCGTCATCAGACCGTGCTGCAGACCGAACTGATCGTTCAGGACCTTGACCATCGGAGCCAGGCAGTTGGTGGTGCAGCTGGCGTTGGAGATGCAGTGGTGATCTGAAGTCAGCTGGCTGTCATTCACGCCCAGAACCACGGTCAGATCCGGCTCCTTGGCCGGGGCCGAGATCACAACCTTCTTCGCTCCGGCACTCAGATGCGAATCAAAGCCCGGCTTGCCATTGGCCGCTCGTCCGGTGAAGAAGCCAGTGGATTCCAGAGCGACGTCCACGCCCAGATCCGCCCAGGGCAGGTTGCCCGGATCTCGTTCGGCACAGACCTTGATCGTCTTTCCGTTGACGATCAGGTTGCTGCCGTCGATTTCGACGGTACCGTTGAACCGCCCGTGGACACTGTCGTATTTCAGCAGATTCGCCAGTGCTGACGGATCGCCCAGGTCGTTGATGGCGACGACTTCGAATTCATCAGGACGACTTGCGAGGGCTCGAAACGTAATACGTCCGATGCGTCCGAATCCGTTGATTCCAACCTTGAGTGACATTCTAAGTGTCTCCGACCGTAATTCGACTGAATGAAGCTGAAAGGTGAGCGGCACCAAACCACTCTATTCTGACCCGAAAATGCCGGAAACCAGCATTCCGCTGTGTCAGCGCACCTCAGAAGAGCCGGGTCTGTGAGGCGGAAATCGTATCGATCGACCGTTGCGATGCAAGCAATGTGCGGCAACCGTCCGGTTTTCCAAAGATTGGGGCCTTGTGCCCCAGATTCGAATTTTCAAAGCCTTTTTGAAGACCACAAAGCGAATTCAGCCCCGCCTGACCGCACTTCGGCCCGTTTCAGTACGCGTAGACGGCCGTTCGGACGTCCGTCGAGGGCTGAAGCGTACGCCGCTCACGACCCCACACCCACCGAGTCTCAGCGACAGGTCGCCGGTGCCGCCGTTCTTTTCTTATCTTCCCGACTGTTTCCACAAGATTCCACGGGTACGTCATCGCCGCAAAGGCCTCCCGCTGATAGCGCCGCCGAATGTGGATCGGATCCAGGCCATACCACTCAGACGCCGGGCTGAATAATGTCAGGCTCTGCTGCTCAGACAGCTCAGACAGCCGCTCGTCCAGTTCCCGCGTGTGACCCTGCACGTCCGACAATGACAGTCGGCATTTCGGAAACAGCACCGATCGAAAGAAAATAAACCCAGCCTGCCCCAGCCGCTCCACAGACTTCAGCGGTGGAGCCGTCAACACGATCCGAGTGTCCCGATTCCACGCACGAATTCTGCGCACGCATTCGGCCGCTCCCTCGGCCACCTCTTCCGGACTGCTGCCGAAGACAAGATCGTTGCCCAGATCCGTGATCAGCACGGCCGGCGATTCCGCCGGCGCTGAAGCACTCCGGAGCGCTGACCACAGACCGCTGTTCAGAATTCCCGGCAGCTGTCGAACTCCGAAACTGCTGCGTTCTGCGATATACGATCGTCCCATGCCGTGGGCCGTGAATACTTCCCGAGGGCCGGATGTCTGCGCTTCAATCACAGACATGATCCGCGGCCAGGCCAGCGTGAGATTGCTGGCTCCCAGCAGAACAAATGTCTGTGTCTTCAGGAAATCTGTGCCTGTCAGACCTGTCATCCCGTTGCCATTTCCACCGCCGGTGCCGCGCTGTCACGTTTCCGGTCATTGCTTCAAGTTACTGAATCTTCCAGAAACCCGGTATGAACAGCACAATGATGGCAAATAATTCCAGCCGGCCCAGCAGCATCAAGACTGATAACAGCAGCTTTGACGCTTCGCTGAATGCGGTATAGTTTCCGTGGGGACCGCAGATGCCCAGGCCGGGGCCGATGTTGTTCAGTGTGGCCACGACCGCTCCGGCACAGTCAGTCAGCTTTTCGGTAAAGGTTTCTCCCTGCCACTGAGAACCGGGTTCCAGCGCCAGCAGGATGGTCCAGCTGCCCACGGCGATCACGGCAATCAGACAGCAGTAGACCAGTACGTCTCGCCCGACCGAGTCTTCTATTCGATTGCCCGCCAGCCTGAGTGGTCGCACCAGATTCGGGCGAAATGCACGTTCTCCTTCCAGCTTCAGTACCTTGAACAGCACCAGCAGCCGGATGACCTTCACGCCCCCGCCCGTGGACCCCGAACAGCCGCCGACGAACATCAGAATCAACAGGCAGGCCCGGCCGAACTCAGGCCAGATGGCAAAGTCTTCCGTTCCGAAACCAGTGGTCGTCATGACCGCCACCACGTTGAAGCAGGCATGCCGGATTCCCGCGGCCACCGAGTCATACGTCTGACCGGCATACAGCACGCACGTCAGGACCGCTGTGCCGACGACAATGATCGCCAGATAAGCCCGAAGTTCCGGATCAGAAAAAAATGCCCTGACGCGGGCCAGCCGGCTGCGATCCAGCGGATCCGTGGTCGTTCGGAACAACAGATAGTACAGGTTGAAATTCGTGCCTGCCAGAATCATGAAGGCGATCACGGTGATTTCGATATTCACACTCTGGTAAGCCCCGATGCTGCTGTTGCGAGTGCTGAATCCGCCGGTCGCAAGGGTGCCGAATGTGTGGCACAGCGATTCGAAAACATCCATTCCCTGGACCAGCAGCAACAGTGTCATGATGGCAGACAGCCCCAGATAGATGCTCCACATCAGCATCGCCGTGTCTCTGATTCTCGGACGGACGGTATCACTGAGCGGCCCGGGCACCTCACGTCTCATCAATGCCTTGCCCCCGGCACCCAGATGCCCCAGAATCGCGACGAACAGCACGATGATCCCCATGCCGCCCAGCCAGTGAGTAAAGCTGCGCCAGAACAGGACACTGCGAGGAATGTAGCCGATCTGCCCCGCGACCGCGGCCGCCTCACAGTCGCTGACGTCTGCCGGTACTTCCAGCTGAGTCAACACGGAAGCTCCTGTGGTGGTGAATCCCGAAACAGATTCAAACACGGCATCGCTGATACTCATCGCCACACCGGGCAGTCGATAGGTCGGGGTGAGCAGATACGGCAGTCCACCCAGAACGCCCGACAGAATCCAGCCCATGCCGACCACGGCGAGCGCCTCTTTACGCAGCAGCGGGTCTCCGACCGACTTTCGCCCCAGCGCCATCAGCACGGCGCCGCTGACCGTGCTGGCTGCAATTGCTTCCAGCATCCCGATGAACGATGCCCGTTCAAAGGTCGCTGTCTGCCCGAACACAGGAAATGACCAGGGCAGCGTGACCACCATGGATCCGCCGACAAGAATCGCCAGATAGCCCAGCAGTCTGAATACAAGCGGCCAGTTCATCAGATGTCAGCAGTGAGTTGACCAGACGGCGTGACCGGATTCACCGCGGACCGAATGTCCGCCGGTCGACAGTCCCCGGTCAGAACTGCAGCGCTGATCAGCAGCATGCGGCAGATCATTGGGACAGCCCCGTGGCGGATGCCGGTAATGAAGCCGCGACTGAGGCGCTGGCGAAGGCAGGATCGGGCACGGCGACGGCCGCCTGTGGCCCGGCAATCACAATCGGCCGCACTCCGGTGCCCTCGTATCCGGGCATCGGTCTGCCGTTCGGCTGCAGCCGATCGACACTCCACAGCAGGCCCCTCGCGACGACGTCCAGCCACACGTCGTTGTTCATGGTCTCGTTGTGGTGCCCCAGCGAGGTTCCGAAGACCCGGGCTCGGCCGAACGTGTTCAGCCAGATAACGGTATGGTCCTTCTTTGTGTCCGAGCCATAGGCCTGCGCCAGCGGAATGCAGTTTGGCCACATTCTTTCAATCTTGTACAGCTCTCCGTTGGGAGTCTGCCATTCGGCCGGAAACCCGGTCATCACGGGGTGATCGTCGTTGACTCGGACCACCTGCAGCGCTCGCTTGCCCTCGTGACTGCGGGATGTGACTCCGATCAGTTCACGCCACGCGTCCGCACCCACCTGAGCGTTTCGGTAGCTGTGCAGGGCACAGTGGATAAACACTGCTGGAACACCCTCGTGATGCGCGGCGGCGATCGACTGTACAAACCGGTCATCCGTCACGCCTCCGAAACATTCGTTGTGAACGATGACGTCGTATTTCTGAGCCCAGCCGTCGTTTCTGTAAACCGAAACCTGATGATCCCGACCGCTGCCGCCTTCGTGAACCACGTCCCACACGATGTTCACACGCTGATTCATTCCCTCAGTGATGATGCGTTTCTGATTCTGATAGTCGTGGCAGCAGCCGCCCGTGATCAGCAGCCCCTTCAGAGGCTCGGGGCGGTCCTGCGCCTGCGTCTCGACGGCAGAAGTCGCGGCAAACAGCAGCAGCAGCAGAACAGGACAGCAGCGCATCATGGAAAGACCCTTGCAGGAATCACTGGTAAGAAGTGTCCGGTCAATTATTGTCGCCTTTCGCGAAGCGAAAGGCGACCAGCCAGTCAGTTATTGATCGAACGTTTCTAAGCCCCGTCGATCGAAATCACGAGGCCCGCTTCAGAATGCAGTCAGGCTGGCCGAGTGCGTGACGGCCCGACGTCAGTCGGCAGAAAAGTCCGGAGAAACAGACAGTAAACGTCCGTTCCGGCGGCCGGCCGTGTCAGCTGCGACTGAAAGCCCGGGACGTGTCAACCTGATAATCTTCGATCAGGGCTTTCTGAAAGTCATAGACGTCGACAAAATCTGACAGGTGATCGTCATCCGTCTTCCGCATCTCTCCGGCTTCAATCAGTTCGAAGACGATCTTGCCGAAGTCTTCCGTGCTGCGCACCCGCCAGTCGGCGAATACCGCCACGGCCATCAGGCCGAAATGCTGCTGAGCCAGCTCGCGAATGCCCTCCAGCAGTTCTCTGCCGCTTACATGTCCCGTGCTATGGTCCTGGCGATCACGACCCAGATTTTCCTGAACATGCCGCAGCGCAGCAAACACAAACTGATAGGCGTTGGAATGGTAAGTTCGCGGGTGAGTTGACTTGCGGGCAGTTTTCATGCGGCGGGTCTCATCCGGCAGTCAGTGATTGAGGCAGAGTGGCAACGTATGTCCGCATGTTACAACGATCGGACCTGTGACAGAAGAGTCTATTCCTTATTTTGATCTGCTTCGGTCCCCGGCGGCCCCTTACTGACCCGATTTCCCCGAGAAACCACGGTGATGATATCGGACGCATCCGTCATCACGCGCCGACCGTCTTCAAAGCTGACCAGCAGCTTTCGAACAAGCAACTCCTGCGCGATTACTCGACCCTGGCCTTCTTTGGTAATCACGGTTGATCCGATTTTAGGTAATTCGCGTCGATGTGCTTCGTACGTGTCGTACTCGTACCTCAGACAGCACTTCAGCCGACCGCAGCGGCCGGATATCTTGTTGGGGTCCAGCGTGGCCTTCTGCAGTTTGGCCATTTTCATCGATACCGGCGGCATGTCCTGCAGATGAGTGTTACAGCATACCGGTTTTCCACAGTCGCCATAATCGGCAAGAAGCCGCGCTTCATCCCGCACGCCGATCTGACGCATCTCAATGCGAGCGTTGAACTCACGCGCCATCAGCTTGACCAGTTCCCGAAAGTCGACACGCTTTTCTGACAGGTAGTAGAAGACGATCCGCTCACCGCCGAACACCTGCTCGACATCCACCAGCTGCATCTGCAATCGGTGTTCCGCGATCATTTTCTGACCGTCCGAAAAATAGACCTTCTCCCGCGCCGCGACTTCTTCCAGAGAACGCCGGTCCTCGTCCGACGCGATTCTAAGAATTCGCCCCGTCCGCACGTTTGCCCCAAGATACGAAGCCGTGCTCGCTGTCGCTTCACACAACACCAGCCCGAACTCAACGCCGCGGTCGGACCGGACGATCACATCATCCCCGCGCCGCAGGCTGTGCTGACGCTTCGACGAAAATTCACCCAGATGACGCATCGACCCGTACCGAACAACGTATTTCGGCGGATCGGCATTCGACGACGATGCAGGATTTTCCTTCAGATCGGTGGACATGAGACGCCAGGGGAAGACGGGATTTCAGAACATGAGCCGACGTGGCGGCCCGGTTCTGCCGAATCGGAACGAATCGACAGCAGAAGAGATGCACCGCAGAACAGCGGTGTCGACAGTATATCGTTCTCCATCCCAGGAATAGAAGCCAGTCCGGGAACTTCGCGGAGATCCGCAGGTCCTGCCGATAGCCCCGAAACGCTCCAGATCGGCATTGCGGAAATCGGCGAGAAATCCGATAAGCTTCCCCGGTACCTTCGAAGTCCGTGCCGGAACTGCCCCGATGCAGAGGCCCGCCAGGTTGATTCTGCGACCCGAAGGCTGTTCCCGCGACGGAACCGCCAGGGTTGTGCCCTCGCCGGAATCAACTTGCGTTTCAGCACTCCCTGCCCGGACCCGGCAACGTAAGGATTCGGTGCGGCTGAGCCCCCGAGATCAGGAAGCGACCTATGTACTCACGGAAGACGTACTACGGTGGCGGAGTCATTTTCGACAGCGAACTGCAGCTGCCGGGAATTGCCGCAATATCCGGTCAGAACCCCACGGCGACCGTGCGCATCGGGCCCCTGCCCGTTGCCCCGTCCCCGCGCCTGACCAGCCGCAACTGGTTTCACGCTTCCCCCGGCCGACTGCGGTTTCTTGTCCCGGAGATCGGCCAGTGCCTGGTGACGAATGGGCGTGAAGTGCTGATCGAACCTGCAAGCGGTGCCTCTGATTCCGATCTTCGCCTGCAGCTGCTGGAACCCGCTTTCGGTGGTCTGCTGCATCAGCGCGGTATTCTGCCGCTGCAGGCGAGCATGGTCCGGGTCGACAACTGCTATGTGGCTTTCACCGGGGATGCCGGCTGCGGCAAGTCCACTCAGGCGGCAATTCTGCATCTGGCCGGATTTCCCCTGGCCGGTGACGATCTCTGTCCGGTCTGCGTGTCACCTGACGCGACCATTCGTGCCGGATTCGGATTCCCGGCACTCAAACTCCGTCCCGATGCTCTGCAGGCGTTGCACATCGAACGCGTGGACTTGCCGGATGCCCGCGACGATGCAGGCCACGAAAAGTATGAGGTCTCTCCGACCAGTCCGGGGTCGCCGGACCGACTGCCGCTCGGTGCCATCTACCTGCTGGAAGATGCGCAGGACAGAGACGCTGTGGGCATTTTTCAGGTCCGCGGCCAGCGCTGCCTTCCTTATGTCCTTCGCCACACCTGTCGCTATTGTTTTGTCGATGGACTCGGGTGCACGCTGCGCCACTTTCATGCCGCGATGCAGCTGGCCCGGTCTGTCCGGATCTTCAGACTCCGCCGCCGACGAGGAGTCGAGTACTTCGGCGAAACGGCTCTGCTGCTTGCCCATCACTGGGCAAGGCTGAAGTTGCGCGATACCAGTGCCGACAGTCAGTCCGCCGCCGCCTGACGGAAGCACGAACTATACCACTGGCCCGTGCTCCACACCGACGGCCCGAAGCCTGGCCACCGCGGGGTCAGCTTTCCGATTCCGGGTCGGCCGCCGACTCAGCGGCCGACCCCGCCGTACCCCGCCGAGCACACGTTCAGTCCCCGGCTGGCGGTCTGTTGACAACACCGCACAACGCAGGCTGGAAGCCTGCGCCACTGTTACGGGAACAGCAGCCCCAGCAGGTTGGAAAACAGGGCGTCGATGTGCGTATTTGTAAAGTCCTCAAATCCAACCGCGATCGGAGTCACGGCAAAGCTGCTGGTGCCGTTGTCCATGAAGACGTCCGTGGCTCCCGGCCCGCCGATCAGGGCGGCGAAACTGTTGAACGTGTTGTTCTTGATTCGTGCCCCGAGCGCACCGCTGGTGGTGACCATGTAGGCCGGACCGTTGAACGTGTTGCCCTGCAGATCCAGCACGTTGTTGCCGGCGGCAAACGGGATGTTGGCGACGCTGTCAAACCGCGAGTTCAGGAACCGTGCCGCGTCGTTGTCCGCGCCCATGATCAGCACACCCACGCTCATGGCATGCAGGTCGTTGAAGTCGACCACATCGTCTCCGTCGGCCATGTTGATATAGGCGGTGGAGGTCACATCCACATCGTTGCCGGTCAGCGTGTCGTTGCCGCCTCCGGCCAGGATGTAGAGTGTGCTGAGGTGATCCGTGCCGGTCAGTGAAACCGTGTCATTGCCGCCGTTCGGACTGATCTGTGTTCCGCCTGTGACACTGACCGTGTTCATCGTCAGATCGTCTGCTCCCGTGCCACCGGTGAATGAGAACACGTTCAGGAAGATTGAGTTATTGACGGTGACGGTGTTGGTACCGTCGCCGGCAAAGATCTGGGCGACCCCGGTGACCGTGGTGTCGGTGACGTCCACAAAGCCGTCGCCGCCGTTTTCAAAGGCCAGGAAGTTTCCATTGACGTTGCTGTTGATAATGTCGATCGCGTCCACGTCATCGCCTCCCAGCGTCAGCATGTCACCGGTCACGGTGACGTCGGCGATGCTGATCAGATCACGGCCGGCTGAGGCACTCACGTGCAGTTTGCCGGGCAGTGTTCCTCCCACGGCGCTGAAGGCCGTAAATTCGGCCGCGCCGTTGATGGTGGTTCCTCCCACGCCGACCACGATCACGTCGCCGGCGGCATTGCTGGAAACATTCAATCCATTGTCACCACCATCCGGAATCAGGAACAGGTTCGAACCGGAGATCACGGCCAGAACATTGCCGGGCGTGCGGGCCGGCAGTGACAACATTCCATGGGCGTCGGGGATGATGTCGTAGACTTCGTCAACCGTCGGTGTCTGAGTCACCGGCAGCGCCGTCAGACTCTGAATGTCCGTACCGGGGGCAAGGTCCAGCCCCAGAGTCCCAAAGCGACTGACATTGGTCACCGTCACCACGTAGGTTGAATCATCGGCATCCCCGGCGTCACTGACCACCACCAGCGCGTCAGCACCAGCGGAACCGGTGGTGACCACGACAAAGTCGCCTGGATCCACATTCACCACGTCCGCAGAGAAGATCACATCGAAATCAACGCTGGTGGCCGTCGTCGGCGTTGGATTGACACGCGTGATTGCGACGTTCAACGGTGTCACGGCAGTGATGCTGAACTGAGCGGCTGCGTCGGAACTGTTTCCATATCGGTCATCGGCCGCTGCGCCGGCGATGTCGACCGTGATCAGGCCCGCGGCGGCCGGCGTGATGTTGAAGGTGAAAACGCGAGTGTCGACATTGATGAAGTCGCTGATGGTCCCGTTGGTCACCGTCAGATCGCTCTGGGCAAAGCCGACGACCTGTTCCCCGAAATCGACCGTGAGCGGAATGACGGGGGCCGACGTGGTGGCTGGCTCTGTGGATGAAATAACGGGCGTCGGCGCCGTGCGATCCACCTTATAACGGTGCAGGCTGTTGGCTCCCTGACGAGCCTGCGTAACTGAGTTTCCAACAGCATCAATGATGCCGCTGCCGGCAGAGATCTGATTGATCTGCAGGAAGTCCGTGTCCCCGAACGCTTCGGGCACCGTGAGTGCCGTCAGCACATACGTGGACGGGTCCGAATCGCCGGCATCGGTCAGGTTCACACCGCCGCCAGGCACAAAGTTCAGTTCGAAGTCGCTGGCATCGACGCCGCTGACCGCTTCGCTGAAGTTAATGTCCCACGATACATCATTCGCGTTCGTTCGCTTGCCCGCACCGCCGGCTCTCGGTGCCTCAAAGGTCGGAGGAATCACATCCGGCGGGGCTGATTCCAGCGTGAAATGGTCAAAGGCGATTTCTTCACCGGTGCCGTTGACCGAAACCGTGATTCGCAGGTCAAGCGTGCTGCCGAACCCCGGAATCAATGCCTGAAAATCTGAGAGGGCCGATCCGAGAGTTTCGTCGTTGCCCCGTCCGTTCAGATCTGTATCCTCGGCCAGCAGACCGTTGCCCGCGGCATTCTGTGTAAAGAACTGCATGATGGTGGTGAATCCACCACCGTCGATCTGAGCTTCGACCCGGATGAAGTCGTCGGCTTCAAAACGGGTGGTCTCGTCGGTGGCACCAAACAGACCGTCAAACAGCAGTTCGCCGCGTCCGCTGATATCGATGCCCGTCCAGTTGATGACGTCCGGATTGGTGCCGCCGCTGCCGTCAAGATCCTCGCCGCGCCAGTAAGAACTGTCCTGAAACGCAGTGAATGTCTGGTCGAATGCGTTGCCTGCATTGGGACCGGGATCGCTGGTGCGGATGAAATAGTCGCCGGCACCACGAATCGTTCCGTCGGTTGTGTTGGTGTGGTTCGGAGCGTTCCGGATACCCTGAGTCGGTGCCGTTGTCTCAAAGTCGTCCGTCCAGAATGTCGTGTGTCGCCCGAGGCCCCGAATGTCAAAGGTATACGGGTTCTCATCGGGATCATCGTTCGCAATCGAAACCGTCGCCTCGCGGATGCCAGCCGCACTGGGGTCGAAGGTAATGGTGAACTGTGTGGTGCCGCCGGAGGCTATCGCAGCGGCCGGACCCGAAGTGACGGTAAAGTCAGATGCATGCGTTCCGCTGATCACCACCAGCGGCATACCGCCCGTCAGATTCAGAGTATCAGGGCCGGTGTTCGAAATGGTGAAGATCTGGTCCACCGTGCCGGCGAGGACGTTTGCATCCACAAAGTCCGTGCCGTCCGTTTCGTCCGGAGTGGTGTCGCCGCTGGCAATCGAGACCCCCAGGCCGGACACGTCCATTTCAGGTCCCGCATAGCCCTGAATGTTGAAGGTATACGGATTCTCATCGCCGTCGTCATTCGCGATGCTGACCATTGCGGTGCGGAGACCGGTCACCGTGGGATCGAATGTGATTTCAAAGGTGGTGCTGCCGCCGGGAGCGATCGAGGCGGTCGGTAAGGAGGTCACGATGAAGTCGCTGGTGTCACCGGTGATGGCGACCAGCGGACTGCCTCCGGTCAGATTCAGGGCCGCGGTGCCCGTGTTGTTGATCGTGAACGTATTCGCATTGGAACCGCCCACCAATGTCACGCTGCCGAAGTCAGTGTCGTCGGTTGACGAGGGCGTTGTGTCACCATCGGGAATGGCATTGCCCAGTCCGGTGATGTGGATCTCCGGCTCGGCTCCCACGGCGGATTCCAGAGTGAAGTGGTCAAAGGCTATCTCTTCGCCGTTACCTTCCGCACGCACCGTGATCCGCAGGTCCAGATTACTGCCTGTCCCGCCCAGCAATGCATGAAAGGCCTTGAGACCCGGTTCCAGCAGTTCGCCGTCTCCCAGCCCGTTCAGATTTGTGTCCTGAGCCAGGTGGCTGTTGCCGGCACCAGCAACTGCTTCAAACTGCAGAATCGTGTTGAAGCCGCCCCCATCGATATTGGCTTCGACGCGAATAAAGTCGTCCGCTTCAAATGCCGTCCCCGCATCGCTGGCTCCGAAGAAGCCGCTGAACTGCAGTTCGGTCAGACCGGAGATGTTGATGCTGGTAAAGTCAATGACATCCGGCACCGTCTGATGATCTTCGGAACGCCAGTAGAAGCTGTCCTGGATATTGGTAAAGGTCGTATCAAAGCCGTTGCCGCCACCGCCGGCCACATTTGTGCGGACAAAATAATCGCCGACGCCGAAGATCGTTCCATTGTCAGCATCCGCATGATTCGGCGCATCACGGTCGCCCGAAGTCGGACCGGTGGATTCGAAGTCATCGGTCCAGAAAATGGTGCCGCGGCCGGTGCCCTGAATGTTGAAGGTGTAGGGGTTTTCGTCCGGATCATCGTTGGCAATGGAAATCGTAGCCGTCCGCAGCCCCACGGCACTCGGATCAAACGTCACCTGAAACGTGGTGGTACCTCCGCTGGCCGCGACCGTGCTGGCGGGCAACGTGGTCACCGTAAAGTCACTCGCATGCGTGCCACTGACAGCCACAAACGGTGACACGTCGGTCAGATTCAGCACGTCCGGACCGTTGTTCGTGATGGTGAAGGTGCGAACAATGGTCCCGCCGTTCACTCCGGTATCGCCAAAGTTGGTGTGATCCGCGACGGCGGGAGTTGTGTCGCCGTCCACAATCGATACGCCGTTGCCCGACACATCCACCTCCGGCCCCGAGAAGCCCTGAATGTTAAAGGTATACGGATTCTCATCGCTGTCGTCGCTGGCGATGCTGACCGTCGCCGTCCGCAGGCCAACGGCGGTCGGATCGAATGTAATCGTGAATGTGGTGCTGCCGGACGCGGGCACCGGATCCGTGGCTGGCTGAGTTGTCACGACAAAGTCGGACGCGTGAGCCCCCGTCACCTGGACCAGCGGAGAACCCGTCAGATCCAGCGGTCCGTCGCCGGTATTGTTAATCGTAAACGTATTGGGATTACTGCCGCCGACCAGCGCTACATTTCCAAAGTCGGTATCGTCGGCCGGACCGGGTGTCGTGTCCCCGTCAGTAATCACCGTGCCGTTGCCGACGACTTCAATCTCCGGAGCTCCGGAAATTTCTTCGGTCAGCGTGAAGTGATCGAAGGCAAATTCTTCATTGCTGCCCGACGCATTCGCCGTGAAGGTCAACGTCAGATTGTTGCCGGTTCCTGTGATGGGGATATTCTGAAACTGCTGCAGCGCCGGAGTCAGCGCCACACCATCCCCATCCGTATCCCCCGTCGTTTCCTGACTCAGATGCTGCGAACCGCCCACCGGCCCGTTCTCCGGAAAGAATCGCAACAACTGCTGAGCGGCACCACCATCGATACTGGCGGTCACAATGATCGAATCGCCGTTCTCCCATCGAATGCCGGAGGAGTCTGACGCACCGAACCAACCACTGAACTGCAGATCTGTCTTACCGGTGATCGGGATGTTGGTCCACGTGACCGTGCCGGGATTCGTGCCACCGCTGCCATCCAGGTCCTCACCACGCCAGTAGAAGCTGTCCTGGATATTCGTATAGGTGTGCTCACCACCGTTGGCTGCGAAGGACGCATCATTCGTGCGGACAAAATAATCGCCCGTGCCGTTGATGGCGCCATTGGCTCCGCTTCCGTGATTGGCGGTTCGCGTGCCACCACCCAGTGTGGGGCCCGCTGCCGATTCCAGACCGTCCGTCCAGAACACCGTAGGCGTCAGCAGAGCCCGCGTTTCCAGATCTTCAAACCCGGCTGTTGAGACGCGACCACGACGTCCCGACTGCTGACGTCGCTGCGATCGCCGGACGCCGGAACGGTTGCGACGGGAACGACGGATACGTTCAGCAGTTGACGACAGCCAGCTTGTCAGAATCATAATCAAAGCCTTGAATAGATAATAGAGTGAATGCCGGGGATCTGGCAGATGGCAGACGGGGCGTCGATGCCACTTTCAACAATATCGCCGGACGTCCGCGTCTGTGCGGTCGTCCAGGGACGCTTCCAGCGTGCGCAGTTGCTCTCTACGATAAAAGCCATCGCAGACAAAAGCACAATGGAAACTCAGAAAAAACCTTTTCAGAGCCATCCGCGGAACGCAGGTGACGTCAGCAACAATCGCCGAAGTCTGAGGCATTTGGGGAACACCAGCCAGGTGACGCGCCCCGCATTGAATCGCGACGCCCGGTTGTCTTCCGCAGCGTGACCTGCGTTCAGGAGTGGCATCAGAAGTGAAATCGGGGAACTTCCGGGAATGCCGTGAGGAGTCGTCTGGCCGAGAGACGATTCATGGCAACAGGAACCTATGAGTTCCTGACGAAATACACCAGACTTGGCCAGACGTTCACCATTAAAGATGCCCGGGGTATTGTTCTCGGTCTCAAAAGATCCCTGATTGTCAGGGAGTTGGGATGAAATTTGACTGGCAACACAGGCTCTATTCGGTCATTCTGAGTGATGAGAAGTCCAGAGCCGGACCGAACTTGATGCTGCGACTTAAGCGGCCCGGTTTTTCTGAAGTATCCGCGGCGCTCGCAAGCAGCCCGTTGAAGGGATCGCTGCTGTCCGGTTGGTGGCACGTGGGGAAGCCCCGTGGTCTCAGTGACTCCTGAGCCGGAGATTTAGTCTCCTAACGTAGAAAGTACCAAACAAAAATGACTGAACCTTTCCTTGGTGAAATCATGATGGTGGGCTTCAACTTCGCCCCCCGCGGCTGGTCGATGTGTGACGGACAGATTCTGCCGATTTCTCAGTATACCGCGTTGTTTTCTCTGCTGGGCACCACGTTCGGCGGCGACGGACGCACCACGTTCGGCCTGCCAGGAATGCGTGGGCGCACGGCGGTCCATGTCGGCAACGGCCCCGGCCTGGATCCAGTCACCTGGGGCTCAAGAGGCGGGGCGAACCGCCATACGCTGACCGTGCAGCAGATGCCCAGTCACAACCATTCGATTCGCGGCATCGACGAAGACGGAAATCTGTCAGAGCCGGAAGGAAACTATCTGCCGGAGAAGGCCAACGGATATCATGCGGGTCCACCGACGGTCAATATGGGAAGCCAGGCAGTTACCAACAACGGGGGCGGCCAGTCCTTCAACATCATGCAGCCATACATCGGCATCTACCACTGCATTGCGACGGTCGGTATCTATCCGTCACGAAACTAAACCTTGCCCTTAACCTCGTACGGAAAATCGTCCGAACAGTTTATTCAGGCCCGTGCTGCATGGGTCATGTTCTGTTTAAACAGGAGCCAATCACGATGTCAGACCCGTTTCTTGCTGAAGTCATTATGTTTGCTGGAAACTTCGCCCCCCGCAGCTGGGCCTACTGCAATGGTCAGCTGCTGCCGATCAGCCAGTATTCAGCAGTGTACTCGCTGCTGGGGACAACTTACGGTGGCGACGGACGGACGACGTTTGCCCTGCCGGATCTGCGAGGCCGGGTTCCCGTGCACAGCGGCGGCAACAGTGCCGGCCCCGGGCTGACTCCGCGGCAGCTCGGTTCGCGAGGCGGACAGGAACGTGTCACTCTGACGATCCAGGAGATGCCGTCACACAGTCACGATCTGCAGAACAATACCATTGATGAAGACAGTAACCTGTCAGAAGGTGGTGGCAACGTGCTGGGTGAGAGTCCAAATACATTCCATGCCGGGCCGGGCACCGGCGTTCTTGGCCCAACCAGCACGCAGAATCGCGGCGGCAGCCAGTCGCACGAGAACATGCCGCCGTTTCTGGCCCTCAATTTTATCATTGCCTTGTCAGGTGTATTCCCTTCCCGAAACTAAACGGTTTAGGAGTGTCCGGTCAATTATTGTCGCCTTTCGCGGAGCGAAAGGCGACCAACCAGTCGGTTATTGATCGACCATTTCTTACCTGATGGTTGGCGTCGTCGTGCACCGCTGCACAATGTCGCCGACCGGACAACGTTCTGTTCACTTCAAGTCACCCGATGCAGCTTGTTATTCAACGGTCGATCATGACAGATACTACGGAACACCGTGAGGTGGTTGTTGGCCTCGGTCAGTTATCATTGACTGATTTTGAAGCGCAGCTGGAATCAGACTTTGTGGTCGACCTCAATTACTGCGGTCTGAGCATTGCCGGCGAACCGGTTCGTCAGCAGAGAGTTTATCCGGAGGATTCGACGTTCCGGCTGCAGCTGATCGAAGTGAAGCGTCTGAAGTCGCTTTCAGAGCATCTCCGGCAGGAACCATTCACGCTGTTGTTCCGGGGATCTCACGATCTGCCCCTGCACAGTCAGGCTCACGTACTGGAACATGAATCGCTGGGAAGACTGTGTCTGTTTTTGAGTCCCGTGAACGCAGGGTTCGGGGTCCCCCCGGAGCAGCATCCGGACGGGCGTTTTTACGAAAGTGTTGTGAACTAGCATGTCTGCCGGAGTTCCACCGGCACCTTGTGAGCCGCAAGGCGTCAGCAGGCTGTTTTCCTGATTGAATGACCACGCCACCAATTCTATTCCGGTGATCTTCTGTGATCTGCACAGCGCTTTTGGAAAGCGCAGAATTCCAACAACGAACGAGATCAACAAACTGTCGACGAAATCAACGGGCAGGTGGGCGCCGCGGCAATCCGTCCCGGAATTCGGTGATATCCCATGAACGATTCAGACATCAAACTGCGACCCGAAAAGTCGTCGGACGTGCCGTTCCTGAGGAAGCTGTTCGCCACCACGCGTGTGGACGTCACGTTCAGTGGTCTGCCGGAGGAGCAGAAGCAGCAGTTCATCCGAATGCAGTTCGATGCCCAGCGACGCGCCTATCACAGCAACTACGAAAATGCGAGCTTTCATATCATTGAACGTCATGGCCGCCCGATCGGACGGCTGTATGTGGCCCGCCTGCCGTCCGAGATTCGCGTGATCGATATTACCCTGATCCCTGCGCATCGCAGTAAAGGAATCGGATCATCCCTGCTGCGTTCCATTCAGGCTGAAGGACGGACGATGGGGCTGCCGGTGACGCTGCATGCGGAAAAGATGGGCAATATGGCGGCCTACTACCGTAAACTGGGATTCGAAGTTGTCGAAGAAAAAGAGGCACACGTCTTCATGAAGTGGACCGGCAGTTCATCTGTCATCATCACCTGAGTTGACAAAACCTGACGTCACAGCATTTTTCAGCATCGCCCGGGCGACAGCTGCTTTACTGAAATTGATATTCTACCACCCTCGCGGTCCTGATCGCGTCTCATCAGTACAGGAGACAGTTATGGAATCTACAGGCAACAATCGTCGTGATTTTCTGAAGCGGTCCGCCACGGCAGCGGCCATCGGAACGGGGCTGGCATCTGCCGCCACCCGAGCGGCAGCCATGAGCGAAGCAGAAGTTCAGGTCTGGCAGAGTCGCGTGGGTTCCTGTTTTCAGGTCGGCGACGCCGAACTGCAGCTCCGCAGCGTCAGCGTTGCAGACAACTCGAAGGATCCCGCCCGTCCCGCACATTTGCGCACTCATACGGTGTCCCTGTTTTTTGTACTGATCAGCGGGCATATCGATACCTCCTCGCAGATGCTGAACGATGGCCGACAGCAACTGAGTCTGACTCAGGTCTGCCCGCCGCAGGGCGAAGCCAGTAAGCAGTTCTTCGAAGCCATTCTGAATTAGGCTCCTCACACGCGGACGCCCCGGGTTTTCACTTCACGGCACACACCATCTCTGTCGACCGCATGAAGCTGCCGCTCACTTCTTCAACAGCTCTGCAGTAATGTCAGCAGCCAGTCAGAGAATGGCTCATCAATGCTGGCGGCCACATGACTCACCTCGCAGTGATCCAGCGGTGAATCAGACAGTCCGCTGGCAATATTCGTAATGCACGATACTCCCAGCACCTCGATGCCATGCCCCGCCGCCACCAGTGCCTCTGGAAGGGTGCTCATGCCCACCGCGTCCACGCCCAGCCGTGCCAGCATCCGGACTTCGGCCGGCGTTTCGTAGTTCGGACCCGACATCATGGCGTATACGCCCTCGTGCAGACTCAGCGGCGTGGGGATGCCCTGAGCCAGCTGCCGAAACCGTGAACACCACAGGCAACCGGATCGAATCGGCGCAGACCCGACGCGTCGTTCCCGCACGTTCACAAACGACCAGTGCCCGTTCAGCAACATCAGATCGCCCGGACGGAATCCCTGGCGGATTCCGCCAGC
This sequence comes from Fuerstiella sp., assembly GCA_040222735.1. GTDB lineage: Bacteria > Planctomycetota > Planctomycetia > Planctomycetales > Planctomycetaceae > Fuerstiella. The sequence goes on along the minus strand of JAVKCM010000033.1, from coordinate 42,990 downwards.
GGCGTTGGTTACCACCAGTGAGCGGACTTTCAATGCTCCAAGAATCTGCGCCACGTAGGTCACCCGCGTTAGCGAATGACCTTCGTAGTAATGCACGCGTCCCTGAAACAGCAGCACGCCTGCCAGTGGTCCCGCTCCGATCACCACCCGCCCGGCATGTCCCGCCACGGCCGCCGTCGGCATGCCGGGAACAGCATAATAGGGAACGGCCACGCCATTCTGCTGCAGCGCCCGGTCACCCGGACGCCCGAGACCGGACCCCAGAATGACGGCCGCCCGAAAATCATCGCTCAGGCCCGCCTCTCGCGCACAGTTTCGCAGATAAGCGGCGGCAGCCTGAGAATCAAGGACAGTCGCAGTCACATTGTGAAATCAGCAGTGGGGCAGTTACGAATCCGGGCCGGCGGATTCGCCGGCCCGAAGTTCCGCGGGTCAGAGACAGTACTTCCAGGCAGTGTCGTTCGAGGCGACGCTGGCGAGTTCAGCCTTTGGCCGCGGCCAGAGCAGCGTCGTAGTTCGGATGCTCGGCAATCTCAGACACATATTCCACATGCTTCAGACTGCCGTCGCCACCGACCACAAAAATGGCACGAGCCAGACAGCGATCCAGCGGCCCGCCCTTGATCAACACGCCGTAGTCTTCGCCAAACTTCGTGCATCGATGAGCACTCAGTGTTTTGACGTTTTCAATGCCTTCCGCACCGCACCAGCGTTTCTGTCCGAAGGGCAGGTCCATGCTGACCACCAGAATCTCAACACCGTCCAGAGTGGCTGCTTCTTCATTGAAGCGGCGCGTTTCCGCATGACAGGTGGCGGTGTCCAGCGAGGGAACCGTGGCGATGATCTTTGTCCCGGCACTGCTGCCCAGCGTGACTTCTTCCAGCCCGATACTCTGCAGGGAAAAATCCGGAGCCGCCTGGCCCGCTTCCAGCGCACTGCCGGCCAGGTCCACGGGATTTCCCTTCAGGGTGACAGCGCCTTTTCTTACGTCCGACATAACATTACTCCAGGCCATTTCGGTGAATACAGGGTTGGGCGCGTAGTATGCCGTTTTGGAAACGGGAAGCAACCGAACGCGCCGACACGGCAGATGTATCCCCGTTTTCACGCGGCCGGCGCGGCAGATCCCGGCTCACTGTACCAATCCTCCGTGGTGCCCCGGACTCGGACGCTGGCTCTGACCCAAACCCGATCCCGAACGCGTAAGCTCGAAATACCGTCTGATCATCAAGCGGCCCGATGTTGCATCGTCGGTGTCGGATCGCGAACGGGCAGGTGACTCACACAGCCGGGACTTTGGAACCCCGAAGATCTGCCGTGAACATTTCTCAGGGGCTCTTGTCACTGCGGAACCGGTCCTGTATCGTTCCGATCGACCCCGCCGGCGGCCCGTCCCGAAAGGCAATGGCCTCCACCCAGGACTGCTGAGTCGTCCAGACAACCGGTCTCCACCAGCGTCCGCCCTGGCCCAACGCCCCGATAGCTCAACTGGATAGAGCAGCCGCCTTCTAAGCGGCAGGTTGCAGGTTCGAATCCTGCTCGGGGTAGTCCTTTACACGCCTTTCGCTGCATCAAATCACCGGGAACCAGCCCGTCCCCTGAGTTCTCGGTTACCGCCCGTGTGGCCAGATTCTGCGGCTTCACGTCGTGTCGCGGCTGTGGCTCGCCACTTCTTGAAGGTCAGCTTCGCATTGAAGGCCTCAATTTCTTCGGTGGTGTGCTGAACGTAGCTCTGGAAACCAACCGCTGCTGAAACCAACCGGTGCCAGCCATCGATCGATTGTGCGGAGACTGCAACAACCATGATCGGGACGCCGTTAAATGCACGAGCGTCCAGTGGTGACCGAATGTACAATTACAATACCGTGAGATGGCTCACGACAGATGGCTGGCAATTGTCGCTCTGACTTTGTGTCGGCTGCAGACCGAGCGTACAATTCAGAAAACCGATTCTGTTCAGGGAACTCAGACCATGACTGACCGAATACATTGCCGGCTCGCGGCCCTCGCCACTTTGATAACGGGGATGTTCGTCCTTCCGGCCATATCATCCGCCGATGTGTATGAACTGCGAACCTATACCACGAACGACGGGAAGCTGGATGATCTGAATGCCCGATTTCGTGATCACACCGTGGCGCTGTTCAAAAAGCACGGTATGACATCTGTCGGTTACTGGGTGCCCGTGGACGAACCGAAATCCACCAACACACTGATCTACGTGCTGAAGCACAGCAGCCGCGAGGCGGCGGCCAGGTCATGGCAGGACTTCCTGGCCGATCCCGAATGGAAACAGGTTGCCAAAGAATCTCAGAAGGACGGGCCGATCCTGGCGAAGGCTCCGGAATCGACATATATGGATGCCACGGACTACAGCCCGACGCCGGAGAGCGACAGGCAGGGCAAGAAGGCTGTGTTCGAACTGCGGATTTACCGCACGAATCCAGGCCAACTTCAGAATCTTGATGCGCGGTTTCGGGATCACACGATCAGGATCTTCAGACGTCACGGAATCGAATCCGTCGCCTACTGGCATCCGGCCGATGAACCCGCCTCCAGCGATACGCTCATCTACATTGTGCGGCACAACAGTCGAGACGCTGCCAGGGCATCATGGAAAGCGTTCAGCGCCGACGACGAATGGAAACGAGTGGCCAGGGAATCACAGAAGGACGGGAAATTTCTGCGAGAACGTCCCGAGTCGGTCTACATGCGGGCTACCGATTACTCTGCCCTGCAATGATTTCCGGTCGCCGGTCGCCGGTCAGTCACCGGGCCCCCGGCGTGGCTTCTTCGCACAGTGGAACACTGGGGTTCGGATCCTGCAGCAGTTCGGTCAGTGTTGTTGACCGAAACGCGTCCTCAATAGCCAGCATCGCGTTATCCATCCGGCGGTGCAGCGAGCAGAGACGGACTCCGTGGCTGGACAGTTCCAGGGGGCAGGTTGTGATGCGACGGATCGGATCAACCGCGTTCACGACATCCAGAATCGTCAGGTCGTCCGGTGATTTTGCCAGCGACACGCCTCCGCCAATGCCCCGCTGCAGACACACCAGTTCCTTCGCGCGCAGGCCCTGCAGCACTTTCGACAGATAGGCTGTCGGAACTTTCGTAGCCGCAGCGATCTCGCTGGTCTTCTGAGGATCCGGTGAGTGTTGGGCCAGGTGAACAATGGCTCGAAGGGCGTATTCAACGGTTTGAGAAAACATTTGCAGCGGTACCGGCAGATCGGGGCAAAGGTGTCGCAGGTTAGCTGACGAACCGGACGATTGAAAGAATTCCGAAACAGGACATTGACATCCTGTTTAGGCAACACTAACCTGCCGAACAGGACAATGTAGTCCACTTTTCTTTTCAGGCGAGAAAATTTACGACGGAACCTCAGAATGAAGACAATTTCGCTATCACGAACGGTACTGACAATGGCAGCCATTATGTGTCTGGGGCCGCTGGCCGGCGCCGACGACAAACCGCAGACGAAGGTCAAAGACCCCGCTCTTGAACGAGCTCGGCGGGAGGTCCGGATGCTGGACGATATTTACAAGACCAGCATCGTCCTGATTACCACCCATTATGTCCGCGATGAAAACGATCTGCCGGCCGGCAGTGCATTCAAAGCTCTGTTCGAAGCTGTTGAAGAAAAAGGCTGGCATCAGGTGCGTCTGCTGGACGCCAGTGGCGAACCGGTGAATGACGAAAATGAGCCGGCCGCCGGATTTGAGCAGCGTGCGGTCAAGCAGTTGCTGGCCGGAAAAGCGGCCTATGACGAAGTCGTGACAGAAGGAGACAAGCGGTTTCTGAATGCCGCGACGGCCATCCCGGTCGTGATGGACAAGTGTATTCTGTGTCACGAGAATTACCGATCAGCCCCCAAGGGGCAGGCGATCGGAGCTCTGCGTTACAAGGTGCCCGTACTCGACTGACGCAGCATCGCTGTGACACCTGACCTGTTCGCGGATGTTCGGACGTCATCATGATTTACAGATCACTACTGGCCTACCTGTTGTGCAGCTCAATGGCCGTTGCTCAGCTGGATTTTGAGCGCCCGCCCATCAGCTACAGTGAAACCGCCCCCTGCGATCCGGTCAGCCGTCTGGGCGATCGGATCGAAGCGGGTGAGGTTTCTCTGGAGTGGCAGCCGGGCCACGGCTATCTGCGGTCGCTGCTGACGGCGCTCGACATTGACGAATCTTCGCAGACGCTCGTCTTTTCCAAAACCAGTCTGCAGGTCAGCCGCATTTCGCCAGGTACACCGCGAGCGATTTATTTCAATGACGACGTGTACGTCGGGTGGGTGCAGCGCGGCGATCTGATCGAAATCTCGGCCGCTGACCCGGCCCTCGGCGGGACCTTTTATACGCTCGAACAGAATCCGACGGGATCGCCCGTACTGCAGCGAGAAACGTCCCGCTGTCTGCAGTGTCATGGATCGACTCATACTCGCCGGATTCCGGGCCATATTGTCCGCAGTGTCTATCCGGACAGTTCCGGTCAGCCCGTGTTTCGCCTCGGCACTTCCCTGAACGATCACACCACCGACTTCCAGAACCGCTGGGGTGGCTGGTATGTGACCGGAACGCATGGTGAACAGCGACACATGGGAAATTCGTGGCTGGAGGATCCGGACACCACAGAACGACTGGATATGGATGGTGGTGCAAATCTGCGGGACCTGTCCGCACTGCTGGATACAGGCCCGTATCTGACGCCGCACAGCGATATCGTGGCGTTGATGGTGCTGGCCCATCAGGTTCACATGCACAATGTTCTGACCGCGGCCAATCATTCCGGGCGACTGACAGCCCGGGATTCTGAGATCATGAACCGAGCCCTTGAACGGGAGCTGGATTATCAGTCGGAATCCATTTCGCGTCGCTACGATTCCGCTGCAGAGAAAGTGGTGAAAGCGCTGTTGCTGGTGGATGAAACGCGGCTGACCGCTCCGGTGCAGGGCACCAGCGATTTTGCTCAGAACTTCAGCCGGCGCGGCCCGTTTGATCCGCAGAACCGGTCGCTGAGAACACTGGATCTGACACAACGGCTGTTTCGGTGGCCCTGCAGTTTTCTGGTGTATTCTGATTCGTTTCGCGCGCTGCCGGAAGGTGTCATGAAGCGGGTCGTTCACCGTCTGAACGACGTATTTTCCGGCCGCGACCAGAGCGACGATTTTCAGCACCTGACGGTCGAAGATCGGTCAGCCATTCTAGACATCCTGCTGGCTACGACAGACCTTCGGCTCGAAACACCGTCTTCTCCATAAAGCATGGTCACCGCTCAAAGGCGGCGAAAGTGACAGCGATCATCAGCGGGCTGCGACGCAGCGACCGAGTGATCGCCGTGAACTCACCGGCCAGTACCCTGCGTCAGCTGCCAGCAACCGGCTACCGGCAGCATCCAGGGTGCTGGCAGGGTGCCGCCAGGCTGGTGGTGGTGTGCTGGCAGGGTTTGGCCTGCTGTCAGTGCATTTTCAACCCCAGCGGCAGCGAATCGCCGAACAGGGCCGCCTGGGTTTCGGCATCGGTGGTGCCGCCATCGCGAATCAGCCTGATGAACCGGCGATACCCGCCCATTTCCTTCAGGTAGCGAGCCGCCTCGTCTCGTACATCGTCCGGCAGGTCTGTCATTCGATCGCCGGTGCGACGAGCCAGCTGCATGACGGCCAGCGGCACCGACTGAACATCTTCCAGCCGGCTGGCCAGCAGTTGCCTGAGCCATCGAGCGGCTGTTTCCGGATTCACGATTGACTGTGCGTTGCCGTTGAAGGGAACGCGTGACCCCAGCCGGCCCAGCGCCCAGACCATCGGTTCCCGAACCGTCTGCATTCTGGGTCGATCCAGCAGCTGCAGAATGATGTCGCCCAGCTCCCGACGAACCGATGGCGGCAGCTGTTCGAACGCGCCCAGAGCACGCCAGATTTCTGCCGCGTCTTTTTCATGCAGTGCGATGGCACCTCCCTTTCCGCGACCGGTCCTGATCTGCTGCGCGGTCTGACGAATGGAACTCAGCAGCGGCGAGGCCGTGGCATTCTGTTGTCCTCCGGACAGTCCACCGGCAATACGTCGCCACATGATCCACCACTGATTCCGGACTTCCGACGTGGTGTGAATGAGCCGGCCGCGAATCACGTCCCAGGTTGTTTCGATCCTCCAGTCATCCAGAGCGAATCCGAATCCGGGACGCAGTGCAAACCCAAGCAGATTCAGCCATGCGGCTTCGTGCGCCGGGCTTTGTCGCCGTCCGGCCTCCAGTTCAATCAAAGTCCGCCAGATCTCACGCAGCATCGACGTCGGCCAGTCCGCCCGACTCATTCCGATTTCACGTCCGATTCGCCTCGCCAGCCCGCCCGGCTTCTCACCGCCCGACTGCCCGAACACGGATGTCAGCAGGCGTTCGACGCTTGCCAGCGTATCGTCGCCAACGATGCCTTCTGCTTCCGCCTCGCCGGCTTCATGAGCTGCCACATCGGTCTGCACGGCCGAACGGACGTCAAACTGCAGCTTCCAGCGTTCTTTGGTATCGACACCGGCACACCACAGATCCAGCGTTCCGATTTCCGTCAGACGGGCGTTCACCTGAACGCTGACCGTCGCTTTGCTGTCCTGATCTGCAGCTCCATTGGTGCGGCTGCGAATCACCGTGCGAATCGGAGGCAGGGCCGTCAGCTGTTCACGATCGGCCGGTACAATGACGCCCGTCGCATCCGTCAGGCGCGTGCCGGAATAGAATACCGGAAACTCAACCGGTGAGCCGGTCTGCAGATGAAACGTCTGCTCCGGCGGCTCAAGGTCTGTCCCTGGCTCAGTGCCAGCGGGAACAAGACAGATGGCGGAATGGCCCTCTGCAGTGTCCACGCCCAGGTAATAGGTTCGCGGCAGTCCGGCCGAGATGCGCACGCCGACTCCCCGAGACACCATTCCGTAACAGGCGGCACCGTGAGCCACAGCCAGATCCAGACGCTCGCAGTCCAGTACTTTCGGATGCCACGACTGGTCACCCGTGGTAAACCATTCGGAAATGGCCTGCAGCATTCGCTGTTTCAATACCGGTGATTCAAACAGGCCGCCGTTGAACAGGACGATATCCGGCCTTGCCGCATGCACGTCATCCTGCAGCATCCGGTTTTCGGCAGCCGTTTCGGCGTGCATGTGGAGAAACGCGGCAAGGTACCGTGTCATCGCCGAATCGGCAGCGTACGGCAGTCCGAATTCCCGAAAGCCGCTGGCGTTCTGCCGCGGGACGTCGGTGAATTCGGTAATCGGCAGAAAACCTTCGACGAGCTCGTCGGTTACCTGTTGCCGAGTCACCTGTGTCTGCAGTGAGCCGCCGATCAGCCGCGAACCACTTCCCGGCAGACTCACGGTGAATTCTTCCGGCGCGTCGTCTGAAAGCAGTGCTTCCTTGACCTGACGTGACACTCGCACCAGCACGCTCCATTGTCGCGGCGTCAGCTGCGGGGTGCCTTCCTGCTGAAATTTTCGTTCAAGAAAATGGGCAAGTGCCAGATCCAGATTGTCCCCACCCAGAATCAGGTGCTCGCCCACCGCGACCCGGTGGAACACGACCGTGCCGTCCTGGCCGGCTCTGACGCGAATCAGCGTGAAGTCGGTCGTTCCGCCGCCCACGTCACAGACCAGAATCTTCTGTCCCGGTTGGACCTGCTGCTCCCAGTCGTGACGGTGACGATCAATCCATGCGTAGAACGCTGCCTGAGGTTCTTCGATCAGCAGGACCCGGGGCAATCCGGCTTTCTGTGCTGCCTGAATGGTCAGGTTGCGCGCAACTTCGTCAAAGCTGGCAGGTATGGTCAGAACAACCGTCTGTTCTGCCAGCGGAAAGTCCGGAAAATGCTGGTTCCAGGCGTGCACCAGATGACTAAGGAATCGACTGCTGACTTCGACGGGCGACAGTCGACTGACATCGTCACTTCCCTGCCACGGCAGAATACCGGCCGTGCGGTCCACGCCCGGGTGACACAGCCAGGATTTGGCCGAGGCAATCATGCGGCCGGGAACCTGGATTCCATGATCACGGGCGAACGCACCGACCAGTCCGTCGGCTTGATCCGTCGCCCACGGAAGCTGTCGCTCAGACGCCGCCAGTTCTCCATCCGCGGGTTCGTAGTGAAACGACGGCAGCGTCGGCAGGGCCTCAGCCTGACCGGGGGCGACCAGTTGAGGTATCAGAAGTGTTTCAACGTGCCACGCCTGGTCGGCCGCGTCTGTATCGACATAACCGACGGCTGAATTCGTCGTTCCCAGATCGATACCGACCACAAATCTCGGTTGCCCGCGTTCGGACGCGTCTGCGTCACTCTGACCCATTTCTTATCCTTCTTGCAGCACCTGCTGAAGACACCGAAGTCAACGCCCTGCGTTTTTCTGAAGGGGATCTTCCCCGACCCCGTACCCACGTCTTCAGCGTTCTCCACTCGGCAGTCCGCATTGACCGCGCCGATCGCAGCGGCTCGAACCGCCGTTCGCCCCGACAAATCCTGCCTGATCGGATCACGCCGACCTGTGGAGAAACTTCAACACCAGAATCTGATTGCAACTTCTTGTCGGGACGCAGATTGTGAGTGAACGGTCTCACCATTCAAGCCCAGGGGGTAGGATTCGTAACCTGTTGTGGCAAAACGTGTTGCAGCCGAAAACTCACTGAGCCGCAGAATTTGCGAAAATCCCGCACAACCCCTATGTTCACGGGTGAATCATGGAATCGGGGTGCCCGGATCAAAGGCAAGTTTGCATCAATCGACTCGATGACCCCTTGCGAGAGCCGATCAGCACGGGCCGCCTGTGTATCATCAGCAGTAGATGATACGGTGGCCCCACGAGTCACTTTCCGGGCCAGCGCCGTCATGAGTCGTCCACACCTTGCCCTTGTTCAGTCCTCTGACCGCCGCGAATTCACGCGGTCTCAGACATGGGATAAAGAATCTGCTTCGATGTCTGACTCCGGCCCGGAAAATTCTGACGACGGTTGCCCCGAAGCTGATGCGGTTGATGGTCAGCCGACCGAACGGCCGGAAGTCCTCCCGTCCTTTGCAGAACTCCAGCACCTGCTGCAGCAGAATCCGGATGCCGGAACCGGGCGCCTTGAGCAGATTCGCCGCCGGCTTCAGACCGGACACTATCTGACCAGAGCCGCCGCGGAAGAAAGCGCCCGTCGCATGCTCGATGACAACGACATTCGTGCCGACGAACAGCAGTGACCCGGAGCACAGGGCCGGATGGACTTGCGGATGCGGCGGTCTTTACGACACCAAACAGGGACACCAAACAGGGACAGCCACCATATTGGGGGACAGGCCGACTGCATGGCTGGCCGGAACCTGCGCAAACGTACAGTGTTTCCGGGCGGAGTCCCGCATGAGGCGACGGAAATGGGACAGGCACCGACCGAATGACGGCCCAAAGGCAGCTCCCGTTGTGCGACGGAAATGGGACAGGCACCGACCGAATGACGGCCCAAAGGCAGCTCCCGTTGTGGGCTGAATGGGGACAGGCATGATTCTCTTCGTCTTCCCGATTCGGGCTGTTGGTGGGCTGTTTGCGCTAACCCGACGGACTGGAAGTCCGTCGTACGGTTCACTGCGGGACCGAAAAAAAATCCCGCATCCCTTGGTCTACGGCCGAATGGGGACAGGCATCATTCTTTTCCCCCTTTGGCGGCACCCCCTTTTGCAGGCGACGGAAATGGGACCGACGGAAATGGGACAGGCACCGACCGAGTGATGGCCCAAAGGCAGAACTCGCTTACTCGTCGCTCGGAGCCAGTCCCATTTCCAGTCCCCCTTTGGCGGCACCAACACAGCATCACACGGGGGCCCGGCCGCTGACGCGTCGCGGCTCACGAGACACAACGCGGATCATTGGTTCTTCGGCGCGGTCTGTCATCGCAAAAAGCCCCCTTGCTTTCGACGTGCCCCCTGCGAAAGAACGCTGTGAACAACGCTCTTTCGCAGAACAAAAGGCGAACATCTGCAACTCGGCAGCCATAAACATCGGGTAGCCACCTGTTGTTTACGTGCATCGCCTGGCTGTGGCTGTGGGCTTATCGCTTTGGTTTTTCTACGGTCAGCTTTCGTCGAAAAATCTTCGGTCCCTGCGCGATGTACAGAGTGCTGTGGTCACTGCCGGCCAGCATGCAGGTGGTCAGAGGCAGCTTGTGGTCCGCTTTCGGCAGCACACCACACGGGCGGCCGGTCGGGTCGAAGATCTGGACTCCGAGATCACTGGTCACGTAGTAACGGCCGACTTTATCCACCGCCATCCCGTCGCCGCGGGACGTCGTGACATACGGCGGCGGTTCGTTGAAGCGAAACTCACCGTCCGGATCGATGCGAAGTCGCATCGGCATGGTGGGCATCTTCGCATCCAGCACGGCACCCGGGTTCACCCGAAACGTCCACGTGTGCGTACCGCCATAATCCGAGACGGCCAGCGTTCCTTTGCCGTTGGACAACGCGATGCCGTTTGGCTTGGTGATTCCCACGTCGACAGGGGTGACTTCTCCGTTCCGCGGGTCAATCCGAGTCACCTGGTGAGCACCGGTTTCAGTGATCAGAATAAATCCCTCACCCGTGACGGCCAGATCGTTGGGTCTGACGCCTTCGGCCACGGTTTTCACGACGCCGCTGCCGGGGTCGATCGATACAACTCGGTTCTTTGCTCCCTGGCACGCGTACAACAGCGAACCGTCGGGACTGAATTCAAGACCACTGACAGATTCTGCGGCGATCTGCGTCCTTGTTCCGTCGGCAGCGCTGAGACGTATGACCGAAGGCGCGCGCATGTCACAGAAGTACAGATTGCCGTCGGTGTCGGCGCACAAAGCGTCGGCGAAGCCCAGATCGTCAGCGACCAGTTCCCACGATTCGTCAGCGATCAGCAGGTTCAGCAGCGTCAGGTCACCTCCGAGATCTCCGCTGGTGTCGATCTGCGGAGTGTAAGCTTCGTTCCGCCAGAGCCACTTCATCGCATCCGGAAATCGGGAACTGCCGTAGTCGGCATTGTGAGCATAGCCTTCGGCCCAGTCGAAACGCGTGTCGTAGCCCATGTAGCTGAGTGCCGACGCCATTCGCTGGTTGGCCCACGGCCAGCTGCCAAAGGCATTGTCGACGTCGCCGCTTGTGTCGGCCATATACACGCGAATCGGCTTCGGTTCTGTCTTGCGGACGAGGGCCGGATAGACGTCGCCGCCTCGCAGATTCGTAAAGCTGCCGACGCTGGAATACACCTTTCGGAAAAAGTCTGTCCGCTCCCATGCCGCCGTGAAGGCGCAGATCGCTCCGGAACTGGAACCGCCAATGGCGTGCATCTTCGGATCGTCAGAAATGTTGTATCGCTTTTTCACTTCCGGAATAATTTCTTCCAGCAGGAAGCGAGCGTAGCGATCGCCCAGACTGTCGTATTCGAAGCTTCGATTGGAATGCCGACCGTTTCTTCTGGGTTTTGATTTGTCGTGCCCCGGATTCAGGAAGACCGCAATCGTGGGTGGCATATCGCCACGAGCGATCAGGTTGTCAAAGACCGTGGGAATGCGCCAGCGCCCGTTTACGTCGCGCATTCTTTCTCCATCCTGAAACACCATCAATGCGGCGGGTTGCTGAGCTTTATACCGGGCGGGTACGTAAACGGCCCAGTCGCGTGTCGTGCCCGGAAAGACGGAAGATTCCCACGGCTGCATTTTTTCGACCGTGCCCTTCGGCACGTCATCGCGAGCAATCGCATCCGGATGCGGTTCCCATTTCGGTCTGGTTTCCACGATGGGAATCTTGGTGGAATCGGCTTTATCATCCCACAGCCACTTCAGAGCCTCGGGCAACGCTTCGCCGGCCCACTTTCCGCTGTGACCACCTTCCGTCATCTGCAGGCGATACTGGTAACCCGCAAACTGCAGAGCCGCGGCAAGATCCTGATTCCCCAGCGGCCAGTTGCCGTGCAGATTATTCAGATCGTTGCGACCATCCTGCAGATACACCTTGATTGCCTTCGGATTGTCCTTTGTTCTCCGCACAAGCCCCGGATAGGCCCAGCCGCCTCGAATATTGGTGAAGCTGCCGATATGACTCAGCACCTTCCCGAACTGCTCGGGCCGTTCCCAGGCCACGGTAAACGCACAGATGCCGCTGGACGAAATCCCGCAGACAGCCCGCCGGGCGGGATCGGTGTCAACATTCAGTCCCTTCAGCGCAACAGGCAGGAATTCATCAATCAGAAAGCGGGCGTATCGATCGCCCAGCGAGTCATATTCAAACGATCGATTGCTGCGGTCACGCGCCCCCGGGATCGTTGCTGCAATCGTTCCCGGATTCACAAACACGGCAATGGTGACGGGCATCGCCTTCTGATGAATCAGATTGTCGAACACAATCGGAACGCGAAACGCTCCCCTGGGATTCGCGTAGCCGCGTCCGTCCATGAACACCATCAGCGCGGCCGGTTCGTCGGCGCTGTACTGAGCCGGCACATAGACGCTGTAGTCACGGTGAGTTCCGGGAAAGATCTGACTGTCATGGAACTGCCCCGATGTGACGGTCCCTGCAGGGACTCCCGGCTGAACCTCTCGATCAGAGTCTTCCCGGGCAGCGGCCCCCGCGTTCAGCATTACCACCAGCGTCAGAAACAGCCCGGAGACCTGCCATCGTGTTCGATGATTTTGATCTGTCATTGATAATTTCACTCTGTCCTAAGTTTTTACGAGCCATTCAGTCGTGTTGTCAGCGATTGATGACAAGCGGACACCACGCCATTCAAGGTCCCCGGCGTCCATACGGTACAGCGGGAAAATGGGAATCGGTAGTGAACAGGGCCGAGAACCACCGAAGCCGTTTCAGGGGCAGCCAGATTGACAGCTTCGCCGGTTCCGTCGCACTGAGGTCATGGGGCAGGTGTGAGCACCACGGCCGCTTCGTTTCCGCGGCACCGGCAGCACCTACCGGCAGCACTTCAGCGGCCGTGCCTACCGGATCACAAAGTTCACCATTCGTCCCGGGACAGCAATCACCTTGACCACGGTCTTGCCTTCCAGGTGCTTCTGCACGGCTTCGTCGGCTTCCGCTGCGGCCTGCAGTCCGGCCGCATCCAGACCGTTGGGCACATGAATTCTGGCCTTCAGTTTGCCCTTGATCTGGACGGGGATCTCAAGCGTGTCTTCAACCAGCAGCGCTTCATCATACTGCGGCCACGGTTCGCGGCTGAGGGTGGTTGAGTGCCCCAGTGCTGACCACAGTTCCTCGGCGATATGTGGTGCAAACGGACTCAGCAGCAGCACAAACGGCTCCAGCACGGACTTCGGCCGACTGTCTTCATGAGACATGAAATTGGTGAATTCCATCATGCGGCTGATCGCCGTATTGAAGCTCAGCTTGTTGATATCGTTGGTCACCGCCCTGATCGTCTTGTGCAGCATGCGCAGCTGAGTGTCAGCTGGTTCATCTTCGGTGACATGGGCGTGCAGCACCACGTCTTCGGCACGATCGTCAACCATCATGCGCCAGACTTTACCGAGAAACCGGTAAACGCCTTCCACGCCGGACATGCTCCAGGGCTTCACCTGTTCCAGCGGCCCCATAAACATTTCGTACAGCCGCAGACTGTCGGCTCCATAATCCCGGACCACATCATCCGGGTTGATGACATTGCCGCGGGACTTGGACATTTTTTCGCCGTTTTCGCCCAGAATCATGCCCTGGTTGACCAGCTTCTGAAACGGCTCCACCATGCTGACATGACCGCGGTCAAACAGCACCTTGTGCCAGAAACGCGCGTACAGCAGATGCAGCACCGCGTGTTCCGCTCCGCCGATGTAGAGGTCGACGGGCATCCAGTACTTTTCCAGTTCCGGATCGATGAACGCGGTACTATTTTTGTTGTCGCAGAACCGCAGAAAGTACCAGCAGCTGCCGGCCCACTGCGGCATGCTGTTGGTTTCCCGTTTCAGGCGAGTACCGTCATCGGCCGTCCTGAACAGCCAGTCCTGTTCTGCTTTGGCCAGCATTGGTTCCGGCGTACCGGCGGGTTTGAAGTCGTCCATATGAGGATGCAGCACCGGCAGCGAAGCCACATCATCGGTTCGCATCAGGCCGGTAGGATTGCCGTCGGCATCAAGTTCGTGCCAGATCGGGAACGGTTCGCCCCAGTACCGCTGTCGACTGAACAGCCAGTCGCGCAGTTTGTAATTGACGGCGGCTTGTGCCAGCCCTGAGTTGTTCAGCTGTTCTGTCAGCTGCCTCTTGAAATCGTCCGTGGACAGTCCGTTGTATTCGCCTGAATTCATCGCCGTGCCGCGGCCGGCAAAGGGCACCAGTTTCTGTCCGTCGACTTCCACGGCGACCGCCGCTTCGTCTTTGGACGGTTCCCATCCTTCCGGAGGCTGTACGACCTGAATGACGGGGATGTCGAACCTGACGGCGAATTCAAAGTCGCGCAGGTCGTGTGCGGGCACGGCCATGATGGCGCCCGTTCCGTAGCTGATCAGTACGTAGTCAGCAATCCAGATGGGAATCCGTTCGCCGCTGACCGGATTCACGGCCCGGGATCCGGTGAATACGCCCGTCTTATCCTTCGCCAGTTCTGTCCGGTCCAGGTCACTCTTCGTGGCAGCCTTCCGGCAGTAGTCGGTGACAGCAGCTTTCTGTTCGGCTGAAGTCAGAGATTCCACAAACGGATGTTCCGGCGCGATGACCATATACGTAGCGCCGTACAGAGTATCCGGTCGCGTCGTGTACACGCGCAGGACATCCGTGCCGGGTTCTGCCGGCCACCCGCTGGCAGCTCGTTCGGCTTTCCATGCGTCAAACCCGGCCAGCACAGATTCAGGTGACACGTCGTCCTGGCTGCCTTTGTTCCGGTTGCCGATGTAAAAGTCGACTTCCGCCCCCGTACTGCGGCCGATCCAGTTGCGTTGCAGCAGTTTGATGCTGTCAGGCCAGTCCAGATGATCCAGTTCGCTGGCCAGTCGGTCAGCGTAAGCGGTAATCCGCAGCATCCACTGTTTCAGGGCCACACGTTCAACCGGATGTGAGCCGCGTTCGCTCTTGCCGTCAATAACTTCTTCATTGGCCAGAACGGTTCCCAGAGCCGGACACCAGTTGACCGGAGCATCCGAGATATAAGCCAGGCGATGCCTGTCCTGATAACGACGGACGGCCTCGGTGCCGGCAGCGGTGACCTCGGCAGGAATCGGCAGTTCGCTGATGGGTCGCCCCCGGCCGATGCGCGAGACACCGTCCGGTCCGGTCCATTCGTGTTCCGGATCGTACCAGGTATCGAACAGCTGCAGAAAGATCCACTGTGTCCAGCGGTAGTAGTCGGGATCCGTGGTGGCCAGTTCGCGGGACCAGTCGTAACTGAATCCCAGCATCTTCAGCTGTCGTTTGAAGGTGGCAATGTTCTGCTCAGTGGTTTCGCGCGGATGTGTCCCGGTCTTCACCGCGTGTTCTTCAGCCGGCAGTCCGAAGCTGTCCCAGCCCATCGGATGCAGGACATTCTTTCCCGTCATGCGGGAATAACGACACACGATGTCGGTGGCCGTGTAGCCTTCCGGATGGCCGACATGCAGTCCGCTGCCGGAAGGATAGGGAAACATGTCCAGGACATACAGCTTTGGTTTGCCGGAGGCCGGGGACTCAGCCTGGAAGGTGGAGTGCTGTTCCCAATACTGCTGCCAGCGGGATTCGATGCGTTTGAAGTCGTAACGAGGCATGTTTCTTTAGGTTTCGCAGATTTTCAGGACCACCGCGGTGAACAGGGACACAGACCCGCGGGCCGCGATGGAGGTTCAGAATCCAACCCGCCACTCTGTTTTCAGGCAGGCCGTGCTGGCAGGCCGGAAGCAGCGATTCTGTCGACGAGCCGCGTTCGGGTCAGGCCCGCCGGCCGTGCGCCGTCGGCCGGTCAAAGGCGGGAAGAATAGCGGGTTCGGGCCGTCAGAGAAATCGATTGCGGAACGGAAGCCGTGAAACCCGTCATTCAAATTCGGCCACAGCGGCCCGGAGGCGGTCAGCAGAAGAGATTCAGCAGCACCTGATAACGGCTCCTGCTGGCTGCAGCCACGCTCTCGTACGTGCTGTCATCCAGATTCAAGGCCAGCATTGCGTCCGCGACGATCTCGGATGCCCCCAATGAAAACGTCTGTTTTCCGACGGATTCGTAGGCCAGTTGATCGGCCAGCACGACACCATTTGTCAGCGTCTGTCCCCAGTCGCAGGGGTTGTGGTGATTTTCGATCGCGGTCGCCACATCCGACGGCAGGTTCCAGTGTCGAGCCACCATTCCACCGGCCATGGCATGGTCGATGCCGAGAATCCGACGCTCCACATCCACCGGACTCAGACCAACGTTCGCCGCGCGAAATGCCTCCATCCGGCGAAGGCGTGATGGGGTGATATGACGAGCAAGAATGGTCTTGCCAAAATCGTGCAGAAGAACGGCCACCGTAAATCCGGGTCCGAAACCAGCGACGTTGCGGGCGCTGAGTTCTTCTGCCGCGGCCACCGCTGAAATACAATGCTGCCAGTACTGTTCGGCGGTGAGCTGGAACGAAGACAGATCAATTTCGTCGGACGGACGTGCGATCTCGGCAAACGCAGCCGTCATGATGGCTCCGGATCCCAGACGAATCAGCGCCTCCTGAAGCGAAGCCGTCGGCTGAGAACCCGCATGCCTTGCTGAATTGGCCATCCGCAGCAGCTTCGCAGCCAGACTCGAGTCCAGCGAAATCACTCTCAGCAGATCCTGAATATCAAAGGATTCATCTGCAAGGATCGCATGTATCTGAGTGGTCGTCTGTGATAACGCCGGCAGAGACCTGGCCGTGGCAGCCACTTCATCTGCTTCAATTGGTTCTGCGAACACGTCGGACATGGCCCATTCCTGCAGGAACGCAACTTCACCTTACAATAAGACGATCGGAACCCTGACGGGGTGTTTCGTGTAAAATGTCAGGCCGAATGCGGGACTGCCGGGTTCTCCCTGCCATCGCAGACATCGCAGGTGACAAAGACCGATTCATCCAGCCGTATCACGGTCTGAAATGCCCGAATCATTAACTGAATTCCTCACCTGCATCGTGTGGATGGATTCCCGACCTGCCCGGATTCCCCGAATCTTTACCGGGGCGATAACCTGCATTGTGCGGCGGAACGGGGAAAAGTGGAAAGGGGAAAAGCACCAGAAAGAGTGGAAAAAAGAGTGGAAAAGGGACAGGCCCAGACTGAATGCAGACTGAATGCCGTTCGGTACTTCTATATGTCGGACTTCCAAGTCCGTCATTGGCGATCCATGAGGTAACAGCGGCCGGGTTCCACGGATCTCTGCAGCACCACGCGTTCGTTGCCGTCGCCAATCCCGGATTGGAGCTTGTCACGTCAATTCGGCAGGCAGTTTTGCGAAAGACCTCGAAACAAGCAGACAAAATTCGACTGTCGATCAGTCAATGACGGCGTTGGCATGGCTTGATTATCATGCCCGGACTTCGCCAGAACTCGCTGTTGGTGCCGCCGGCCGCACGGGGCTCGGACGAATTTCACGACAGCACAACTCTGAATTCCGGCTGTGGCCGAGCTCAACCGGGGTTAAGTCGCTTTGCGATGATGATCCACGTCCTTCAGTGGCGACATTCCGTCCGACGCTGAATACCATTCACTGCTATGGCTGTTTTCTTCCAAAATCTGATCCGCCTGAAAGCCCGACTGGAAGGCGAAGCCCCGGCGAACTCGGAAGTGCCTTTCGAAGTCAGGTGCGAGTGCGGTGAGACCGTCCGAGGCATTCGCCGGAGTTCGTGGATCGATGCCGAGTGTGCTCGATGTGGCCAGTCTGTGTTTGTGCTGCCTGCCAATCCGTATCCCGCGACCCCCAGCGTCAGCAGTGAAGTTCTGGGTGGCAGCTTCGCCGAACGGTTAAAAGCCGTCGTCGCCGAACTGCTGCCGGCACGACGGCGGGCCGCGACAGGCGACGAGCAGAAACCGACCAAATCAGCCGAGTCCGGCCGGGCGACGACAGAGGTTCCCGTCAGGCGATTGTGGGCTCTGCCTGAAATTCACCTGCCTCGAATCGATATTCGTACCCTGCTGGCCAGGACCTTCACGCCGTTTCGCCTGTTGATGCTGGCGATGGTGGCGGTCGTGGGGCTGACCATCTACTGGATGACATGGCAGCAGCGGCTGGAGGCGGCACAGCAGACGTGGCTGAAGGCGGGCGAAGAAATCGAACAGTTTCTGTCGGTGTCAGATATGGTGAATCTGGAAGCCACGCTGCTGAAAGCGATAGACGCCGGCTATACGCTCGGCCGCCAGGATCCGGAATGGAGACTGCGACTTAATCTGCTGCGGGAAACGGCGGCGGTGAATTCGATGGCGACGTCAGATCTGCTGACCGCTTTTCATCAGGTGTACGACGACTCAAACCGCCTGGTGGACGATGCCGAGGAACGCGTCCGGGAAGTGGCGGAGTCGGGCACATTTGTCTTTGATTCATGGCTGCGGACAAAAGCCGGCGACCGTCCGGTGCTGTTGATGCAGTTTCCGGCCACTCCGGGTCGGCATGCTGTGGAAGTGGAAATACCACTGCCCGGTCTGGCAGCGCTGCTGGAGCAGACTCAGGAAAACCGAGTGTTGTTTGCCGCCCGCATTCAGTCGGTGAAGGCACCGGCGATGCAGAGTCGACAGCCATGGCAGATCATCATCGCTCCGGATTCCTTCGTGTTGATGACGACGCCGGAACACTGTGAAACCATCGGGCTGGACACGGAGGAAGAGTCCGATCTGGCTCTTGTGCTGTCGCGGCAGAAGGACTTCGTACAGTCTTCAGAAACATGGGAACATCGCGCCACCGAGCCCGCGACCCGCGCAGCGAAACAGACGGCCGCGGAGGCCGGAACGGGAGCAGGAATATGATTCATTCATACGGCCGGGCGTCACTGCGCGCAGCACGAAACATCGTGCTGATATCGATGGTCCTGGCAGCCATGCCGAGGGGCGTCGGGTCTGTTGAAGCCGCCGAAACACTGACGGTTCGCGAAGTGATGGAACAGAAGGAACAGTGGGACACGTGGATTCGCGAAAAGATCGTACTGACCATCTCAGGCCGCTACGAAGGCCGAGTGGCCAAACAGTTTCGTCTTGAGAACCTTCCGGTACTGATGACACCGGCCCGCACGACCGTGCTGCCTCCTGGAGTGGCGGCCAAGCAGCGCGTGACTGTTTCCGGAGTACTGCGGCAGGCTGGCAGCCGGCATTACATGGACGTCAGCCGTATCGCCATCGGTGCCACCGATATGACGCGACTGACGGCCATGGTCGCAAAGGTCGACGACAGAGATCCCCGGAAGCTGTACGAACTTGCCGATGAATATGCGGCGATCGCGGAATTCTACGACGACGACGAACTGCGTGCACAGATACTGCAGCTGCGGCGGGAAGTCTTCGCTCAGGAACGACGGCAGCTGAGGCAGGATCCCGCGGGGCTGCTGAAACTGGCTGACCGCGGAGCCGCGATGGGGTTTCCAGAGACCGCCATGGATGCCATCCGCTTTGAAAGCATGGTGGCCCGCTACAGGTCCTCAACGGCTGACCAGCAACTGCTGTTGCGCGACATGCGACAGTCGCTGACCGGCTGGGATCGTCCCAATGCCTTTCCCACACCGGACGCCGAACAGATGTTTCTGAAAAACATGGTGAGTGAATATGAAGCCGCTGACGTCGCCAGCCGGCAGCGGATGCATCGTCGGTTCTATCGTCTGGTCCGGCTGGCGGACATCCTGCGTGGTCTGAAGCCGGACGGCAGTAATGGCCAGGCCATTGCTGCCACGCTGACGCGGGAACTTCCTGAAGAAACAGTCGAAATCGACCGTGTAAAGACGCTGTACGCCGACCACCGGCTGGAACGGGTACCGCAGATGACACGCAAACAGCTGGAGGACGTCGAACTGCTGCTCAGCAACACCGGCCGGTCTGAGGAATTTCAGAAGACGCTGGAAGAATGGCTGCAGGCTCAGGAAGCCCGCCTGAACAACAATCAGCTGGATGGCCAGTTGCTGATGGCGGATGAATATCTGTTTGCGTGGGAACGATGGAAACAGCCCGAACATGCCGAAGCCGCGGCCAGTCTGTTGAAGCGGGCCTGGATGAAGGCTGAAAAAGCGGCTCCGAAAGAAGCCGCAGAAATCGGCCAGCGTCTGGAACGACTCGGCTGGACACGACTCCACGACCGGTGGCTGACGCTGTCAGAAGTGGCCAGCCTGCCCCGCAATGACGTCGAACTGGCCATGCGGGAAGGCCGGGTTGTGGCCGGCATGAATCGCGCTCAGATTATCGGCACGCTCGGTGAACCGTCACGGCGAATCCGAGTCGTTTCGGCTCAGAATGTTCAGGAAATCTGGGTGTTTGGCGAAGTCGGCTCCACCGCCATCACGGTCCATCTGCAGCGAAAACGCTTTCAGTCGCCCGAGCAGTCCGTCGCGACTCTGGTGTCAAAGACGGCCCCCTGAGCTGCCGACGTCAGGCCCGCCGGACACTCAATTTCCGTGGATTTCTGTCCTTTTTCAGGAATCATTTGATAACATCAGGGACCAGGCGACGCCACCGGTACGCCCTGGCGGTCACTGCTCTTCGTGTTTCAACGGCCCTCGAAATCCGTCGTCGGAGTTTCATTCATGCGAATACTCGCCCCTGTTGTCTTCCCCCGTTGTGGCGCTGCCATCGTCTTGTGTTGCTTCATGGGTTGTGGTGGAGACGACGGCGGTGCAGCCACTTCAGCGACTGACTCAGACCCGACCGCCAACGCTGCGGCAGGCCAGTCCCCCAGCACCATGGCAGGCAGTGAGGTACCAACCACCGAAAGCTACGAAGCTGGTGGCGGCGGAGCAGAAGATTACGCCGGAGCGGATATGGCCGGATCGGCAGCAGGCTATCCCGGCGGTGCCCCCGACGGCGGAGCCGGTTACCCCGGTGCAGAAGGCGGCTATCCGGGCGCAGAAGGCGGTTATCCCGGTGGTGGAGCTGGCTACCCGGGCGCAGAGGGTGGTTACCCCGGCGGCGATCCCGCCATGATGAGTGGATATGACCCCAGCGGCAATTATGAAGCCGGTGGCGGCGCTGGTGGCCCCGGCTATGGGCAGGGACAACCGGGACGTCCTGGTGATGTCCGTCAGTGGACCGACGATCAACTGCTGGCCGCTGTCGATGAACGAGATGCCCGCGTGCTGCAGGCCATCGAAGCTCGGGCCGAGTCGTCTGTTGGTGACCCGGCGTTTGTCGAATTGATGGCCGACGTGGTCGGCAGAACCAGTCCCGACGGATCTGTGCCGGGAGCTGCTGGCGGACCGATACCCGGAGCAGCCGGCTATCCCAGCTCACTGCAGCCAGCACAACCCGGTGGGCCCAGACCGGTCCCGCCCGGCGGCGCCTGGCTGGAGCCGACTTTCCGACATTCTGATCGTCCGCATCTGCAGCGTCCCTATCTGGACAGCCTTGAAGTGATGCTCGGAGAATCATTGCTCGGCTTTTCCCCTCAGGCGGCTCAGGCCACGCGCGGGGCCGCGGCGAATCTGCAGAATTCCGCTGCGAATGCCCAGAACAGCACCGCCGCGGGATACCCGGGCGGCGGCTATCCCGCAGCCGCCGGGGCTCAGGGGTACCCGGCGGACGGAAGTGCTGATCCCGCCACGATGTCGCAGACGATGCAGCCCGGGATGGAAGGTTATCCCGGAGCGGGCTACCCCGGTGGAGCGGCAATGGGCAGCGACTACCCGAACGGCGCGCCCGGATATCCTTCGTCCGGCTACGAAAACGGTGGATCCGGATACGGTGGCGGCAATCGTCCGGCGGGCAATCTTCAGAACAAGGATCTGATCGCTGCCGTCGTTCGCGGTCTCGTGAAGAACAACAGTCCTCAGGCATGGACCATGATCGAAGGCATTGTCGAAGGAACCGTCCGAACGCCACTGTCCGCTGATGACAATTCAGAGCTCGTGATTCGCGAAGTATTTTCTGCCCCGTCGCCGAACATCCAGAAGGTCCAGACATTGCTGGAAGCGGCCGTCAGCAACGCGGTCCGCAATCCAGGCAACAGTGCGGCGACATTTCGAAGTATCGCAGCGGTCGCGCAACGTCCGGCAGATCACTTTCTGGCGTTGGGACGGCCTGCCCCGCCGCCGACCCAGCCTGGTGGTCCTGCGCCGGGTGGCGGGCGGATGCAGGGACAGATGGCCGGCTATCCTGAAGGCGCCATGGCCGGATATCCCAACCCCGGCATGGGCGCCGGGGGTGCGGCGATGGCAGGATATCCCAATGATCCATCCGCGATGGCGAATCCCGGCTACGAAGAAGGCAGCGGCTTTAGCGGTTATCCGGGAACGCAGGGAATGGGGCCCGGCGGTGCTGCCGCTCCGCCGCCGTTTCCTCCCGTCCCCGTGGCCGAAGCTGCCTTTCTGCCAGTGGCTCAGACGCTCTGGTCTCCGAGCATCACCAGCCAGCTGGCCGACCTGCTGCAGGCTGAAGCGTCGCTCGCGTCCGCCGGCGACATGCTGGCGTTCGCGTCCACCATTCCGTCCGACGACGTCCGACACGCCGCCTTCGATCTGCTTTCTCGATCTCACGCCGAAGGAGCCGAATCGCTGACCAGCAGCGGGTTGTTTAAAGTCATCGCGCGTGACCCGGGCATGCTGAGTGTACTGAAGGCTCTGCCGCGGGAACGTCCGGGACAGCCGGCGGGCCCGCCGGGCGTCCCCGGGCCGGAGTTGTCGTGGGTCCGGGCAACTCAGGACATGGTTCTGTCACTGAAACAGCGGCTGGCCGACGTCTCCGACGATCCGAACCTTGCGTTCGACGGCCTGCTGCCCGTTCGACTTCACAAGGACGGCGTCCCGGAACGTTCAATCCGTGTTGTCATTCCCGGCCCTGCGGCTGAAGCCCTCGGCGACGCCGCGCCGGACAAAACCATCGTGTATTATACGCGAGTCCGCGTGGTCCCGCAGCGTGTGAAGGACATGCAGGACATCGTCGAACACTATGAAAAGCGAACCAAAGGAATCAAACGAGAAGACCGTGCTCGGGGAATCCTGTGGTATGACGGTGTGAAGGAGAGCACCGACGGCACCATTCAGACCATGGACGTCGTCCTTGAACAGGTCTCAGGCGGTAATGCCGGCGGCGGTAATGCGGGCGGCTACGAAGCCGGCTATGGTGGCGCTGGAGCCGTCCAGGGCGGCGGAGGCGCAGGCGGTGGAGTCCAGTTTACAGTTGAGATCATCGTGGTGGTGACTCGCAATCCGGACAAGCCCCTGCAGGACACGTCCGTCACAGCCAGCGATCTCTGATCTGATCGCCCGCCGTTCCCAGACAGCACCAACTTATCCAGGCAGCCTTACTGCGGAACGGTCAGTTTTGCAGCATTGGGGAAATTGACTCTGTTTTCAACGCGTCTGGTCCCCCGTCCTGCGAAAGACTTCCATACCCGAACACGGTCCACGCAGGCCCTCCCGGAACTTCCGTCATTGTCGCCTTTCGCGGGGGACGTCGCTTGAATTACGGATGCAACTGCCAGGGTCTCTCTGGCTCCGTGTCCCCCGAAAATTCCGACCAGACAGTTGTCCCGCCTCGGTCCCAGGCTCCGCCTGGGACCGCAGGACCTTCGGGCGGGGCCCGAACTGTGCACAGGAACCGCGTTTGAATTGTGGGGGCGTTGGGTTCGTGGCAGCGGGTTGTATGAAGTGGCGTGGGTGTTGCAACTACAGTCGCGGCTTTGCCGCGACCACTGTTAGTCCGTTTCCGGGGACGCGAGAGAGTACTCATTCTTTTCGCGTCGCTCCGCGAAAGGCGACAATCATTGACCGGACACTCCTTAGCGGCCGCCGGAAATACGCTCAGCGGGGTTTGCTGCGAGACAGCTGCTGCGAGACCAGAGAGGGGTTTTTCCGCCTTTTGCGACCGGCTTTCAGAAGACAGCCGTTGCCGGATCTGGTCACGACGGCCTCGCGCATCACCGTGATGATCTGGCGTGCCACCGCGGTAATGACTCCGGGGACCACGGCATTGCCGAACTGGCGGTACGCCTGAGTGTCTGACACGATCTGAGATTCGGGCAGCAGCAGTTCTTCCGGGAAGCCCATCAGGCGGCCGGCTTCACGAGGAGTCAGGCGACGCGGGTTCTTTGAGTCAGCCTGCGGAATCAGAATCTCAGACCCGTCCTTATGATAGCGGGCGCTGAGTGTCCGGGTGATGCCGTTGGGTTTGGCGACGCTGCATCCGAACCCGTTGCCTTTTCGGCGGTGCTTTTCCGCGTAATCCTGAAGGTAGTTCCACAGCTTGTCAGACAGCGTGTATTTTTCGTCCACATCCTTCAGCAGGATATCCTTTAGTTTAGGCCCGGGCGTGTCTGGCGGAGCCGGAAACGTGAAGGCTGGTTCGTCACCAAAGACATCGCGGCGGAAGCCGACGATGAATATCCGTTCACGGTGCTGAGGAACATAGTCGGCGGCATCGACAATCCGATCGAACACGACATAGCCGAGTTCTTCCAGAGTGCCTCGGATGGTATTCCAGGTCTGTCCCCGATCGTGCGACTTCAGGTTCTTCACATTCTCCAGCAGCAGCGCCGGCGGCTGCTTCTGATCGATGATTTCTGCCAGATGGAAGAACAGGGTGCCCTGCGTTCTGTCCTTGAACCCGTGCGCACGGCCGAGGCTGTTTTTCTTTGACACGCCGGCAATGGAAAATGGCTGGCAGGGAAACCCGGCAGCCAGAAGATCATGATCCGGCACGCTGCCCTTTTGTGACAGCTCCATGACATCGCCCGTCGGATCCTCGCCAAACCAGTGCTGATAGGTTCGGCAGGCGTACTTGTCCTTTTCGCAGGAAAAAACGCAGTGGCCACCGACGGCTTCGAGTCCCAGACGCAGCCCGCCGACACCGGCGAACAGATCGATGAAGGAAAAGGGAAGGCTGGTATCTGGCTGTTTCACTACCTCGGGTTCCCATGCCTCATCGTTCGGAAACAGCGACAGCGGTTCCGGCTTTCGGGCGGGAACTTCCGGAATCATCAGTTCGGACGCATCCAGCGCATCCGTAACCAGCGAAACCAGCAGGTTGTGTTCGCTGTCCCCGGTAATTCGCGCTCGATCGCGGAGTCGCGTCAGAATGTCCTCGGGAAGTTCCCGAATTCCTTCCGGCATACGTCACCTGGCTCCGGTTAGTCATCGTGGGCGGGATGATACCACGCACGTGCCGGGAAACAACCAGATCGACGCGTTCCGTCAATGATGAACGGAATGTCTAACGCAGCGTTGCGTGGCGGATCTGATGCAGCAGTTCTGCTTCCAGCGCCGGGTCGGTGCCCCTGGGCAGCCACCGGGAAATACCCGGCTGGCCGGATATCTGGTCTCGCCCCGTCCGTCCCGCCGACAGTACCGGGGCGGTGACTCCGGTTCCGTCGATGCCGACGGACGGTGGTACGTCTTCAATCTCTTTATCGACCCGGACACTGATCATGACGGAACCCGGAGAAACGGTCTGAAACGCGATGACAACGCGGCGTCGAATCGACTGCAGCGTGCTTTCCAGTCTGTTTTGGTAGCCCACTGAATCCTGATGCCACGGTTCAAACAGGTTTGATCCGGCGCGCCAATGAGTCTCAATCACACCTTCGACTTTGCTTTCCCGGGCGACCATGAAGTGACGGTCGTTCAGCACAGCGACCGCCCGTTCCCACATCACATCGTACTGGTCGGCCGACACCTGCACGGCATTCACGCGTTCCGGGACACCGCTTATTGGCGGTGCAGAGAGGCAGCCGCTGAATCCGACCATCAGTGCGGACGGCATTAGCGCGGACAGCACCAACGCGACCGCTGCCTGCCTGCGGCGGCAGCAGCAAGGATCGTCATTTCCGCCTGGATGAACTTTAAACGTCACGATATCGTTTTCGCGGCGACCGCCGGCCGGTTGCCGCGGTGCGGTAAGTTGTGCTGAGCTTGTAAAATCTGACGATTTCGCACGGGAATTGCGTTTGGGGATTGTCGCGAGTGGGTGAAATTGCAGCAAGACCGCTTCTGCTGACTCCCGTGAATCTGCTGCAAAGGCATTTGAACTGTAAAAACACTGGCGAACCAAGCGCCAATTGTCTCAGATCGACCGCGCTGGAATCCCGTAAACTCGTCCGGTATCCGGGGGCGATGATTTGACGGAAGTCGTTCCTGCGTATATGCTTGTTTTCAGAACGTTCAACGAACTGTTCGCCCTGCCCTCCTTCCTCCGTGCTCCCACCTCATTTTGCATTCGGTCCGGCCACTCCGCGACAGCGTTGTAGGTGCCCGGATAGAAGCTAGCTATTCAAGCCATGTCACGCTGTTTGACTTATCTGCTGTTGGTCGCCACGTGGATTCCTGTTGCTGCGGCTGAAAATCCAACTGTCTGCCTGCGTCCGGGCGATAAAGCTCCGGCGTTTTTAGCAGTGGATGATCAGGGTCAGAAGTGGTCTTCTTCAGATTACGTTGGAAAGAGCGTTGTCGTTGTCTATTTTTACCCGGCAGACATGACGGCCTTCTGTACGAAGCAGGCCTGCAGTTTCAGAGACCAGTTGGATGAACTGAAACGAGCCGGGATTACTGTTGTCGGAGTCAGTGGCGACACCGTCCGTAACCACCAGTTGTTCAAGAAGACTCATTCGCTGAACTTTCCGTTGCTGGCCGACGTTGACGGCAACGTCGCCAGGCTGTTCGGTGTTCCGGTACGGGATGGCGGAGAGATCACCCGGGTGATTGAAGGAAAGCCGCAAAAACTGGTCCGCGGCGTTACGCCACGTCGGTGGACCTTTGTGATCGGCCTCGATGGCACAATTGTGAACCGGAACACAGACGTGGAACCCGCCAGTGATGGAAAATCAGTGTTGAATGTCGTTAGACAGGTGACTGTCTCGACTCAATAATAAGCAGGCGCGGCGGGCTGATCCGAACTCAATCGCGTCGGCGTCTGTCGTTTCTGATTGCTCTGCCTCACGCAGGCAGGGCAACAGGTGAGTTGACGGGCGGGGCATCCCGCCCGAAACTGTTCAGTGAATTCGTGGGTGTGGATCGTTGGCCCCACCCTTTTTTCCCCCGGTTAAACCAAGGAGATTCGCGTGATGCGTACGATTGTGGCTTTCAGTATACTCGCTGCCGGAATGACGGCAGCTCCGGCGGCAGACATTGAGTCAGGGTTGCAGGTCGGTGATTACCCGGGTGCCTTCTATGTCGCGGATGTGACCGGTCCTTCAGCCGGTGAAAAACTGTGCTACCGCTGCCAGTATGGTGCTCGACCGGTCGTTAAAATTTTCGCCCGGAAGATGGACGAAAATGTGATTAAGCTGGTTAAGGAAATCGACTCGGTCGTCGGTAAGAACCAGGAAAACAAGATGGCTGCCTTCGTCGTCCTGCTCACCGATGAGCCGGATGCCAAGGAAGCCGAGCTGAAGAAGACAGCAGAAGCCAATGGCATCAAGCACACGCCTCTGACGGTATTTGAAAATCAGGCTGGCCCGTCCAAGTACCGCATCAGCAAGGATGCCGACGTCACCGTCATGATGTGGGTTGAATCAGACGTCAAGGCAAACCATGCTCTGAAGGCATCTGAGTTGAACGGCGAATCTATTGCGAAGATCGTCGGCGATACAAAGAAAATTCTGAACTAGTCGGCTGTTTGCGGCTGGTCTGACGTTAGTAGACGAAGCGGCGTGTCCGGGCCGCCGTTCTGAAAGCATGGAGCGGGCCGATTCTGTCGGCCACACAACAACGGGGAAGGGCGAGTTCCTTTGGGGGACTCGCCCTTTTTCGTGCGCTGACCCTTTCTGGCCATGCGGCGTCTGCTGTCAGAAGCGATCCTTGCGTCCTGCTTTGATATCGCCGGTCCGGTCTACCTTATGAGTCGAACCAGGTACCAGCGATCGCCGCCAGCAGCATCTACCACATAGAAGTCCCGCATTACTGTCCCGATCGCCTCGTGCTCGGAAACGGTCACGCGGACGCTGGCACCCGACTGGCTGACGGCCTGATACGTTCCGGCACTGATGCCATCCGGCAATTGAATCTGGTGCGGGCGAGTCGCTGGCACGGCTTCGGTGTTTTCGTTATCCGATGCCGGCAGCATCGCCGTCAGCCGATGAGACGGCTCGGTGTTCGCGTGGCCCGCCACTGGTCTTGAGGCAGCCACCTGCGTTGCCTGGGGGGATGCCTGCTTCGCCAGTGCTGCATGCATTGCTGCCTGATCACCATTCCATGCGGCCATAAACAGACCGGTGACAAGGATCAGCAAAAAGACTCGAGCGTTCATTGATACTTATTCCTCATGCGGCACAACCGCAATGCTGTGGAAGAGACCGATTGTGGCAGCATCCGGCCGAGTTACCGTTCGCTGACTTTCGGTAGTCGACGGTGGTGTAGATACTGATCACGCAGTCTGGTGAAACCCTGGAGGTGTTATCGACTGGGAAGGCAGTGGAAATCAGGCGAAAAGTGCCGCATCGTATGAAGGCACGTCGTCGCCGACGGGATTGACATCCATGCGGATTGTGAGCATGGTAAGGAGGCCGGCTTCGGGAAAACGCGATGTTCCGCAGCCGATTACTGGATTCGCCGTCGCACCACGACCGTGCTGGGGATAATCGTGTGTTCGTAGGATTCCTCGATGTACTCTGATGAGGCTGATGATTCAGCGGGAATGGTGAAGCTGACCGGATCGATTTCTGGCGGCGCCTCAGGGACGGCCGGGCTGTTCATCGGGGGATCCGTCGGGCTCGCGGCTTCCGGCAGCCTCGCTGGTGGAGCTGGCACCGGAACCGCTTCGTCCGCCGTGCCTCCCTGGACCCCGGGCGTGTGAAAATACTCGGGGGCCAGTTCGAGCATTCCATCCTGGGGACCGCATGTCTGACAAGGGCTGCTGCCGGAGACTGCCGGATAACCTTCTGAGCAGGTCGTGCAGGAGTCGCAGGAACTGCAGGAACTGCAGGAACTGCAGGGCTCAAACGAATATTCCTGTCCGAGCAGCTGGCCGCCGGTGTCGCAGGTACTGCATCCCGAATGCTGATGTAACGACTTTTTGTGTCGCCTTCGCAGGCGACAGTGCTGGCAGTCGCAGCCGCCGCTGTCTTCGCTGTACGACGCCAGCTGCACGCCGGTGGCCTGCGATCCAGTGGTGTGGCGTCGAGTGGCCTGACGTCCGGTGGTGTGATGTGATGAATAGGTTTCGGTGACCGGCCAGCGACTGCGTGCCGTTCCAATTCCAGGGCGGTGCATCTTGTTGACGCCGGTCGCTGGATAACCAGGGGAAAAGCCGACCGGCTGGTAGCCCGGGGAGCCGGAAACATGTCCCGAAGGTCCCGGAAATCTGCCCATCGGATTTGGCGAGACATAACCGCTGGTCATCGGCGGACCATAGCAGGCGGGGCCGGGGGGGCAGCAGCATCCCGTCGCTAAAAGCAACGGGATGGCGGAAATCAAAGCAAATGTTCGTGCGGTCATCATTTTGGGTTCCGAAAACATCAGGCGCAGCACGCTGTACCGAATGTTTTTGGGTTCGGCTGTGAAGCCGGGCTGACTTTAGGGGTTATTCCGATTAAGCCGGCAATCGCCGCAACTGCCATTCAGCCGATGACCGGGCCGGATACTCCTTGCCTGATGCCATAATGACACTTGCCCGAAGCACTGAGCGGCTGCCAAATGGGCGGCTTGTGGCTTGACAGGCGGGATGTGTTGTGTGTCGTAAGTGATTTACTGGTTAGGTTTTGTGTTTCTGTTGCTGGATTTGGCATGGAAGTTGTTGATAGGGCTGACACCGCGGTGGCGGTTTTCGGAATGGTTCAAGGCTTTTATGGGAGAGGCAGAATGAGTTACACAGTCAGAGGGTTCAGGGACCCGTTCGCGGCAGCTCGTACCGAATTCGAGAGAAACCTGGGTGTGCAGACCGATTCGCGGTTCGCCCAGCTAACGGTGGCGCAGGATGCCGGTGGCATCGTCGTCCGACTGGATGTGCCCGGTATGTCCAGCGAAGACATTTCTGTGGTTGTTGAAGACGGCGTGCTGGAAATATCCGGCGAGCGGAAGTGTGTGGTTCCGGAGGGAGGTCAGCAGATCTTCAGTAACCGCCACACGGGGCAGTTCCGGCGAGTGCTGAATCTGCACGAATCGCTTGATCCGGACAGTATTGACGCCGTTCTGGCGGACGGCGTGCTGGCGCTTCGAGTGGCCCGCCGACCGGAACTGCAGCCGCGGAAGATTTCGGTGAAGCCCGCCGGCTGATCGCTGGGGAATCGGCCGCAGTGCCGAAGCGATGAATATTTCATGACAAGATTGACTTTGAAGATATCAAAAAGGAACCAGACAATGAGTACCCATACGAAACCTCGTTTTTCTCTGTTCGACGAACTGGATCGCGGCCTGAATCACCTGGTGAATGAAGTCCTTCAGCAGGATGGTCGCCGCACTCTGTCTCCCCCGCTTTCGGTGGTGGAGTTCGAAGACCGTTATGTGGTGTCCTGTGATCTGCCAGGTGTCGTGCTTGAGGATATTGAGCTTAGTCTTGAGGAAGGCGTTCTGCTGATCCGTGGTTCGCGGTCTGAGGTGTCGAGTGAGGACGCCAAAGTGACCGTCAATGAGCGGCGTTTTGGTTCGTTTGAACGAAGGCTGCAGCTGGGCCGGGACGTGGATGCGGAATCGGTTTCCGCGGAACTGGGCGACGGAGTGCTTAGCGTCACGATCCGGAAGCAGCAGCAGGTCCGGCCGCAGAAGATCTCCATCCGCAAGGCGGGTGATCCGGAGCAGGGCTGAGGTATCTGTTTCCGATCTGTCACGGGGCGTTGGCGAAACACGGTGCGGCTATTCTGTTTCCTTCTGCTGCCGCACCGCTTCCGCCATCGTTTCCAGAATCGACAGGCGACCGCCATAGGTGGCCTGCAGCTTTTCGTTGGTGAATGTTGAGTGGGCCGGACCTGACGCCACCACCCGTACATTCAGCAGGACAACTTCGTCAAAGTGTTCACGGACAGTTCTGAGGTCATGGTGCACCACTACAATGGTGCGTCCCTCTCTTCCGAGTGACTTCAGCAGTTCAAAAATAATTCTTTCCGTGGTCGCATCAACGCCGGCCATCGGTTCATCCATGAAATACAGGTCCGCCTGCTGGGCCAGCGCGCGTGCGAGGAACACGCGCTGCTGCTGTCCGCCGGACAGCTGTCCGATCTGTCGCCGGGCATAGTCCTTCATGCCGACGCGATCCAGGCATTTCATGGCCAGCTCGCGCTGGGCCCGGCCGGGGCGACGAAACCAGCCCAGTGCTCCGAAGGTGCCCATCAGCACGGTCTCAAAAACGCTGATGGGGAAATCCCAGTCGACACTGCCGCGCTGTGGTACGTAGCCGATCCGCCTGCGCTGCTGCTTGATCGTCTTTCCCCACGCGGTCACCTGGCCGCTGACCATGGGGACCAGTCCCATCACGGCTCGAATCAGCGTGCTCTTGCCGGCACCGTTCGGACCCACGATCGCCACAAGTCCCGGATTCTTCAGTGTCAGGTCCACGTTCCACAGCACCGGCCGCCGGTTGTAGGCGACCGTCATGTCGTGGACATCCAGAATGGCCGGCGGGCTGTCTTCTGCAGCTTCTGTCACGGCGTCGTCTCGTCTGTCAGGGCTGCCACCATCTGCCGGATGTTATGGAGCAGGGCTCCGGACAAAGTTTCTGCTTCTGTCCCTTCAGCTCCGGCAGTGTCGGAATACAGCTTTCCACCGATCTTCAGGTCATGACCTGCGGCAGCACATCCCGCGACCAGCGCCTGAATATTTTTTTCTGAGACACTTTGTTCAGTGAACACAGCTCCGATCTTCCTGTCCACCAGAAGATTCACCAGCTCGTTGATTCGTCGGACGCCCGGTTCGCTCTCGGTCGAGATGCCCTGTACCGCCTGAACTTCAAAATCAAAGGCCCGGGCGAAGTATGTAAATGCATCGTGTGCCGTGACCAGAACGCGACGGCGCTGTGGAACGCTGCTCAGCATCTCTGTACCCCGCTCGCTGGTCGTCGCCATTTCATCACGAAACGCGGCTGCAGACTGCCTGTAATCATCGGCATGTGCGGGGTCGAAGTCGGCCAGTTCCAGTGCCAGCCAGTCTCCGCACGCGGCCCACAGCTCAGGATCGAACCAGACATGAGGATCGGGGGTGCCATCTTCTGTTCTGATCAGCCGGCCCGGACGCTCCTGACTCAGGCCGGTTGTCACGCAGATGACCGGAATTCCGCGATGCTTCAGGCTTTCGAGTGCTTCGTCAAACTGGCCCTCCAGGTGAAGTCCGGAGTAAACGACCAGATCTGCCGCGGTCAGCGAATTGGTGTCTTTGGGTGACGGCGTGTAGCTGTGAGGGTCGATGCTGGGGCCATCCATGATCGCCGTAACGGCGACGTGTTCGCCGCCGATCTGTCGCACCAGGTCCTTGATGATGTTGGTGGTGCAGGTGATCCGGATCGGGCCGGTTCCGGAATATTTTTCTCTGGTTGGTGCCGGTCCGGAGTCAGGGGATTCCTGCTGGCAGCCGACAGCAAACGCCAGGCTGATGGCGACAATCACGTTGATGAGCCGAATAGGTGATTTTTCCATGCCTTTCTGTTAACCAAAAACAAAATTTTGAACAATCAAAAAAGTGTCGGAACTGCAGGCATTCTCAAAACCGGTTGATTTCAGGGCGCGCCTGCACCGCAGTGCTGGCCAAATCAGCGGCGGTTGAGCGGTTTCGTGAGCTGCCGGATGTTGTCAGCAGTTGCCGCGCCGCTCGAGTTCCCCACAGAACGACGAGCAGGAATTTATGGCGCCGGAAAACGGCTGTCCGCAGCGACGTTTCGGTTGCCACGAACTTATGCCGAAAAGGCCTGACGCAACCGAAGCCTGTCGGCGCGGCAGTCGCGTTTCTCGGACACGTCGGCAATTCTGAGAGCGACGTTGAGCCAAAACAGAGCCACGAGACCGAGCCCGGCCGGTGTTGCTGTTCCTAAGGATCAAACGAAAAATTACTGTCGCGTCGAACCGTGGCGTAGGCTTCCAGCCTGCTTTTTTCTGCATCGCAAGCTGTATGCCTACGCCACTTATTTTCCGCTCGGTCCTAAGGGACTACTGAGAGCTAAAGCTGGCCTTGCTCACAGTGGTTGCCGGCAGCGGCGACTCGGCTGGCGGAAGTTCTGCAAGGTTGCTCTGCACCGGGGCCGCATGGCTCGCCGACTGACGCTCTTTCCACCTGGTCAGACCGGCCGCCAGAAACTTTCGGAACTCGACCCCCGACGTATCCAGACCCTTGAAGGTCGACAGGATTTCCTGACCGTCCGGTGTGGCGATCACATACGCGGGAATGGTGACGTCTCCGAACCATTCTTCCTGCAGGTCATGGTTGCGTTTCAGCAGTCGATCGTGTTCGTCCGGCTTTGTTTTGACGCCGGGGACTTCGTCGACGTAGAGCTGGACGCGAACGAGATCGGCCAGTACGGAATGCACTTCTTCTGTCGCCAGTACTCCTTTTTCCATGCGGCGGCAGTTGATGCAGTTGACGCCGGTGAAGTCCAGAAACATCGGCTTGTTCTCTGAGGACGCTGTCTCAACGGCGTTGTCAAAGTCAAGCGAATAGGCCAGCCCGTCGTGCTCAATAAAGAAGCCATCTTCGTTGGAAGAGAACTCAATCTGCGGCGGAGCAAAGGCCACAATCTGCTGCCACAGCACTCCGTCCGGAGCTCTTGCTGAAAACAGGCCAACGGCGATATAGGCGGCCAGCCCGAAGAAGCCGATCGAAAACAGACAGCGAAGCGGCCCGACACTTTCAGACGGTGAGTCATGCGGCATGCGAAACACGTTCAGCAGATACATGCAGGTGATGGCCGCCACGGCGATCCAGCTGCCCATCACCAGGTGGTAATCCAGATACTGAGGAGTTCCGGTCGGGCTGAAGCCGGTATCGGCGACGCTTAGAAACTTCGTCACAATGGCCAGTTCCACCAGACCCAGGGTGACCTTGACGGAATTCATCCACCCGCCACTCTTCGGCATCTTTTTCAGAAATCCGGGAAACATCGCGAGCAGAAAGAAGGGGGACGCGAAGGCGGAAGAAAAGGCCACCATGCCGATGATAGGCATGAAATAATCACCGCGAGCCGCCCAGACCAGCAGTGATCCGACGAAAGCGAATGTGCACGTGAACGATACCAGCGTGAAGGTCAGGGCCATGAACAGTACGCCGACCACGCCACCGGATTGTTCATTCTTTGATGACCATGTCAGCAGCCATGACGGAATCCGGAGTTCGAACATCCCCATCAGCATCAGGGCGAACACGGTGAATACCGCGGCGAAAAACAGGTTCAGCCAGGGATTGTTGGCCAGCTGATTCAGGGCGGTCGGGCCGACCAGCACGGCCATCAGCAATCCCAGTCCCGTGAAGGCGCCGACAATTCCCAGACAGTAAATGGTGGCCAGCTTCAGCGTCGATCCGGAGCTGTTACTGCCCTGTTTCAGGAAATAGCTGACGGTGACGGGGATCATTGGAAAGACGCACGGTGTCAACAAAGCCAGAAAACCGGCGCTGATCGCAGAGATGATAAATGGAATCAGCTCGGCGGTGGCCGACGCTGAGCCGAACGACACGGCATCGTCCGCAGCGTCGGTCGGCGCTGGCGATGTGGAGGTTGAGGCGGCTCCGGCGGTGGCGACGCGGAACGGCGCCTGTGCCATCGGCAGGCAGGAACCCTTGTTGCAGATCTGGAAATTGATGATTCCTTCGACCGCAGCCGTTTCGCCTGTCAGGACATATTCCCGAGTCCAGGTGACGGTGTCGTGATGGATTTCGATGGGCGCGTCGTCCAGTTCACTTTTTTCTGTCTCCGGGGCCGGTGATGCCTGAAACCGGCTGCTGACTTTCTGCAGACCACTGACGTTGGTCAGTTCAATCCGGGTCGGCCTCGGGCCGAATTCGCTGACCGGCTGTGTGATTGAATAGGTATGCCACGGTCGGTCCATATCCGCCTGGATGCTCAGCACGACGGTGTCGCCACCCTGCGGATTTGATGGTGTCAGAGAAACCGTAAATGTCACCGGAGACTGCTTCAGGTTTTTGGGCAGTCGCATTTCCGGCACGACACGCACGGTCGCTTCGGAGGCTGGCGCGTTCGCGCCGCTCGTCGTCGATGCAATCAATCCTTCCGGAGCCACAAAGTCGTCCGGAAGTGACGCCTGAAAGGTTGCCGGCGGACGTAGTTCCACGCAGGTTTCGTCGGTGCAGTACTGCCCCTTTAATTCTCCGGCGATCACGGTCCCCGGCTGCAGTGTTCCGGATGTTTTCTGCAGCCGCAGCGTCCAGGTCACCTGATCGTAGAATTTTTCCAGCGTCGCTTCGATGACGTCGTCAACGACGACCTTCGGCTTGCGGTCGGCCGTCATACCGCCGATGAGTTCAAAGCCTTCGGCTTCCGTGACGCTGATGCTGGTGGGAATTCCGAACGGGGTTGTGGCCGAGTAAATATAATGGTGCTCAGGCAGCTTTACCGTGACTTTCAGGTCCAGTGTACGAGCATCCACGGGGACCAGCTGGGCAGAGACATCAACGCCCGTTTTGGACGCCTGCGTTTCCCTGAAGTTGAAGCCTCCGTTGCTGAACGGAAGCGTTTCCTGAGCGATTCCGGTCGCGGACAGCAGTCCGCAGCACAGAATGGTTGGCAAATATCGGTACATACTGGAACCCCGACTGTCCCAGCGCGGCCGTGCCGCGATCAGACAGATTGGTAAAACGGTGAATAACTTATGTATTGCTTCGGCCTAAGGACATTATTGTCTTTCCGAACCTTACATGGAATTCAAACCCGCACAGAACCCTGTCTGCTCCGTTGCTGCAGTTTATCAGGATGCTTGATTCTGCGGCGTAAACTGCAAGATATCCTTTCTTCGATACGCGAAACATGCCGGTTGGAACATTTTGTTGGCAAACACGATTGTCCGGCAAAATAAGTCGATTGCGAAGTCTTTGGTGATCAATCCAACATCAGAACCAGCTGTCTTCGCTGGCTGGGTTGTCCCGACGTCAGGTCTGCGGGGGGCAGATCCAAAGCTCAAACCTGGCCGTGGTGGTGAAGTGATGATAGTCGTAGAAACGCTGAGCGGCGTTGTTTTGCTGGTCCGCATAAGCCGTCAACGCGAGGGGGCAGTCCCGGGGGCGACACTTCATCTGCTGGCTGCGGAAACCCGCAAAGGCCGCGGTCAGCAGGTGCGAAGCAACTTTGTGCCGCCGCCATTCGCTGATGACACCGATGTATTCGAGCGTCGGGTTGGCAGTGGCGGGGATTTCTGAGTCGCCAGGCTGGCTCGTCACCACGACTCCAACCGGACGTGTCCTGTGCATCGCCAGGACGATTCTGAGATTGGTGTTCAGCAGACTCCAGAGGCGAAGCAGTTGCCTTCCCGTGGATGGCGGAATACAGGACACGTCGTCTGATTGAGTCACGATCTGATCCAGCATCCGCTGCAACCCGGCTGTCAGCGGGTGGTCGTGGTCGGACGAGATCAGGGTTCCGGAGCCGGGCGGGAGACCGGACTGGGCCGGCACAGCGTCCTGGCCGCCTGTCGGCAGTTCAAACGTCTGAAAGGAAATGGCTGACGGTGCTGTTGGCTGCCTTTCTGATGCCGTCCGCGCCTGGGACTCTGCGGTCCACTCTCGCTGACAGATCTGTGTGACCGGCTGAAAACCGCAGCGTGCAAGTGCGGTGCGGTGGTGTGGCCGCGCCTCCTCAGGCAGCAGGCACCGCACATAGCGGGCCTGGCATCGTCGGGCGATCTGCATGGCTTGCTGAAGCAGAGCGTGATCTGCCGCCGGGCAATACTCGGCCTCGCCTGATTCATTGGAGGCCGTGGCGAACGGCGGGGCCGTGGTGAATGAGACTGAGACAGCCTGGTCGGGGGTTCGCTCAACAATCAGGCTGCTGCCAGGTCTGTCGTCATGCTCAACGCTGAGCTGCTGGGCCACGGGCACCGGCGAAGGCGTCCCGTCGGCACATCCGAAATCGTGCTTCCATCCGGTCGGGGGCAGTGTCAGTGATAGAACAGGAATCTGCATTTTGTCCCGCGGTATCGCACGCCGCGACAATTGTGATTTGAGTTGGGCAATCCTTGTGTCTGTGGACCGACGGTCTGCCGTAGATCTGCTAACATCCGGAGCAGCCGGACGTCGGTGGAGGGCGTCGACGGCATTTCAGGCAATCGGTGGAAGGTGAAGTTTAGTGAGTATGTCCAGACGGCGGCCACTGCGAATGGCCCTGATCGGCGGTGGTGGAGCAGGATTTATCGGAAAAGTTCACGCGACCGCGGCCACTCTGGATCGCGAAGCGGTGCTGACCGCTGGTGCCCTGTCTTCAGATCCGAAACGGAGCCGGGCTGCTGCAGAGACATTCGGAATTTCCGAAGACCGCGCCTACGGTTCGTATCAGGAACTGCTGGACAAAGAACAACAGCGTCCGGCGGAAGAGCGAGTGAATTTTGTGTCCATCGCCACGCCCAACCACACTCACAGTGGGATTGCCTGTGCCGCCATGGAAGCCGGTTTTCATGTGGTCTGTGACAAGCCGATGACCACCAGTCTGGAAGACGCTGCTCGGATGGTCGAGGTGGCAGGACGCACCGGACGCGTCTTCGCGCTGACTCACAACTATTCGGGCTACCCTTTGATGAGGCAGGCCCGTGAGATGATTGCCGGTGGAGAACTCGGAGAAATCATCGCCGTCCGGGCGACCTATGTGCAGGGCTGGATGCACGGGATGGAACCCGGGGCCGAACAGGCACGCGGGGCATGGAAATCTGATCCGGCAAAGAATGGTCTGGCAGGTTCGCTTGGCGATGTCGGAACTCACGCCTTTCACCTGGCCGGTTTTGTGAGCGGACTGAC
This sequence comes from Fuerstiella sp., assembly GCA_040222735.1. Classification (GTDB taxonomy): domain Bacteria; phylum Planctomycetota; class Planctomycetia; order Planctomycetales; family Planctomycetaceae; genus Fuerstiella. The sequence goes on along the minus strand of JAVKCM010000033.1, from coordinate 5,067 downwards.
GCCGACGACGCTGCTCAGCCGTATGCAGTCCTATTCGAAGCATCATGAGCTGGACGATTACGGGCACGCGGTCATTCAGTTTGATCAGGGCGCCACGGGGCTGGTCACGTGGAGCCAGGTGACACACGGGCGTCTGAACGATCTGTCGATCGAAATCGACGGCACCAAAGCGGCGATCGCGTGGCGTCAGGAAGAACCCAATCAGCTGCTGGTCCGGTCACTGGGACAGCCGGTCAGAATTTACGAACGCGACCCGAATTCGTCTTATACGCTGCCGTCGGCGGCGGCCGCCTGCCGCCTGCCCGGCGGTCATCCGGAAGCATTTTTTGAAGCCTTTGCCAACGTCTACCGAGACGCCTTTGCCGATATGCGACGCGTCGATTGTGGCGAATCATTTGACCGGTCACAGTCCCTGTATCCGGGCGTTCATGATGGCTACGACGGTGTTCGTTTCATGATCCGCTGTCTGGAAAGCAGCGGAGCAGATTCGAAGTGGTGCACCTGGTAAGCGCGTCGTCCGGGAAGTGAGGTCCCGTGGCCAGTGAGGGGCCTGGCTTCACTGGTCTTGTTCAGGGGGGCGAGTGATCGTACTGCTGATGACCGTTTGAAATCCGTCAATTCAAAGTTCCTGACTGTTAGAGAGAAAAGTTATGTCTGCGAAGGTTGTCAAACCCGGTGAAACTCGTATCGGCTGGATCGGAACCGGCGTCATGGGGGCCAGCATGTGTGGCCATCTGATGGAAGCCGGGTTCGCAGCCACGGTGTATACGCGAACGAAATCGAAGGCTCAGAGCCTGCTGGACAGCGGGGCCGAATGGGCAGACAGCCCGGCCGGCGTGGCCGAAAAATCAGACGTGATTTTCTCCATCGTGGGATTTCCACAGGACGTGCGGTCCTGTCTGCTGGGCGAGTCCGGAGCGCTGACGGCAGCAGCTCCTGGCAGCATTCTGGTGGACATGACCACCAGCCAGCCGACACTGGCCGTGGAGATCTACGAAGCTGCAAAGAAGAAAGGCGTATTCAGCGTTGATGCGCCGGTTTCGGGCGGAGACGTCGGAGCCAGGAACGGCACGCTGTCGATCATGATCGGCGGTGATGACGACGTCGTGGAATCATTGCAGCCGTGCTGGGAAGCGATGGGCAAAACCATCGTGCATCAGGGGCCGGCCGGAGCCGGTCAGCATACCAAGATGGTGAACCAGACGCTGATCGCCACCGGGATGATCGGTGTCTGCGAAGCGCTGCTCTACGGCTACAAGGCCGGGCTGGACCTGGAAACGGTCATGAAGTCCGTGTCCAGCGGAGCGGCGGGCAGCTGGTCACTGTCGAATCTCGGACCACGGATCATCGGCAACAATTTTGATCCCGGGTTCTTCGTAGAGCACTTCATCAAGGATATGGGAATCGCTCTGGAGGAATCAAAACGACTGGGGCTGTCGATGCCGGGACTCGCACTGGGGCACCAGCTTTATCTGGCCGTTCAGGCTCAGGGACACGGCCGTGACGGAACTCATGCACTGCAGCTGGCGCTGGCCAGCATCTCCGGCCTGGACTGGAAAAACCGAACTTAGTTCATCCTTAATTCATTCTCTTGATTTCAGAAAGTCAGCAGTAACCAATGAAGTACGACGTATTCGGCGTGGGAAACGCCCTGGTGGACATTCAGGCTCAGGTCGCCGATGACCTGCTTGTGGCAACCGGGTTTGACAAGGGGATCATGACACTTGTCGACGATGGCCAGCAGCAGGCAGTGCTGGAACGTCTGAACGGACTGCGACTGAATCGCTGTGCCGGCGGTTCTGCAGCCAATACCATCGTCGGCGTCGCTGACTTGGGCGGCAAAGCAGCGTATGTCGGAAAGGTGGCCTCGGATGAAGTGGGCGAATTCTTTCTGAAGGACATGCGCGAAATGGGGGTGACGATTGAAGTTCGTCCTGCTGCTGAAGGTCAGACCGGTACCTGTGCCGTCCTGATCACGGAGGATGCCCAGCGTACGATGCTGACCAACCTGGCGGTTTCTGCCTCGCTGACAGCCGACGATGTGGACGAGGACGAGCTGAAGCAGTCAAAGTATGTCTACATCGAGGGATACCTGCTGACCGGAGAAACGACGAAGGCCGCGGCGTACCGCGCCATTGAACTGGCGAAGAAGCACGACATCAAGGTTGCCTTCACCGCCTCTGATCCGTTTCTGGTCAACATGATCCGTGATGAAATCTGGAGCCTGGTCGAAGGGCCGGTGGATCTGTTCTTCTGTAACGAAGAGGAAGCCAGAAGCCTGACCGGCCTGACCGACCCCATTCAGTGTGCGGCAGAAATTCATAGGCATGCCGAGAATGTTGCCATGACACTTGGCCCCAACGGGTCCATTATCATGCACGGCGGTCAGGCGATTGCTATTGAAGGCGTAACGGTGACGGCCATCGACACCACCGGCGCCGGAGACATGTACGCCGGAGGACTGTTGTACGGCATTACCAGCGGCATGTCATGGAAACAGGCGGGGCACCTGGCGTCTCATGCTGCCGCCCGCATCGTGACGCAGCTGGGAGCGAGAATGGAACGGCGGTTTACGGCTCAGGAAATTCAGGATCTGATTTCCTGACACGACGATCCTTTCAAAAAGTCCCAACATCTTTCGGTCGGGCCGCGTAATTCTGACTGAAAGGCCTGAAGAAATGCAGTCAATGACGGAACCGGACGCCAATTTCGGCTCGTCTGAGGCACATGCGGAATCTCACGATCCGGCGGTGTCTCACGCGACTGATGCGCGGCTGGTTGATCAGGCACGTCATGGTGATGCTCAGGCGTTCGGCCAACTGGCCCAGCGTTATGAACGACGTGTGCTGAAGGTGATTCGGCGGTTCATGCCGGATCAGGACCTGGCGATGGACCTCGCTCAGGACGCGTTTCTGAAGGCCTTTGATCGTCTGGAACAGTTTGATCCGTCTCGGCGTTTTGGGCCGTGGCTGTTTCGGATCGCCGTCAACACAACCTATGACCACCTGCGAAAAATCAAACGCAAGGGGAAATGGGCGCTGTTCAGTGAGGCCGGGGAAGATCGCGTGCCTGATCCGGAGGCTCCGGATCCACGTGGAGAAATCGACCTGTCACACGAAGTCAGGACGGTTCTGGCTGATATTCCGGAAGCCTATCAAACGGTGCTGGTGCTCAGAGATCTGGAGGGCTTTTCCACGTCGGAAGTGGCGGCCGTGACAGAACGCAGCGAAGCCACGATTCGCTGGAGGCTGGCCGAAGCCCGTCGGATGTTCAAGGATGCATGGGAACGGCGGCAGCGAAAAATTGAAGAAGAACAACTGGGGTGATGGAATGCAGAAACAGACTGTGACATGTGCGGACGCCCGGCATCTGGTGCATCTGGCGGTGGGCGATGACACATTGCCGGCCGAAGAACAGCAGCTGACCGATCACCTTCATTCCTGTGCTGATTGTCGCGCCTATCATGCGGGCATGGTGGATGCCATGCATGTGATCGAACAGGTGCGTGACGAGGACAGTGTGGATATTCCGGCCGGAGCTGTGTGGTCGGCGATTTCTGATAAAGTCGCGTCGCGACGCAGAGCGAAGGCGGTGCCGCAGCGCCGCCGCTTCAACGGTTCCGTGGCCGCTCTGTGTGCGTGTTCTCTGACACTGGCGCTGGTGACCATCGTTCAGAGGCTGCCCACGAATTCGCCGGAACCGGACGGTTGGTACGCTCCGGTTTCCGCCACCAGCGTCCGACACGCCAACGGGACCGGAAATCAGTTTCAACAGGCGAAAATCGTTCCCGTCCGACGACCGGATGGCAGCACTGTGTGGGTCGATCCGGCCACGAATCAGGTGTATGTGCCCGACGTCCTGAACCTGCTGGCGACGGATCAGGACGTGGATTTCTGATCCGCTTCGCATCACCAGAGACGAATCAGTTCACGTGGCTCGACCCGGTAGCCGTGCTGCTGTGCCGGCAGAGCGTCGTGGTGCGTTTCCGGATCTCGTCAGTTGCCGCGGCCGACGACAATCGACATGACACGGTCAGGTGGTGTCTGCCGAAGACGCTGCTGATTCCAGTCATCGGGTCAATCAAGTCTTCTGCCATTTGATTGCCGGCTGAAGCTGGTCAGCCATTCTTCGGGCGTTGAAATTCGCGCACGTCGCCTGAAATTGTCGTACAGCGGTGGGAATCCGAGGGCGTTCCGGGAATAATCCTGTTTCCAGCCAGTTCACTCTGCTCCCACCGACGGAAAACATGATGTACACGCTTCGTATGGCCAGACGCATGCTGCTTGAAACCAACAAGCGGCTCTTGTGGAAGCTGTTCTGGAATCTGGGGGTAAAGGGCACGCGTTCGGTGCTGGCTCATCGCCGTCGGATGAAGAAAGGGCAGTTTTTTCCGCCGTTTCTGTACGTTTCGATTATCAACAGCTGCAATCTCAGGTGTCAGGGATGCTGGGTCGACGTCGCTCATAAGCAACAGACGATCGACCTGCAGGCCATGAACAAACTGATCACAGAAGCGAAGCAGGCCGGAAATTCGTTTTTCGGCATCGTCGGCGGCGAGCCGTTCATGCATCCGGAACTGTTCGACATTCTGGCCGCGCATCCGGACTGCTACTTTCAGGTCTTCACAAACGGGCAGTTCATAACCAAAGAAAAGGCGGAGCGACTTTTTCAGCTTGGTAATGTGACTCCCCTGATCAGCGTCGAAGGCAACGAAATCATCAGCGATGAACGCCGGGGACGGTCTGATGTGTACAGCAAGACGCTGGCCGGTATTCAGAACTGTCTGGACGCCAACGTCATGACGGGTGTCTGCACCAGCCTGTGCAAGACCAACATCGACGACCTGCTGACGGAAAAGTGGGTGGACCGGCTGATTGAAATGGGCGTCCTGTACACCTGGTTTCATGTCTACCGGCCGATGGGACCGGACGCCATGCCGGAGCTGTGTCTGACGCCGGATCAGCAGCGTCGGGCTCGTGAGTTTGTGGTGGAAATGCGGGCGAAGAAGCCGATCATCATTATCGATGCCTACTACGACGGTGACGTACAGGCGCTGTGTCCCGCGGC
>JAVKCM010000032.1:0-71654 GCA_040222735.1 Fuerstiella sp. | reverse complement strand
GGGGGCGTCCTCGGCCCCCCCCCAAACTTGGGCGTTATCCCCCCGGGGCGCAGTGGGGCCGTTCTGGGGGGGGGGACCGTCCCCCCCACCACAACCGGTGCAGGACCGAAACTCTGGCGAGTTCCGCTACGTTGTGGGGCGGTCTCCTGACCGCCCCACGCATTGGCGTGATACGCACCGGGAGCACTTCGGCCGATCTCGTGGTCGGGTCAGGAGACCCGACCACAACCGGGTCGGGAGACCCGACCACAACCGGGTTGGGAGACTCGGCCACAACCGGGTTGGGAGACTCGGCCACAACCGGTGCAGGACCGAAACTCTGGCGAGTTCCGCTACGGGGCACCATCCGCTACGGGGCACCATCCGTAGCGGAAGCCGCGCCGGCTTTCGATGGCTGTCTCGGTCCGTTCCTGTTTCCGCCGGCGGCAGGCGTGAATAATCAGCGATAGTCTGTCACACTCTCTCTGTCTCTGGCAACGGACCGTATCAGAACCGGGTTCGTTCGCACGACGGTCCGATTGCTGCGTCCACGTTACCGATTTTTGAACAACGATATCATATGATACGTCATCATTTCCGCGTTAACAGATTCCGTAGTTGGTGGTGTCCCGGCATTCTTGTGCTGTTATTTGCGCTGCTGCCCCGCGAAGAACTCCGCGCTCAGACTGCTCTGCCCTCACTGACTGAGATCGCCATCACCAGTACGCTGGACGGGACGGACCAGCCGACACTGTACTGGGCTCCGGCTTCAGCGGCGTCGCAGCCAACACCGCTGTTTATCTTTCTGCATTCGTGGAGCGGAAATTACAGGCAGGACAACAGCAAGTGGCAGCGTCACGCGGTAAACCACGGCTGGATCTACCTGCATCCGAATTTTCGTGGAGTCAACAACACGCCGCCGGCGTGCGGATCGAAACTTGCTCGCCAGGATATTCTGGATGCAATGGACGACGCGTGTCGCAGATTTCAGGTCGACCGTTCCAGAATCTATCTGGCCGGAGTTTCAGGCGGAGGACATATGGCGATGCTGATGGCCGGACATCATCCGGAACGATTCAGCGCCGTGTCCGCGTGGGTCGGAATCAGCGACCTTGCCGAGTGGTATCGTTTTCATCTGAAGGACGGCAGGCCGCAGAACTATGCGAGGATGATTCTGGGATCGCTGGGTGCACCTCCCGGGACGAACCCGGATACGGACGCGGAATATCGTGACCGGTCGCCGCTGTTTCATCTGCACCGTGTGGGTGATTTGCCGGTCGATATTTTCGCCGGAGTCAACGATGGCCATACCGGGTCTGTTCCCGTGCGACATTCGCTGACGGCGTTCAACGAAATCGCAGGGGTGCATGGCAGCGACCTGGTGACCGAAGAGGAAATGCAGTCACTGTGGAACGACCGGCGCCTGCCACAGCCGCGACCGTCTGACAAGGAAAAGGACGCGACGCTGGGGCGGGATATCCTGCTGCGTCGCACCGCGGGAAACTCACGAGTGACAATCTTTGAGGGCGGACACGAGAGTATCCCGGAGGCTGCGGTGGAGTGGCTGAGTCATCAACAACGCTCGACATCGGAGTAGGCATGACGGCACCGCGGCTCGCTATCCGTCAGACCGGCCGCTGCTGCCGGCTCCGTCTCCGGCTGCTGCTGGTGTGCGTGATCGCAGGCGTGACTCCAGGCGCCGATCTCTGTGCCGCTGATTTCCCTGATCGGCCCGTCAAGGTGGTGGTCCCGTTCGCACCGGGTGGTGAAAGCGATACGTTTGTCCGGATCGTGCAGAAGGTGGTGCGGCAGCACTCACTGCTGGAGCAGCCACTGGTGGTCATCAACGTTCCGGGGGCGGGCGGCACGATCGGCAGTCGTCGCGTGAAGGACAGCGAGGCGGACGGCTACACGATTCTGAATCTGCATGATGGCATCCTGTCCGCAAAACTGACCGGACAGACCAGCTACGGTCCGGACGCCTTTGAACCCATCGCGGCCACGGGGCGATCAGACTCGATGGTCTGTGTGCGGACAGATTCAAAGTGGACGAACCTGACTCAGTTGCTGCAGGCGGCACGTGATCAGCCTGAAACGATTCGCTTCGGAGCCAACCTGGGAGCTCTCAGTCACTTCGGAGCTCTGCAGCTGGAGCAGGCGCTGCCCGGAGCAGCGTTCCGCTACGTGCCGGCGGGTGGCGGAGCGAAGCGATTTGCCGACCTGCTGGGCGACCATATTGATGTCAGTGTCTTTAATGTGGGTGAGTACGTTCACTTCAAAGACGGCGGCCTGAGAGCGCTTGCGATTCTGCACACCGACCGGCATCCGGATTTTCCGGAGGTGCCGACGGCGCTGGAACAGGGATTGAATGTCGTTCGAAATTCCATGCAGTACTGGTGGGCGCCGAAGAAGACGCCACCGGACCGTGTCGCTCGTCTTGTCCGGATGCTTCGTGAGGCCATGGCGACCGAGCAGATGCAGCAGCAACTGGCGGAACTGAAAATGGAACCTGTCTTCCTGACGGGACCGGAACTGCGTCATACGCTGAGGCAGCGGGAACTGGTGATGAAGGGCGTCCGCATGGACACGTCCATTGAACTGCCGGATACACCGTTTCTGGCCATCGTGGTCACGACGCTGCTGGGATTACTGACAATCGTCCGCCGGCGGACAGCGGGGCTGGTCAAAGTCAGCATTGGTAAAGACCTGAGGCTTCTGCAGGCGGGGGTGGCAACAACCGACGAAAGCACGTCCGGCAGGCAGCTGTTGCAGACCGGTGGCAGGCGGGCCGTGGTGACGCTGCTGGTACTGATGGTGTTTTGCGGCATGTTTTCCTCTGGCCGACTGCCGTTCTGGCTGATCAGCTTCGGCTTTGTCACGCTGTTGGGAGGAATACTGCTGGAGCGGAATCGTCGGAACATGCTGATTCTGCTGCTGACTGCGGTGATCACGGGTCCGGGGTGTTATCTTCTGTTCACGAAAGTGCTGACCATTGACCTTCCCTGACGTCATCACAACCGGTCTGTTCGGCTGGACGCTGGTCGGCGTCGTGCTGGGAGTGGTGGTGGGATGTATTCCCGGGCTGACCGGCGCCATGGTGATTGCTCTGACGCTGCCGCTGACGTTCGGCATGACCGGACAGGACGCCCTGGCCCTGCTGGTGGCGATTTACGTGGGATCGGTGAGCGGCGGTCTGATATCCGCCACGCTGCTGAAGATTCCCGGAACTCCGGCATCATTGATGACCACGCTGGACGGTTATCCGATGGCGCAGCAGGGGCGTCCGCAGCGTGCACTGGGACTGGGCATCATCGCGTCGCTGGTTGGTGGAATCTTCAGCTGGGTGGTGCTGGCCCTGATGGCTCGTCCGATGGCGCTGTGGTCCACACAGATTGGTCCGGCCGACATGTTTTCTCTGGTGGTGCTGGCGCTGGTGCTGATTGCCGTGATCAGTCAGGAGTCGCTGACGGCCGGTCTGTTTTCAGGAAGTCTGGGCGTGCTGTGTGCGATGCCCGGCATGCACCCGGCCAGCGGAACCACGCGGCTGACGTTCGGAATTCAGGAACTTGGTGATGGATTTCGGCTGCTGCCGGTTCTGATCGGACTGTTCGCCGTCAGTCAACTGTTACGTGACGTGGCAAATGTTTCTGACGCGGGCGACGGCAGTGCCCCGAGCGACGGCAGTGATATCGGTGACGGTGGTCGCATCGGCGAAGGCGATGAAGCCGGTGACGCTTCCGGGACGCGACGGGGGTCTTTGGCTGGTGCGTCGACTGAATCTGACGGATTGCCCGGGGTGGCGGTGTGGCTGGCGTCCATTCCGAACCTGATGCGGTCATCCTTCATCGGCACGATCGTCGGAATTTTACCGGGCGTGGGTGCCAACATCGGTTCCATTCTGTCGTACGCGGCCGCTCGAACCCGATCGAAGACGCCGGACGCGTTCGGAACGGGCTGCGATGAAGGCATTGTGGCCAGTGAAGCGGCTAATAATGCCACGGTCGGAGGCGCATTGATTCCGTTGATTTCGCTGGGTATCCCGGGCAGCGTCATTGACGCGATTCTTCTGGGAGCATTTGTCATTCACGGTCTGCAGCCCGGACCGCTGCTGTTTCAGAACAACCCCGAGGTTGTGCAGACGATTTCAGTATCGTATCTGCTGGGCAACATCATCATGTGCGGCTTCATGCTGGTGAGTGCTCGCTGGCTGGTGGCACTCGCCCGTATTCCGAAGGGGCTGCTGGTGCCCGTGATCCTGACATTCTGTGTCCTCGGATCCTATGCGCTGGCCAATCGCATGTTTGATGTCTGGGTAATGGTTGGCTTCGGAGTGCTGGGTCTGCTGTTTGACCGGCTGAAGGTACCGACGGCTCCCTTTGTGATCGGTTTTGTGCTGTCTCCGATTGCGGAAGAGAATCTGTGTGCTGCCCTGATGGCATCGGGGCATCAATGGAGCGTCTTTGTGCGTCAGCCGGTGTCGCTGTCGCTGCTGGTGCTTGCGGCAGCGATCTGTGCGGTGACGCTGATCCGCGTGTCTGGCCGCAGCAACCGTGCGGGCGGGTCGGATTGATGATTCCGGCCGTATTGCGACGGCCTGGTCCGGTCGCTAACATCAGGTCACCGATCATCAGCGGCTTTGCCGAGGAGCGGGTAAAACGTATCGGAAGTCTTTTGTGCAAAGCCCCGGAAGGCAGGTTTCCGGCAAAAGATTCCCGACACTTTTTTCCGGCCGATCCCTGCTGTGTGTGTAGCGGTGGCGGCGTCACCGTATGCCGTCAGACCCGGCGGGAATCGTCTGCCCCCGGCCTTCCTGCAGTGGCATCCTGAAATGCTTCCGATCGGCACTGACGCTCCGCTGTACCATTACCCGATCACGACGGTGGGGTTGATCATTGCCAATGTGGTCTGCTTTGCGGCGACCGGCTTTGGCAATCCAGAGCTGACGGATCCGTGGGTGCTGCACTTCGGCACGCTGAACCCGCTGGAGTGGCTGTCCAGCATGTTTGCTCACGCCGGCATTGGACACATCGTCGGCAACATGTTTTTTCTGCTGGGCTTCGGCCTGATTGTGGAAGGCAAGATCGGCTGGTACCGCATGCTGGCGCTGTACATGGGCATCGGCCTGACTCAGGCAGCCTTTATTCAGGTGATCATGCTGCCGTGGAAAGTTTCCGGGGCACTGGGAGCGTCTTCGGCCATCATGGGGCTGATGACGATCAGCATGGTATGGGCTCCGAAGAATGAACTCAAAACGCTGCTGTTCATTGGCTTCCGTGTGTTTGTCTTTGATATCACGATTATGTGGTTTGCCTGCTACTACCTGTTCTGGGATCTGTTGAGTTTCATTCTGATCCACGGTGGCGGCATGGGGACACCGGCGCTGCATCTTTCGGGTGCCATGATCGGCTTTGGTGCCGGCGTGCTTTTTCTGAAGAAGGGGTGGGTCGACTGTGAGAACTGGGACCTGTTTCGCGTGCTGAAAGGAACCTACGGACCTTATGCAGACCCGTCAACGACGGTCGGCAGCCATGCTGATCCCACCCTGATGTTCGGGCATTCTGACGTGGCGGTAAAGAACGAGCTGCCGGATGAAAGCCGTGGAGCGAAGATTTCGAAGCGATTGAAACGCATCAATGAAATGATTGATGCCAGTGACTTTATCGGAGCCTCAGAAGCGATCTTTGACCTCCGACTGCAGGACGATTCGTCTTTGCTGACGCAGGCGCGACTGAAGCGTCTAAGCAGCGGATTGCTGACGGCCAACATGCCGGATGACGCAGAGATCTATCTGGAGGAATACGTCGAACGTTTTCCGGAAGAGGCCGCCTGGGCCCGCGTCAGAATTGCTCAGCTGCTTCTGAATCACCACAAACGACCGTCCGCGGCCCTGGCAGCGCTGAAGAAAGTCCGTCTGTCGCAGCTGTCGGCAAATCTGCAGCAACTGGGCCGAAAAATCGCCGCCGCGGCGAAAAAGCAGGTGAAAGCGGGCGTTCAGGACGCCGAACCGGAATGGTGATACTTCTCGTCGCGGCGCTGGCTGTCTAAACTGAGGTCGCTCAGGACGCGACACCTGACGTTCATTTTTCCTGACTGAACCCAACCAACAGGGTGTGGCACTCGCTGGGCAACATGCCGTTCAGGCCCGGGTATGGCCACCGGCCAGTGCCCAGGTCCTTGATTACTTCGATTCTTCATTACACAGGCGAACTACCCTGATGCGACTTTCGGATTGCTCACAGCTGTGTCTGTTGCTGGTCACTCTGGCCAGCACCTGTCGTCCGGCACCGGCACAGGACGAACCGACCTTGCTGGCTAAGCTGAATGATTCCGGCGAGCAGATACTGGTGTATCGTTCCGGCAGCGATACGCCGATTCTGACGCAGGAAGCCAGACCCGACTTTCGCCCGTATCTGCATCCGATTGTCGCTCCCGACGGAAAAGGTCTGGTGACGGAATTCAGCCCGGGGCACCACAAACATCAGACCGGTCTGTACTGGGGTTTCACGCGACTGAACGGACGCGACTATTTTCATCATCCGGAGGGCAGTCACTGGAAGCGAGTTTCTGTTTCAGTGCTGAACGCTGAAGCTGCCAGTCCGAATGACAGTGTTCAATGGCAGACCGTTTACGACCTGCTGGATGAAGCGGGTCAGGCGGTGCTTCAGGAAACTCAGACGTGGACCATGACGGACCACGGCGACAGCTACACGCTGGATCTGCACTGGAACGGGGAAGCAAAAACCGATGTCACGATTGGGAAATATGACTACGGCGGACTGTTTCTGAGAATGCCGTGGCAGCCGGGGATTCCCGGGCGGGTGATGAACAGTGCACGTCAGGAGGGGCTGCGGGCCGAAGGACAGCGGGCTGTCTGGCTGGATGTCGGCATGCAGGTGGAAGGACGGGACGATCCGGTTCACGTGGCCATCTTTGATCATCCAAAGAATGCAGGATTTCCTCAGCCATGGCGCGTCGACGGGCAGCTGGGTGTGGGGCCTGTGCGAGCTCGAATGGGTGACTGGAAGATTGCGAAGGACCAGAAAGAAACGATTCGGCACCAGGTTGTGATCTTCACGGGCGAACTCGACGACGTCGCCGTGACCGAACGCTGGTCTGAGTTTTCCGGACAACGGATGGCCTGGGCTCAGTGGCAGCTGGCACAGCAGGAAGGTCGTCGGGCAGAATTTCTGACACCGGAAAAAGCCGTCGAGAGCATGACACTGCAGGAAGGCTTTGAAGCCGGCGTGTATGCCTCCGAACCAATGATCACTCAGCCGATGGCCTTCTGCTGGGATGATCGCGGCAGAATCTGGGTGGCAGAAAATCGGGATTATGAATCACGGGGCGACGGGTTTTCGAATGACGGCAACAGTCGAATTCTGATTCTGGAGGATACTGACCGCGACGGCGTGGCCGACAGCCGCACCGTCTTTCTGGAAGGCATTCCCTTCCCGGCCGCGATTGCGGTCGGCATGGGCGGGCTGTGGCTGGGGGCACCACCCAATCTGCTGTTCGTGCCCGACAGGGACGGGGACGACAAAGCGGATATGGATGAGATCGAAGTGCGGCTGACGGGCTGGGGCATTCGCGACCGCCACGAAACGCTGAACAGTCTGCACTGGGGACCGGATGGCTGGCTGTATGGCTGCCAGGGCTTTGCGACGCCGTCAAAAGTCGGCAAACCTGAGGGCGAGGGGCGTTTGTACGGCCACAAGGATGCGTTCCCGAAAGAAATCCGTTTCGACGGCGATCCGGTGGATATCAATGGCGGTGTCTGGCGCTATCACCCGATCAGCCAGCAATTTGAAGTGGTGGCTCATGGATTCAGCAATCCGTGGGGGCTTGACTATGACGCTCACGGACAGCTGTTTATCACTGCCTGTGTGATTCCGCATCTGTGGCACGTGATCCCGGGTGGGATTTATCATCGTCAGGGTGGCAGCCATTTCAATTCGCATGTGTACAGCGACATCCAGACGATCGCTGACCACCGACATCGATCGGCTCATGGCGGCGCCCGCGTGTATCTGTCGGACGCCTTTCCAGAGAAGTATCACGGGCGCATCTTCATGGCCAACATCCATGAGCATGCGGTTCTGACCGACATTCTGACACCACGGGGCAGTGGTTTTGTCGGACAGCATGGTGATGAATTTGCGCTGGCCAATAATGCTCAGTGGATCGGCTTCAGTACAGAAATCGGGCCGGACGGCAGCGTGTATATTCTGGACTGGCACGACGCGGACATCTGCGGCAAGGATGTGCTGAACAAGGAAACCGGGCGCATCTTTCGGTTCACCGCCAGCGCATCGGCAGCCAGAGACTTCGAAGGGCGATATGCCGATCTGAATACGCTGACGGATCTGCAGCTGGCCAAACTGCAGCTGCAGAAGAGCGCCTGGCACGCTCGCCGAGCCCGCGTGATTCTGCAGCACCGAGCCAGCACGGGTGAGCTTGACTATGGAACCGTTGATGCACTGAAGGCACTGCTGAGTGCTGACACAACAGTCAGTCTGCGGCTGCGTGCTCTGTGGACGCTGCATGTCACCGAATCGCTCTCGGACGCGGAACTGACCACTCTGCTGAATGATCCGGAACCGTATGTGCGCGGCTGGGCCATTCAGCTGCTCTGCGAAGATCGCGCGGCACCGGACGCGGCCGTCAATCGGTTTGTGCGGATGGCGGCAGACGATTCGTCTCCCGTTGTCCGCCTGTATCTGGCGTCTGCGCTGCAGCGGCTGCCGGAAGCCGCCGGCTGGGAGATCGCCAGTCACCTGGTCGCTCATGAAGACGATGCTGATGATCACAACATCCCGAAGATGATCTGGTTCGGCCTTGAACCGACCGTTGTTCCGAATCCGCAGCGGGCGCTGGACCTGGCGACTTCGTCCCGCATACCGATGTTGACGCGGCATATCGCCAGACGGCTGACTTACGCCGATCAGTTTGAGCCACTGGTAGCCGCCATCCGAACCGCCGGACCAGCGCAGCTGCACCTGCTGCTGGGAATGCGAGATGGTCTGGACGGCCGTTACGATGTTGAGGCCCCGTCCAGCTGGACCAGTGTCTACAACAGCCTGAGGGCCGCCGGAGGAGAAACGTCGCGTCTGGCACTGCAGCTGTCACAGCAGTTCGGCGACACGGTCGCCGCGACGGTGCTGCTGGGCACGGTGCAGGATCCGAAGACGCCGCGGAATGATCGCCTGGATGCTCTGCGGGGACTGGTCGGGCGTCAGCGACCGGAAATCAAACCGGTGCTGTTGAGTCTGCTGGACGACAACGATCTTCGGACGGAAGCTATTCGGGCCATGGCGGCCTTTGACGATGAGACATTGGCGGATGCGTTGCTGCAGCGTTATGACACGTTTTCCGCCTCTGACAAGCTGGAAGTCGTGCATACGCTCTCAGCACGAAGCAGTTCCGGCTGGAAACTCACTCAGGCGATCAAAAACGAAATGGTGCCGCGGCGGGACATTCCGGCCTATGTGGCTCGACTGCTGCGTCGCGTTGTGGGGAACGGCTTTGTGGAAGTGTGGGGCACGCTGGACGGTCTGTCGGCTGACGGGGAAGCGCTGATAACCAGATATCGTGAGCTGCTGAGTGACGAGGCGCTGGCAGATGCCAATGCTTCGCGCGGCCGGGTACTGTTTAATCGTACCTGCGCGGCCTGCCACAGGCTGCATGGCTATGGCGGAATCACGGGCCCGGATATCACGGGGGCCAATCGCACCAATCTGGAATACCTGCTGGGAAATATCCTGACACCCAGTGCCATCATTCAGGATGCGTACCGGATGCACATCGTGGTGACGGACGATGGCCGGGTGTATTCCGGTATTCCTGCGGCGGAAAATGATCGGCAGCTGTCGCTGCGGGTGGCAAACCGCGAAGCGCCGGTGACCATCAACAAGTCACAGATTGAATCACGAGACATCGCGCCCGTGTCCATGATGCCCGAAGGACTGCTGACCACGCTGCAGGACGAGGAAGTCGTGGATCTGATTGCTTATCTTCAGAGCCTGAAACAGGTACCACTGGAGAAATGACCCGTTACCGCTTCCGGCCGGTGTTCCCGGCCGGAGGAAGAAACGGAGCATCAGGATCCCATGACGGATCGGGCTGCGGCATGCGGGCATTCATCTGCTGCTGCCAGCCAGGCAGTTTATTCTGCAGCTCGGCCACCTTCTGCGGATGGAAAGTGCTCAGGTCATGCTGTTCACCGGGGTCCTGCGCCAGGTGATAAAGTTCGGTCTCGGCAAATTCGTAGAATTCGATCAGCTTCCAGTCGCCATCGCGAATGGCGGCTCCGGGGGGCCAGGTAGACCCGTGGTAATGTGGATAGTGCCAGCACAGGGGACGATCGGTTGTCAGGGTCTTCCCCCGCAGCAGCGGCAGCAGACTGACTCCGTCGGCGTGGAGGTCCGGTGTCAGCGGCAACCCCGCCAGTTCCAGTATGGTGGGAAAGAAGTCCGTACTCAGCACGGGAACATCGCAGACGCTTCCGGGCCGGGTCAGGCCGGGAGCGCGACCGCCAGCGCATCGATATGAGGCGTTTCGTGAACCGTGCTGCTGTTGCAGCCGACGTTGGCCCAGCCCAGGTTGTCGACCAGCAGAAAGACAAAGTTCGCCGGGCCTTCGGCAGCCACGGCGATCGGGGCGGGAAGAAGCAACAGGGCGGTCAGACAGGCCACGATGACGGGATATTTGGTCCGAAACATAGGCGTCTTTCCCCGGGGATTGGCAATTCGACGGTTCTGCGTTTAAGAATTGTTGCCGGTCGTTCTCATACTGTCCATGATTCGCCGAAACCGCCCGACGTCCGGATACCTCTGTAAAGTCAATTTATGTCATCTCGTCCCCTCAAGCTGATCGTGCTGACCGGCAGCGACCGTGCCGAAGTCATCGAATCATGGTCAGCGCTTCAGCCGAAACTGGCCTCGACGAACGACGTGGTGGTGGTGGGTGAATTTTCCCGCGACCAGCCAATCGATGACGAAGTCGACGCCGACCTGGTGGTTGTTCTGGGCGGCGACGGTTCCATTCTTCGCGGATGTCGTCAGCTGGGTTCGCGACAGATCCCGATCGTCGGCATCAATCTGGGCAGGCTCGGTTTCCTGGCCGATCTGACCACGGAAGAATTCTGCAGCAACCTGCCGCGACTGAAGAATGGAGACTACTCTGTGGTCGAACATCTGATGTTTGAATGTCATCACGAGCAGGAAGACGGCACCACGCATATTGATCTGGGTCTGAACGAAGTCACGGTCACGTCGGGCAGTTCATTGAAGATGCTGGACATCAAGCTGGAGATTGATGAGCAGGCGGTCACAACCTTCAGCTGCGACGGCCTGATCATCAGTACGCCGGTGGGCTCGACCGCTCACAATCTGTCGGCTGGTGGTCCGATCCTGCGTCAGGACCTGCAGGCTTTCAGCATCACGCCGATCTGTCCGCATACGCTGACCGTGCGTCCGATTGTGGATTCCGCAGATCGCACGTATGGCCTGACTGTCACGGATGCCCCGACGGGAGTGATGCTGGTGATCGATGGTCAGATCAGCCGCCCGGTGACCGCCGCTGACCACATCACCATTCGTCGTGCGCGGCCCACGTTCAAACTGGTACGTTTTCCGGGACACAGTTACTACAGCACGCTGCATCGAAAGCTGGGCTGGCGAGGGCAGCTGGACTACAGGGAACGAAAGGGTCTGTAGGGCCGTCTCACGGCCGGATGCCGGGGGTGCCTGAACCAGGCTTCTTCAGAATTCTGTGCTGCTGACCGGATCGGGGGAACTTCCGGCGAAGTCCACTTTCCGAACACCGGGGCAATCAACGAGAAAAGGCGAGTCTGAAAACAGGCTCGCCTTTTTTCGTGTCAGGAACCGACGGCAGCGCCGGGCTGATCAATTCAGGATCAGTTGTTTTCTGCGGGGACGATGTTAATCCGTCGTCCCTTCTGATCGAACATGACTTCTCCGTCGCAGAGCGCGAACAGCGTGTAGTCGCGACCGGTGCCAACATTTCTGCCAGCGCGCCATTTGGTGCCACACTGCCGCACCAGAATATTTCCGGCAATCACGGATTCACCGCCGAACTTCTTGACGCCACGGCGTTGAGCTTCCGAATCGCGTCCGTTGCGGCTGGAACCCTGTCCTTTCTTATGAGCCATTGTCTCAGCTCCGAACTCTTCTGTATTTAGAGGATATGATTTAGAGGTAAAAGGGAGTGGTGGTTTCCCGGGCTGGTAAGGGAAGTCCGGGATTCTGACGTCTATGAGCAATAAATCAAGGGGTTTCGCGGTCTTTCCCGTCCAATCACCCTCTGAACTTCACTTTATGTCGTAGCCGGGACCTATTGAGCGGCTGCCGGATCGGTATCGGCGCGGGCATTTCGCAGAATTCGGTCATATTCGGGAACGGCGATTTCCGCTTCTCGTCTTTCATAATGCCAGTTGGGCCATGTCAGCTCGGGGTCTTCGCCACGCGGGACCAGTCCGGCATCTCGCATTTCAGTCAGTGTTTGTCGCAGCCGATCGACAAACGCCGGGGCTGGCCGGCCGATCGGAAAACGGGACGTGAGCGTTTCTGTTTCAACGACAACTTCACCATCGGCTTCCAGACGGGCTGAATCGATCAGACGAAATTCGTCTTCCTGCTGATTGAACTCATCCCCCGGGCGGCCAAATCGCTGCTCAATGACCTTATGTTCCACGATTGTTTCTCCGCCTTCCTGTCGAATGCGGTAGGCATTGGAAAAGCCCGTCATGGTGACGGTCAGGTAATCGGTTGTCGGATCCACATCGCGCCAGACGGCGACACCGTACATGGCTTTTTCCAGCTGGTCGGGGGCGTCCACGGACACGGAATCCACCACTTCTGTGGTGGTCTGTACAGAATTCAGCAGCCGCAGACCGGCGGCTCGATTCCGGAACTCTCGTCGCAGGACATTCCGCTGTATCTCCAGATTCACTTCATCCACATATTCCTGCTGAATTCCGGCGTCTTCGGTGCGCAATACAAATCGCGGAATCTGCAGGGGAAACCGCGTGGGCTCGTCAATCGTGTTCTGCGGCAACACATTGGCATCACTTAGCTTGCGAATCAGATCGTCCCGGCTGTCACCGGCCAGTTCGGTGCAATCACGTGGAATGACGCGGTAGACCATGTACCAGACGAGTTCCAGTCGGACTTGACCGGTGGCCGGGTCTGTTACCTCCATGCGCCGATAGCGAACCGGCTTGTACTGGACTTCGGCAATGGTCAGGTCGGGATAACCAGGCCCCAGGATCGGTTCATCCGGGGTACGACGTTTGTTGGACCCGAGCATTTCGTCAACCGTCATGGCGATGGAAGACGTTCTGACGAAACCGGTATCCAGTGGAGCCCGGATCAGCTGGGCCTGGGTGCGGCTGGACGCCATCGTAAAGGCGGTCACCAGCAACAGGACGACAGAAAACCGGCGGAATTGTTTGTTCAAAGCCATCGGAGCTAACCTCAAGTAAACGCGGACTGCGGCAATTTCGGCCGATGCAAGTTGCCAGGTCCGAATTCCAGCCGACTCAAACCACCGCCGCTGAATGCACCATCGTCCGTCTGAGGCAGCCAAAATCAAGGATATTCAGGCTGAGGGCCGCTGTCGGCAAGAGTTTCCGCCGAAGGGATCAGATATCCACCGCGGCCGCCCGGGCTTCCACCTCTTCCAGACTGAAAAATGCCCCCTGGCCGGCTCCGGGGCAGGTCTCGCAGACCTGATTCCACTTTTCTTCAGACGAAATATTGGACTTCCAGAACGGCCAGGTGCGGCACTGCATGGGGCGCACCGGATAAACCCGACAATGCCGTTTCTCCGGGTCAAAAAACGTACAATCCCCGTTCTGAAATTCTCGCAGTGACACTCGACCACGAACGACGCGTGTGTGGAACAGGCGGATTTCGCCGACCGGCTTGTCCAGATAGTCAGCGATTTCCTGAATTTCTGCGTCGTCCAGCCATACCACGCCCGGTGCGCCGGTGCAGCAATCTCCGCACTGCGAACACGTAAACTGCAGGCCATCCTGATACCAGGGCTGAGGATCTTGTGCGGGTTCTGACATCTGTGATTGCCGTCTGATTCCGGGCTGATCAATTTTTAGCGTGCGGCAGCAGCCATGTGCTCTGCCAGTGTGGCATTTCCGTTGCAGCGGCAGTGTAACGCGGTCGACCGTGACGGAAACACTGCTGTGAGGCGCCGCGGGGGCGTTTTCTTAACTACCGGGCACCAATTTCAGATAATTCTGCCGTCAATCAGTGTTGCACGATGCGGCGCAGAACAACAACAGACGCCGCCGCCAGAATCGCGTTGGGGACCCACATCGCCCAGACGGGATTCACCGATCCGCTCTTGCCCAGATTCACCATCAGAAACATCACCGGGTAATACACCAGCAGAATGGGCAGAAAGCACATGATAAAACTGGTGATGAACTGGCGCCGGGCCTGCAGTACGGCAAACGGTCCACCCAGAATGGTAAAAAACAGGCAGCTGCCGGCCATTGCATACCGACTGTGAATTTCAGTCTTCAGCCGGCGTTGTCGATAATCGGCCAGTCGCTGATAGCCTGCATATTCAAGCATCTGTGAACTGGCCAGTCTCTGAAAGTCGCCGGTCAGCATGGCCATGGCGGCTTCCTGGTCGCGCTGCAGTTCGCTGACCGCACGGTTGCTGTCAAATTCTTCGATTCGTTCGTGAATCGCATCCACCGTCATGTGGCGCGGCTTGCGGGCTCGAATGTCCTGATCCATGTCGAACGAAATCACCTGACGGTCCAGCGACATGCCGCTGTCGCGGCCCGGCACGCTGCCTCGAGCGTCCCGGAGTTCGATCAGCACCTTTTTGTTTTCGAGATCAAAGCTGATTCGGGCATAGCTGGCTCGGACGGTGACCTGTTCGTGGTCGCGATTGCGGTAGCTGAAGGTCGGATTGATCAGAATTCCCTTTTCGGTGACGTCTTCGACCGTGATGGAATACCCCTTTTCCGGTTCGCTGATATGGTGCTGAGCCCGCAGCATATCCTGAAAGATTTCTTCCATAGCCTGAGTGACAATCATTTCAATATTTCCCATCGCCCAGGGAATTGCATAATTGGTCAGACCAAACGAACCGAAGGCCAGCACCAGCCCGAGCACGAATGCGGGGGTCAGCAGCACAATCGGATTTACTCCGGCCGCCTTGGCCGCGGTCACTTCAAGATCGCCGGCCAGCCGACCGTACACGACCGTAACCGCCAGCAGCAGCGTGGCGGGAATCGTGAAGGGCAGCATGCTGGGGACAACATAGGGCAGAATCTGCAGAATCTGTTTGGCTCCCAGTCCCTGGTCCGAGGCCTCTCGAACGAGGCCGACCAGTACCAGCAGCACGGTCAGCACAATGACCAGCAGCGCGAAGACGCGGATCAGTTCACTCAGGATATAACGCTGCAGCAGCTTCATGCGACACCTCGTCGCAGCTGAGTTCTGGCGGCGTCAAATTGATTTCCGGAATGATTCAACGAACTGCGTCCCTGCAGGTATCAGATCAGAAATTCAGCCTCGGCGCAGCGATCTCCCGTCGGTGCAAGCCGATTGATCTCCGCAGGTTATGGCTTATGCGAAGACCCGGCAAGCTCAGAATCAGCGGCGTTGCCCGGGGTGCAAACATGTTTAAGTCGGCGGCGTGCTACCGCCTGAACAGCGAGAAAAACCCACCGCGTTCGCGTTTCTGCTGCCGGGGGACGGCCGGTTCATCAAAGACGTCGGCTTCCGCATCGGCGTCAGTTGTATACGACACGGGATGATCCCAGTCAGGTTCTTCGGGCGTGGAGGGCGCCGCCGGGCTGCCGTCGAAGACACCGGGCGGCGGACCGGACGCACTGCGAACCGGGCGGCCGAAATCAGGCGGAGTCAGACGGGCGCGGGGGGCCTGAAAGCTGCGGTCGCCGTAGTCGCGATCGCTGCCCGCGCCGGACTGCATTCTGCTGCGAATCACATTACCCAGGTCGACGACCTGCATATTGCGATCGGGCAGAGCCCACAGTTCTGAGGGCAGGTGAGGGTTGGTTTCTATGTTTTTGAACGTCAACGCAATTTCCGAATCCATCTGAGGGAATTCGAGCGTCACACCGGTCGGAATCATATGTCCGTTGCAGGGGCGGTGGTTTTTCAGCTGAGCGCGGACCAGCGGATGGGCTTCACTGTCGTAGACAGCGTGTTCGCGCACGACGCCACGGATTGTGTCGACTTTGATGACGCGACGCAGCGGCCGTCCGGCGGGGCTGTCTTCAATCGCAGTCAGCCACAGTTCACGAGCTCCGCCCGGAGCGCGACTGACTTCATAGTCGTCCGGATTCAGCGGCTTGACGCCCAGAACATACATCAGCCAGTTGGGATCGATGTACGGCATTCCCGTGGGCATCTGCTGCAGCAGCGCCGTGTCTTCGTGACGCCAGCTCAGGACGGCCGGGTCGCCGGGACGGACGTACATCCAGCAGCGGGTGTCATTGGAGCCGAGGTCCGCGTCTGCAATCAGGTTTTCGGCGGTGAGCCTGAAATACCGGGGCGCCTGACAGGCGATAACACCTTCCAGTCGCTGACGCAGTCCGTTCGGCAGCCGCACCCACATCACGGTGGATGTGCAGCGCCATGCCTTGAGCCCCTGATGCTGACTGTTCAGGTAATCGACCAGTTCGTGTCGATTGAGCGTCATCGGCAGCGCCGGGTCGACGTACTTCGTTTCGGCGGTGCGCCACGGCAGCTGGCACCCGGGCACTGCACAAAGCAGTCCGGTGATGATCAGGATGAAATTGGTACGATTGATCATTCCATGATCCCGAGTCGTCCCGTGAGGGGCGATCAGAGGGCACTGCCGCTAAGCGGCGGCTCCCGCAGCTCCGCCGAACAGCTGATCCTGCAGCTGAGTAATCTGTTCGTCTGTCAGTTCTCGTTCCACGACTTCAAATGGCCCTTCGCCACCGCTGCCGATCAGCCGCATCCCCGGCTGATCATCGATTTCAATTGATTCTTCCAGAATCAGACGCCGTTTCCGCAGCAGCAGCAGAGCCAGCACGTACTGGTAATCCAGTTCGACGATGTTGGGTGATTCACCAAGCTGAACAAAATAGTCAAACAGCGAGTCGGCGTCGATTTTCTGCTGATCGGCGTCCGCGCCGGCCGGCACTTCACAACGCCAGTATCCGATCACATCGTCCGGCGGACCGTCCCAGACTTTCCCGGAATAGTCCAGTCGTACAATTTTTCCGTCGATTTCCCGCAACACCGACCAGCACTTCTCACCGGGTACCAGCGGCTCCCCGGTTTCAGCGCAGACTTTGGAAATGGGACGAACGTTGAAGTCCATAACGGCCGGAAACCCCGAACGACAAAGAATCTGAACCCGCCAGCACAGGGTTCCAGCGACAGATGCTACGTCAAGCGGCAGAATCGGCCAAGAGGAGTGTGACGACCCCGCGATTCAATCTGTCCTAAGTCGCCCCGTCGTCGAACGGGATGGAAGACCGCCGGCCAGGTGTCGAAGGCGGAATGCCTGAGTCGACAGCGAGTTATCGGGCAAAATACTTCCTGTCGGGCAGGGGCAGAGCCATCTCTGAGAACCTGAGAGAGCGGGAAACGTGGCAAAAAAGCATCATGTGCCGGCATTCAGCGGCGGAAAACCACGCTGCGTCAGCCCTGCCGGAAAAAACTCCCTTTTCCCGCTGGGCTTCTTAAGCCTCCCAGAATACGCTTCCGAAAATCCCGCCGCGTTCGTTGTGTGCGCGCGCATCCAAAGGGCTGACTCGAATTGTTTTCCACCGCGGCTTGACCGGCAGAGTATATGTGGCATGTATGAGCAGGGGTAACACACTTCACTTCTCACTTCCAACTCTCCCCGCATCCGCACGACTCCTTATTGCAGAAGGACGACCAACCATGAAGACCTTGATGAATCTGGCAGGACTGAGCCTTGCCATTCTGATCGCCGGACCTGTCTCGGCCATCGACCTCACTCCGGTTCCGGCAGCCCCCGGTACCGTGCTGCCAGCACCGATTCACGATGTGGCGGCGGACGGTCCGGTATATGTTGACCAGGCGCCGATCCCGCTGTACACGAACGTCAAGTACGTCGATCTGAAAGAGATGCATCCATGTGCGGTTCCGAAGATCATTCGCGTCAATGATCCCTGTGCCTGCAAGGATCCCTGCAACTGCTGCGGGCCTCAGTGTGTCTACATTCAGATCTGCGTACCTCCGTGTGACTGCAACGAAGTGGTCAAGTGCCGCAAGGACGGCGACCGCCTGCGATACGATTACGGAAAATACGCCGTCGATGTACGCGTGAAGAAGGGCTTTATCGTCGTGGACTACCAGAAGTAGTCTGATTCCGGCGGGCCACGGGCCACTGTTCCGTCCTGGCACGGGACCACAGAACCCTGAAACAGGAAGCTCCTGCAGCTTCCTGTTTTTTTTGCGCGCTGCCGCCCCGGTCCGGCGGCGGACGTGCATTTCTGTCCAAAACTGGAAATAATCACCGGCTCCTCACCGCTCATCCCGCCTGCACGAGTCCCTTCCATGAATTTTCGATTGTCTATGCCCGTCTGTCTGCTGAGTTTTCTGTCGCTGGTCTGTTGTTTCGGCTTTCACTCGGCAGCTGCCGACGACTGGCACACGCTCACGGTGCCGGAGGCCTGGCGCAAGGTTCCCTCTGGCGATCTGACACCGATTGACGGGTATTCGTGGTATCGCGCTGTTGTCAGGGTTCCCGCAGACTGGCAGGGAAACAGACTGAATCTGTATGTGGAATCGCTGGACGATGCCCGAGCCACATACGTGAATGGCACCAGAGTCGGAGCGACCGGAACATTCCCGCCACAGTTCCGCAGCGGTCTGGGTGAAAAAGGCGAATATCGGGTCGATGCAGACCTGATCAGACCGGGCACATTCAACTGCATCGCCATTCGCGTTTATCAGAACGATCCCCGACCGAACTTCAGCGTGGCTCCTCCGGTGCTGCTGAATCCGAAGGCGATGCAGGCCATTCGGATGGATGGTCAATGGCAGTACCGCCCGGGTGATGATCCGGCTTACGCAACGGCGGATGCCGGCGACTTCGGGATTGATGCGGACGCCAGCCTGGCCGAGGCGGACCTGCGAAAACTTGGTGGTTATTCCGAAGTTGATGCTGTTGATGACATTGAAAGCTACGTCACTCGTCGCAAGGGAGACAACGATCCTTTGTCACCCGAGAAAGCTGCGGCCAGCTTCGAAACGCCGGATGATCTTGAAATTCAGCTGGTGCTGAGTGATCCCGACATCGCTCAGCCGCTGTTCATGACCTGGGACGAGCGGGGCCGGATGTGGTTGATGGAATACCGGCAGTATCCTGAAGTCGCAGGCGTGAAGATGCTGAGTCGGGATGTGTTTTTGCGCAGCGTGTATGACAAGGTTCCGGAACCACCGCCGCATGGTGCCAGAGGTCGCGACCGGATCACGATTCATGAAGACACAGACGGTGACGGGGTTTACGATCATCACAAGATCTTTGTCGACGGGCTGAACATCGCGACGTCGGTAGCCGTTGGTCGCGGCGGAGCCTTTGTCACCAATCCGCCGTATCTGTTGTTTTACCCCGACCGAAACGGCGACGATGTTCCCGATGGCGATCCGGAAGTGCTGCTGGAAGGCTTCGGTCTGGAAGATTCACATTCCGTCATCAACAGCCTGAGGTTCGGTCCGGATGGCTGGCTGTACGGAGCTCAGGGCAGCACCGTTTCGGCAGCCGTGAAGCGGCCGGGAACAGACGACAAGCCGATCCGCAGCATGGGGCAGCTGATCTGGAGATATCACCCGGAGCTGCGGCGTTACGAAATCTTTGCCGAAGGCGGCGGCAACACGTTCGGCTGTGAAATTGACAACAAGGGCCGCGTTTATTCGGGCCACAACGGCGGCGACACGCGAGGATTCCACTATGTTCAGGGAGGCTACTATCGCAAAGGCTTCGGTAAGCACGGACCGCTGTCCAATCCGTATGCCTTCGGCTATTTCGAAAACATCAAACACCACAGCGTCCCCCGATTCACGCACAATTTCATCATCTACGAAGAAGGTGTGCTGCCTGCCGATTATCAGGGGCGCCTGTACGGCGTTGAACCGCTGCAGGGCCAGGTTGTCATGAGTGACATCCGCCCCTTTCAGTCGTCGTTTGAAACGGAAGATGTCTCGCGAGTCATCAGAACCGACGACCAGTGGTTTCGCCCGGTCGACATCAAAGCCGGGCCCGACGGGTGTATTTACGTCGCTGACATGTACGAACAGCGAATTGACCACAGCAGCCATTACGCCGGCCGAATCGATCGCGGCAGCGGCCGCGTGTATCGTCTGAAGGGAAAATCAGATGCGCCGATTCGCCCGTTGAACATCACCGACAGTTCCGAACTGGTGGCCGCACTCAAGCATCCGTCGCGGTGGCATCGCCAGACCGCTCGGCGCCTGATCGGCGACCGCCGCGATGCGTCGCTGATTCCGGCGCTGCTTCAGCAGATCAGCGAATCGACCGGGCAGACGGCGCTGGAATCGCTGTGGGCTCTGCACCTGTGTGGCGGTCTGACGGACGACGCCGCAAAACAGATGCTGCAGCATGAAGATCAGTTTGTCCGGGCGTGGACCGTACGACTGCTGTGCGACCACTATCAGGTGGCGCCGGAAATTGCCCGGGCACTGGCGGACCTCGCAGCCAGCGAAGCTTATCTTGAAGTGAGAAAACAGCTGGCGTCCTCAGCCCGACGACTACCGCCGGCGGATGCACTTCCGATCATTCGCAATCTGCTGAAGTACGACGAAGACGCCACCGATATTCATCAGCCGCTGCTGCTGTGGTGGGCTCTGGAAGCCAAGGCGACCGACGACGGACGCAATCTGATTCTGGACATCGTGCTGTCCGACGACGACCTCTGGCAGCGACCACTGGTGCAGCAGCATCTGGCAGAACGGCTGATGAAGCGTTATGCGCTTGCCGGCACGCGTGACGAACTGCTGGCAGCGGCAAAGCTGCTGAACAGATCACCCGACAGGACATCAGACCAGTTGCTGCTGAAGGGGTTTGAAGACGCGTACAAGGGCCGATCGCTGGCCGGAATTCCGGACGAACTGGTACAGGCGATTGCCGCCACCGGTGGCGGTTCGGTCGCGCTGCGCCTGCGACAGGGTGACGCAGCCGCCGTGCAGCAGGCGGTGGCCGCCGTAGCCGACCCGAAGGCCGGTGTCGCTGATCGTCGGCAGTATCTGGAGATCTTCGGTGAAATCCGACGGTCTGAATTCATTCCGGTACTGTTGCAGGTGGTGGAAACGGAAAAGGATGAAACGCTGCTGGCAGCGGCGCTGACGGCTTTGCAGGCCTTTGATGATCTGCGGATCGGTGAGCAGGTTGTGGCCAGCTTCGCAAAGCTCCCGGCGGATGCACGGCAGGTGGCGGAAACACTGCTGGCCAGTCGCCCGGTCTGGGCGATCGCTCTGCTGAAGGCCGTCGAAAGCGGAAGTCTGCAGAAGGAAGCTGTCTCAGAAACCGCCCTCCGCAAAATCCTGCTGCACAGCGACAGTACCATCAACGACCTCGTGCATCGTATCTGGGGTTCAGTGGCGGGAGCATCCACCGAACAGATGCACGCCCGAATGGAACAGTTGAAAACAGTGCTGGCGGCCGGCACCGGCAACCCGAAAAAAGGCAAGCCGCTGTATATGTCCAACTGCGGCAAGTGCCATCGCCTGTTTGATGAAGGTGGCCGGATCGGGCCGGACCTGACGCCGTTCAAACGCGACAACCAGGAACGAATTCTGACCAATGTGGTAAATCCCGGCCTGGAAATCCGGGAAGGCTTTGAAAACTACATCGTGGTCACCACTGACGGACGAGTCCTGAACGGCTTTCTGGCGGACAAGGATAGTCAGGTGGTCGTCCTGAGAGGAGTGGACGGACAGAACGTGATTCTGCG
Organism: Fuerstiella sp.; assembly: GCA_040222735.1. Taxonomy (GTDB): domain Bacteria; phylum Planctomycetota; class Planctomycetia; order Planctomycetales; family Planctomycetaceae; genus Fuerstiella. Next base: position 49,681 of record JAVKCM010000032.1, on the reverse strand, counting down.
ACGTGATGAGATTGAGGAAATGGAAGTCAGCAAGGTTTCCATTATGCCCGAAGGCACGCTCAAGGCACTGAACGACCAGCAGATCCGTGACCTGTTTGCCTACCTGCGCAGCTCTCAGCCGGTGAATTACTAATTCCACACCGCGTCACACCTGCCGACCCGGCCAGACATCTGTTCATTGCCGGGACTGCGGTGTTACTGGCGCGGTCCCGTCTACCGATTCCGGAAGCTGTTGCCGTCCTTGTGAATTACTCTGATTCCCCGGCATTTCACGCAACCGCATCATCCACGCCGCGATAATCGAACGTCGACCTGGTCGACGGCGATTGACACAGATGATCAGGGGCGCAGGGCGAAGAAACGGTGGACGCAGCTGGCCGACGGTCGGAAAGCGCCCGGTTCCGGCGTGATCCGGCACTGGTTTCAAAATAGGGATGGGCTGATGAGCTGGCGGTATGACGGAAGTCGCGGAGTCTGGACATGCACCAGTTACTCGGACCTGCAGTATGCTGACATCAACAACTTTGCCGAGTACGGGCAGCCATGGAGTCCCTATGAGCGAAGCTTCCTGCACAATCATGTGCCGGACTTCGGCAATATCGTGATCGAAATGCCGCAGACGGAAGTGATGACAGCGGGTTACGGAAGAAATCTGACTCCGACAAACTTTCCGCTGGTCGAAAGCTTTCTACGGACCGGCGATGCGGATACCGATGGCGCTCTCACAGGGGCATGGGAAAACCTGACGCGGGCGCTCGGAGCGTCCTCGGATGCGCTTCCGCCTGGACGTCATCTGCTGGGAAATCTTATCGACCGCGGCATTGTCCCGAACGGAAGCCGGTTCATTCGTTCCAACCTGTACGGCTGGGGGTCGTACGGTGTGACGTCCGGATCGATTGCCGCTGGCGACGCGGCTTATATTCATGGCACCATCAGCTTTGCGCTGATGAGAAGCACGGTGTTTGTGGTCGATCCACGATTCCGCCGTGTCGAAGCAGAGATGGGTGCGGGCGACGACAACTGGGATTTCAATTCCAGCACCATCAGCGGTCCTGTGAACGCGGCCGTGGCCACCATTCTGGGGCCGGCGCATTACAATCTGACCGCTCCGATCAGAATGCTGTATCGTGGACGTGGTCGCCGGGCCTCGGTGCAGCGGAACCTGTAATCTGCGGCCTCCCGCGGGCAGTGACCGGGACACTCCCACGCCCCGCGCGGCCGGTTGGCGGCCGCGAGTCAGACCGCAGGGGCAGATCGATATTCAGACGTCGTCCGGGACAGCCATGACAAAGACAGACCGGTTTCGGCCGGCACGATGGAACCGTGCCGCCGAATCTCTTAGATTTCCGGTCCGTGTACCATCAGTCTGCTGTTCCTTAGTATCGGGTCGATCCCTTGGATTCTCAGTTCCCTGCCGACATGCTGCGGCGCATCGAACGCGCCGGAGTCATTTCTGTTCTGATCATCGAAAATGCGGCCGATGCCGTTCCTCTTGCCCGGGCTCTGCTGGCAGGAGGCATCGATGCAATGGAGCTGACGCTGCGAACGGACGCAGCTATTGACGGACTGAAGCAGATACGCGCCGAGGTGCCGGAAATGCTGGCGGGCATCGGCACGGTATTGAATGTCGGGCAGATTGATCAGATTGTGGCGGCCGGCGCTCAGTTTGCTGTGTCGCCCGGGCTGAATTCTGCCGTGGTCAGACATGCTCAGGAAGCTGAACTTCCCTTCGCCCCGGGTGTGATGACGCCTTCTGATATCGAAGCGGCCGTCGAACTGGGCTGCCGGGAACTGAAGTTCTTTCCGGCCGAACCCAGCGGCGGTCTGGCCATGTTGAACAGCATTCGGGCTCCTTTTGCTCATCTTGGCATCCGCTTTGTTCCGCTTGGCGGCGTCAATGCAGAGAACATGCGGGCCTGGCTCAGCAATCCGGGCGTCTGTGCGGTCGGCGGTTCATGGCTGACGCCTCGCGAGGCGGTGCGCAACGGAGACTGGGCCGAGATCACTCGGCGGGCCTCAGAAGCACGGCAGATCGCGGATGCCGCAGCCAGCCCGAGCTGACGTCGAACTGCCACCACTGCCCAGGATAATGCTTCCCCACTCGGTCTGCGGCCACAACGATGGCCGCACCGGCACAACATTCAGGAACAGATCATGCCTAAATTCATTACCTTCGGCGAAATCATGATGCGAATGGCTCCGCCGGGCACTCTCCGGCTGCAGCAGACGCTGCCCGGCACCCTGGACGTGACGTTCGCCGGTGCCGAAGCCAATGTGGCTGTCTCGCTGTCGATGTTCGGAGCGGACGTCGGGTTCATTTCCGCGCTGCCTGACAATCCGCTGACGGACGCGTGTCTGCAGACCCTGCGTGGGCTCGGTGTCGATACGTCCGGAATTCTGCGGACCGATCAGGGGCGTCTCGGAATCTACTTTGTGGAAGCCGGTGCCAACCAGCGGCCGAGCCGAGTGACCTATGATCGAGCGGGTTCGTCGGTGAGTCTCACACCGCCGGATGCCTACGACTGGAAGCGGCTGCTGCAGGGTGCTGAAGCGCTGCACGTGTCCGGCATCACTCCGGCGCTGTCCCGGGAAGCGGCCGAGGCCACGCTGGACGCCGTGCGGACCGCGCGATCACTGGGTGTTCAGGTTTCCTGCGATCTGAACTACCGTGCCAAACTGTGGAACTGGCAGCCGGGAACGGATCGCAAACAGCTGGCGGCCGAGACGATGGCCGGTATCCTTCCCTCTGTGGACATCCTGATTGCCAATGAAGCCGATTGCGGTGACGTCCTGGGAATTCATGCGGGGGGCAGCAGCGTCGAATCGGGACACGTCGAAGTTGATGCCTATCCGAACGTTGCTCGTCAGGTCGTGCAGCGTTTCCCGAACATCAGTCTGGTCGCGACAACGCTGCGGGAAAGCGTGTCTGCCAGCCACAATAACTGGGGAGCCATGCTGTTTGACGCAAAAGCGGACAAGGCATGGTTTGCTCCGGAAGTGGATGGCCACTATCAGCCCTACGAAATTCGCAACATCGTGGACCGGGTCGGCGGCGGCGATGCCTACGCCGCCAGCCTGCTGTTCGCGCTGAACCACGACGACTACGCCGGACCGCAGCAGGCACTGCAGTTCGCCACGGCCGCATCGTGTCTGGCCCACTCGATTCTGGGAGATTTCAACTTCAGCAGCCGCTCAGAAGTGGATGCACTGATGAAGGGCTCCGCCTCAGGCCGCGTGGTCCGCTGAAGTCTGTTCGGCGGTCTGAGCAATGTGTTCTTGCCGCTGTGGCGGCCGGCTGCACGGCCGCGGTCGTCACTCGGCTGTAGCACGTGCGGGACAACGGATTGCTCAACAGCCGCTGGAAGTTTGGGGACGGGCCGCTTACAGTCTGAATGTTTATCACATCGATCGGTGACGAATCATGGACCTGCTTGTCCCGCCTTCTCTGCTGTTTGATTACCGCCTCCGTATTCCTCAGTGCTCCGGTCCGTTGTCCGGGACAAAAGGGCGGCTGCTGAAGCTGCCGGAATCGTCGCAGCTGTTTATTCCGTCCCGACTGAATGAACAGCCTGTCTTTGCCTCCGTCCGGGCGGCCTGGAATACCGACGGTTTTGCTCTTTCCGTCAATGTCTCGGGCAAACCCGCACCACCGTCGGGCGTTTCTGCCGATCTCGTAAGATCCGACTGTCTGCTGGTCTGGATGGATCTGCGGCCAGCCGGCAATGTTCATCGAGCGACCGAGTATTGCCATCATCTTGTCTTTCTGCCGGTCGATGAGCACCAGGACGGTGGACCGTCTGTCGTGGTGCAGCCAATCGCCCAGCAGCGCGCCAGACGCGGAGAAACGGATCCCGGGAAGATCAAGTGTCGAACTCATACACGAAACGACGGTTACGAACTGGAAATCTGGATTCCGGGAAGCCAGCTGTATGGTTTTCGGGATATCTCGGAGCTCGGGCGCATCGGATTCTGCTGTGTCGTTCAGGACATGGATCTGGGAGAGCAGCCGCTGTCTCTCGGGAGGGAATTTCCGATCGGATTCGATCCATCGACCTGGCCGCAGCTGGAGCTGACATCGTGATGCTGAGGAACTGCGTGCTTTTGATTCTTCTCTGTGTTGGACCGCTTCCGTGTGGCGGGCCACTGCTGTGTGGTGGACCGTTTCTGTGGGCGGACGACCCGGTAGCGGGCCGAACCGTCGGCAACTCGAACCGCGGTGATCTGTCTGCCGTGCCGGTCGGTCAGTCGACGACTGACCAGGTGCCGCTGGTGATTGCTCATCGTGGAGCTTCGGGTTATCTGCCCGAGCACACCACGGAAGCCGCCGCGTTTGCTCATGCTCTGGGGGCTGACTATATCGAACAGGACGTTGTGCTCAGCAAAGACGGCGTCGCCGTCGTGCTGCACGACATTACGCTGAATTCCGTCACCAACGTGGCCGACGTGTTCCCCGGTCGGGACCGCGACGGAGAATTTTTTGTGTTTGACTTCACGCTGGCGGAACTGCGGCAGCTGAACATCATGGAACGTTTTGCCGATGCATCGCGGCGACGTTTCCCCGGTTCCAGCGGCCGGTTTCGAATCGCCACTCTGGCTGAGCACATCGAACTGATTCAGGGGCTGAATCATTCCCGTCATCGCAACACCGGGCTGTATGTGGAAATCAAACAACCGGCCAGACATCGTCTGCAGAAACTTGATCCGTCGCGGGCCGTATTGCGGATTCTGGCTGAGTATGGATACAAACAGGCCGACTCCCGGGTCTTCGTGCAGTGTTTTGAAGAATCAGAAACGCGGCGAATCCGAATCGAGCTGAAGTGTCGACTGCCGCTGATCCAGCTGTATGCCGATCTTCCGACAGAGCAGGAAATTGCCGACATTTCCGGCGTCGTGAACGGACTGGGCGTACCCATTTCCACTGTGGTCAGCGGTGTCACCGACCAGCAGCCGCAGATCACCAGCCTTGTCAGAACGGCTCGACAGCACGCCCTGCAGGTTCATGTCTGGACCTTTCGTACCGACGATCTGCCGAAGTATGCCCCGTCTGCCGATCTGCTGCTTCAGTGGCTGGTCAGGGATGGCGGCGTGGACGGTATCTTTGCAGATCAGCCGGACGTCGTGCTGGCCTGGCGAAGAACAGCGTACGGACAGGTTCGACCGAACGGACCTTTTCACCTGCTGCAGGGTGGAAAACCTCAGAAATCTTCTGATTGACCACCGCCGTGAGGTACATCGGACGGCAGACGGCAGAATGCCGGTAAGCAGAATGCCGGTAAAACGTCGTCCGGCACAGGCGGCAGCGAACCATCATTTCAACGACTCACGGAAACGGTTCTTATGAAATACCTTCTACAGGCCCGGTTGGCCCTGGTGCTGATTTCAATGGCTGGTGCAATGATGTCACACTCGCTCGCCGACGAAGATCCCGATGCCATCTATCAGCTCGGGCCGGAATCGCAGCGACAGGACGATGTTCCCCGGGGAGAAGTCACGAAACACACATGGCAGAGCAAGATCTTTCCTGACACGACTCGGGAATATTATGTCTACGTGCCCGCGCAGTATGACGGCACTCAGCCGGCCTGCCTGATGGTGTTTCAGGACGGCCACGCCTATGTCAACGAAACCGGAGAGGTCCGGGCTCCGATCGTCTTCGACAATCTGATTCATGCCGGAGACCTGCCGGTGACCATCGGGGTGTTCATCAATCCCGGACACAAGTCAGAGCAACAGCCGGAAAATCGCTGGCGGGCCAGTAATCGCAGCTTCGAATACGACACACTGAGCCCGCAGTATGCAGAATTCGTGGTGCAGGAACTGCTGCCGCACGTTGTCGCCGAACACGACCTGAACCTGTCGACGGCTCCGGAAGACCGAGCCATCTGCGGCGCGTCCTCGGGCGGCATCTGTGCCTTTACCGCCGCGTGGACTCACCCGGAATGGTTTGGCAAAGTGCTGAGTCACATCGGCAGCTTCACCAATATTCGCGGCGGCCATGTCTACCCGGCGCTGATCCGGAAAACGGAACCTAAACCGATTCGTGTCTTTCTGCAGGACGGCGAAAACGACCTGAACAACCAGCACGGCAACTGGTGGCTGGCGAATCTGCAGATGGATTCGTCGCTCGCATTCATGAACTACGACTACAGGTTCGTGGCCGGCAGGGGGCGCCACAACATGAAACACGGCGGTGCCATTTTTCCGGACTCGCTGCGCTGGCTGTGGCGCGACCACGTGGTGGGTGGTCAGGCACGGTCGGAAAACGAAACCTCCGTCAGCGCGGAAGAAGCGTATCAGGACAGAAGCATCCAGTACACGGGCGGTGAATACCGTGATGAGACCTTTCACTACCGCCTGCTGTCGCCACCGACCATCGAAAAGGACCGGACCTACCCGCTGGTCGTGTTTCTGCACGGTGCCGGGGAACGAGGTGACGATAACAAGCGGCAGCTGAACTACCTGCCCGAACAGATGGCTCAGCCTCGCTGGCGGGAACGATTCCCCTGTTATGTGCTGGCACCACAGTGCCGCCCCGAAGCCCGGTGGGTGGAGGTCGACTGGAGTCTGCCTGAGTCGCACGAGGCACCCGCGGAACCCGGTGACCAGATGAAGGCCGTCCTGCAGATGCTGGAACGCACGCTGGCCGACGAACCGATCGATCCGAAACGCATTTACCTGACCGGTCTGTCGATGGGCGGCTACGGGACCTGGGACCTGGCCGTGCGAAGACCAAACCTGTTTGCCGCGATCGCTCCGATCTGCGGCGGTGCGGATAACTCCACACTGACTGTGCTGAAGGATATGCCCGTCTGGGTTGCTCACGGTGATGCCGATACCGCCGTCCCTGTGAGCCGCAGTCGTCTGGCAGTGGAAGCCCTGCGGGCAGCCGGCGGGCAACCGGTCTATGTCGAACTCCCGGGCGTGGGCCACAATTCGTGGACGCCTTCCTACGCTGACAACGATGGACTGGTTCCATGGCTGTTTCGACAGCAGAAACCATGAACGCAGGGTTCCGATGGATCATTGGATCGCTGCTGTTACCGGGTACCATCGCCGGTTGCGGCACGTCGACTGAACCTGACACGTCTAAGTCACCTCCGCGCGTGTCGGAGACAAAGACAGGACCGGCAGCGCCGACACCAACAACTGCCGCACCAGGCACCGCGGCACAAGCCACAGCGGCACCGTCTCGGACACCGCACAGCAGTACACCGTCAGAGACGACGTCAGATGAAGTGCGGCCGCCTGGAACCACCGGCACTGACTCCCGTCAGGAATTGAAAACACCGGACGCGGCGGCGGCTGCCGTGGCAACGTTGTCGGACTCATCCGGACGCACGCGACTGCCCGACGATCGGCCGCCGGTGAACGAACTGCGACTGCAGCAGAATGGCATTCATCTGGTTTCCGGCCGGCGTCTGATTCTGCTCACGGACCTGCCGGTCGATCAGGTTGCAGAACTGCCCGTTCTGGCCGATCAGCTGTTCGACTGGCTTCAGAATCACTTCGGGCCGTTGCCCGCGGCTGTTGACGGATCTGAATTCCAGGTCACCGGGCACCTGATCGGGGATGAGAGTCGTTTCCGGGCGGCCGGCCTGCTGCCATCCTCAGCCCTGACGTTCAAACACGGTCGACACCTGAACTATCAGTTCTGGATGTACAATCCGGAGTTTGAATATTACCGCCGGCATCTTCTGTTTCATGAATTCACGCACTGCTTCATGACGTGCGAAAGCGGCATGACAGACATACCTCCGCTGTGGTACATCGAAGGCATGGCAGAATTCGCAGCCACTCACCGGATTACTGATTCGCGGCGGAAGCCTCCGGAGATCGAATTCGGGGTGCTGCCTGAACAGTTCGACGGATATGAAGGATGGGGCCGAATTTCCGAGCTGCAGCGGCGGTTCCGGCCGGCGACCCGGGCTCAGGATGCTTCGCCAAAGATTCCGGCACTGGCAGACGTGATGCCGGATACGGTCGGTTCTTTCGGAGAGGATTCTGAATACGCCACGTCCTGGGCCGTATGCTGGATGATTTATCGGCACCCGGAATACCGTCGCGTCTTTCAACCGCTGAGTCGGCTGCGGACACGGCAGGAATTTATCACGGAAGCCGCCCGCCTCCGGAGCTCTGTGGAGCTGCAGTTGCAGACTGACTGGCTGCTGTTTTGTGAGACTCTTATTGAAGGCTTTGACGTTGAACTCAGCTTTCCGGAACATGCGCAGCAGACGTGGCAGTTGTCGGACCTGTCCGACGGCCCACCGTTCAGCATGTTACTGAAAGCGGATGCCGACTGGCAGGACACCGGTCTGCGACTCACGACGTCTCAGCAGGTCCGGATCAGTGTTGAGGGCCGGTACGCGGTCAACGATCAACCGAAGCCATGGATCAGTGAACCTCAGGGCGTCAGTATTGAATATTATCGCCACAAACCCCTGGGTCAGATCGTTGCCATCCTGATCAACGAAGCCGACGGCTTTGTTTCGGGCAGAATCGAGGTCGGACCAGAATCGATTATTACGGCCGAGCAGGACTGTTCGCTGTGGCTGCAGGTCAACGACAGCAGTGCCAGCCGCCGCAACAACAGCGGCACGGCGGAAGTCCGTCTGTCGGCCCCCTGACCCGACGAAGCGACACACCAACAACTTACCGCTGCAGACTTCTGAGGCAGGGGGGAGGCACAAGTCCGGTCTCATCCATCATCGGGCCGGGGCGGTGCTCGGCCCTGTGCTCGCCCGGTATGCCGCCGATCAGCTGTCGACCGCTTCTATTCGCCCGTCCCGGTCGGGGCTGACCCGATGGCAAACAGGTGCTGTTCGCCGCGAATGAACAACTGTCCGTCAGAAACTGCCGGAGAAGCAAACGTGTATTCGCCAAGCCTGTTTTCATGAACCACATCCAGCTTCGGGCCCGGCCGGACAACTTTTGTAACGCCGTCATCAGCGGTGAAGTAAACCAGTCCGTCGACGGCGATCAGCGACGCACTGAAATGCATCCCCAGGCGGTCCTGCCAGAGACGTTCACCCGTCTGAGTGTCGAAGCAGTTGGCCGTGCCGCGGTCATCCGCCACGAACAGATGCCGTCCGACCAGCACCGGTGACGGCACATAGCATTTGGCCTGTTCGCTGTGCCAGGCGACGTGCGTATCAGTGACGTCTCCCGTTCCGTCGGGCCGAATGGCCATCACATGATGTGTCGGAAAGCCGGCCGTCAGATAGAACTTCTCTCCATCAAAAACCATCGACGACACAAACTGTTCGGTCGGTCCTTCAATCAGCCAGTGTTTTCTTCCGTTCCGTGGATCGTAGCTGACAATGCGTTTGCTGCCCGTCATAACCATCTGAGTCCTGCCCTTCACGTCACGAATGATGGGCGTGCAGTAGCTTCGGGTCTTGTATTCCCGAGGTGTCTGCCAGACGGTCCTGCCGGTCTTGCGGTCGAGCGCGACAACGTAGGAATCTCCGTCGTGGTCACCGTTGACGATCAGCAGATTCTCGAAGATGACGGGCGAACTGCAATATCCGTGCACGCTGGTGAACTCGCCGGGTCGGGCGGTCCACAGCTGCTGACCGTCGAAGTCATAGGCGGCGATGACCATCTGCCCCGGTGTGACGGGCCGGGCCGTTCCGACATTGGGAGCGGGCACCTCGTGTCCATCGGCCACCAGAAACGACACGTACACCGTGCTGCCGTCCGTTGCGGGGGTACCGGAGGCGTGACTGTTGAGCCGATGCTTCGTTTCCAGCACTGATTCCAGCACCGGCTGCTGCCACAGCGTGCGTCCGGTACGGCGGTCCAGACAGATCAGTACTCGCTGACGTTCCTGTTCCAGACAGCTGACCAGAAAAATCCGATCGCCCCAGACAACCGGAGAGGCATGTCCGGTGCCAGGGACGGCAACCTTCCATGCAATATTTTTTCCGGTTTCACCGTCCCAGGTCACCGGGGCCGTGTCTGTTGAGGTTCCATCGCCCCGGGGACCTCGCCAGCAGGGCCAGTTTTCCGCGTTGGTCTCAGAAGTCAGCAGCGTCAACAGGACAACGACCAACACAGAAGGCAGGCGGGGCATGGCAGTTTCCGGCAGAAGGTCAGGAAGGCGATCCGGGCAGGCAATTCCGAAACTCAAGCTATGTTTCCCCGGGTCGCTTTGCAAGAATGAAGAGATCTTTTGACATAATTCCGTCCCGCCTTTGAGCGGCCCTGCCTGAATGTCGCCTCGTCGAAAAGTACTGTTTCGAACTGCTGCTGTTCTGCTCGGGCTGTCCGTCTTCCTGCTGTGCGAACTGATCTGCCGCCTTGGAGGCTGGGGCGAACAGGCCACAGCGACAGATGCCTTCACGGAATTTGTCGGCCTGCGCCCTCTGTTTCAGCTTTCCCCTGACCGGCAGCGCTACGACGTGGCTGCCAATCGGCGTCTGTATTTTGCAGAAGAATCCTTCCCGGCCCAAAAGGCGCCCGGACACCGGCGGGTGTTTGTCTTCGGCGGCTCGACCGTTCAGGGACGTCCGTTTTCCATTCCCACCGCGTTCAGCACCTTTCTGAAGATCGGCCTGCGGCACGCGGATCCGACTGTCAGCTGGGAAGTCGTCAACTGCGGCGGAGTGTCTTACGCCAGCTATCGCCTGCTGCCGATCATGCGTGAATGCCTGCAGTACGAACCGGATTTGTATATCGTCTGCACCGGCCATAACGAGTTTCTTGAGTGCATTACCTACGCTGAAGTCCGGAACAGCTCTGAGCTGCTGAAACAGACGCACGGCCTGCTGTGCCAACTCCGCACCGTGCAGATCCTGCGTGAGACTCTGAGATCGCTGTCGCCGGAATCAGGTGCGTCCACCTCTGCGCCGTTACCAGCCCGGCCGTTGTTGCCGGAAGAAGTGGATGTGCTGCTCGATCACCAGGGCGGACTGGAAGCCTACACGCGTGAGGCGCTGCAGTCGACTCAGATTGTACGTCAGTTCCGCATCAACCTGACGCAGATGGCGGAACTGACTGAGCAGGCCGGGGTGCCGCTGCTGTTTATTTCTCCCCCCTCCAGTCTCGGTGACTGCCCTCCCTTCAAATCTGAGTTCAGTGCGGACACTACCCCTGAAGCCAGCGCCCACATCCTGGCTCTGCTCGACAACGCGACCGCGGTGTCTGCAGACCGGGCGGACAAGGTCGTTGGGCGGCTGAAAGAAGCAGTGCATACAGATCCTTCGTTTGCATTCGCATGGTACGAACTTGGCCATGCGTTATTGAACGCGAATCGCAGCGACGAGGCGCTGGCGGCCTTTATCCGGGCAAAGGACGAAGACATTTGTCCACTCCGAATGACGTCGGCACTGCAGCAGGTAATGGCAGATGTCGCCCGCACACACGACATTCCTTTGCTGGATGCTCATCAGTTGATGGCCGGCCTCAGCCGCAACGGTATTGTGGGCGACGGAATGCTGGTGGACCACATACACCCGTCGTTTCGCGGTCACCAGCAGATCGCGCTGGCCATTATTCAGCAGTTCAGGGAACTCGAACTGCTGCCGCCGGACACGGCTGAATGGGAACCGGCTGCTCAGAGCGCGTTTGAGGAACATGTGCTGTCACTGGACGACCTCTATTTTCTTCGAGGGCAGCGGACACTGCAGACGCTGCAGGCATGGGCTCAGGGCCGCGGCGACGGGCCGCCGCTGGTCAGAACTTCCGATGAAGGCTCCCCGGCAGCGGATAAAAACAACTAGCCGAACAGCGGCAGGTCTGGTCCGGCCATTAGAAAATCGGGGCGTTTCCGCAGGCAATAGTAACCGAGGCATCCAGCAGATGACCGCGTCGGCCGACGCGGCGACGGAAAACGCCATTGCCCGACCACCCGACTCGGGCCGGCTCAGGGCCGTCCGTTCGGCGGACGGTGCTGCGAAAATGCGGTGGGCGGCATTCTTCTTCCGGGCCGGAAAAAGACCTAAGCCCAGCATCTGAAGAGACTTACAGCAACACGCCGGGAAACATGAACGACCAAGGCTGCCTTTACGTGGTTTGGCGGATTGTCATAGAATGCGAAGCTTAGAAGCTCTGCCGAACAAATGTGGACATTCTTCGGCATATTGTTCGTGGTCGTGGCAGGACACACACCACATATCACCACCATCCGAGTTCAACCCAACATGATCCGATCATTTTCAACGCCACTGGTTCTGCTAGGTGCCGCCGTACTCTGTCTGCCCGGCGCTCGTTCACAGGAACCGCATCACCCGGAGATCTCCATTGGCCACAAGGGGATTGAGCAGCTCAAGTCCGATATCAAGCTGATGCTGGACCTGGCGACGACGGATGAGCGACATTGGGAAAACTGGGACGGCGTCATTGAACTGTTCGCGTTTGGTCTGGATTACGGCAAGCCGATTCGTGTCGATCTGCTGTCTGGGCTGAACCCGATGCCGGTGATGATTTACGGCGCCTATCAGGAACCGGTGGATGACCTGCTGCATGAAAATCTGGAAGGCGCCGAATACGTGCCTCAGAAGATCTCAGACACCCTGTATGAAATGCTGCCACCGGACCAGGGCTGGTTTCGGGTGCTTCCGGCAGAAAAATATGCCATTCTGGCCCTTTCCACGCCTTCTGATCACAACCTGCTGAAGCAGCTGATTCTGAAGGCCGTGAATCCGTTGCCCGTCATCACAGAGGTTCTGCAGAACGGTGCCAGCGCGGGCATTCAGCTGGTCAACACGGCCAACACGGCGGAAGACCAGAAGAAGCGGCGCGATTCGTTCGCCGAAATCCGCGCCGTGCAGATGGATGCACTGCAGAAACGCCCTCAGGAAACGCAGACGGAATTCGAATTGCGCAAGGGGCTGTTGTCTGTCAACCTGGATGAACTGGAACGGTTGATGGTGGAATCACGCATTACCAGGGCTCAGGCGTTTCTGAACACCGACGATCTGACGGCCAGCATCCGGTTTTCTGACGAAGCCATTCCGGAAAGTTCGCTGGCGGACAGCATTGCTCTGTTCGGTCAGCAAAAAGACGCCTTTGTGGCGATTCCCAAAGCAGAGGGGGCGGCGTTGTCCCTGCGAATGAATCATCCGATAGACCAGCTGCGCCAGGCAAATACGCTGACCATCATCGAACTGATTCGCAATGACATTCAGACGCGACTGACGGACAACGACACAATGACGGCCGAACAGAAGCAGGCGACCGAACAACTGGTCGACGGCATCATCGCGGTCGTCAAGGACGGAGTTGCCACGGGAAATGTAAACGCATTTCTGGAATCGGTGCCCAACGACGAGGGCCGGTTTGTGACACACGGGGCAATGTCAGCCAAAGATGCCCGACGACTGGACGAGACGCTGGCCCTGATTTCGAAGACCGGATCCGGAAACGAAATTGACACGTCCGTGGAAACGGTCAACGGCGTCAACATTCACCGTATCCGGCTGAAGAAGGGATTCCTGAAGATCTTTGATGACGTCTTCGGCGACGATGGTCAGGTCTACATCGGCACGGCTGACAACATGGTCTGGCTGGGTGCCGGCCCGGACTGTCTGCCACCGCTGAAGCAGGCCATTGAAAGCCTGCAGGAGCCAGCCGATTCAGACGTGGTGTTCCGAGTGGAAAGCGACCTGCTGCCCTGGGTTCGACGTGCGAAGAAACTGGTGGAAGCGCTGCCCGAGCCGACCACGCTGGATGACCAGCAGGCTCGCCGGGATCACCTGCTGCGACTGACACACGCCGTTGAGTCGATGAAGGAAGAAGATGATCAGGCGAATTTTGAAATGACCGTCAAGGACGGCACGGCCAGTGGCGAATTTTCATTCAGCACCGGCTCGCTGCGGTTCATCGGCAAGCAGCTGGAAACATTCTCCAGAAACAACCTTGAGTAATGTTCGGAGCAACCCGACCTTCGCAGGAAGCTGAACGAAGCCGGGTTCAGAGTACAGGGAAGTACAATGTCCGAACCCATAGACGACACAGTGGCGAAAGATGCGGTCGACGACATCGAGCTCGCCTATCGTGAAGCGCTGAAGTCCATTGATGAGGCCGAGCAACAGGTTGGTTCCGCCCTGATGGAACTGGCCGACGATGGCGACGGTGACGAAGAATCGGCGGAAACCGCGTTTACATCCATCGGCAATGCCCTTGCCGATGATCTGGCCGCGGACGATGAGACCGGCGCCGTCATTCCGACGCTGTCAGAAGACGCGCCCCGTGTTTCTCCGCGGGCCGTCATCGAAGGGGCACTGTTCGTGGGAGGCGATGTGGCTCTGACTGCGCGCCGACTGGCATCGTTAATCGGTCAGGAAACAGACACGCGTCTGGCAGTCAGACTAATTGACCAGCTGAACGAAGATTATGCCGCCGAAAACCGCCCCTACGAAATCCGGCTGCACGAAGGCGGATTTCGCCTGGAGATCCGGGAGCACCTGGGCAATATCAAAGCTCGTGTCTTCGGGCTGGGACCGCGTGAAGTACGCCTGTCCCCGGAGTCTCTGGAAGTCCTCGCCTTCGTGGCCTACAACCAGCCGGTGACCACGGAAGATCTGGCAGAGATCGGTCAGAGCCGCGTGCAGACACTGATCCGGCAGCTGATTCGTCTGCAGCTGGTTGAAGTGGAACGCACAGGCAAACGACGGTCCGACATCGTGTACCGAACCGGAAACAGATTCCTGGACCTGTTCGGTCTGAATGATCTTCAGGATCTTCCGCAGGCGGACGTGTTCAGCTTCAAATGATCTGCTAGTGTGACGGACAACGGCAGATTTGTTGCGGACAATTGTCAAAGGTCAGCTGGTGTCATCTCTGAACTGGGCTCCGCTGCGGAGCATCATCGAAAATCACGGATCATTTCTGATTTCCAGTCATGTTCGACCGGACGCGGATGCGCTCGGGTCAGAACTGGGCATGGCGGCGATCCTGGAATCATTCGGCAAACAGGTCACCATTGTCAACGCCAGCGCGCCGCCGGCGAATCTGAACTTTCTCAACCCGGATCAACGGATTCTGAAGCTGGGAGAACACATTCAGGCTGCTGACCTGCCGGACGCGGATGTGCATCTGGTGGTGGACACCAGTGCCTGGCAGCAGCTTGGCGCGATGGCCGACGTCATTCAGAAAGCCGGAAAAAAACGCGTGGTCATCGATCACCACGTGAGTTCAGACAACATGGGGGCGACCGAATTCAAGGACGTGCATGCCGCAGCCACCGGCGAACTGGTGTTCGAAGCGGCCTGCTTTCTGGGAGTCAGTTTCGATCCGCCCACCGCATCCGCCCTGTATGCCGCCATCGCCACCGATTCCGGCTGGTTTCGATTTCCGTCCACCACACCGGATACGATGCGGACGGCAGCATCCCTGATGGAGCAGGGCGCCCAGCCGCATGAACTTTACAATCTGCTGAACGAGCAGAAATCGCTGGCTCGCATCCGGCTGGCCGGCCGAGTCCTGAATCGCATTCAGACAGACTGTGACGGTCGCCTGACGTGGGTCGTCGTGGACCGCGAGGATCTGGCGGCCACCAGTGCAGTTCCCTCGGACACGGAAAGTCTGGTCAACGAATGCCTGACGGTGGCCGGTGTCCAGGCCGCCTTTATCGCCGTGGAACTGCCGTCCGGCCAGATCAAATTCAGCCTCCGCTGCCGCCCGCCCTGGGATGTCGCCAGTCTTGCCGAACGCTTCGGCGGAGGAGGCCACACGCTGGCATCCGGGGCGACCGTCAGCGGATCACTTCAGGATGCCGTGACGCAGGTTCAGGCCTGTTTCGTGCAGATGCTGGCAGAGACGGCCGTGCCGTCTGAATCAGCGTCGTGAACGCCGACGTCCGCCGGGTCCGCCGCTGGACACTGGAATTCGTTGCCCACGGCGACGATGACAGCGACGCTGAACCGGGCCTGATGCCGTCCGAAGATGTGATCGACTGGCGGCAGCCTGTTTCGGTTGATCTGTTTCTCCGGCTGTACACCCGTGTCGGCAGCCAGTGGCACTGGTATGATCGACGCCTGATGCCACCCGAGCGGCTGCAGGTCCTGCTTGAAGACCCGAACAGGCACGTCGGTGTTCTAAGAACTGCTGACGGCGTCGAAGCTGGCCTTGTCGAACTCTACCGTCATTGCGACAACGAAACAGAGATTGTTTATTTCGGTCTGTACCCGGAACACATCGGCCGCGGGCTGGGGCGCCGTCTGTTCCGCCAGGTGGTCCGGACGGCGCGCCGGCAGATTTCCGATGTCGGCCGACTTTGGCTGACCACCTGTGAGTGGGACAGCCCGACGGCACTGCCGTTCTATCAGCGAATGGGATTTCGGATCGTGGACGAAGACGTTCGAGAACAGCCGGTCCCCGAGGATTTTCGCGCAGACCGCTGATTGAATACGGTCCGGGTCACGACCGCTGACGCGGTGCTCAGGCGGGCGCCGCGTGGTTCAGACCAGCCGCAGTTCTGACGGGATTGCCGGGGTTGCTCCACTGCGGGAACAGACAAACGCAGCAACCCTGCAGGCCCACGTACACACCTGCTGCGGATCCATCTGCTGCAGCAGCCCGATGGTCAGTGCCGCCGTAAAAGAATCTCCCGCCCCCACCGTGTCTTTGACGTCTGTGGGGACTCCCGGTACTTCGCAATAATCGCCGCGGTGCCAGAGTGCCGCTCCATTCGCGCCGCGGGTGACCACCACGGAGCGAAGGTCCCAGCATTCCGCGATTCGTTGCAGCTGCCCCTGACCGGTGGCTTCCTCAGCATTTGACAACTCGGCCACCAGCGGCAGTTCTTCATCGTTAAGTTTCAGGCAGTTGCAGATCTGAAGCGAGTCTTTGATGATGTCATTCGTATAGAACGGTGGCCGCAGGTTGATGTCGAAGACGCGAATCGCCGCCGTCGGGGTGTCGCTGACGAATCGCTGAATCGTCTGTCTGGAAACGTCACTTCGCTGACCAAGAGTGCCGAAACAGACCGCATCCGTCAGCCGGGCCAGTTCTTCCAGGTGTTTCGACCAGGTCAGATCATCCCATGCAACATTCTCAGCAAAGCGGTACTTTGCCTTGCCGGCATCATCCAGCGAGACATCCACCGTCCCGGTCGGGAGTTCGCTGACCTTCACCGCGGACGTACCGACGCCGCGCCGAGCGAACTCGCCGCAGGCCAGCCGTCCGAGTTCATCGTCGCCCACGGCACTGACCATCCGCACGCTGGCCTTGTCGGTAAGTCCGGCGGCAGAACACGCGAAGTTGGCAGGCGCTCCCCCAAAACGCGGACCGTCGGGAAACACATCCCAGAGAATTTCTCCCAGACCGACGATCACCGGGCCGGGCCCGTCCTTCTGATTCACGATTTCGCTCCTCGACGTTTCAGAGTATCAACCAGAACGGCGACCAGGACCACGCCTCCCAGCACGATCTGCTGATCGGGTGCACCGACGTTCATAAGATTCATGCCGTTCTTGATAACGGCGATGATAAAAGCACCAATCAGTGTCCCGAAAATACGGCCCTCACCGCCCATCAGCGACGTACCGCCCACCACCGCGGCGGCAATAACGTCCAGCTCGAACATCAACCCCAGCTTGGGATCACCGCTGCCCAGTTTGGATGACTGCACAATTCCGCCCAGTCCGGCCAGCGCTCCACACAAAGTATATACAACCAGCGTTACCGTTTTGACAGGCACGCCGGACAGTCGCGCCGCCTCTGCATTGCCGCCGACGGAGTATACATAACGCCCGAAGACGGTCATGGACATGACCACATGAGCAATGCCGTACAGCAGGATCATCAGGATGACCGGATTGGGGATGCCCAGCGTCGTCCCGCCCCCGATCCACAGATAAGAATCCGGCAGCTGCTGGATGGACAGTTCACCGGACAGCCGCCGTGCCAGTCCGCGAGCCACCATCATCATCGCCAGCGTCGCGATAAAGGGAGGAATGCCGAAGCGGGTGTTCATCAGACCGTTGAACAGACCGGCCACGGCGCACACGGCCACCCCCGCCAGACAACCGGCCAGCATGCCCCCTACGCCGGCCTCGCGGCCCCCGGAGTCGCGAATAATCAGCGCGGCCGTGACCGACGCCAGCGCCACCAGCGATCCGACACTCAGGTCAATCCCGGCCGTGATGATGACCATCGTCATGCCGATTGCGATGATGGCATAAATCGCGGTCTGGTTCGCCACACTCAGCAGATTGTCCAGTCGGGCAAATGTCGGCCAGGTGTAGGATTCGGGACTGAAACACCGGTCGGTACTCAGACCCTCAAAGCGGTCATAGATGGTCCACCGAACGGTATCGGCGGTGGCGGCAACGGCATCAATCCGGCCGCCGTCGGACAGAACCTCTTCCATGGTCCGTCGGGCATCGACCGGTCTGCCGCTGACCTCCGCCGCGATCGCCAAACCGGCGGCCTGCAGTCGTTCAGAAGCCCCCTGCACAAATGCTTCGTCAACTGGCGTCGCTTCAGCGACGATTACCACGGTGACCTCGGTCCCGAGCCGAGAAATAATTTCATCGGCGACCCGCTTCCCGGCCTCCCGCCCGACCGGACTCTGCTCCTCGAGCGTCAGGGCGCTTAATACGACGACCATCAGCAGCAGGACAAAAATCATCCCGTAATCATTGGCCAGGGATTTCCAGACCCGTGAGCCCGCGTGCTCTGTATTCATCTGTTTGTCTTCTTCTGTTGCTCAGACTCTATCCGATGGCCATTTCCATAATCTGTTCCTGAGTTGCGGCGGCCACATCAGTAATTTCTCCTGTGACGCGGCCTTCATGCAGTACCAGAATCCGATCACTCATGCCCAGAACCTCCGGCAGTTCAGAACTGATCATAATGATCGACCTGCCTTCTGCCGCCAGCTTGTTCATGAGCTGATAAATTTCATGACGAGCACCCACATCAATTCCCCGAGTCGGTTCGTCAAAAATCAGAATATCAGCCTTCTGCTGCAGCCACCTGGCCAGCACGACCTTCTGCTGATTGCCCCCCGAAAGATTGGCCGCCAGCTGCTCGTGATGAGAAATCCGAATGGACAGCGCGGTCACATAATCTGCGAACAGTTTCCGTTCCTGTCGCTGCCGCACCATACCCAGAACGGACAGCTCGCGCAGATTGGGCAACCCGAAGTTTTCCTGAACACTGCGGCCCAGCACCAGTCCCTGCGATTTGCGGTCTTCCGTCAGCAGACAGATGCCGGCCCTGATGGCATCCCGGGGCGATCGGATCTGCAGCGGCTGACCGTCCAGCGTCATCCGGCCGGCATCCGCCGGATCGGCGCCGAAGATCAGACGCACCAGTTCTGTGCGGCCCGCTCCCACCAGTCCCGTCAGTCCCAGCACTTCACCGCGACGGACCTGAAAACTGACATCCCGGACCGCATCTCCTCGCGTCAGACCACGGACGTCCAGACGCACCGGACCGATCTCGGCGGCCTGCTTGGGGAACTCATTTTCGATCGATCGGCCCACCATCATCTCGATCATCTGCTGCCGAGTCATTTCGGAGGTCGGCGCCTGCCCGACATACTGGCCGTCCCGCAGCACGGTAATGGTGTCGGCGATCTGAAACACTTCGTCCAGACGATGACTGATATAGATGATGCCGATTCCGCGGCCCTGCAGTTCCCGGATGATGCCAAACAGCTTCTCCACTTCCTGAGGTGTCAGCGCTGCGGATGGTTCGTCCATCACCAGAATTCTGACATCCTGCGACAGCGCCTTGGCGATTTCCACCAGCTGCTGTTGGGCAACCGACAGCTGTCGGCAGGGGACATCCAGCGGAACTTCAACGCCCAGCCGCCGAAACAGCTCGCCCGCTCGATCTCGTTCGGTTTTCCGCGAGACGAACAGGCCCGATTTTTCGCGTCCCAGAAAGATGTTTTCCCAGGCAGACAGCGCCGGAATCAGATTGAATTCCTGGTAAATCACTCCGATGCCTGCGGCAATGGCGGCGGCGGGACTGTCCAGGCGAACAACCTGCCCATCGATGGCGATGGTACCGGCATCGGGCTGATGTGCGCCTCCCAGCGTCTTGATCAGCGTGCTCTTACCCGCACCGTTTTCGCCCATCAGAGCCAGCACCTCTCCCCGGCCCAGCGTCAGAGAGACGCCGGACAGCGCTCGGACTCCGGGAAACGACTTTTCGATTCCGGTCATCTGCAGCAGAGGGGTATCGGCGGAGGCGTCTGCCATCATCTGTGTGTAGCCCGGAAATTGCAGGCGGCAGATCCGGGCCTGCCGGCCATTCGGTTGCAGAACAGGGTGATGCCGGGGTGCCGTTTCTGTCGGGTCCCGGGGTGGGTGCGTGTCAGCAGGTTCGGACGCGCGTCCGACCGTTGCTGCCTTTACCGCGACTCAAAGCCTTGTTGATATAGGGCACAATCTGCGGGGTGACGCATGCAGTGTCGCCGTGATCCACCTTCACGTCTCCGATCCGTTGACCGGCTTCGACCGCGGCTTCACGCAGTTCCGGCTTCTGGATACCGATGGCAATCACGGCCAGGACCATCGCATGACGCGCACGATTCGGCGAGCGATGTATTTCTGATTCGACATCCTTCAGGATTCGCTGACATTCCAATTCGTCCACCGAGTCCGGATCGTCCTTCAGCAGACAGGCCAGAATCGCGTACCCTGTGGTCCGAGCATATTCCGATTTCTGCTTCCGCCACTGTCGCATCTTGGACAGGCCGAAAGCTGAGCGGGCGACCACTGCAGCAACTTCGTTTTCATGCGGCGGATAGGTCACTTCCTTCATCCACTGAGTCGCCTGAGACGGGCTGAGTTGATCCGGATCCGCAATCATGGTGGCAAGCGAGCGAGCGTCGGTGTTGCCCGTCCCCCACAGGTTCAGCGCCAGTTCGTGCTGCGTACCAAGCTGTTTTTTCAGCTTGTTCAGGTCTGCATAACTGACGCCAAAGACGTCGTCGCCCGAACCGTGGCGCTTGTAGGTCCTGACATTCTGTATCGTCCCGAGTGATTTCAGCGAAGACATGACCGAAGCCAGTTCCATTCAGAAATCTCCTTCCGGGGGCCGGCCGGCCCACACTGGTTGCTGCCGAGGAATTCGACCGGTGCACCCACGGAGTGTCGTCGGGTGCTGTATCGATTCCACCAGTCTGTGACTGAGTCGCATCAGCATACCCGGACCACGCGCCCATTCCAGTCCGCCGCCGGGCGGATTAAGTTTCGAGTCCGTATTCGCGCGCCGGCCCCGGAAATTCCGGGCTACACGGCAGGGTTTCGCATTCACGGCCGTCAGAAATGTCGACCGGCGGCGGAAAGGCGGGAACACAAGTGCCGAAATACGGCCGCGGCAGACAGAATCGGCAGAACAGAGAAAAACTAGTGGTGCAGATCGTCGATCGTGCAGACGACGCGTTCTCCGTTCCAGGTAAAGCCGAAAGTCCTGCCCTTCCATGCAGCCCCGACCAGCAGGCCGCCAGCCAGCAGACACGGAATCATCAGCACGCAAAGAATCGGTATCGTGATCAGCTTTCTCCACACCGTCGGGTGCTGCACCACTCGGAAAGCCATACTCAACAGCACCGCACACAGCCACAGCAGCCCCAGCGTCAGGCACAGCGAAATCGCGCGGTCCTGTTTCAGGCCGGCCCGAATGTCTGCCAGCATCTGCTGCTCCAGTGATTCCGGAAACTCGACCAGAGCATAGGTCTGCTGCATACGCTGAGGACTGCCCAGCACATCGATCACTTCCGTCCGGGCATCGGTCTCGACGATACATCTTCTGATCACTTCATCGGAAACAACAATCTCCACAAGTTTGTTCCAGTAACCGTCGCCACCGAACTCCTGCCGGACGCGCTGTGAGACGCGGTGCCGCAGCGCTTCCAGAATCGCCGGCTGCAGGGCATCTTCCGGTGGCATCGTGGCCGCTTCGAAGCCCGACGTGACCACGACGCGTCCCAGCCCGGGGTTGTCAATCCAGGAAGCCGGCACGTATTCGCTGTCCTGTTCGGCCGGCAGCGTGATGTCAGCGGCCCCGTCATCAGGCGTTGTCTGAGAGGCTGTCATGATCGTCCCGGCTTCCGCCGGCTCGGCGGCGATGAGCTGCAGAAATCCGGAAACTGCCGCCTGAATATTCTTAGGCGTCAGCACTTCGCGAACCGCCGCTGAACTAAGTGCTTCCCGCAACACCGGGGGACCTGTACGCGGAGCGGCAGGCCCGAGCGGAATCATGGCGTACGCCTGTCGCAGTTCTGCCGGCAGACTTTCGTTCAGTTTCGCAAGTGCCTCTGCCGCGTCCGGTGACAGCAGCGTCGCTATCACTTCGTCAGACAACGGCAGCAACACCACATTTCCGTTGTCCGATCGTTCGGCCGGGACGTCGCCCGCTGTAACCACCGGCTGAACATCGCCCCCTGAAGGAACGGCGACAGGGGCGTCATGTGGAAACGGCGGCGAAGGTGGTCGCCCTTCTGTCTCGGGCGTTGCCGGTTCCTCCGACTCCACAATATCAGGCACCGCCACAGCAGAAACGCGGGAACCGGACATCCGCGCAAAATAGATGACTGCTGCCAGAAACATCGCGACGCAGATGGCGCCGGTTACGGCCAGCGCATGCATGACACTCTCGGACCGCGGCCGACGGGGACGCCACAGCCAGGTGACCAGCAGCAACCCGGCGCACACCAGTACGACCGGCACCCACAGTGACATCGACATGACAGATGTTTCTACCATTCTGAATCTTTCCTGCGTCAGGCATTCTTCAGCGAGGCCGCGTTGCGACCTGCCAGCGAAGGCCCGGGATCAGGGGTGCGCGGCGGCGGTTCCAGGCCGGGCCTGACGGGAGTCAGGGTTCTGGCTTCTGCCGGGGTCCAGCCGGCCGACAGCTGGACAACGGCTGAGATGGCCAGAGCCCAGGTGGCACCAAGCGCATCCGGAAACGAGAACTGCTGCAGAATTCCGGTAATCATCACTCCGACCAGCAGCGTGAGCAGTGCACTGGATACGCGAAACCGCGATGTCCGGAAGCTGTCAACCTGCCACCACCACCGACGGACCGCAAATAACGCCGCGAAGAAGATCATGAAACTGGCGGTTGTGGGGAAACCACTGCCGTCAGAGATCACAACCCGGCCCAGCGTGTACGGAGCCACGCCCGGTGATCCTCGAAACAACAATTCCCGGTCGATCAGCAGGTACTGAGGCAGCACGGCTGCCGAAAAACCCACTCCGAGACCGACCGTTCCCAGGCACAGGCGTCGAGTGAAACTGTCACCGGGCCGGCCTTCCCACAGTTTGGAGGGGACAATCAGGCCCCACGCGGCCAACATCGTGACGGCCCCGAAATACACGGCCTGCGAAGCATCCCGCAACAGATCCGTCGTCAGAAACACGGCGATCGTCACAAGAGCCGCCGCCGCCAGAGAAACGGAAACAGACGTCGACAGATCTGTCGCCCGCTGCGTTTTCGAAATCTTCCGCAGCGTCGCCGGCGTATAGACGCGGACCTGCCGCCCCGCTCGCGGGGCATGACGTGCCGGTGGCCGTCTGTCCGCCCGAGGTTGAGGTGGAGGTGGTGCAGAGCTGGCACGATTATCTGTCGGCGAATCGCTGCGTTCCGGAAATCGCGTACCGACCAGAGCCTGAATAATCTGATAGGCCAGGTAGCCGGCCCCGCCGATCATTCCGCCAACGGCCACGGGACGCAGCAGACCGGATTCGATCACCAGCAGAGCCGTGGCGCCCCCCGCCACCCATTGCAGCGGCGTTGGCAGACCGTTCCAGAAGGCAGCCAGCGCCGCCAGTCCGGAGACGGGGGCGGGGCGAGGTGCTCTGCGTTCAGGCGCTGGCTTCGCGGCAGGTTCTTGCGTCTGTGGCGGCACACCGGACAGCGTGGCGGCCGGAATTTCAACCGTCGTCGCCGGCCGCGTCAGCGGAACGGGAGCCCTCACGTCCGCTCCGGCCACAGCGTTGCGGAATTCGCGTTCCAGTTCTTCGGCGCTGCAGGTTCGCTTGTCAGGATCTTTTTCCAGAGCGGCCGCAATCACCGGACGCAGCGGCGCAGGCAGAACCGACAGGTCAGGTTCCGCCGTCAGGTGCTTCATCAGAATCTCGGCCGTCGTCTGACCGTCAAACGGGACATTTCCGGTCAGCATCTCATACAGCATCACGCCCAGTGCGTAGACATCAACTTCCCGGCCATATCGGCCGCGGGCCACTTCAGGCGCCATGTAGTAGACGGTGCCGACACTCTGAGTCTGTGCACTGCGTCGGCTTTCGGAAATGTATTTCGACAGCCCGACGTCACCGATCTTCACGGCGCTGTGATCGCGGAACACATTGGCCGGTTTCAGATCTCGGTGCACGATCCCGCGGTCGTGCAGAAAACCAAGCCCGGCAGCAATGCCATGCAGCCAGATCAAAACTTCATCCAGAGGCAGCCCGTCGGGATGGCCCTGCAGCGTTTCATACAGACCGCGGCCGCTGACGTACTCCATTATGACCCAGTGGTCATTCTCCGCGTCTGTGCGAATGTCGAAGATTGTGACCAGATTCGGATGCTTCAGGTTCAGACACTGAGACACACCCCGCAGTTCGACATCGAGGTTGTTGTTCAGCAGCTTCAGGGCCACTTCCTTGCCCGCGTCACTCAGTGCGTAGTAAACCTCACCAAACCCGCCACGGTGAATGGCACGCTTGATGGTATAACCATCAAGCGGACGTGCTTCCGGTGCGAAGGTGAATTTCATGATTCGGATCCGAAGGTCGTGAATTCCATAGGGGACTGCCGCCGGCCGGCTGGTCAGGACCGCAGACGGATGCTGCGCTTCCGCCGACGGTGAACGGGTGAGCCATTTCTACTTCATCTGTTCCACTCGAAATCTGA
This sequence comes from Fuerstiella sp., assembly GCA_040222735.1. Classification (GTDB taxonomy): domain Bacteria; phylum Planctomycetota; class Planctomycetia; order Planctomycetales; family Planctomycetaceae; genus Fuerstiella. Next base: position 24,862 of record JAVKCM010000032.1, on the reverse strand, counting down.
GTTCGTCACCGGTCACAACGGATCCCTGCTTCAGCACGGCAGAACCTGTGATGTGGTGACCGTCCACCTCCAGTGCAGCCTTTGAGCGACAGCGAAGTTCCCCATCCTGTGCAAACAGAACAACCATCTCAGTCCAGTGGCTGCAGTAGATATGGTGATCGCGCCGCGGCCCCAGCAGGCAATGGTCCGTCAGCAAAATAATACCGTCAACGCTGTGCGACGGTCGATGGTCGCTCTCAAAATCAATCACGGCTGAGGTGCTGAGGATGCTGGGAATACGAAAACCCAGTCGCACTCGCTCTGCCAGACCAATCTGGTCGCCGCTGCGCAGTACTGTCGATCCTTCGACGGATCGCCCCGAGATACTGGCGGGATGGTGAGCCTCAAGCTGCCAGTCGTCGCCGGAATACTTCAGTGTGGCATGATGTCGCGACACGTTGGCCAGCAGGGCAATATCGGCCGACTGCTGTTCGAAGGACGGAGCCCCCAGAACAAAAGATCGGCCGACACAAACCTGCCACGCACCGACTCCGTCAATCCACAGCATGTACAGATGGCACTGGCTGGCAGTCAAGTCAGTCTTCCGTACGGTCGTCGGCGAAGCAGGTACGGTGGTTTCCCGAAACCACCGTGCCGGCTGGTCGATACCGCCCTGTTGTAATGTTCCGTAGTTCATTGTATCAGCAAATCTGCTTCTGTCCGGATGACGTCGTCGTCTCTGGAAGGCCCCGCCTGACAACGTGATTCTGACAGCTGCGGACCATTAATCCGTGAAGAATCCGTGGTCTGTTCCGAAAACGGACGATTTCCGTTCCTGAATAAAAGACTCCGGGCTCTCCGTGAAAGCCCGGAGTCGTGTGTGTCCCCGTTCAGCAGCAGGTTGCCCGCCCCGCCGAACCTGCGGTTGTCTGTCGTGACACCGGCTGGCTGCTTCAACGTCGTTCCGGTTTCACGATCGCGGTCACTAGATCGACTTGTCTGAATCGACTTCGGCCGCCTTGTCCGATGACAGGCCGAAGTGCTGGTCAATTTCCGTGACCACGTCGTCACTGATTTCAGTGGCTTCTGCTTCGACCGGGATGCGACCAAGCACGCTGCCTTCGGTTTCCAGCAGTGATTCCCGCACATCCAGAGCATGATTCAGACCCTTGATCATGTCTTCGACCCGGCTTAGTCTGGTCTCATCCACTTCAATCGCGTTCACCGCTTCGGTGGCCTGAATGGTTTTCAGTCGCGCTTCCAGCTGAGACACATGGACGGCCAGTTCCTGTTTGCGGCTCATCATGCTGTCCAGCTTTTTCTGATTGGCACGCAGTGTCTGCTTCTGTGCCGACAGAATCTGTCGATCCCGGGCCACGGCGTCTTCACCGGCCCGATAGGCATCAAACCGGCTCGCGAGATCCGCTTCTACCTCACCACGCGTGTAGGATACCTGGCGGTAGGTAAAACTGTCACGACCAGTGCTCAGGTCACTTCGCAGTGCCAGAATGGCTTCCTTCTGGCTGTCCAGTCTGGCTTCACGGGCGGCGATCTCCCGCTGCAGATCCTTCACATCAACGCTTTGTTCCGCCACGACGGTCATGTGACGCCGAATTTCCGGCATCAGCTGATTGATTTCGCCGCGAATTCGATCCAGCTCGAATTCCGGAGTGATCTCTGACTTCACGGCGTCCTGCACGTTATGACAGGCCGTCCGGGCATAACTGAAAATGTCCTTTCCAAGAATCATTCCGCCCAGCAGCACCGCAGCCACTGATCCGACAATTGCCTTTTTCAACATGATTATTCTCCTCACGAACTCTGTTCACTGATCGGGCAACACACAAACGGGAACGATTGTTCCGTCCACGCTTCGTCTTTCGCCGTTCTTCCCGGGGCATTTGTCTGATTCTGAAACTTTTTTCACGAAATCGGTGATTGACCCCGAAGGTCCGGCGGAGATCTGCTTTTCACGTACCGAACCCCGTGTTTCGTCGTCGCCCTGGATTTCCTGGCAAATTTCTTTGAACCTGATGCCATCTGTCGCGTTCTGGTTCGTAGAGATCAGACAAAGCTTCAGGGGTTGCCGACCGCAACCCCGCACTGGCATTCGGACACAAGGGAGGCAGAACTATGGAAGACAGAAAGACACGCCCCGTTGACGTCGAAGCCGTTCAGAAAAATCCCCTGACCGGCTCTGAGTCCGCCGAAACAGGTCCGTCAGCCGGACCGGAGTTCGGATCCGGCGTCACACCAGGGGCCGCGGCTGAGTCCACTGCGGAAACGGCGGTTCCCGTTTTCGATCCGCGGTTTTCAAAGACAGCGGGGGCTGCGCCGGAACGCCGCGTCCGGGCTCGCCCGATGCAGAAACAGCGATTTCTGATGGGATTGGTGTTCAGCACACTGGGAATCGGACTGATGTTGATCGTGGCCGTCGGAACACTGCAGGGATTCGGCATCAACGGTCGCCTGTCGCTGCCGGTCGTCGGCCTGTGCATGATTATCGGTCTGATGCTGCTGGGCGGAGGCTTTGGTATTATGGCGACCGCCGCCCCAACCTTCGACGACGATGAATTCGAACGCATGGTCAGAGCCGGCGATCGCTCCGACCCCCGAAACTCACAGGATGACAGCGATCGACCAGCAGTGCGTCGGCAGAACCGGGCGTCACCGGGCTCAGAAGCCCGTTCGCGGCCTGCCAGCGAGCAGGCGGTGGCATAACGCGTCGCGTCTGACGCCGTCCTGCACCTCCACTGGTCAAGGACAACTTGCAGCATACAGGCGGCGGCGTCCGAAAAAGAATCCTCAGCCAAGGGAGACGTCGGCGAGTTTTCACTCCGTGGGGTGATTGGACACAACAACCGACATCGCTCAGCATACAGTTCGGCAAGGTCGGACGAACAGCGTTTCTGTTGCCGCCCGGACCGCGCAGGCAGTGACGTCTTCTGATTCGGAGTGGCAGCACAACGGCGGCATCAAAATGTTTTCCCAGAACGATTTTGTGGCCTGTTCTCTGGGCCACCGACGGTTTCTGTCTCCGGTATCAGGCGGTCTTGTCACAGATGGACGACGGATTCGTTACAACATCGAACTCGACGCTCCGCACACCGACAGCACCGCATCGGAACTTTCTCTGGAAATGGCCGGGCCGCGCGAAGCCATCTTTTTTGATCCGCCACAAAGCACGGCTGCCATTGTTACGTGTGGCGGACTCAGCCCCGGCCTGAATAATGTCATCCGATCGGTCTTCGGATCGTTGCACTACAATTACGGCGTACCGGTCGTTCTGGGCATTCGCAATGGTTACCAGGGACTGAACCCGTCGTCCGGCCTGAAGCCGATGGTGCTGACTCACGACAATGTCGAAGACATCGACAAGCTGGGTGGCACCGTCCTGGGAACTTCGCGAGGTCCTCAGGACCCGGCTGTCACGGTGGAGGCCCTGGTCGATATGGGCGTGGACATGCTGTTCTGCGTCGGCGGCGACGGCACTCTGCGCGGAGCTCATGCAATCCATGAGGAAATTGCCCGCCGCCAGCAACCGATCGCCGTTGTGGGCATTCCCAAGACCATCGACAACGACATTCCGTTTGTCTGGCATTCCTTCGGTTATGCCACGGCACTGGAAAGAGCGGCAGAAGTGATCAAGGGAGCCCATGTGGAGGCCCGCAGCGTCGCCAACGGCATCAGCCTGGTCAAACTGATGGGGCGAAATGCCGGCTTCATCGCGGCCGGTGCCACATTGACCAGTCAGGAAGTCAACTTCACGCTGGTTCCCGAAGTCAGTTTCTCGCTGGACGGTCAGCACGGACTGCTGACCGTTCTGGAAACTCGGATCCGAAATCGCGGCCATGCGGTGATTGTCGTTGCCGAAGGGGCGGGGCAGCACCTGTTCACGCGGCAGGAAGTCACCGCAGACGCATCAGGAAACACAAAATTTCATGACATCGGACCTTTTCTGAAAGATCGCATCCTGCAGCACTTCCAGAATTGCAACCTGCCGGTTTCACTCAAGTATCTCGACCCGAGTTACTACATCCGCAGCACACCCGCGAACACTCAGGACAGAATTCTCTGCTACCAGATGGGACGTTACGCCGTTGATGCCGCAATCGGCGGTCGAACGGACATCGTGATCGGACACGTGCACAACGAGTTTGTGCATGTTCCGATCGCGACAGCCGTCCGAGAAAAGAAGCAGCTGAACACGGACGGAAATACATGGAGAATGGTGGTCCGTGAAACATCACAGCCCGACTGGCCCGCGGCCGACGCCTGATCGATGTTCGCCGAATCAGCAGGACCGAAACCCTTCGCTGTCGGATGGGGCCCGGCAGTTAGTCATCAATACCGGCGGCGCACACTCCGCCTTCCGAATTCCGCCTTCCGCCTTCCATGTTGCCATGCTCCCGACGGGTTGTGCCGGTTGTAGCTGGACATTGACTTCTGTCATCCGGAGCCAACTCAGCCGGCCAGAAGATACTAAATTTTCTTTTGCCACAGCATCCCGCCGGTGGTTAGGGTGAGGAAGGCAGCATTTACCAAGTTTGAGCCGCGGCAGCAGAACAGCCTGGAAACGAGAGGCAATCATGCGAAGGCCAGACGAGTTCTTTCCGCTCGATCTCTCAGACTTCGAATATTACGCCTGCGTTGACGGCACCGCTGACTACCCGATGGTAATGGCTCTTCGCATTCACATCGAAGGCCCGCTGAACGCGGAAGCGTTTCGAGCGTCTCTGCGGGAGGCACTGTATCACCATCCGCTGCTGCGGTCAGTCATTGAACAGGTCGGTCCCCGGGCGCACTGGAGACTGCTGCCCGACGCCGAGCCGCACCTGACGTGCACATTCCACGATGATGAACAGCCACCAACTGCATGTCCTCCGGTCCATCTGGATATCAGCCGGGAGGCCGGCAGTCGATTTGAGCTGCGAACAGGTGCCCGCCGCAGTGTCCTGATCGCCTGGCTGCATCACGCCTGCGTCGATGGCGTTGGTGGAATTCAGTTTCTCGCAGACGTGTTTGCGCGGTACGGTCAGAAAACGGCGGACTCCGCTGCGGCGCGACCGGTTGTGGTACTTCCGGACCCGGAGGTTCTGCTGAAACGAGGGATTGTTCCTCAGCTGGGCGGACCCAACAAGGAAGGCAAGACGTGGACGGAATGGCTGTATGGTCCCCTGAAATTCCTGCTCGGCAGGAACTACTGCATCGAGCCTCGGACGGAATCGGCAGGACAAGCGAGCGATGCGCGCCGGAATATCCTGCATACGGCCGTTCTGCCAGGTCCGACAGTGCGGCAGCTGAAGCGACTGGCGAGCAGTCGGCAGGTTTCCACCAATGACCTGTGCATGATGGCGTACCTGCAGCAGATCTCGTCCTGGACGCAGGGTGAATCAACAGCACGAGACAACGATCTGTTCCGTATTCTGATGCCGGTCAGTCTCAGGACACCCGAACACGACAGGATCTCGGCAGCCAACGTGCTGAGTTATGTGTTTCAGCCGTTCCAGCGGCGGGACTGCCGAAATCCCGAAGCCCTGCTGGCAGCGATTCACCGCCGGTCTGTCTCGATGATCGACGGAAACGAAGGGGCGGTCCTGCTCAGGCTGTTTTCGGTGGCCCGACGCGTGCCCGGGCTGTTCCGTCTGTCCCGGCGGCTGCAGCCATCGTTTGCCACCGCGGTGCTGGCCAATGTCGGCGAACTGAAGCGTGTCTTCGGCAATCGGTTTCCTCTGAAGAAAGGGCGTGTGGTCGCGGGGAACGTGGTCATCCAGCGCATCGACGGAATTGCGCCGCTGCGCAAGAACACCAATATTGTGATTTCCTTTGGTGGTTACGCGGGCGAACTGATTCTGAATCTGCGGGCCAGCCCGGATGTGATGTCCGATGCGGAAGCGGAAACATTTCTGAACCAGGTTGTATCCCGACTGATCACGCTGGCAGAAACACAGTCACTGACCGGGAACGCTCAGTCCGATGGCGGTACGAAACAAACTCCGGGCCACCTCATCAGCAACCGCAGAACTGAATAGACATCGATCCGCGACGGCCATCGTTTCGCCGTAGTCAGGCGGCTGCACAGGTCTGGCGGAAACAGGCTCAGGCTCGGAGAACACATCCCATGGAAAAATATCTGTGGCCACGGTTTCTGGCCTTTCCACTGTTCGCTGTGGCGGGACAGTGGTTCTGGATGCAGCACTATTCGCCTCTGTCGCCGGCAGCCTGCGCGTTCTGGATTCCGGTTCTCACTTACTGCTGGTTCTGCGTCGGCGGACTATCGCATGAACTGATCCACCAGAATCTTCCGTTCGGCCCGCGGGCCAGTCGGGTGATTGGTCGCATCATCGGCACCGCCATCATCATCCCGTATTCCGTGTACAGGGAGGTTCACATGCGCCATCACGCCTATCTGAATACTCCGCTGGACTGGGAACTGTGGCCCTACAGTGACCCGCAGGCATCGCTCCGGTTTCGACGTATTTTTGTCTGGTTCGATATGCTGGCCGGTATTCTGGCCACGCCACTGATCTGGTCGCGCATCTGTTTTTCGTCGAAGTCGCCCGTCAGTAAGCACGTCAGGCGCGTGATGCTGAAGGAATACGTGGCGATCGCGGTGGCCCTGATCGCCGCCGTCGCCACGGGAGTCTGGCTGATCGCTTCCGGGCGATATCAGTTCCGCCCGGCGTCTCTGATTTTTGCGGTGCCGCCGGTTCTTGCCGCCAGCTGCAACTCGGTCAGAAAACTGATGGAGCACGTTGGCACTCGCAGCTTCGACCCGCTGCACGGAACCCGGACCGTCATCGGCAGAAGTGTTCTGACGCGACTGCTTTCCTATTTTGATTTTGACCTTGCTGTGCATGGGCCGCACCATCGCTATCCAAAGCTGGATCATTCACTGCTGAAGAGTCGGATGGCCGAGGTTCGAAAGGAATCCCCGGACGTCTCATTCCCTGTCTTCCAGTCATTCACGGCAGCCCTGCTCGACACGTTTCGCACCGCGATCACGAATCCGGGAGTCGGCGTCAATGCCGGGTGTACGGATGACCTGAGCCATCTGCCGGGACTACGGGACTCAGCACCGCCGCGGAACGGCCTGCATATCGTGTTTGCTACAAAGGCAGTGAAAATCGAATCATGACCGCCAGCCACACACCTTCATTGCCCCTTGAACAGGCCGGAGATCACGGAAATCGTGATCCTCTTGAATCACCCGTTTTCATTCTGGGACTGCACCGATCCGGGACGACGCTGTTGTACGAGATGCTGACCGAGGTCGGCCACTGGAACACGTTGTGGGCATGGCATGTCGCGGCGTACGACGACATCCGGTCAGGCATGCTTGATCCGGAACAGTCACAGGCATCCTTCAGGCAGCGACTGGTCGATGCGGGCATGGAGACACGCGGCGTGGACGCCGTGAAAGCCGGCCCGCAGTCGAAGGAAGAATACTGCTTCATCATGGATAACCATGGCTATGGCAATAAGCTGACGGCCCGTGGCTTTCCGCTGTTTCAGGAAATCTGTGCGGCCGTGCAGCAGACTCAGTCGGCATCACGCCCGTTGCTGCTGAAGAATCCGTGGGATGTCGGAAATGCTCCGGTCATCAAACAGCTCATTCCCTCCGCACGATTTGTGTACATTCACCGGCATCCGCGGGATACCGTGGAATCAATGTGGCGGTTTCTTCATCAGGCACTGCAGGTCCCCAACGTCTACATGGCCATGATGAGTCGTCGTTATGCCGAAATCACGAAGAGCCGATGGAAGATGGGATTGCTGGGAACCGTCGTCCGTCGCGCACCTGGCCTGTTCATCGACGCCCTGATTTCGTGGTTCGGCCGGCAGAGCGATCAGTTTCTGCGTTCAGTTGATGCGATTCCCGCGGCCGATCATGCAGAGATCACCTATGACCAGCTCTGTACCCATCCGAACGAAACGATTCGGAAGATTCTGACGCAGTTCGATATCCCGGACAACGGCTACGATTTTTCGTCCATGATCAGCCGCAGAAACCGTCCGTGCAGTCCTCTTGTCGCGGCGAAATCCGCGAAGATCGAACGCAGAATGGCCGGTTACCTGGCCTGTCTCCGCGCTCTGGAATCAAACTGATGGCCGGATCGGCAGAAGCAACACTGTCATGAGCACCGGGAACCGGTCAGTCGTGCTGAAGACGGCGGTGCGAGCAGCAAGGTGACTGACCGTCGGTGCAGTCGGGCCATGCGGTCGTCATGATTCAGACAGTCAGCGGACCCACTCTTACGGCTGAGGCAGGGTATCGATGGAGGTCGGAGCTTCCGGAAGCTGTTCAATCGGAGGCGCCGCTGACAGATTCGACATCGGGACGGTAGTCGGCTGCGGCTGATTCCATGACTGCAATCGACACGCTTCGGACAACAGCACTCGAGTGGTGTGAGGATCGGTGGGAGCGTTCAGGTGCCAGCAAGTATCCAGGAAATGAACGGAAGGGCACCGATATCCCTCGGGCACACGACGGTTCAGGCCGGAATGAATGACGACGACCCGCCCGACGTTCGATGGATGAATGTCGTCGCCCATGTGCCAGTTCAGGCCGAAGCAGTCCAGGTCGACCAGCGTATCGATGCAGATTCCTTCGCGGCGTACGATCTCAGCGGCCTTCAGGCCGACGACGGTTCCATAGCTCCAGCCAACCAGCATCACTCGCTGCCCGCGGCATCTGACAGCCTTTCTGATCCAGTCGGCCAGCAGCTCATCATCGTGCCACTGTTTCCACGGATCAAAATAGACCGCGTTGAACCCACGACAACGAAAATCTGCTGCCACCTCAGGAAGCCTGCCCCACTTCCCGACGTCTCGGTCTGCACCGATGAAGATGACCAGGGTATCCTGGGCGACCTCACCGGTGCAGCTTTCGCCGCAGGACACCAGTCCAGTGGTGGTTGTCTGGCAGCCACTGATACCGGTCAGCAGTAACAGAATGGATGCATAAAAAGCGGATGTGTGGCGTTGAGCCATCGAAACACTTCCCTGTCAGTGGTCACGCCTGAGAGCCGGATTCCGCCGGATCTGTTACATCGGTTCCCAAGCCCGGAGGTGTGGACCGCCCGAATGATAGACAAGAACCTGTCTTTTTTTCTCATCGGCCATCGCTGAGCGCCGGCACAGAGTTGTTTGCCGCTGGCCGTACATCCGGACGGTCCGATCCTGCCCCTGCCGAACTCGGCCTGCATAATCCGCAGAATCGAATCCTGCGGCGTCACTTACCCAAAGGGCCCGGTCGACCAGACTCAGTTCTTGCGATGCTTCCGGTGCCCGGTCTACGCTCGATCGTGAGCAAGAACACCGGGGACGGTCATGGTCGCGAATTCTGAACAAGTCAATCCACAGCTGGCCGGGGTCCCCGAGACCCTGCTGATCCCGCTGTGGGCACGGGCTATGGAACAGTCTCGCCGCGATCCCCTGATCGTGGATCCGGCATCGGCGAAGATCGTGCAGGCGCTGAACTATGACTTCGACCGGTTTCGCAGAAAACGCGTGGAAACAGAAAATTTCTGTGTCCGATCCAGAGTCATGGACGACGTCGTGTCACAGATCCTGACCGCCCGTCCGGGAACGACGGTCGTCGAGTTCGGTCCGGGGCTGGATACGCGTTTTCAACGACTCGGACACCTCGCCACGAACTGGCTGGAGGTTGACCTGCCCGAGGTCATCGCACTCAGAGACCGGTTCTTCACGCCGCACGCTGCGCGCCGGACCGTGGCATGCTCAATGCTGGACGAACACTGGCTGGATGTCTGCGGCTCGCTCTGTTCTGAACAACCGCCGTTACTGATCGCCGAAGGTGTCTTCTATTTCTTCTCTGATACCGAGATCCGGGAACTGCTGGGGGCCATCGGTCACCGCTTTCCGAACTCTTCTTTCGTCTTCGATGCCGTCAGTCCGTGGTACCTGAAGTTTTCGAATCTGCGTCACCCGCTGACCACGTCTCGACTGCAGTTTTCCCTCGGACCGGGCGCCGCTGAAATCCCGGACTGGCATTCGAACTGGCAGATTCAGCAGTACGTCGGCTACGGCGATTCTCCGTGGTACGACTCAGTCATGCATCGATTTCCGTGGTGGAAGCGGGCAGCAGTGCGACTGTTGCCCGTGGCACGGCACGCCTTCATGATTGTTCATGCGGCAGCGAAAAATGATTCTCCGGAGACGAACGAATGATTATGAGCGTGCTGCAATGGCTGCTGACGGGTATCGGTCTGCTCATTGCGTTTGACATCTTTCAGCAGTCCACCGATGTCCTGGGGCTGTTGCGCCATCTGCGGCGGGAGCGACGTCGAACCAACGAACCGACGCCCGCCGTTCAGCCCAGGGCAGCCATCATTCTGGCACTCCGTGGTCCCGATCCACGGCTCAGAGATACGCTTCGCGCCCTGTCGGTTCAGGAATATCCGGACTTCCATGTCCATGTGGTCATCGACAGCGAGCAGGACCCCGTCCTGAAGGATGTTCTGGAGATTCAGGAGTCCTGTGAGGATGGTCGAATACAACTGTCCGTGCTCCGCAATCCTTCAAAGACGTGCAGCCTGAAATGCAGTTCTCTGATTCAGGCCGTGCATGACCTGGACACCGACGTCGAAATTCTCGCGTTCATCGACGGAGACGCAGTCCCGCACAAAACATGGCTGCAGGAACTGGTGCTGCCGCTGATCTCCGGTGAAGCAGATGTGGCCGGAGGAAATCGATGGTACCTGCCGCCGCATGCCGGCGTCGGAACAATGGCTCGCTACTTCTGGAACGCCGCCTACATGACCGGCATGTGGGCTCAGGGGGCGCCGTGGGCCGGCACCATGGCCTTCCATCGCAACACAGCTGATCGCATCGGTCTGCTGCAGGCGTGGAGCACCGCCATGTCGGTCGATGCGACACTGCATCGCTGCATGAAGAATCACGGCCTGAAGTTCAAACTGGTCGGCAGCCTGATCATGACGAATCGCGAGGAGATCACCGTTCCCGAATTCCACCGCTGGGTCACTCGCCAGATGGCGGTCATCCGCTATTCGGCCTCAGCAACGGTTCGGATGGCTGAGATTCAGGTGGGAATTCTGCTGGTCCTGCACATGGTGCTGCCTGTCGCGGCTGTTGCCGCCTTTGCCACAGGGGCGATCAACCCTGGTGTCGCTGCTCTATCCGGCCTGGCCGGATACTGGCTGGTCTGCAGCCTGCGCATGATCCTGATCGAACGCTCCATGAGAGCCACCATTCAGCAGCGAGGGGAAACCACGGAATGGCTCACGCCGATGAATATCCTGCTCTGGTATCCCAGCGTCATCATGGTGCATTATATCATCGGAACCGGGGTCCTGCGGGCACTGCAGCTGAAGCAGGTCGACTGGCGAGGAATCCGCTACCAGCTGTCCGGCAACGGAGTCGTCGCAATGGCTGACTACAAGCCCTACGGAGCCGAGTGGATTCACACCGAAAACCATTCGATCGTGTGACCCTGTCAAAGCGACCGCGGAGGACGCTTTCCCGTCTGTTGAATGGACTTAACTTAAGTCGTCACGGATGCCGGACTCAGTCATGGTAACAGGTCCGTCCGCCGTCCACGCTCAGACGACCAGAGACGACTCGACGAATGGCTTCCGGATACGCGATCTTTTCCTGTTCGAAGACCAGTGACGCAACCTGATCCGGGTCGGCATCGTCAGGAAGCTCGACGGTTCGCTGCAGAATGATGGGTCCGTGATCGTATTCGTTGTCAGCAAAATGCACCGTACAACCACTCACCTTCGCGCCTCGCTGCACCACCGCTTCGTGAACATGATGACCGTACAGCCCCTTGCCACAAAATGCCGGTATCAGAGACGGGTGGATATTCAGCACGCGCAGACGGAAGTCTTCAGGAATCTGCAGCAGGCTGAGATACCCGGCCATCACCACAAGGTCAGCGCGGTGTTCCCGAAGACAGTCGAACACAGCGGCACTGAACTGCTGCAGTGACGGAAAATCCCGCCGCAGTACGGGCAGACATTCCAGCCCCGCCTCCCGCGCTCGCCGGACGCCCAGACAATCAGATTGACTGGCAATCACCACCGACACGTCGGCGTTCAGAGTCCCGGCGGCAATGCAGTCCAGAAAATTCAGCAGCGTCGTGCCGCCGCCACTGATTAAAACCCCCAGACGCACGGGACGGTCCACAATGGCAGCAGGCTGTTGCAAGACGACGAAACTCTCTGATTCAAAGCTTCCCGGCCGGATTCACCGGATGGTCGGATGACTGTGCACAGCCATCAGGGTCACCCGGGATCGGCGGCCTCGACAGACTCAGGCAGGCGGAACGTCTCCCGAGTACTCCCGGCCATAGTCAGACAGTGGCAGAGAATACCCGGGCAATGCGGGATTTTCAAACTCCGGCAGCTCGTTCACGCGCTTTCGCAGCCGGAGACGGTCTCGTTCTTCCCGTTGAGCCCGCCCCCACAGCACCATCAGCGTCAGGATAACAACGAAGCCCACCATCACCAGTGCTGAGCGACTCATGCCCGCCGTCATTTCAGCCGCCTTTTTCGCTCGAGCCGAGCTGGCAGACAGATGACCATCCGCGACCAGCGCCTGAACCTGAGCCGCCGTGGGTTTCCAGTCCACACGCGCCGCCAGCAGCAGCGGAGCAATCCGGTCATTCTGCTGAGACCCGTACACATAGCGTTTGAAGAAGCAGCCGGTTACCGTGACCCGGTCCACCACTTCCGCTTCCCGTGGAAAATCGGAGGGCAGATCGGGCGTCACAATCACCGCCGGATTGTGCTGAGAATCATCCGTGAAAAGCCACAGTTCATGCAGCATGCGCCCATCAAACATCAAGTCGTCCGCCGGATAACTGACGACGTGTCGGACATGTCCCTGCAGCGTCACCAGATGTCCATGGTAGACCTCCGGATACTCAAACATGTCCACGTAGGTCTGAAAATTATGAGGTTGCTGCCGCAGCTCACGATATCGGGATACCCGGTAATCCAGCTGCCGTTTCAGACTGGTCTTGCGCTGTCGCAATTCAGACTCGGTCATTTTACCGGCCTGCTGCAGCGCCGTGGCAGCCGCCACGTCCGCCCTGGCTTTCTGACCCACCTGCTTCATCAGTTCATCGATACGCTGCTGCAGCACTTCGGCCGCCACCTGCTGCTGAAGTGCGGGACTGGTGAGTTCCAGCTGTCGCAGCGTTTCATAGTACAACCAGGTTTCTTCTTCCCGAATCCGCTGACGATCCACGGTATGCCGTCGAATCAGGTCGAAGTGCGGAATCGGACTGATCAGCCGCAGTGTTTCACAGTAGATCAGCGGTCGCTGGTCCCATTTCTTGACCACCCATCCCTTGATCAGCACCGGGATGGCGGCACCCGCATCGGGCCATTCGCTGATCGACAACATTCCCTTCTGAGGCGTCAGCAGCCCCGTGGTGTCCATAGTCGCCAGTTTGCTTCCATCTTTAATTGACGTCACCGTGCCGCGCAACACCGACACCGCCCGACGACCGGTTTCGGCATCTGCCGGATCACCAGTTCCAACCGTCGCGGCACCCGCGGCAGGCGCCGCCAGGTCTGCCCCGATGCGCACCACAGACGCCGGCTGGAACCGTCCGTAAAGAACCACCGGCCGGCCGATAAAATCGTCCGGATAACGAGCGATGTCCTCCAGCAGGCTGTACCGCTGATCGCCATCGGATGTGCGCGCGGCGGGTTCTGTAAACGGATTGGGCAGGCCTCCGATCTCATCGCTGCCAGCAGGCTGACGCAGGTGCCCGTTGGCCCACGCCAGTCGCCGGGCATTTTCATACTGGTAAAACGCCTTCTCCCAGATCGAAGTGCCATGGGCAACATTCTGCAGCTCGCGCGCTGTCCGCTGCAACAGTCGCCGGCGCTGCTGAGAGATCGCCGCCAGCATGTCCAGGTAGGCCGATTCTTCGGCCAGTGTCAGAAACGCCTCGCTATGTTCAAACGCTTTCGAAGTGGGGAATGTCGAACCAGGCATCTTCGGAAACTCAAGATCCGCCACCGAAATCGCGTGCTCACTCCAGTCGAATCGCGTCGCTCTCATAAATAATTCGTCGTCGATGTTCGAGCCCGGCTCTCGTTCCGCCGGAAACGAGGATGCAGGAGTATTGATGCTGCGATCATTTCGAGCACCATCAGAAGCCGGCGGGATGCCGCCAAACCCCGAATCCAGTTGCACGCCGGTCCCGCCGGAGGCCCTGTTCCCGGCACGACCTTCGTCCGGCAGACGGCTGCGGTCAGAACTACCGCCGGCTGATGGCAATGTAGACGACGTTTCTGAGGCTGAGCCCGGCGGCGGTCCGGGGGCGGAGCTATTGCCGGACGCTTTCTGACCGGCCGCGCGTTTCATCAGCGCGTCAAAGTCCGGAAAGTCACCGCCGGCGTCCTGTCCGCAGGCCATTCCCGGAACGGCATAATGAACCAGACACAACAAGAACAGAACTATGCAGTGACGCCTCGGCGACCAGCCAGCCACCGTGTCGCAAACACTGCGACGCCGCGCCAGAGTCATGGCGGAGCGTTCCTGCCGTAGCGGCTTCCCGGGTGAATTGTCCATTGACCAGGTCCTTCCTCGCAAATTAATCCCTTTGCGAAGTCTAGGCATTTCTGGCAACAGGAATCCAGTGGGGATTCTATTCGACCTGCAATCGCGTGCCGCCCGGTGCGAATTCGCGTCCGGGAAACGCTGAGCACAGAGTTGGCCGGTGTTTTCGGCAGGATCTCTGGCTCAGGTGCCCACCCTGCACCAGACCACTTGCGGTCGTGATTCGTCAGAACGGCGTCGGACTGGAACAGCGAGTCAACTCAACCGGCCTCGCGAAACCGCAATTGCGGCTTTTCAATGGTTACCAGCGTATTCGGCGGAACACTCCTGCTGAGCGTGACGCTGGAGCCGATCTGTGAGCCGGTACCGATCACCGTCGTGCCGCCCAGTACGGTGGCATTGGAATAAACGGTCACATTGTCTTCCAGGGTCGGATGTCGTTTGGTGCCGCGCATCAGATTTCCGTCTTCGTCCCGCGGAAACGACCATGCCCCCAGCGTGACTCCCTGATACAGCGTCACGGCAGCTCCGATTTCACACGTTTCGCCGATCACGACACCTGTACCGTGATCGATGAAAAAACGCGGACCGATCGTAGCTCCCGGATGAATGTCGATGCCGGTCTTGCGGTGAGCCCATTCGGTCAGAATTCGTGGAAGGTAGGGAATTCGAAGCAGATGAAGTTCGTGGGCCACGCGGTACACCAGGACGGCCAGGATGCCGGGATAACACAGCAGAATTTCGTCGCTGGTACGAGCCGCCGGATCGCCGTCGAAGGCTGCCTGCACATCGGTCAGCAGTGTTTCCTTCAGTTCCGGCAGCGTCTGCAGAAACCGCTCGGTCAGCGACGCCGCACAACGATCGTCTGCAGCCTGATCAGGGGCTGCATGGACTCGCAGCGGCGCCTGCTGCGCGTGGTGCATTGCGCGTGCAATTTCCAGTCGCAGTCGGGATTCAACTCGATGCAGCAACGCCGTGGATTCGACGATCTGCTCGTGATCAGTAACCAGTCGCCTGGTTCGGCCGTACCCCGGAAACAGGACTTCTCGAATATCCTGAGCGATGGACACGACACCGTTCACGGACGGCAAAGCATCCTCGCTGCATGGCCCAAGCGTGGCCACCAGACGCCCCGCCAGATCTTCCGTGGAAACGTGATCAGTTTCGCGAAATTTCATTCCCGAATCATCCTGAATAGTGACATCGTTGCCGGTCACAGGGCAACGCTCCCCGCCGGAACGATCCCTGTCTGCACGCACGGTGGTGGGTTTTGCTGACTCATCGGCAGCAAAACCGGCACAACATGAACGTGCGGCGTGCGGTCACTGAGCCCGCCACACAATGTCCGCCACAACCCGGCGTACGTGAAACGATCATCACAGTCACTTCCATGTTTCCTAATCGGACTACCGGGACGGAAGCCGTTCGAACATGGGTTCACGACGTGTTGCCGGCTACTGAGCCGAGTTGCCAGTGGCCGATTCTGCCGATGTTTTCCGACAGACTGTCCAGACTGTTCCGGTTGAGCCGATACACAACAGGACACAGCGGTTTGCTGCATGAAATCAGGTCCCGTCGGTCCGTCCTGAGTCAGGAGTATGGTTTGAACTTATGAGCAGCAGGAATTCCAGAGCCGATTACTGGACCGACGCCAGACAGCCGCTTTCCTGTCTGATGTTTCTGGTGCCCTGGCTGGCCGTTTATGAAGCGGGCATCCTGATGCTGGCGGACACCGATCCGGATCAGATACGGAACGGCGCAGACTTCTGGATGCGGTCCCTGCTGGCCTCGGCCGGACTGAATCAGATTCTGCTGCTTCCGTTGCTGGTCGTCGGCGTCCTGCTGACATGGCACATCGTGCGCAATCATCCGTGGCGAGTACGTCTGGAGACACAGCTGGGGATGCTGGCAGAAAGCCTGCTGCTGGCCGTGACACTGATTGCCGTCGGACAGGTTCACCAACTGCTGTTTCTGAATCTGCAGCCGTCGAGCGCTGATGTCGGCGTCCTGACACTGGCCACCGGCAACCTGACGAAGGCCGTCTCTTACGTGGGGGCCGGCGTGTACGAGGAAGTCATGTTCCGGCTGTTGCTTGTCCCCGCTGCGTTTCTGGCCTTCCGGATGTTCGAATTTCCGCCAAAGTGGGCGGCCGTCATGGCGGCTCTGTCCACGGCCTTTATCTTCGCCCTGGCCCATCATGTCGGTCCGGCCGCCGATGCCTTCAATCTGTTTACGTTCTCGTTCCGGGCTGCGGCAGGAACCTTTTTCGCAGCCATCTTTTTTCTGCGTGGTTTCGGCATTACGGTCGGCTGCCATGCCGCCTACGATCTACTGGTGGGCGTGTTGCTGGTCAGCTGACATTAGCCGTCGTCCCGCAATCCTTACTGGCCGGAACTGAGTGCCGCGGCCGCCATCTTTGTCGGCGGTCAGCTGACCTGATACGCTCAGGGGCAGTCGGTGCGATTTTCTGTGAACCGACCCGGCCGCCTGATATGTCGCGGATCCTGGTCGTGCGTGCAGCGGAGTTTGCGTTGTTCCAGCGCGTGTTGGTCTGCGACCGAAACTCGGGCGAGTTCCGCTACGGACTATTCCGCTGCGCCAGTTCGGCAACGGCAGGTTCCGCTGCGACCAGTTCCGGTTGTCAGGCGGCTTCTTCGCGGCTGATGGTGGCAATCCGACCTTCGGCCAGGCGGACAATTCGGTGAGCCTGCTGAGCGACAGCTTCGTCGTGCGTTACCATGATCACGGTCAGCTGGTTATCTTCGTTCAGCTGCTTCAGTGTATCCATGATCTCGCCGCCGGTGTGAGCATCCAGGTTTCCGGTCGGTTCGTCGGCGAGCAGGATTTCGGGGCGGGCGATCAATGCACGAGCAATCGCCCCACGCTGCATTTCGCCGCCGGACAGCTCGGACGGACGATGTTTGATCCGATGTGCAAGTCCGACCTGCTGCAGAATATCCATCGCCTGTTCACGAATCTGTTTCCGTCGAGACCAGTAGTTCCACAGCGAATGACGAATCATCAGCGGTGTCATCACATTTTCCAGCAGCGACAGTTCGGGCAGCAGGTGATAGAACTGAAAGATGAATCCGAAGACATGATTGCGCAGCTGATCACGTGCCGACTGACTCAGGTTGTCGATGCGTCGCCCTTCCAGCAGCACTTCGCCGACGTCCGGAGCGTCCAGCAGCCCCATTACGTGCAGCAGAGTGCTTTTTCCGGAACCACTCTGGCCGACCACGGAGATAAATTCCCCGCGCTGAGCGGTCAGACCTGCTCCGCGCAGGACGGGAACCTTGTGCTGGCCCTTCGTATACGACTTTTCAATCGCCTGAGCTGAAATCAGGGGTGTGGTCATTTTCAGTGTCTCGGAATGCATGGGCTGGTCGCCGGATATGTCTGGAATGTCGCCGATACAGGGGGCTGAACGTGTCTATTCGTAGCGCAGAGCTCGCACGGGGTGCAGTCGAGAGGCCCGGCGCGCCGGCAGCACGCTGGCCAGTACCGCGATCGCAATAGCCCCCAGCGCCACCCATATCACCGTCGACGGGCTGACCTGAGTCGGGATCTCAGGAAAGTAATAAATCTGCTCATCAAAGACCTTCCGACCGGTCAGCCAGCTCAGACCGTCTTCAATCTGGTTGATGTACCTGACAAACAACAGGCCGATACCGACGCCGGCCGCACTGCCGACGACACCGAGGCCGAGTCCATACGACAGAAAGATGCTCATCACTCCGTTCGAACTGGCTCCGAGTGACTTCAGGATGCCGATGTCACGCGTTTTCTCGACAACGATCATGAAGAAGATGGCCAGAATACCGAAGCCCGCCACCGTGATGATCATGAACAGCAGTACATTCAGAATCGCTGTTTCCACTTCCACGGCAGACAGCAACAGTCCCTGCTTGGCTTCCCATGTACTGACCGTCACGACACCGGGCGGAAAGGCGGCTCGCAGCCGTTTCGCCACTTCTTCCGCATCGTCATAGCTGTGCAGGCGAATCTGAATGGAGGTCACGGCATCGACGCCTTCCACGATCATGCCCCGATTTTTCTGCAGCTGATCCAGATTCATCAGCACCAGCTGGCTGTCGTATTCACTCATGCCGCTGCGAAACATGTCCACCACCGTGGCCGAAAAGTGAATCGGTTCAGGCGGTGTACCTGAGCCGATGGTGGTGATGATGATGTCGTCACCGGGATTGACCATGTTCACCCGCTGAATTTTACCCGTTTCCGGATCGCGCGCCTGAAAGCTGGTGATCTGTTCTCCGACAAAGATCCGCGCCGGCAGGGCGGCAGCAAGGCTGGCCGGATCAGTCCCGGCCGAGAAGCCAACGCCGGGCGGATTGTCAAATCCTGGCACGGGCGGCGTATCAGCTGTCGGCTCGTCCGCCGCACCCGCGTCCGGCGTGTCATCGACGGCAACATCAAAATTCGGCGCCGGTGACAGACTGTCTTCGGAAATCGACTGAGCGGAATCGAATACCGGCACACTGCCAGGCGATGTATCGCCCGAGGTATCCTGCAGGTACAGCATTTCCTGCTGTTTTCGCAGCCGTCGGTATTTCCTGGCGTGCTCAGTCAGCTCAAATGCGACGGGTTCGTCCGGGGCCCGCAGGGCTTCCCGAACAACGCGTCCATCTTCCCGCTGCGTCTGGTAACTGGTGAGATAGTCTTTCAGAGGACCTACTTCGGCCTTGCCGCCCGGATCAATTCCAATCAGCTGAATCGGCTGAGTGAAGGTTTCGCCGGTGATCGGATCTGCATAGGTCACCATGGCCGGGACCTCGACGGTGGGCGTCATGGCGGCAATGAATTCACCGGCCGCATCACGCACAATCGCCATCTGTGCCCGGGCGTCGACGATGCCGTCCATGCTGCGGGATTCGACCACGATGTCGGCCAGAAAACCATGAATGCGGTCCCGCATTTCATTGGTAAAGCCTGCCATGACACTGTTGACCACGATCATGGTGGCCACTCCCAGCATCACACTGATGATACTGGCCAGCGCAATATAGCGCGTCCGCAGATACCTGAGACAAAGCAACAACTTGTACATAACCGGCACTCCCTTGCCGTGGCCCGTCGGGCCGTTTTCAAACCTGCCACGTTTTCACATTGGCCGCGTTCTGTCAGTTCAGCAGCAAACGCCCACAACCGGCCCATGAAAGCCCTGCCTGGTTCGTCGATACGCCGTCGTGGGGCGCATCGCGGGGCAGAATTCGGCAATACCATCCGTCACGGCCGCGCGACCCCCGCAGGTGCACGCCACCCAGAAGAAGTGTGGCAGATTCCGCGGATCGGAGCAATGGGAAGTGGAAACGGCCGGTTCTGGCGTTCCGACTCGGAAAAAAGCAGGTCTGTCACGCCAGCCCCGCATTAGAGTCGCTGCGGGTCGCTGCAGGTCGAGGGCTGTTATTCGAGTGCGTCCGGTCAGGCTACCACGGCAGCGGTACAGACAAATTCCAGACGAGCCGTCACCTTGCCGTCAACGGTCACTCTTCCCGTCAGATAAAAGGCATTCGCCAGCCGTTCGGTCAGTCGGACTTCGACCTGCATGGTCTGTCCCGGGCGGATCATGCGGCGAAACTGAGTGTTGTTCTGACGGGTCACCACCGGCACTTCACCGTTCGACACATCCACGATCTTCGAAATCAGCACGGCTCCGGCCTGAAAGCAGGCTTCACACTGCAGAACGCCGGGAAACACCGGAAACGACGGATAGTGTCCCTGAAACACGGGCAGGTCGTCAGGCAGGTGTTTCTGAGCCACAATGTGGTCGTGAGTGATCTCGTTTACCTGGTCCAGCCACAGAAACGGCGGACGGTGAGGAATGCACTGCTGGATTTCTTCGGTGTTCATGAAGACGGCAAATCTGAAGTCGAACGGGTCGGGTGTCACATGCGACGGTTATAGTTCAATCTTCAGTTCTTCAATCTTACGGTACAGACTGGACAGTCCCAGCTTCAGACGTTTGGCAGCTTCCTTCTTGTCCGGACACTGCTTCAGCACGCGCGTGATATGCAGCCGTTCGTAGTGTCGAAGGGCGGAACGCAGATCGTCGGTATCCGGCAGACTGGTCCCGATGCCCAGCAGATCCGGAGGCAGATCAGAAGGCTGAATTTCATCGCCTTCGCACATCATGACCGCGCGTTCGATGGCATTGTCCAGCTGGCGGACATTTCCTTTCCAGTGAGCCGCCATCAGCGTTCGAATCGTTTCACTGGTGGCACCGGTCACCCGTTTTCCCATGGCCTCAGCGTGCCTGGTCATAAAGTATTCGACCAGTTCCGGAATATCATCCAGACGCTCACGCAGCGGCGGAATACGGATTTTGACACCGTCCAGCCGATAGAACAGGTCTTCCTGGAAGCTGTCTTCCGCCACTTCCCGCATCAGGTCTCGCGAGGTCGCGGCAATAATACGAGCCTTCACCTTCACCGTCTCTGACGCGCCGGCAGGCATGATTTCCTGATATTCAATTGCCCGCAGCAGCTCTGACTGAGTGCCGAGAGGCAGCTGTGCGATTTCATCCAGGAAAACGGTGCCATCGCCCGCCGTGCGAAACAATCCAGGCTGACCTCCTTCGGCACCGAACAGCTGCGTTTCGAGCAGTTCCACCGGGCGCGTGCCACAGTTGACCGCCAGAAACTTCTCTTCTTTATTCGGACCGGCGTTGTGAATCTCGCGGGCAAATAATTCCTTGCCCGTTCCGGTTTCACCCACCAGCAGCACATTGGAATTCGTGGCTGCCACTTTGCGAATGGTGTTCAGCGTATCCTGCAGGACCCGGCTGCTGCCGATGATCTGATCAAATCCGGTGCGCCGATCCAGATCTTTTCGCAGTCGCTGATTTTCAATGTACAGGTCCTGAAACTTGAACAGTCGCTTCAGGCGGTTCACCAGTTCTTCAAAGATGACCGGTTTCACCAGATAGTCGAATGCCCCGGCCGTAAATGCCTCCACGGCATTTTCCACCGTCGCATAGGCCGAAATGATCAGCACAAACATCGCAGGATTCAGACGGTGCAGCCGGCGAAGCAGCTGCACACCATCGCCGTCCGGCAGCTGTACGTCGCAGATTCCGACATCAAAATCCCGTTCCCGTACCAGTTTCAGGGCATCGGTGACGTTCGACGCGGTGGCGACCTCAAATCCTTCACCGGAGAGGAATTCGGCCAGCGTTTCTCGAATAATATCCTCGTCTTCGACGACCAGGATAGACTTGCTGAAGAACGATGGGTCGGGCACTCTGAGACCTCTCTCAACGAACACAAAGGGCTGCGGAGAAACGTCCCCGACCCTTCACGTCGACACGCGAAGAGCCAGACAAACCGCCTCGGCAGTTTTCCGAAAGCGGCGGGAAACGTCCTGGCACAAGGGAATAAGGACTGAGAGCATGATCCCGGCGGACCGCTCTTGTTTTTCTCGTTCACGAGATAATTGCAACCAGCGTTCGGGTATTCAATCGGTCGGTGACGTAATCCCCACAGAACTCGAAACTCGCTGCGATCACTTCCCAAAATTCTCCCTGTACAGATGATCAGGTTCGAATTTCCCCTTGAACGCGCTCCCGTCAAGCCCCCGATCGTCATTTTGTGCGGGTATCTGCTATCACGCCCTTTTGCCGAATGCCGACATGGCGGTGAGTTCCCGATGCAGAGAGATCATTATCAAAGCCGCAGAACGGTCTGACTTTGCGAACAGAGGCCATAAAATAAGCGGTCGGCCGTCTTACCAGTGATGATCGAGGAACTGATTTTCATGGCTTACCAGGGTAGTTCTGACCACATCCAGAATCGTCGTCGAGGCATCTCCAGACCTGCGTTGTTGGTCGGAGCGGTGCTCTGGGCGGCCGTCTTTGTCCTGCTGGGAACCCTGTGGAAGGGGCGACAGGAAGGTTCGGCGGTGGCTCAGGACACCGAGTCGACTGAATCGACCGAGCCCGCCGCGGCCCCCGTGACTCCCGGCGAAAGCAGGGCGTCGGTGAAGTTGAGTTTCCCTGCAAAACCATTGCCAGACTTTGAGTTTGACGAGGTCATGGGAGGCACCCTGAGTCTGGACGACCTGAAGGGTAAGCGGTGGGTCGCCAGCTTTGTTTTCAGCCGCTGCACCACCAGCTGTCCGATGATTTCCGCCGCCGTCATGCGGCTGCACGAGCGGGTCGCAAAGAACGCGCCTGAGGTCCTGTTTGTGACATTCACCGTTGATCCCAAATACGACACGGTGGAGGTGTTTCGGAACTATTCTGAGACCTTCACCAAAGGTGAACGCGATCGCTGGAAATTCCTCACCGGCAGCCAGCAAAAAATCTACGAACTGGTGGTGAACGGCTTCGGCCTGTATGTGAAGGAAAATCTGGGCGCATCGCGTCTGCCCGGGCTGGAAGTCGCTCACTCAAACCGCGTGGTGCTGGTAAACGAAGCCGGTATTCCTGTGGGCACGTTTCTGGGAACACGTGAAGAAGATATGGTCAAGCTGCGTCGAATCCTGACCGGACGCGAAGAATTTCCGGAACCTGGGCCCGGGCTGACCTTTTCCACCAGCGATGGCAGCCCGCTGAATATTCAGTTCGAAGTGAAGCCCGTGACCCCGGAATCGGATGATGCCGAACCGGAAACGGGCGCTGAGACTGAAACCGGTCCGGACAGCGAGTCACCGGCACCGAACGTGGACACGGACGACGATGCCCAGGTCCCACCGTTGTCCGGCGACGGCGGCGAATCTTTGCCGTCACCAGACGAAACCGATCCTGTTTCTGCCGCTGAGCACAATCGTCTGATCGATGCTCGATTGCCGGACTGGGCCAGGCGGCTGCCTTCTGTCAACGCCGGACTGAACACGCTGGCCGCCCTGCTGCTGCTGGCGGGACTGTTCGCCATACGTCGACAAAACAGGATTCTGCATCGCAACCTGATGCTGACTGCCTTTGGCACGTCTGCCGTCTTTCTGGCCAGTTATCTGGCTTATCATTATGCGCTGGGCGAATACACGGGAGAACACGGCAAAAAATTCGGCGGCGACGGTCTTGCCGCTGCGGTGTACCCATGGATTCTGTGGCCTCATGTTATCCTGGCGGTCTTCGTGCCAGTTCTAGCGATCCGAGTTTTTCTGCATGCGTTCGCCGAACGCTGGGATGCTCATAAAAAGCTGGCCAGAATCACATTCCCGATCTGGATGTATGTGTCTGTCACCGGGGTCGTGATTTACGGAATGCTTTATCACTGGCCCTGGCCGGCTGCCGAAGGTTGACCGTTTTCGGCAATTCTGAGAATTGCCGCCCGCATTTCGACTCAAGCTGTTGCCTCAGGATTACGACGATTAGAATACCCTGCGGCAGATTAAGCTTCTTTTCAGGACAGCCAGATGCATCGTTACTTCCGCCAATACCTGAAGATTCTGACGATGGCTTTCGCCCTCACCGTTCTGGCCGGAATGTCCTCGTCCGCAACGGCGTGCCCCAACTGCAAGTTCGCGAACGAAACAGAAAGCAATCGCCCTCGCGCCTACATGTACAGCATTCTGTTCATGATCGGCATGCCCGCCACCATCTTCACGGGCTTCGGCATCAGCTTTTACCGGATGACAAAAAAAGCACAGCAGGCCGCGCTGGAAGGCACTGAAGAATCGTCCGCCGAAGCCGGCAGCGACGAATTCTCCGGCTGATATTCTGCATTTGAAAACTCCGGTCGAAGCGTGAGTGTGGTCCGCCGTTGTCTGTGAACGAGCGGTCCTGTCCGCCAGCCCGTCGCCGTCATCAGCGTCGCAGATCCGGAAGGTTGGTCCGGGCGAGAATCGGGCTGCTTTCTGATGTGCCTGCTGACCTGATTGATGCGTTGTTCAGCGAACCATGCCTGCCTCTGATGCCCTGAGTAGGCCGGGCGACAGGATTTCCGTACCATCACTGTGGGGCTGTCGCGCTGCGCGTCGACTTGCTGATGGCGGGAATGAGCCTCTGAGGGTTTGTGCGGCATGTTGATTTAATGGAAACCCACACCGGTTGTGGTCGGGTCTCCCGACCCTACCACGATATCGACCGAAGGTCTCCGGTGCGTATCACGCCATTGCGTGGGGCGGTCGGGAGACCGCCCCACAACAAAGGTCGGGAGACCGCCCCACAACAAAGGGGCGGTTGAAAGACCGCACCACAACGAAGACCGCCAAAGTGTTGCTGGGAAAAACAACTGAGTATTCGTGAGCACGTTGTGATGCAGAAGCCTTGTCATCCCCGACACCGGAAGCTGGGGACGGTGCAGTGGCCTGGGATTCCGAAGCGATGTCCGAGAACTGAAACGGGGAGCGACTGACT
>JAVKCM010000031.1:0-11201 GCA_040222735.1 Fuerstiella sp. | reverse complement strand
CCACACCCACACCCCCCCGCCCCCCCCCCCGCCGGCACGGGGCGTCGTCGAAACCGCCCCACCCCCGGCCCGTATTCATAGCGTGCCGACAGGATGCAGTCGGGCTGATTGGCGTTTGGCGATGAGTTTTTGGTGGATCGTCGATTGGTGTTGAAAAAGGCGCGAACATGAGTGCGGCGCAAACATGACAGCCACCCATGCATTGGCCGGGTGGCTGTCCAGATCACGTAGCGGAGCCCGCCAGGAGCTTCGATCGACTCCGGAGCACGTGACCGAAAGCCTTGACGGCTTCCGCTAGTCCTTAACCAAGCGATGTTTTCGGATTGAAGGATCGAAAATGAAGTACACCACCTCCAGCGTTCGACAACCAACCTTCACCCTGCGCGCGAATCAAACCCCTCGGTGCCTTCTCGGATAGCTTGTTTAAGGACTAAGTACCGGGCTCGACGTTCAGGATTTCCACTTCTTCGAATTTGCCGATGCTCATGTTGGAGCCTCCGACAACAATCAGCTGACGTGCATTCAGCGGCAGCAGGCGATGGAAGAACCGGGGAGTGATGCCGTCCGAGACAACTTCCCATTTTGAACCGTCTGTTGAAAGACGCTGCAGAATTCCCTGAACCGTCGTCACATACAGTGACCCGCCGGTCGCAAACGCGGACGCGCCGAAGCCTGCCATGGCCCCCGCAGACATATTGCGCCGCGGCTGTTCCCTGCTGCTCGCTGCTTCCGTTTCCGTTTCTGCCGTCACGTAGAGCTCCGGCCCCTCGGACCACTCGTTCATGGCCGGATCATAGACCGCGACCTTCGTCGTCGGTCCGCCCTTGTCCCGCATGCCACCGACGACAAACAGCCGACCGGCGTGAGCCGCCACTGCGATGGCTCGACGCCGGAACGGCGGTGACGCGATCGGCTGCCAGCGCAGCGGCTGCTGCGTGAGATCCAGCTTCCAGGCGGTGTCGTGCCAGTGACTTTCGCCTTCGCCATTCATCGACCAGCCACCAACAACGTAGATACTGTCCCCGACAACCGCGGCATCATGAGAGGATCGGGGTTCCGGCAATGCGGGCAGATCCGTCCAGTGACTGCTGCCGGGTTCGAACATGGCCACGGCATTCTGCGACACCAGCCGGTGAACTTCTCCTGCTGCATTCATGGCGGTGAAGCCGCCGATTCGATACAGGCTGCCACCGTGAGCCACCAGCGCCAGGCCCTGCAGATGAGGACCATTCAGAACGGTCGACCACTGGCCGGTCTTCAGGTCCAGCTTTGTGAGTTCGTTGGACTGCTCTTCCATTGAATACGAATGAGCACCGCCGGTGTGACCGCCGTACATGTACAACGCGTCGTTGATGACGGCGGCACCAAAACTGGTCACCGGCTGCGGCAGGTTCTGGAGGCCTGATGCCGCAGGCGATAAGCCAGAAGCCGGAACCGTCACAGAAACTGTCGAATAGTGTCGTGTTTCCGGATAAGACCGACCGTTCAGCTCACCGGCCTTCGCTTCAATGTGTCGAGCTCGAATCGAATACAATCCAGCATCCACGATATCAAAGGTAACGATGCCCCGGGCGTCAGTTTCCGCATCGATGTCGTCACCACCCGGTCGGGATGCTCTGACTTCAGCTCCCGCCACCGGCTGTTCGTTGAAACGAACCTTCACCGAAAGCCGGTCGCCCTGCAGCATGGGGACAACATCCAGCAGCAGATCGTCACTGCAGATGGCCGTCTGCCAGACCTTCGACGTCGCGTCAGGCCCGGTTTTTGCGTAGTACAGCAGGCGAAACCTGCTGTCACCTCGATCCATGACACCCAGATCATGAGTGGCAATATAAACAGACGGTTCACCCGGCTTCACAACGGCAGAGATCGAATCGTCGGTTTCCCGCAGCACTATCGCCTCGGCGTCGTCTCTCCCCGTGATCCGAAACACCGACAAACCCTTCACGCGAGACAGGTATTCGGCACTGTCGTCGGTGGCATCTTCGCCAAAGCAGACATTGATTGTGGGCTGACCGCCGGATTCTCCCGGTACCAGCCAGATGAAATGAGCATTGGCCGTCGCCGCCATCATAGCGGTCAGTGCGAGGGCAGGAATCGTCTTCATGTGAGTTCACTTTCTGTTAACCTGAGTGCTTGTGGTTGAAAATTTCTGTGCCGTGCCCACACCATTGCTGACTGGCAGCAGACGCCGGCTTCTGTGGAATCATTGACGGGGCTTCGACCGCAGATCGAATGACAGCTGGTTGAATTCAGTGGCCGCAATGTCTGCGGTCAGCTGGCTGTTGGAATTGTAGACAGCCGGGATACGAACGACGTCAATCCGCGCCTTCCGACCGGCCCGCTGCAGACGCTCAAGTGCCTGCTCGTCGTCCATGGCAATTTCTCCGGCGGGCGGCGTTTCAATCTCAACGCGATGCCGGCCGATCACCGGCCCGACATCTGACGGAAGGTCAAACCAGCCGTTCATGATGGCAGTGGACGTTTTGGGTCCGCCGGTCGGAGCAGCGGGCACAAAGCGAATGGTGCCCGATTCCAGCGGCTGACCGTCCAGCGTCACTGTCCCGGTAACGGCCGCTCGCGGCAGAACGTCAAACGATCCTCCGCAACCGATGGCGGCCGCGAGTCCGACAGACAATAGTCTGCTCCATTTTTCTGACCGTCGGCACCGACGGCAGTGCGGCGATGCAGAGGCTTCAGAATTCACCGACCACCTCCCCGCCGTTTCGACTGGCCAGACCGTCAAGAACGCCCGCGTCGATGTTTTCCGAGATGAAGTGAACCGATCCGTCGGCCAGACAGAACTGGACTCCCCCGATGTGGTCGCTGCGAAAGCTGTGCATCCAGCTGGCATCGTAAACGCCATCATCCTTCACGTCGCGCGGATTGAATCCGTATTGAGTCGTACAGGCTGTCGAACCCGGATACGGCACCGACCAGTAGGTGAACGAGTAACGAGACTCACCCGCGCAGTTTCCCGATGTAAACCTGTAGTCCGGCAGGTTGTACGCCGTTTCGCCGATCATCAGCGTGGAACTGGTGCCGTCCGTGAAGTCGCGAAACTTCGTTCTGCCGGACGTGCTGTCGGTGTAGACGATGGCCCCGTCCAGCGTCGGACGCGGCGTGCCGGGGATGTAGGCCCAGTACGGATTGTAGGCCTGCGTTCCGATGTTCACGGCATAGCTGCCCGGCGCCCGCCCGGCATCCATGTCGCAACCGGGAACCGGACGCCGCATCGGCGATGACGGGCACAGATAGCCGGCAATCGTCTGACCTGTCACCGCCACGTTGTACGGATCGCTGTTATTCCTGTTGAAGTCGTACAGGTTGTAGCCGTTGCCCTGATCAATCATCGGCAGGATTGACGTGAACAGACTGCCGCCGCTCAGCGTACTGTTGGCGTTTGCGTTCGGAAACACGCTGTACACGTCGTGGTAGTTGTGAATAGCCAGACCAATCTGCTTCAGATTATTCCGGCATTGAATCCGGCGAGCGGATTCTCGAGCAGACTGCACGGCGGGCAGCAACAGTGCCATCAGGATCGCGATGATCGCGATCACCACAAGCAGTTCGATAAGCGTAAAGCCTCGCAGGCGGCGAGGAGGCGACGGGTGAGAAACGAGCTGAGCGGACTCAAAGCCCCCGTAATCCGGGCGCAATCGCATGGCGATCTTCCTTTGACAGACAGACGCATTGAAAAGGTCGCCGTCACCCGGTGTGACGGCAGATCAATTTCCGAGCGTGGCTGGCTGTGCGTTGAAGCAACGTGGTGAAATCAATCACCACTAAACTCGCTTGCTGCGGCCTCGGACTGACACCCCAGAGTTGACACTGAGATTCAGTCTCACTACATTAGCGGACTGCAAAGCGGCGTTCAAGCCCGAATTGTCAATGTTTTTCACAAATTGCTTCTTCTTGCCGGCTTTCCTCACAAGCCCGAACAGCAGGTCCCCCGCCGATGACCGACGACGATTCAGCACCCCCCAAAAATCCGAAAACGGACCTCCGTCCCGCCGAAACTCCAGTCCGGTTCACGCAACTTGCCGATGGAAAAAACGAATTGACCATCGAACACGAAGGCCAGCTGTATCGCCTGCGCGCCACCAAAAACGGCAAACTGCTGCTGAACAAATAGCTCACCTGGTCTGCTCGTTCAGAACAACCGATGCATGCGCGGCTGACGATGAAATGGAATGCCGTTCACAGCGAATGTTGCATGACATTACGGCGGCCGACCGGCTAACATGTCGGCAGTCACGCCGCCGCGTATTCCTGACTCCTGGATCCCCCTGCCTGTAAAGACCAGTTTGATGTTGAATTCTGATCGACGATGTTTTCTGGCCGCTGCCGCTTCCGGAGTGCTGACGGCAACGCAATCCGTCCGTGCAGAAAGCTCTAAGGCGGCGCCCATCAGGGTCGGGCAGATCGGAACAAAGCACGCGCATGCCTCGGGAAAGATGGATACTTTCCGCAAGTTTCCGGAGCTGTTTGAGGTGGTTGGAGTGGTGGAAGCCGACCCTGAACAGCGAAGGCGGATGGAAACATCCCGAACCTACGCCGGGTTGCCATGGATGACCGAAGAGCAGCTGTTGAACGTCTCCGGGCTGCAGGCCGTGGCGGTGGAAACGCACATCGATCAGCTGCTGCCCACCGCTGAACGCTGTATCAATGCCGGGCTGCATATTCATCTGGACAAACCTGCGGGGACATCGCTGTCTCATTTTCAACGGATCTGTGAGGCTGCTGATCGGCAGAACCTGATGATTCAGATGGGATACATGTTTCGCAGCAATGCCGCGTTCCGGTTTCTGTTCAGGGCCGTTCGGGAAGGCTGGCTGGGCGACGTGTTTCAGGTTCACTGCGAAATGAGCAAGAAGGTCAGTGATTCCGTCCGACCGTCTCTGGCTCGCTATAAAGGCGGTTCCATGTTTGAACTGGGCTGTCATCTGATCGATGCCGTGGTAACCGTTCTGGGCCCGCCTCAGGACGTCACGCCCTTCAACCGCAACACCCGGCCGGAGCATGACAAGCTGATGGACACCTGTCTGGCGGTGTTCGGATACCCGAAGGCAACGGCCTCGATCCGCAGTTCCGTCACCGAAGTCGATGGCGGACGCCGCCGACAGTTCGTCACGTGCGGCTCCAAAGGCAGCATTGTGATTCAGCCGCTGGAACCTTACCGTCTGTCGCTGACACTGGAATCAGCGACCGCTGACTTTCCCAAAGGTACAACAACGGTCGACCTGCCATCGGCCGGCGGACGTTATGACGGAGACATGCAGCATCTGGCACGCGTCATTCGCGGCGAAGAAGCGCCGGAGTATTCGACTCAGCACGACCTGGCCGTTCAGGAAGCCGTGCTGCGGGCCAGCGAGATGCCGA
Organism: Fuerstiella sp.; assembly: GCA_040222735.1. GTDB lineage: Bacteria > Planctomycetota > Planctomycetia > Planctomycetales > Planctomycetaceae > Fuerstiella. Next base: position 5,819 of record JAVKCM010000031.1, on the reverse strand, counting down.
CGGCATGAGCCGTAATGCACCGTCACTGAACGAACACCCATCGCGCTCCGCGTACACATTGCGCAGCCTGATGTCGTCCGACGGAGTGCGGCTGTACTTCCGCCACTGGAAGCCCGGCAACAACATTCGGGGCGTTGTCATCTGTCTGCACGGGATTCAGAGCCATTCCGGGTGGTACCATTATTCCTCGGCGCGAATGGCGACAGCCGGCTACGCCGTCTATTTTCCTGACCGGCGGGGTTCGGGCCTGAATGGCTGGCAGCGCGGTCACGCCGATCACGGCCTGCGACTGCTGAATGATGTGGCTCAGATCGTGCGACTGGCACGCCGGGAAACGCCGGCGCTGCCCGTCATTCTGCTGGGACTCAGCTGGGGAGGAAAACTGGCGGCCGCGTTTGCGGTCCGCCATCCCGACAGACTGGACGGGCTGGTGCTGCTGTACCCCGGGCTGATTCCGTTTCTGCGACCGAATCCCCTGCAACGACTGCAGTTGTGGTTCGCCAGAAACCACGACGTGCGGCATCGGCTGATCCCGATTCCATTGAACGATGCGTCATTATTCACGGACGATCCGAAGTGGCAGAACTTCATCGACAATGATCCGCTGACCCTGCGATCCGTGACCAGCGGCTTTCTGAATGCCGGCCTGGACTTAGACCGGATCCTCCGGCAGCCGCAGCAACGGATGCCCCCCACTCTGTTGATGCTGGCAGGGCAGGACCGGATCGTCGACAACACGGCCACTCAACAGATGGTGGAATCCTGCTCCATCGATCACCTGTCGGTGATTTCCTGTCCCGCGGCACAACACACGCTGGAATTCGATTCAAACCGAGCCGCCATTTTCGACGACCTGATCGCGTGGCTGGCGACGTGTGTTCGCTCCGACCAGAGCGAATGACCGGCAGCAGACGGTAAACTCGCGCGTCGTGTGCACTGGCGGAATGCCGCCTGTTCAACCGGACTCGGTGATCAGAACAAACTTCTCAGTTCACATAAGGTAACGGCCGGCCAATCGGCCGCGAAAGTTATCACGACACGCAGGGAAGTCATCTATTCCGCCGCAAGGTTCTCACGAATCGACAGTCTGGTGGCCGTTCGGACGGCAAACACGGAAGCGAACATACCGGTCACCGCCACCACGGCCAGAGTACCAGCCAGCAGCGGCCATGGCAGGTCAGCACCGGTCGACTTCAGGTGCGGCAGCATCGCCAGCAACGCAGACCCGGTTCCCAGAACAATCCCCCACAGCAACAGCACACAGTTTTCTGACAGGATCAGCCGAGCGACTCGGAAGGTGGTAAATCCGACAGCCCGCATCAGCGCGATTTCACGGCGACGTTCAACCACGTTACGCATCATAACGGCCGCCAGCCCGAAAGTTCCGACCAGCAGTCCGAGCCCGCCGAGCATCTGAAACGTCGACAGGTACGTGTTCTGTACAGCCAGAAACCCGGCCAGACGTTCACTGACCGGTTCGGCATCAAGGCCGTAGTCATGCAGCGTGCTTTCCAGCAGCGTTGACGTGGCGGACATCTGTTCACGGTCGGCCGTTTCAATCAGAAAATAGCGGCCGCCCGTCACGTCGATATCGACGCGTTTCAGATTGGCATCCGTCATGACCAGTACTCCCTGAAAGACGCTGCCGTCCAGCATGCCCACCACCTGCAGGGCAAACTGCGGCGAGTTTTCATCGGGGACCATGATGTGGCTGTTCATCCCCTTTTTCAGGCTGTACTTCAGCGTGTCCATATCACCAATGACCGGAATCACGGGGACGCCTTCATAGTCGGGCAGGTCCTGCTGCAGCAGTTCCCATGGATGTTCGCCGGGTGTGTCTGCAAACCGAAATCCTCCGCGTTCAATGAATGCGTCCGTCGCTCCCAGCAGAGTGGGCACGCGTGTCTGATACAGATTGACGCAGCTGGCATCTGAGCCCGGTTTCATGCTGAATGGGAAAACTCGCACGGAATCAGCCAGACTATGATCGCTGGTGAAGCCCAGACGGCTGCGTCCGGCCGGAGTATTCAGGTCGAACAGCACGGGCTGAGCCGATTCCGCCACCAGACTGAAACCGCCATTGCCCGAATTCAGCACGGGTGTCTCTGACAGTGGATTCCGACGTCCGGCAGCCACCGCCACGATCACAAACGTGGCAAATGCAATCAGGGCGGTGGTCAGAATGCTGCGCATCGGACTGCGGGCCGCGTTGGCGATCGCCAGACCACCAAGTCCCGACAGGGCCCCCCGAACCGAATCGCTGTGACTGCGACGTCTCAACGTGCCGCTCAACAGCAACAGACCAGCCGACAGGCTGGAAAACCCGGCCAGAAAAAAGCAGACCATCTGCCACGACAACCCCCCGAAGGCTTCTTCGTCAGGAACGAGACCGGCGTTGACGGCAGCTGGCAGGGCAATGGCCGTCAGCGCGCTGCCCAATCCGACCAGACGCATCAGGCCCGCGCGGCGGCCCGTCCGGACCTTCGAACCGGTTTCGGACAGCGATGCATTCCCCGCCAGCTGATCACGAATGTCGATCCGCCGAAAGGATCTGAGTGCCAGCCAGATGACGACGGTCGCCAGAACCAGCGATACCCCGGCTGCTGTCACCAGCCGCAGCGGCTGAATGTCCAGCAGCAGAAAACTGGTCCCGACGGCCCCCTTCCACCACGTGGTCAGACCGTAAATCATCAGCCGGGCAAACTGCACACCCACCGCCGTTCCCGCGATACAGCCCACCAGACAGACCAGCAGTCCTTCGGTCAGAAAAAATCTCTGAACGCGGCTTTGGGGCCAGCCAACGGCATTCAGCAACCCCAGCTGATTGATGCGTCGCTGCAGACCAAGCCGAAACATCAGCGATGCCAGAATAATGGCCGACAGGATCAGAAAGAAACTGAAGCCGATGAACAACTGTGTGAAGTCGTTGGCACCGACGGCCGCCTGCAGCCCCGTGGCCCGGACGGGCAGAAACGTGATCCCGAGTTCTGCCGGATTCAGCTGCCGAGGAATCTCAAAGGCCAGCCGATCGGCGATGCTGTCCAGCTGAGCGACTGACGGAGCGCTGCCGGCCGCCGTCGGCGCGATTCGCAGAGACGTGTAGTGCCCGTAGCGACTGTTCCATAGCTGCTCGGCCGTTTCCAGCGACACAAAAGCCTTGGGGGTCGCACGATGCCTGTCCCAGTATTCGTCGTCGCGCGATGTCAGCCGTTCCATGTCCATTTCAAACGGCTGGTCCACGTCGCTGAACGATTCCACATCCGTCACGCCTTCCACGTAGGGAGTCAGGTCGCGGTCCACCGTCACCGGATCGTTTTCCGACAGGATGCCCCGCACCTGAAATTCGCGTTCGATTTCCGGCAGCTCACCATGACTTCCGATCTCGTGCCACTTCGCTTTCAACGTGTCTCCGACAGACACCTTCAGATCGGCAGCCAGCCACGCAGACAGCAGCATGTCGCTGCTGGTCATGGACGGGACGGGGCTGCCATCTGCCAGGCGAACCGGTCCCAGCGGAGACGGACGGTCAAACGGCAGTCCTGCCACGATGGAATACATGGAATACCGTTCATCGGGATTCTCACGTTCAGCGGCAGAAATTTCGTTGGTCAGATAAACCAGCGTCGGCGCGGTGTTCAGCGCCAGTCGGTCTGCGGCGGCGGTGACGGAAGTCACCAGCGAGTCCTCCAGAATCATCCGATCACTTTCCGCACTGACGTATCCCCGGTCGGTGTTCGTGCGGAGTCTGAGACCGACGTCCTTCAGCGTCAGGACGTCGCTCAGTCGGTTGTTGAGCCCTTTTGACTGGCTGGCGACGTTAGCCGGAGGCGACTTCAGGTCCATGGATTCCCGGCCCGCCAGAATTGCATTGATCCGAGCCGGTTTGGCGACGGGGCTGCGCCGACTGATCTCGATTTCCTCCAGTCCCAGTCGTTCCTGCAGCGTGGCCAGCGAAAGAAAGGCGTTGTACGGCAGCTGCTGACCGGGCTGCAGATGAAACCGGGACGCACCCACGTCTTCCGGAATCACGTGTGAAACGGTCAGGACCATCTCTACCGTGACCTCGTCACGTTCGCCCAGCAGGCTGTCGCGAGGAATGGACGACGGGACTTCCACCCACACAGAAACTTCGTCGCCCGGCTCTGCCCGCAGTTCCCGAGCCGTCCGGTATCCAAGGACCACGTCGCGTCCCTGAGGTACCGCCGCGGCACCGTGGTCGAGCAGTTGCCAGCCGGTGTCATCAAGCGCCACCAGTGACACCGATCCGGCGCGACGCAGGCTGTCGTCGTCCGCAGACCGTTCGATGCTGCCGTTGACCAGAATCGCCGGTGCCAGCAGCAGATCGGCCGGAACGGCGTCAGACGCCGTCACGTCGTCACCGCTGCCGGACTCGGACACGCCAGACGCTGTCGCGGCGGCCAGATCGTCCACCAGCTGCTGCCGAAAGAACCGCGGCGAGTGGATTACGTCCGTGATTCGTCCCAGCCGCAGCTCGGTCATGCGACGCAGGCTGTAACGGACCGAATCACCGACAATCAGTGATCCACCGATGACCGCGGTGGAAATGGCGATCGCCAGCATCACGACCAGATTAATCCGACGATAATGCCAGATTCCATTCAGTACATAAGAGAACATGGCGGTGTCTGATGGCCCTGTCAGCGAGGAGCGGGAAAGATGGTGCCGGAATCTGCGGAATAAGGTACCCTGACGACCGGTTCCCGGCGAAGGATTGCCGGCACTCTGCTCCGACCGATTCCTGCAGGTTTCGGAACCTCAAATTACTGCGACTTCTGGTCACCCTGTTTCGTGAACACCAGTATGTGCTGCCGCGGCAGCACGTTGATGGTTTCAGTCCACTTCAGGCGAAACAGATCCTGTTCGACTTCTCGTTTTGCCTGGGCCTGTGACATTTTATGAACCAGCTTGATCGGCACGGTCGGGTCTTCCATCCGATATTCGACAAGCACCACGCGACCACCCGGCTTCATGGCTCGACTGATGTCCGCCATCATTTCATAGGGGAACTCAAATTCATGGTACACATCAACCATGATCGCCAGGTCGACCGATTCCGGCGCCAGGGATGACGATTTCTGAGAGCCCTTGATCGGCACAACATTGGTGACGCCTTTCTTTCGGACGTTGTCCTGCAGACGCAGCAGCATCTCGTCCTGCACGTCCACGGCAATCACATATCCCGACGGCAGCACCTGTTCGGCCATCAGCATGCTGATCACACCGCTGCCGGCCCCGATATCCGCCACAATGTCCCCCGGCTGCGGTTTCAGCGACTTCACCAGCAGCGTCAGCCGTTCTTCTTCCTCCCGCGTGTCGCGTTCCAGCCACAATGCACCGGCGAAACCCATCACATGAGCGATTTCTCGCCCCATGTAGAACTTGCCGATGCCGTTCGGGTCATGGTCGGCACGCCACTCGTACCGATTGTTCCCACCGGCATCGGTATCGCCGGTGGTTCCGGCATCCTGAGCGCACAGGGGCGAACACAGCAGGGCCAGTAACCCGGCAATTCTCAACATGTTGATTCTCCAATAGCATCCAGGGATCCGCTGTTCACAACGGCGACCGAAGATACTGTCTCTTCAGTACCCGGCCTCCGGAGGAATTGTTTCAAACAAACGGCAGTGTGTCGACCAGAGAGCACAACCAGAATTCTTCAGCGTCGACAGCGCGTCCGACCCGCCCCACTCCGGTTGTGGCCGGGTCTCACCCAGTTGTGGCCGGGTCTCCTCCAGTTGTGGCCGGGTCTCCTCCAGTTGTGGCCGGGTCTCCTGACCCGGCCTCCAGTTGTGGCCGGG
>JAVKCM010000030.1:0-10760 GCA_040222735.1 Fuerstiella sp. | reverse complement strand
TTCGAACAATTCTTCAGGCAGGCGACCGGAAAGCCGGAGCCGTATCTCTATCAGACACGTTTCGCAACCGGGGACACATTGCCACAGCTGCTTTCTGTGCCAACGGGAGTCGGAAAAACGGCAACCGCAGTTCTCGGGTGGCTATGGCGGCGACGGTTTGCAGAGGAAAGTGTGCGGCAGCAGAGCTTCGGAGCAGCTAACTACTTCAGTCATCCCCTGAGTGCCGCCCCTGATGACCCTGCGCTTCGTTGCAAGATGCCCAAAACCTTATTCTGTAATGCGGCACAATACGAACGACCCAACGCCAGTGAAGTACTGCACGAGAAGGCGCCGTTCTTCATGTTGCTCGAACGTCGGGACACGCCAGACATTGATGTGGCCCAACACCCCGCTCGTCCACAATTTCGGCAACCCGCCTGTTGGCCGGACCCGCCGTTCCGCGACTTGTTGACTCCACCAACGGAAACGTCACGCATGATCGGCGACTGGCAATCGTGGCAATCACATCTATTTCCGCGTCGCCACCGCCACAGACCGAGCGCACAACGGGAGCGAGAAGGAAGAGCCACCCCTTTCCGGAAAGCTCAGCACCATTATGGACTGTCCCAGAAGCTTCCATGCCGTGAGCCTCGACATGGAAGCCTCCGAGGCAATGGGGCCGACACTGTTCAGCGTCGGAATCGGAAACTTGTAAGCCACGCTCAAAACACTGCGAAACGGCATGCCTTCAATTGGGCCTTGATTGCAAGGAAGCGGGACACAACATCTAGGTTACATGCAGTTCAACAGTGATTTAACCCAAGGGCGCATAACAAATACCAAATCTATTCAAAAGACGTCTTGCCCACGCGGGCCATCCAGTTACCATTAGGGCAAAGGAATGCCGCAGCCACCGAAAGACTCGAAATCATGGGTGACTGCGGCATTGTGTTTGGCGAAACGCGATGGTCTCGCCGTTGAGATCATCGCGACTCGCTTGGTCATGTCAAGCTGGAGTCAGCGATGAACGAACGATTGGATGCCGTAATCCGGCAGGTGTATGGCGTACACCCTATGGCTGTAGATGAAATCGTCTGCGACCCTGATGTTGCTGCAAAATTCGCATCAGATGTCCAGGCGACAGCAACCGCAGAGACAAGAGTCATTCTGCGACGACTAATGACGCTTCGCAAACGAGGCACTACCGAAAACGGGCTGTCGAAGAAGCATCACTAGATTTTGGGTCCGACGTCGTCTCCGACGTTAGCATCGACGACGTCGCCCCACACCAGTGGTCGAGACCCCGCGCCCGGCTCCGGCTTGGACGCCATTCATCCGGGCACGCACTTAATCTGCGGGAGATCTTCAACAACGCTCCCTCGTCATCGGGTTTCTTCAGTTCTATCAAATGTGATTGAGCGGACGAGTAACGCCGTTCGCACAGTCACAACACTCTAACCACTCAACCACTTTTCACCGAAAGATCCCCATGGCAAGTTTTGGTCTGAACGAACTTCAATCGTGCATCGAGGGGCGCACCGCGGCGTTGCGGTGTGTGACTACGTATCAACCAATGGCAGGCGAGGGAACAACCGTGTTCCCCTCCACCTACGAAGGGGGTAACTATGCCACCGTCGGCTTTCGAATCGTCGACCAGTCGATGGACGAACACGGACGTCCGATCAAAGGCACGGGCCGCAAGCTGGCGGACCAGGTTGTGTTGGACTCGGTGCAGTCACAGGCCAATCGGATGGAGCTGGAGCTTCTGGATGCGTATCGCGACGGTCGAATTTCACTTCCGGTCATCACAGTCGACTTCAGCGGCCACGATCTGGAAAAGGATCTGCAGATCTCCAGCCTTGAGGCTCCTCATCGCATTGCAGATGCGATTTTGCGGGACAGCCTGCTTGGCGACGTTCCATTTCGGCAATCCGAGCTCGGCAAGCCACTGGATGACGTTGACCTGCGAAACGCAACCGCCTTGTTTCGCCTGTGTCCGACAGCGCTCGTGTTCGGGATGTGGGACTCGACAGGACCGAAAGGAGGGCTGGGAGCAAAATTTCAGCGAGCCATCGTATCAGAGATGGTTGGCCTGAATGCGCAGATTGGAGTCAAAACGGCAAGCCGAATCGATCCGTTGCAGGCTCGTGCCGCTGTGCGGGTGCAACCTCAGGCCGACGGGTCGTGGAAGGTCGCCGGGGATAGCAAAGCGAAGGGTGCTGTTTCTCCCGCCGAAGTAAATCATGGCAACATCCCACCGACTCTGGCAGATGGTGGAGTTACAATTGAACGCGCCCTGCAGACGACCGTTATCTCCTTGCCAGCACTGCGACGTCTCAGATTTCCACTCGATCCCGGCAAGTCGTCTGATGCCAGGGTCGATGCTGCCGCGCGGACAACACTGGCAGCACTGGCACTCTGTGGCGCGGCTCTGACTCGCGAGACCGGGTGCGACCTGCGTTCGCGCTGTCAACTGTTTCCCAGCGAGTCACTGCAATGGCATGTACTGGACAGGCCGGGCACCGATCCACAGCCCGTTGACATCGACGCCGAAGCGGCCATCGCATTGTTCAATGACGCTGTCGCTGCAGCAAAGAGAGCGGGCCTGCCGTGGCAGGATGAAGAAATCAAGCTGACGCCATCGCCTCAGTTGACTGAACTGGTGCGGAAAAGTCAGCAACTCGCTGCGGCTTCCCGGGGAGGAAACGACTGATGCTCGGCATCGGCATTCAGTACCTCAATGGATGGGCGATGGCCGCACATCCGGGCGACCGCCGTGCGGCAGAATGGCCGCCTCACCCCGACCGAATTTTCATGGCGATGGCCGCTGCGCACTTTGAAACAGATCGAGACGCCGATGAGCGAGCCGTTCTCGAATGGCTGGAATCTCTCGATCCTCCGGACCTTCTTGCAGCAAAGGAGATTCAGCGACGAGAAGTACTTTCGTGCTACGTTCCGCCAAACGATCTTTCACCGCCTGATCCGGGTTCTCATGCGAACGGCAAGTTAGTGCGATCTATTCGGGAGGATGGATTGACACCTGCCGCCTTGAAGAAATGGTTGAAGGATATTCGGAAGATCAAAAAGGCCAGCGTCGTGTCACGTGGGTTTGATTTTCTGGAATTACGAGACCGAGTGCGAGCCGAATTGCAGCAGGATCAATCGTCGGAATTGCAAACTATGCTGCTGGAGACACTGCTCGCGGTGCAGGAAGAAGTCGTTGCGATCGACTGGAAGGCGTACGCTCAGGAAGGGCTCGGTGTTTTACCGCAGTTTCGATCATTGAATCTGAAAGAACGCTGCTTTCCGGTCGTGGTGCCGAAATCGGCCGAACTGTTTCTGATCTGGGACAACACTCAGGCGGACTCGTCGCAGAAGGAAATTCTTGACAGGTTGTGCCGCAAGGTGATTCGCATCGGACACTCGGCATCGCTGGTTCAAATGTGGGTGGCAGATGAGTTTCCGGAAGCGACCGCCGGGCAACTGGAACGACTCGGACCGGGCGCCGGTGGACGACATCGCCTGCGAATTACTCGCAAAGGGCGATTGGCGAATCTGGAAAGACGTTACAACGAAGCCAACGTTTTTGAATACGCGAGACTGAAGCAGCAACTTGACGGAGAAAGCTTGAAGCCAGCAGAAAAGAAGGCACTCCGGCAAAACATCGCAAAGCGATTTGGGGACGAAACACCGCGATCTGCTCGTCCGGAGGCGATCGCATGGAGCGGCTACCAGGAAGTGAAGCCTTTGCCATCACAGTCGGACGCGGTGGCTTCGAGGTTTGCTGACATGATTTTGTTAAAGCAGGTGGACGGCCGTCGATTCGGCTTGGAGTCTACACTCCAGTTGACAGAACACCTCAGAAAACTCGTGATGAAGTTTTCCGGTCAGCAGCCGGTGCCAAACTGGCTGTCCGGTCATCAGCCGGACGGCAAGCCCGCGGAACGCGAGTTCGGGCACACAGCGTTTGTTCCGATTCCACACGTCAGTTGGCGGCATGCGGACGGTCATCTGCTTGGGATGGCGATTGTCCCGCCGCGTGATATCTCACCAGCCGACATCGCTCAAGTATTCCATCCGGTGTTGTATGGGGCAAACGGGAGCAGCAATAGGTTGACATTGAAAATGGGGCACGGTGGAACCTGTTCGTTGGAAATCGTGGACGGGGCGGAAGGGCAAAATGGATTGCGCCCGGAAGTATGGGCGGCTTCCGCAGACCGCTGGGCCACCGTTACGCCGGTGGCCCTTGATCGCCATGCGAAGAAAAAGAACCCGTGGGATGAGATCGCGGAAATCGTCGGCAAAGCATGTGTCCGCATTGGACTTCCTGCTCCGGTTGATGTGATCCCGTCTCCGGTTTCAATGTTCATTGGTGCCCCCACTGGTGGCGAAATGCCTCGGATCGAACGGAAGAGCGGGGGCAGAATTCGGCACACTCATGCGATCATAAGGTTTGACCAATCGGTTGCCGGACCGGTTCTGTTAGGAGCAGGGCGTTACCGAGGATACGGGCTGTGCCGTCCGCTGGACGGGAGGAGCTAGGGATGTCGGAACTGTCGGCGAGCAACGAAGGCAAGCAGAGAACGACGCCGAGCGACTACTCCCAGGTTCTGAGCGATCTCTCGGCGTTGATTCGTGAATCGCGGCGGAGGGCCGCAACGTCAGCAAACCGAGAATTGCTGGTCATGTATCTTCGAATCGGAACGACCATTCTGGAACGGCAGGCCCGGGCCGAATGGGGGAATCGGGTCGTGGCGCGTCTGGCCGACGATTTACGCAGTGCTTTTCCGGACTTAAGAGGCCTGACAAAAGACAATCTCTTTCGCATGCAGAAGTTCGTTTTGAGTTGCCGCGAAATGCAGGAATGGCTCGCCCCCAAGAGGTCGCAAGTCATTGAAAATAAAGAGGATGCATCGATTCTGAAAAAAGTGGGCACATTGTCGGGACAATCCAGGACCGGTGGCAAAGCAAAGGTGGGCACACCGTGCCCACTTTCTTTTTCACCGGACTTTATGGAAACGGTTTGTGCCATTTCGTGGTCACATCACCGGTTGATCACCTCAAATTGTGAATCGGCAGAAGAACGGTATTTCTACACCAGAATGGCGGCTGCGGAACGCTGGTCAGTTCGCGAACTTCGACGACAGATCGATTCGGTGCTGTACACGCGCTATGTGACTGTAAAGGATTCACCGGAACAGTGTCTACCAGATCATCCGGAGGCCGGTGACCTACTGCCGTTTCGCGACCACTATGTCCTTGATTTTCTCGGTCTGCAGGAAGAACACTCCGAACGCCAGCTTCAGAAAGCAATTCTGGATAACCTGCGGGACTTCTTCCTGGAATTCGGTCGGGATCTGAGTTTCGTGGGCGAAGAGTATCCGCTGACCGTGGGCAATGATACTTATTCGATCGACTTGCTGTTTTTTCACCGCCGACTGCAGTGCCTGATCGCCGTCGAGTTAAAACGGGGCAAGTTCAAGCCGGAGTATGCCGGCAAAAGTCGCTTTTACTGCGCTGCCCTGGACGAACAAATCCGGCTCGAACACGAACGTCCTTCGCTGGGGCTGGTGCTGTGTCGCAGTGCCGATTCTGTGCAGGTGCGACTGGCACTGACAGATGCGGCTGATCGAATCGGAGTCGCGACTTACCAGACCGGCCTGCCTGACTCGGCTCTCATCGAACGGCGACTCGCCCAGTTTCGGCTTTGTCAGTTTCCGTCCGCAGAAAACGACAATACAACGGAAGAGCATTCATGAATCTGACTCCCGATGACTTTCCTGAATTCTTCAACGCAGTTCACGGCTACGATCCGTTTCCATGGCAGAGTGATCTTGCGGCGAAAGTCTGTTCGCCCGATCACAAGACAGGCCGGCACTGGCCGACCTGTCTCGCACTTCCGACCGGAAGTGGTAAAACGTCAGGCATTGACATTGCGATCTTTGCTCTGGCTTGCCAAAGCCGTGTGCCTGACCGGGAGCGCACAGCGCCCCGGCGAATCATCTTTGTTGTCGACCGCCGCGTCATCGTGGACGAGGCGTTTGAGCATGCTCTGATTCTGGCCACGGCACTTCGTGGGGCACAGGGCGGAATATTGCTTGAGGTTGCCGACCGATTGCGGCAACTTGCTGGAGGCGAGACGCTCAGACGCCTTCTGCCCCGCCAGATGCTTTCGACGCAGGGCGAACTGCTGCCGGTTACGTGTCATCAGTTGCGGGGCGGCGTTTATCGAGACAATGCATGGGCGCGGACACCGCTTCAGCCATGTGTGATAGCCAGCACCGTTGACCAGATTGGCTCGCGATTGCTGTTTCGCGGATATGGCTGTTCGTTCAAGTCCTGGCCGCTGCACGCCGGGCTGGCCGCCACGGACAGTCTGATTCTCCTCGACGAAGCTCACTGTGCCCAGCCATTCATGGAGACGCTGCAGTCGATTCAGCATTTTCGCGGGCGAGCTCAGGAGCAGGTGGGCGGACCGTTTCAGTTTGCCATTATGTCGGCAACACCGCCGGAAGGAACGGGCAACACCGCGGTTCATCGGATTTCCGCTGCAGACCTGGAACACCCTGTTCTGGGCAAACGAATACGCACATCGAAGCCCGTGCGTTTGACGCCTTCGAAAGCCAAAGGAGCATCTGCCCTGAAAGACCTGGCCGTCGATATGGTTAAACATGCAGCGTCGCTGATTGACGACCAGCATCAGGCAATCGCCATCCTGGTGAACCGCGTTCGCACGGCGAAGTATTGTCATATGCTCCTGGATGCCGTGCGAAAGCCAGACGTGAAAGACGTCGGACCGTACACGACGACCGTGCTGAACGGACTTCGAAAACTGCTGTCGGAAGACTTCGACGTGGTGCTGATGACAGGGCGCATGCGTCCGATCGACCAGGCGAAGGTATCCGGCGACTGGCTGCAACGATTGAATGCCAACTCAGCCAAAGAACGAACACTCGAACGACCGGTCGTGGTGGTGGCCACGCAATGCCTGGAAGTCGGCGCCAACCTGGACTTCGACGCGATGGTTTCGGAAAGTGCGAGCCTGGACGCTTTGCGACAGCGTTTCGGACGGTTGAATCGGACAGCCCGAGACATTTCCGCTTGCGGAATCATCACCATTCGCGCCGATCAGATCAGCGTCAAGAACGACGATCCGATCTACGGCACGACGCTCGCCCACACCTGGGAACTGCTGACAGACAAGTCGAACGACGAATCAATTGACTTCGCAATTGAACCGATGGAAGCAGTCTGGGATTCGCTGAGTGCGGACGAGCGGCGATCTGTCATCCCCGAATCAAAACACGCACCAGTAATGCTGCCGAGACATCTGGATGTATTGTGTCAGACAAGTCCAGCCCCGGTACCTTCTCCGGCTCCCGCAGTTTTCCTGCATGGCCTCGAAGATGGTCGCCCGGAAGTTCAGGTCTGCTGGCGAGCGGACCTTTGCGACCACATCGGTCAGGCACGTCCTTCTGTGGCCCGGAGGCTGATCAATGCGGTCTCGATGACACCGCCAACCGCAATGGAATGCATGACCGTTTCGCTGACGGTTTTTCGTCGCTGGCTGACCTCAAAGTCCAGGGCCGATGCTCGCGAAGCGACTTCGGAAATCGCCGATACATCAACAGGATCGTCGGAAACAGAAATCGACCGATGGATACCACAGCATGCTGCGGTCATCTGGCGTGGCAAAGACAGTTGTGTGATTGGAGAAGCACCCAACCACCAGATTAAGCCCCTTATCGTGCCACTAAAAGAATTGCGGCCCGGTGACACTGTTGTGCTGCCAGTTTCGGCGGGCGGATACGACATTTTTGGCCACGTGCCGGATGAAGGGCAGTCAATCGATGTAGCGGACGAATGTTTTTTCGCATCAAAGCAGCGTGCATCAATCCGACTACATCCGGCATTGCTGGACGGAATTGAGCGTGAGTTCCTTTCACAAACGGACATCGACGGGACACGGGACGCCGCCCCAATCATACGCGCATTCGAGCAGCTCCGCGCGATTCTCCACACGATGGAGGAAGAACCGGATAAACATGTCGTTAAAGATCTTCTACGCAGCACCGGTGACGCTCTTTGCGAATCACATTGGCTACGCCGGGCCATTCTTGAGTCTAGTCCGTTTGAAAAGTGGACACTGCTGGAAGCGATCCACATCACTGAGGAGGGGGTTTTTCGCCCGACCTGGCAGATGGGATTCCGCGGCACAAAACTGGTTCCGGACCCCAATACGGACCTTGAATTGACGCGAGGTGACAGCTTCACTGGCGATGACGAAATCGACAGCAATACCGTCCCCATCACGCTGGCTGCTCACACCGAAGGAGTGCGTGAATTCGCAGAAGTTTTTGCGGCGAATGCGGGCATACCGGGTTTAGTTAATGCCTATCTGCGTGCCGCCGAGTGGCACGATCTGGGGAAAACCGATTGTCGATTTCAGGCGTTTCTGTTCAGCGGTGACAAGCTTCGCGCTTCGTTGAATTCCGCAATGCCAATGGCCAAGTCCGCTGGTCTGAACGACGTTCAGGCGGAATACAGTCGAGCGCTGTCCGGAAGCGAAATGCCGATTGGTTTTCGGCACGAACTTCTTTCGCTACAGGTGGTGACAGAACTGCAACTGCTTGCGGATGAAGATCCCCACGACGATCTTATTCTGCATCTTTTGGCCACTCACCACGGGTACTCACGACCGTTCGCTCCGGTCGTCATCGACTCCGAGCCGCAACCACTCGACCTGAGCTGGAATGGTGCCGTCAGTGCCAAACTGCCAGTGGGAAATGTGATCAGTTCAGAGAAGCGAGAACAATGGATTTCCCCACACCGTATCGACAGTGGTATCGCCGAACGCTTCTGGCGTCTGGTGAACCGATACGGCTGGTGGGGACTCGCATGGCTGGAATCCGTCTTCGTCCTGGCCGACCGCCGCCGAAGCGAAGCCGAACAATATCTGTTCGCCGCTGACTTTGAGTCCACGGAAACTGCGCAGCAGGAGCTGACTCTATGACTACGTCGAATGATCTGCCGTTGCCCGGACTTGACGGTGGCAATCCACTGGCATTCCTGGCTGCACTTGGCACGCTACACGTCTCAACCAACATCAACCCACAAGCTCGACTTCGTTGGGAATGTATCGGCAGTCGTTTATCCCCCGTGCTTTCCGGCCTGGGCTGCGACGCCGATGAAGCGGTCTCAGCACTGCACTCTCACCTGCATGAGATGTCCGTAGAGGCACTCGAAATCAACGACAAGCTGCCATTCGCAGCCACCGAGTTTCGCGACTTCCTGCTCTCAGTTGCTCGGGAGAAAGATTGTCGGAGTGCGAATTTTGGATGTGCGTTCGGCAGCGAAGTTTACGTCCGAGAATCAGACAACACATTCGACGACACCCAGTTCCGCATGGTGCGTTCCGGCGATGCCGCGGGCAACGGGTTGCTGGCCTACGCAGCGAAGATCCGTAAACTTACGACGCTCGATTGCCTGAAACGGACGTTGCTGTACGAATGGGACTACGCCGACGGCCCGCCGGGTTTTCGCTGGGACCCCGTTGGCGACGTTCCATATGCATATGGTTGGAGCGATCCGTCTAAAACGGCGGCGTCAATGATGACGGGTGCGAACAGCCTTGCCATCGAAGGCCTGCTGATGTTTCCCACAATCCCTGGTGAACGCAAGCTCCAGACAACGGCTTTTCATCGATTCGGTCGCGACACATATCTGACCTGGCCACTGTGGTCAGCGCCGGTGACGTGCGACGTCGTGCGATCGCTCCTTACGCTTCCGGAACTTGCTGACGCCGTCCCACACCGACAGACTCTGGCTGCTCGATCCATCATCGAGGTCTATCGCTGCCGCCGCTACGCCAGCAGTCAGTACTACAGCAACTTTTCACCGGCCGAGTCTGTGTAGCCGTTGAACTGTTTTCGACTAAACGCAAAGCAAAGGAACAGAACGTGGTATTGACGTTACCACCATCCGGGCGCAAGGTGTTGCTGTCGAAGGCGTTGTCAAAACGTAAGAAGGTGGAACTGGTGCAGTTGGTACTGGATTTGGTGGGTGGGGATCGGCGGTTGATTCGAGAGCTCGAAGAACGTCTTGAAATTGACGAACCGGCGGGGGATCTCGTCGAAGAGACTCTCCAGGCCATTCTGGATGCCACGAAGGTGGATATGAAGAGACTGATATTACAACTTCAGTTTCGACCATGCCGCTTACGTGATGAATTCAATTGTGTTCTTCTGCGATGACCGTTCGCCACGCCGAACCTCGTTTCAGGCCGGTGTCCACTCACTGCGGAGCGGTCTTCGCAAGCTGTCGTCCGGTCTCCCGACCGCCACACGTTGTGGCCGGGTCTCCCGACCCGACCACACACCCGACCGAAGGTCTCCCAAACGGCGGCACGCTCACGCCCTCGGAGACCTGCGGTCGAAACCAGTGAGGCGGTCCGGAGACCGCCCCACAACAACGTCACCCCATCGCGATCGAGCCCCCCCGTTGCGGTCGAGTCTCCTCCAACGCCGTGACCGGGTCTTCCCCAGCGTTGTGGCCGGGTCTCCCCCAGCGTTGTGGCCGGGTCTCCCGACCCGACCACACGCCCGACCGAAGGTCTCCCTGTCCGCGGCACGCTCACGCCCGCGGAGACCTGCGGTCGAAACCGGTGTGGCGGTCCGGAGACCGCCCCACAACAACGTTGCGATCGCGTCACCCCGTTGCGATCGCGTCCCCACGTTGCGATCGCGTCACCCCGTTGCGATCGCGTCCCCAGCGTTGTGGCC
>JAVKCM010000029.1:0-21323 GCA_040222735.1 Fuerstiella sp. | reverse complement strand
GCCCGAGATCTGGGTGGACTGCGTCCGGCGCTTCGGCAAGTGGCATGCTTCGGGAGTCGGCCGGCCGGAGTCGTTGAAGCGTCAGGCCGAACGCACCGGCTGCAACAGGTCGCTCAACACCAGCCTGAGCCGCCAGGTGTTCGCGTAGACGCAAAGCGGTGAATCGTCACCGCCCGGGTTCGAGACGAAGGCAGCAGGGCGCTGACGTAGAGTGTGTTGGGGCGCCCGCTGATACGCGATGTCGCGTGATGGCGACCGGCTCATGGTGTGCCGGCGCGAAGGCTGCTGAGCGGCGATGACAGTGTGTCTGCAAGGTGCGTTTTGATACTCAGGGTGTTTCCAGTTGTTTGTTTCGCTTGTCACACCGCTTCCATTTGGGCTTGTTCTGGAGAAGCAAAACGTTGGCGCTACATGATATGTGGGTGGCACCGGTATGATTCTTTTCCGGGCGGATCTCCAGACACGCAGCGGACGGTGGCGGTGACCGGCACATGGTGCGCCGGCTCAAACCCCACCGAGCGTCGCTGCAGCGCGTCTGCCCGGTGACTCGATCCCCCGCGTGCCTCCAGCCGCCAATTTCGCCTGTCGCGCCGGAGCGTTCACTGCCCTCTTGATTCGTTCTGGATCAGTAAGACGTCGAAGCCACCTGACCCATGGGTGGCACCGGTGTTTGTCGGTGGCACCGGTGTTTGTCCACCGGTGTTTGTCTACGGTGTGTTTGTGCTGCGGCTGGAAGCCCCAGCTACGGTATCAACCAGTGCCGGGCGATTGGTGATCCTTCCGTGAGCCGCGACGCGTCAGCGGCCGGGCCCCGGGCGCGATGATTCCATGGGTTGCAACGTCACGCCGGGAAGCCAACGGGTGAACGGCCCGGTGCCTTACGGCACTCGGCTCACTCTTGAGTTCTCTGATAACGACCGGTGTTGACCCCGGAATTTGTGGGTCACGACAAGGCGGGAAGCCCCAGCTACGGTACGAACCAGTGCCGGGCGATTGGTGATCCTTCCGTGAGCCGCGACGCGTCAGGGGCCGGGCTCCGGGCGCGATGATTCCATGGATCTCAACGTCACACAGGGAAGCCACCCGGCGAGCGGCCCGGTGCCTTACGGCACTCGGCTCACTCTTGAGTTCTCTGATAACGACCGGTGTTGACCCCGGAATTTGTGGGTCACGACAAGGCCGGAAGCCCCGGTTATGGGGTGTTTCGGTGTGACGCTGCGAGCGAGTGGCAGCGGTCGCGAGTGGTGTGGTTGTCTCTGGTTCCGGCCGGGATCACCAGTCGCCGAGGTCCTCGGACATCTCACACCATTTTTCTTCGGCTTCGCTTAGTTCGACCTGGATCGTGTTGATCTGGTTGTGCAGTTCCATAGCCTTGTCGGCGTCGGAGGTATTCAGCATTTCGGCATTGAGTTCCTTCTTCTGCGCATCCAGGCGGGCGATCTGCTTTTCCAGGTTTCGCAGCTGTTTGCGAGCATTGTGCTGTTCCTTGCCGGACATCGACGATTTGGCTTTTTTGCCGGAGCTGGCTTTGGCGGGTGGCGGGGCCGCCATTCTGCCGCCTGAGCGTTCTCGTTCGCCGTCTTCGATTTCCTTGTTCACATAGTATAGATACGCATCGTAGTCGCCCTGATAATTGCGGACGCGGCCGTCTCGGACCTGAATCACATTGGTCGCGATGCGTTTGACGAAGTGACGATCATGGCTGGTGAAGATTACCGTGCCCTTGTAGTTCAGCAGTGCTGAGGCCAGTGATTCGACGGTTTCGACATCCAGATGGTTGCCGGGTTCGTCCAGAATCAGAACGTTGTAATCGCCCAGCAACAGGGCGGCCATGCAGACACGGGCTCGTTCACCGCCCGACAGCACCTTGATCTTTTTGTTGACATGTCCGCCGCGAAACAGCAGTGATCCGGCCACGTTCAGGCAGTCCTGCGTGGTCATGCCGGGCATGGAGTTGTATTCCAGGTATTCCAGCACGGTCTGGTCTTCGGGCAGTGTGGTGTAGACGTGTTGAGCGTAGGTGCCGATTTTGCAGCCGTAGCCCCATTTGACCCTGCCGCTGATCGGCGACAGTGAATCCACGAGCGTTCGCAGCAGCGTCGTTTTTCCCTGGCCATTGTCTCCGACGATGGCGGCTCGCTGCTGGTGTTCCACTTCGATATCGACACCGGTAGCGACGGTATGGTCCGGGTAGCCGATCGCCAGATCGATACAGCGCACAGCGGGCCCCTGTCGTGGTTCCACCACCGGTGCCTTGATCGACGCGGTCGGCAGATCCGATTCGACCTCGACCGTCTGCAGTCGATCCAGCTGTTTCTGTTTGGAGCGGGCCTGGCTGGCCGATGTGGCCCGGGCCTTGTTCTTTTCGATGAACCGCTGCAGCTGTTTTTGTTTGGCGATGACGGCGGCGTTGGTGCGTTCATCGCGAATGCGGTCTTCTTCCAGCTTTTCCAGGTACGGACCGATCTTCCCAGCGTACAGAGTGAGTTTCCCGCGGGACAGGTCCAGTGTCTGATCGCAGGTGGCGGTCAGGAAAGCGCGGTCGTGTGACACGATCAGGCAGGACGCCGGAAAGTTCAGCAGAAAGTGTTCCAGCAGGATCTGGGTTCGCAGGTCCAGAAAGTTGGTCGGTTCGTCCAGCATCAGCAGATTCGGGTCATGCAGCAGCAGAGCCGCCAGTTTGACGCGGGTCTGCCAGCCACCGGACAGGTCCTTCACGGGGCCATTCAGATAATCCCCCTTCAGTTCGAACTGCCCGGCCACTTCACCGCACTTCCAGTCGGGCTGGTCGCTGTCGCGCATCAGAAAGTCGAGCGCTGATTCGCCGGGGTGGAACGGATCGTGCTGCCGCAGGTACCCGATTCGCAGATGAGAACCGCGGATGACTTCGCCGCTGTCCAGTTCTTCTTCGCCCAGCAGCACGCGCAGCAGTGTCGACTTGCCGGCG
The DNA here is from genome assembly GCA_040222735.1 of Fuerstiella sp. Classification (GTDB taxonomy): domain Bacteria; phylum Planctomycetota; class Planctomycetia; order Planctomycetales; family Planctomycetaceae; genus Fuerstiella. The sequence continues at coordinate 18,376 of JAVKCM010000029.1, read as the reverse complement.
CCGTTGCGGCCGATGAATCCCATTTTCACGCCATCGTGAATTGTGAAGCTGGCGCCATCCAGCAGCTGCTGATCGCCATAGCTTTTAACGCCGTCAAGAATTTGCAGAAGAACAGCCATGTTGCAGAAAATCAGATAACAGAAAAAGAAGAAAGGAAGGGAATTCGGCGGCCATGCTGCCATTCAGGATGGTCCGCCATACAGTTTTTCCAGCAGCCGGGCCGCCAGAGCCGTCCACCCGGTCTGATGGCTGGCCCCCAGCCCCTCGCCGGTTTCGCCGTGAAAATATTCGTAGAACAGCACCAGATCCTTCCAGTGCGGATCATCGCGAAATCTCGGATCGTCGCCATGGCAGGGGCGTCCTCCGCTGTCATCGCGCAGAAACAGCCGGATCTGTCGTCGCATCAGTTCTTTGGCCACTTCACCCAGGTTCATCAGGTTTCCGGAACCGGTGGGACATTCGACCTGAAAGCTGTCGCCGTAGAAGCGGTGGTAGGTTTCCAGTGATTCGACCAGCAGATAATTAAGAGGAAACCAGATCGGTCCGCGCCAGTTGGAATTTCCGCCGAACATCCATGAATCGGATTCGCCCGGCAGATAAGAGACCCGGTGTTCCTGCCCGCCAACGTTCAGCACAAAGGGATGTTCTTCGTGCACTTTCGAAAGTGAGCGAATTCCGTAGGGAGACAGGAACTCGTTTTCATCCAGCAGGTAGGCCAGAATTCTCTGCAGGCGTTCGCGGGACGGGACGGCCAGCAGTCGCGAGCCGCCTGGTTTCTCGCCGGCCGGGCAGTCGCGTTCCATGTAAGTGACATGCTTCAGCTGGTCGGCCCGGTTCCTGACAAACCAGTTCATGCGTTTGCGAAAGCTTTCCAGCCGTTCCAGCACGGTATCGTCGATCATCGTGACCGTGAACAGCGGAATGATGCCCACCATGGACCGGACCTTCAGCGGAATGGCATTGCCGTTTTCGTACAGGTGGTCGTAGTAGAAGCCGTCTTCTTCATTCCACAGTCCGTCCGGGGCTTTGGAATTCATGGCGTCGGCGATTTCCACATAGTGTTCAAAAAACTTGCTGGCCATGTCCGCATAGGCGGGATTTTCGGAAGCCAGTTCCAGCGCGATGGTCAGCATGGTCGAGCAGAAGAACCCCATCCATGCCGTGCCGTCGGCCTGATGCAGATGGCCTCCGGTGGGCAGCGGCTTGGAGCGGTCGAAGACACCGATGTTGTCCAGTCCGAGGAATCCGCCCGAGAACACATGTTTGCCCAGGACGTCCTTGCGGTTGACCCACCAGGTGAAGTACAGCAGCAGTGTCTGAAAGGTCCGCGCCAGAAACCGGCGATCTCCTCTGCCTGTTTCCTGTCCTGTCCGTTTGTAGACATGCCAGCACGCCCAGGCATGCACGGGTGGATTGACGTCGCTGAAATTCCATTCGTACGCCGGGATCTGTCCATTCGCGTGCATGTACCATTCGCGCAGAAACAGAATCAGCTGATCCTTGGAAAATTCCGTATCGATATGCCCGAACGGAATCATATGGAAGGCCAGGTCCCAGGCGGCGTACCACGGATATTCCCACTTGTCCGGCATGGAAATGATGTCGCGGTTGAACAGGTGCGGCCAGTCGCCGTTGCGCATCTGCTTGCGATGGGCGGGCTGAGGCGGCATGTTGGGGTCGCCCTTCAGCCAGTTGTAGACTGAATAATTGTAGAACTGTTTGGTCCACAGCAGTCCCGCATAAGCCTGTCTCATTGTCTGAGCGGCGTCCGGGGGCAGGGTCGCCGGAATTTTCTTTTCATAGAAGGCATCTGCCTCTGCAACCCGCTGGTTCATCATGAAATCGAAGGATTCACCGAACACCTGAGCGGGGGGTTCGTCGTCGGACCAGAGTCGCAGTCGCAGAACGATGGTCTTTCCGGCGGGCAGCGTCGTCAGAAAGTGGGCGGCTGCCCGGGTACCGATTTTTTTCGGGTTGACGGCCTTCCTGTCGCCATTCACGACGTATTCATGAAACGCGTCCTTGTAGTATCTGCCGGCGAGTTTCGGGTCATGCAGATAATCCGGATGCGATTCATTTTCCGTGAACAGCCAGTTCGACGTGAGTCCGTCTGAGGCTACGTCCGCGGCAAAATGAAACCTGCCCAGCGTGGCATGATCGGCGATCAGCTGGTTTCTGTCTCCCATCCGGATGGATGGTTTCGGCCAGCAGCCTTCGTGTTCGCAGCCCCAGCTCCAGGTATTCCGAAACCACAGCATCGGCAGCACGTGCAGCGGCGCAGGCTTCGGGCTGCGGTTGGAAATGGTCAGCTGAATCAGAATGTTATTGGCGGATGCCTTGGCATATTCAGCCTGGACGTCGAAGTATTCGCTGCGGTCAAACACTCCCGTGTCGCTGAGTTCGAATTCCGGCAGATCCTGTCCGCGGTTTCGATTTTCCAGAGCCAGCTGATCGTACGGGAATGCCTGCTGCGGATATTTGTACAATGCCTTCATGTAGGAGTGTGTGGGGGTGGAGTCCAGATAGAAATAGAACTCCTTGACATCCTCGCCGTGATTGCCTTCGCTGCCGCCCACACCGAACAGACGTTCCTTCAGAATGGGATCCCGGCCGTTCCACAAAGCCATGGCAAAACACAGCCGGCACTGCCGGTCTGTGATGCCCATCAGTCCGTCTTCTCCCCAGCGGTAGGCCCGACCCCGGGCGTCGTCGTGTTTGAAATATTCCCAGGGCTGGCCGTTGTGAGAATAATCTTCGCGCACGGTGCCCCACTGTCGGTCGGACAGATACGGCCCCCAGCGTTTCCAGTTTTCACCGGGATCGCGGCGGGCTTCCCGCTCCAGACGCAGTCGTTCTGCATGAAAAATGTAGTCAGAAGGCATGTCGGCAATCCGGCAGAACCAGGTCCGCTCGCCGGAAAACTGCAGTGATGGCCGGTGACGCACCAGCCCCGCGGCAGACCTGGAAGTTCACGACGATAGTGGCTGACGGCCCGGTTCTACAACCTATTGTGTCTTCAGAGTTTTATTTGGCCGCAGCGTGCTCTGACCCGTTATAAATACGTGAGTTTCGTGGATTCCGGACCGTGGAAATCTCTTCCCCGGCTTCCGCCCTGTTCTGCCCGTTTTTCCTTCTGCAGGGAATCTCATGAACCGGCTGCTGCTTCGTCCCGATCACACCGCACGAATCCTGCTGCCGCTGCTTGCCTGCCTGACCCAGGTAAGGGCGCAGATCACAGCGCCTCCGGAAAACCTGAAGCTGGATCCCTTTTACGTCAAATACGTGTCGGCCGAAGGAGTCCAGAGCTGGTTCAATAATAACCGGCCGCCGGATCACGACCACAATCACGTGGACACGCGGCAGGAACTGCGCGACTACGATCCGGGGCTGGCCGATCTGTGTAAAGAGGTCTTCGGCGACACACGTCTGGTCTATACCAGACCCGCGACGCGTCTGAAGGGACATCTGCAGGGATTTGATCCCGCTCAGTCTCCTTCATTTGTCTGGCCCGAGCGGCTGAATGAAGCACGTCGGAAGATTCGAGCCAAAGCCGAGCAACGCCGGTAAATCAGTAGTCAGTATCTGCTCAGCGCACTGAGTCAGCTCGACCGCCACCGCACGCTGATCTTTGCACGCCGGTCTTTGTGCGATCTGCCGAGTCTGCTTTTCGGAACTGCCGGGCGGTGGTAACCTGTCGCTGAGCACAGGATTGATTTGTTCATGATTGCGGCGCCAGACTGCGGCGGTGCCGTTCAGACTAGAAACGGGTTTCTGTTCCATGCGGTTTCGATGCCCCCGGTGCCGACAGCAGGTTCGCGTCCCCGAGCTGACGGCGGACGAAAGTGAAGTAACGCAGGAAATCCTGACATGCCCCGCCTGTCAGAGTGAGTTCAGTCTGCTGGACGGCGATGATTCCACCGCGGAGTTTCCCCCCGGACAGAAGATCGGTCATTTCGAAGTGCAGTCAGTGCTGGGGGAAGGATCCTTTGGCACGGTGTACAAGGCCTGGGATCCCGAACTGCAGCGGACGGTTGCCATCAAGCTGCCGCGCCGAACCCAGCTGCTGCCGGAAACGGCTCGAAAGGTACTTCGCGAGGCCCGCGCGGCGGCGGCGGTATCGCATCCCAATGTAGTGGCCGTGCACGAGGTTGGTCAGCATGAGGACCTGATCTACATCGCCTGCCAGTTTATCGAAGGCGTGACGCTGCGTGACTACCTGCGGGCCCATGTGCTGACGCCGGAAGAAAGTGCGAAGCTGCTGATTGAACTGCTCCGTGCGATTCAGGTCTTTCACGATCGAGGCATCATTCATCGCGATCTGAAGCCGGGCAATATTCTGCTGGATACCGTCGGCAAACCGTACGTCGCGGATTTCGGTCTGGCACGGCACGAGGATGGAGGTGAACAGTCCGTGACTCATAGCGGACACATCGCCGGAACGCTGCTGTACATGTCGCCCGAACAGGCGCGAGGCGAAGTCCGCGGTGTGTCGAATCGTACCGACATCTACGCGATGGGTGTGATTCTGTACGAGATGCTGACGGGAAACCGGCCTTTTCAGTCAACGTCTTCTCAGGCGCTGATCTATCACATACTCACCGACGATCCGACGCCGCCGAGAAGGATAAAACGGCAGATTCCTCGCGACATGGAAACCATCTGTCTGAAGGCTCTTGAAAAGCATGCCGACCAGCGCTACGCCAGTGCCGCGGAGATGGCGGACGACCTGCAGCGATTCCTTGATCGCCGTCCGATCGCTGCTCGACCGGCCGGCATTATTCGAAAGACGGTCAAACGAATTCACCGCCATCAGATGCTGACGGTGCTGCTGCTGATTACCGTTGCCGCGCTCGCGATGGCCGGGTATTCGTGGTTCCAGAAACCGGTCGGCACCGTGGCCGTGCGTCTGGATACCGAGCCGCCCGGCGGCTCACTTTACTTCGTCCGGTTCGATGAAAATCTGCGCGTTCCGCATGAAGCAGAATTTCGCGCCGACGGCGTTTCCGGCGGCCGTGCATGGCTGCTTCCCGGCCTCTATAAGGTATATGCCGAGGATGAGCAGCAGCGGTTTCACGAAGTCTGGCGGTTTGTGCCGGAGTCTCCCGGAAAGGATTCTACCGAGCAGCGGTTTCCTCATCGTTCATGGACGATTTCGGAGTCGGGCGAGGTTGTGCTGCAGCCGGTGACGCTGTTTGCCGACGGCGACGTCGCCGATCCTCTGGTGCTGGTACCAGGCGGCACGTTCGAAGCCGGCTACGAAAAGACATCCGGCCGTCTTGCCGGACGTCACCAGCAGCAGGTGGCCGACTTCCAGCTGTCCGTCAACGAAATCAGCTACGGACAGTTTCGACGCGTCATGAACCAGCCGGTCAAGTCCCCACGGATGGACACAACTTATCTGGCGGCTTTGCGAAAGCCGTTTGGCGACCGTTCGATGATACCCGACAACCGGCCTGTCACCGGGTTTCCCGCCGATGTGGCAATCCTCTACTGTGAGCTGGCAGGCGGCCGATTGCCGACAAATATTGAATGGGAGTATGCCGCCACGCTGGGCGGCACCGCCAGCTTCCCCACCGGAGAACAGCTGGCCATTGGTGAAATTGCCGAATGGTCGGTGATGAACGTCGACGAACCAACGGCGGACACGACATCTCAGGGCATTCGTAATCTGTTTGCCAGCGTTGCGGAATATACCGATTCACGCATGCTGTCGTATTCGGTGCTTTACCCAACCGCGTTCAGTGATCAGCGGGTGACAGATCTGAGCCGGATGGATTTCAGCAGAATGCCTGAAATGATCGAAGTTCGAGGCGTACCGTCGTCGTGGCTTAGCCACGGCACAGTGGACGGGCCGCTGGATGTGCGGCAGCGGCTGGTCGCCCCCTTCCCCGCGGCCGACAGTGACGCCATCCGCACGTATGAACGCATCGGATGGCGGCTGTGTCGCTCAATCCTGCGGCCGGCTCCGTAACACGGCCCCGGCGTTGACTGGCTGAATCAGAACGCCCTTGAAAAGCCTGTCCGGATATCGGAAAAGTATTTGTACGCCGGCCGGCCAGGTGCGTTGAAAATACGGACGGTTTCCCCCATGACGGACCTGGAAGTCCGTCAAACAGAAGTACCCGGACAGGCTGTGAGGCGAAATCGGGGGGCAGCATCGACAGCCCGCTTGTGCTGTGCGGCCGGGACTTCTTTCGGCAGTGCGCTGCGAACCGCCGCAGCCGGCGGGCGGAGCAGCCTTCCCGCCAGTACGGTCTCGGCGATCACTTACATGACGGTGCCGAACAGGTGGAACCACTTCTTCGGGCCCGCTCCGGCCGCTTTGTTGCCTCGGGGGGGAATGGTGACCTGGACGGCTGCTTCTCTTACATAATTGCCGGCGAAGGGTGCCAGTTTTCGGATTCGACCGGCCTGAGCTCGGGCATTAACGGTTGCATATCCGCCGGGCGGTCGGCCGGCCGGTTGTCCCATGCGTACTCCGAGATATGAATCGGAAGGTAGGTCCTGATTACCCGATGGATCATTGACGGCCGGGTTGAAGACCTTGTACAGAGCATAATATTCAGTCTGGTTGTCCAGCGTTCGAAGTCTGAGCACCTTCAGGTACTTGACCTTACGGCCGCCTTTTCCGAAGGTCTCGATGATCTGATTGGCCTGAGCAGGTACCAGAAGTCGGGCGCGTGGTATTCTGAACTGGAAGTCTCGGCGATTGCTCCGGAGCTTCTTGATGCGTCTCGGCGGCTGCAGCAGACTGTTCATGGCCGTCAGGATGTGTTGTTTGGGAAAGCCCCTTGCGTCTGCGGCGGCCTCTTCATCGGCGGGCATCGCTTCATCATCAGGCATCCCCGCATCGCCGGGCATGCCTTCGTCCCCAGGCATCTCGTCTTCGGGTGCTACCTCATCCTCGAACGCGTACTCATCGCTGGCTTCGACGGCGGGCTCTTCGCCGTCGGTCTGGCACGCGGGTCCGGCCACACAGGTGCAGGCGTCTCCGGCGCAGTCCGCGTAGATGACACAGGTGGGAATCACCGGGTTGGCCGTGCAGTCGGAAAGTTCCCACACGCAGAGCGATCCCCCGTCGTCCGTCGGAAATTCTGCGATCAGCAGCGTCGGACAGGATGCCGGAGGCTGCTGTGACCAGCTCGGGCCTGCGGCGACTGCAAGGCAGACAACAAGGGTCATCAACTGAATACTGCGCATTCCGAACCTTCTTTCTTGTGTCAGCAGTGGCGGCCGGATTTTCTATTCCGGCGTGGCCCTTGCAAGGACGGCACTGGCGGCCTGAAACGATGAAATGACAGTCGCAGGAGTAAGTCACGATGGGGGACAACCCGTAGTTCTGACATCAATTGTCCGAGACTGCAAGCGACATGGCGAAAAGGTCAATTTGCGGTCGTGGTCGGAACGTCGCCATGGATTCTCAGCGTCCGCTGAGTCTGGCTGCGAGTCCGGGTGACGGATCCAGCAGCACGGGATGATCCAGCACCATCAGCTGGTCATGCAGGGCGGCCGCATTTTCCAGATTGCCGACGGCTCGGAAGCGGCGGCGACTGTGAATTTTCTGCAGCGCTGCAAAGGCGGGTGCGATCCGGATACCTGCCTGCATCATCCGGTCCGAGAAGTCCTGCCGGTTTTCATGGCCGGCTGCCGGACAGTACCGGAACGCCACCTTGTAGTAGGCCGGTTGACTGTTCCCTTCGGTTCGTGGATCCGGATCGAGTGCCGGTTTGAGCGGACCGTCCGCAGGAAGCTGTTCGACCAGCCGGCGGACGGCCTGCAACCGTGCCTCATTCCGCGCTGCCAGCTGTTTCAGCTGTGGCAGCAGCACGGCGGCCTGCATTTCGGACAGCGGATAAGCGTCGTTGCCCCGCTGGGTATACAGGCGGATGCGCTGAGCCAGTGTGGCGTCACGAGTGAGAATCGCCCCGCCCCGCCCGGCGGTGAGCAGTTTGCTGCCTCCGAAACTCAGGACGCCGATATCGCCGATCGCGCCCACGACTTCAGTATTCAGGATGGCTCCCGGCGCCTGGCAGGCGTCTTCGATCACGGCGATCCGGCGTTCGGCGGCGATGGCTTTGATTTCTGCCAGCCGGGCAAAGCTGCCGTGCAGGTGGGAGCACAGAATGGCTCGGGTCCGGTCCGTGATGGCCGACTTCAGCTGAGCCGGATCCAGAATCGGCAGTCCGGGCAGCGTGTCCACCAGCACAGGCTTCGCCTGCAGCGTCAGCACATTGACGAAATTGGCTTTATAGTCGTAGGCCGCCAGAATGACTTCGTCGCCCGGCTGAACGCTGGCGGCTCGCAGGGCGAGTTCCACCGCAGCGGTGCCGCTGCTGCACAGGACGACATATTCAGTCCGGTGGAATTCGGCCAGTGCGGCCCGCAGAGCATCGCAGTGGGGACCGTGATAACGTCCCCAGCTGCCGTCCTGAAGCATCTGCAGCACGGCCTCGCGAACCGCCTCGTCGGGAATCGGCCACGACGGCATTTCGGTCGGCCTTCTGAGATCGGAGGGCTTGTCAGTCAGCGGAATGGCCCTCTTCGGAATCCTTTGTTTCCTGAGCGTCGTTTGTGGCAGTACGGCTGCCGCTCGGAGGATCGGGCGAGGGAACCAGCACCTGAATCTCGTCGCCCTGCAGTCGCACCTGGTAGGTCGGTGTCCGGATGCCGCTTCGGGAATTGTCCAGCCACGTGCCGTCCTTGATGCTGAAGCACCAGGCGTGCCATGAGCACATGACGGACCCGTCGTCCGCTACCGGGCTTTCTGACAGGGAGGCTCCCATGTGAGGGCAGAAATCATTGATGGCGAAATACTCACCCTGATGCAGGAAAACGCCCACCATGGTCCCGTTGACCGGAAAGCATCGGCCCTGCCCTTCCGGAATGTCACCGGTTTTGGCGACGGTTTGAAAGTCCGACATTTCCTCTTTTGTTCTCCCTCATGATGCGTTATTTCGCAGGTATTCAGCGGTGACCATTCCGTGGAGCGCGGCTGCTGGTATCCGGCAGGCGTCTGACCCATTGTGGCGCTCCCCCGGTGACGGGTCAAACCGTCAATTCCCCGCGGCTTTGACAGGGAATTCCGAAATCGGAACAGTCCGCGCCGGCAACTCGCTACAATATCGCGTCTTCTTGAGCCACCGATGGTCGCGTCGGCTCTCATCAAAGCGAGTAAGGTTATGTTTGTCGATCGTGTTTCCATTCTGTGTCGTGCCGGTGACGGCGGAGACGGCTGCTGCAGTTTCCGGCGGGAAGCCCATGTCCCGCGGGGAGGGCCGGACGGAGGCGACGGCGGACGCGGCGGCAGCATTATTATTCAGGCGGATCGCAACCAGGGATCGCTGTCGAATATCCAGGGACATCGATTCTGGAATGCCGAACGCGGCCAGCACGGGATGGGCAGTCTGAAGACAGGACGCAGCGGCAGGGATACCGTGATTCTGGTTCCGCCGGGAACGCTGGTCAAGGACGTCGAGCACGGACATCTGCTGAAGGATCTGCAGGAACACGGTGAGTCGGTGACGGTCGCGATCGGCGGCCACGGCGGAAGGGGCAACAAACGCTTCGCCACCTCCACCAACCGCGCCCCGCGGGAATGTGAGGCCGGGCAGCCGGGGGAAGAACGCGATGTGCTGCTGGAACTGAAACTGATTGCGGACGTCGGACTCGTCGGTAAACCCAATGCCGGCAAGTCGACGCTGCTGAGTCGCATGTCAAAGGCCACGCCGGAAATCGCCGATTATCCCTTCACCACGAAATACCCGAACCTGGGCATGGTTCAGGTGTCGCTGGATCACGAATATGTGCTGGCAGATATCCCCGGACTGATCGAAGGAGCTCATGCCGGAGCCGGGCTGGGACATGAATTTCTTAAGCACATCGAACGCACTCGCCTGATTGTGCACATGGTCGAACCGGCCCCGATGGATCATTCTGACCCGCTTGGTAATTACGATCAGATTCGCGAAGAACTGGAAAAATACAATCCCGTGCTGGCGACCCGCCCCGAGATTCTGTGCGTCACCAAGGCCGAACTGCCCGATGCGGAAACCTGTGCCGAACTGCTGCGGGAAACCTCGGGCCGCGACGTGCACCTGATCTCAGCCGCGACCGGACGCGGGCTGCCCGAGTTAAACCGGATGATCATCGCACGGTTGGCAGAACTGGAAGACGACGTGTCGGCCATCACCACCTGACCCGGGCGGTTGCCATCAGGGCCGTGTGCCGGTCACTCAACGCGGTCGTGGACGGCCCACGACCGGACGCGTGTGCCGCAACCAGACCAAGTTTGTGAACAGGAAATCATGAAGATATTGCTTGCCAATCCGCGCGGCTTCTGTGCGGGAGTCAACATGGCGATTGAATGCCTGGATGAAGCGATCCGACGCGTTGGTTCGGGCATCTATGTCTACCACGAAATCGTCCATAACAGGTACGTGGTGGATCGCTTCACGAAGCAGGGCGTGACGTTTGTGGATACGCTGGAAGAAGTGCCCCGCGGCGCCATCCTGCTGTTCAGTGCACACGGCGTGTCTCCGGAAGTCCGCAAGCTGGCCCGGGAACGAAGTCTGCAGACCGTCGACGCCACCTGCCCGCTGGTCACGAAGGTGCATCTGGAAGCCATTCGCTACGCAAATGCCGGCTACCACATCCTGCTGATCGGCCACGAAGGTCACGACGAAGTCATCGGGACCATGGGAGAAGCTCCCGAAAGCATCACGCTGGTGGAAACGGCGGCGGAGGTCGCTGAACTGCCCTTCACGCAGGAGGACAGACTGGCATTTCTGACGCAGACCACGCTCAGCGTGGCCGAAGCCGCAGAAGTCATCACCGCCCTGAAGGGACGCTATCCGCACATCGAATCACCCAAAAAAGAAGACATCTGCTACGCCACCACCAACCGCCAGGAAGCCGTACAGATGCTGGTGCAGTCGGCCGACGTGCTGATTGTGCTGGGCAGTCAGAACAGCAGCAACAGTCGTCGTCTGATGGAAATCGGTGCCTCCCGGGGAGTCCCCTCGTATCTGGTCGACGGGGCCTCAGAACTGCAGCCGGAATGGTTTGAGCCGGATTCGACGGTGGTGATCACTGCCGGCGCGAGTGCTCCGGAAGTTGTGGTCGAAGAATGTCTCAGTTACCTGAAGCAGCACTTCAACGCCGAGGTCAGTGAAGAAACTCTGCGCGAAGAACATGTTCACTTCAACGTGCCGAAAGAATTGCTGACGCTGGGCCGGATCAGCGCCGAAGGCTGACGCCGGTCACGGCGGTCACCCGGATAATTCCGGATCACGGCCGACGATAAACGGCATCGTTCCGCTCGCGAAACCAGTTTCGCATCTGCGTCTGAAGCTTCTTCTGCATGCCCGTATGAGGCGGCAGGTCGGCCAGGTTGTGGATTTCATCCGGATCATCCGTCAGGTGAAACAGCTGCTGACGCCCCGCCTCGGGGTACTCGATGTATTTCCATTCATCCGTACGAATCATGCGCTGCACGTTGCGGAAGTATCCCACAATGAATTCGTGAACCTGCTGCGATCGACCCTCAAGAACCGGCACCAGACTCAGGCCGTCAACCGCGTCCCCGGGCCCCGTGATGCCTGCAAGGTCACACAGCGTCGGAAACAGATCTCGCAGGTAGCATTGAGCGTCATACTGTTGACCGGCCGAAATGCCCGGTCCGCGCAGCAGCAGCGGTACTCCGATGGTGTGCTCATACATGCTCTGCTTCCCGCGCAAGCCATGGCTGCCCACTGACAGCCCGTGGTCACTGGCGAACACCACAATGGTGTCTTCGGCCAGTCCGTTGTCGTCCAGTGTCTTCAGGATACGGCCGATCTGCTGATCCATGTGTGAAATCACGGCGTAGTAGGCGGCGATTTCACGCCTGGTTTCGTCCGGCGTGCGGGGCCAGCGAAACAGCTGCTCGTCGCGTCCGTCAAAATTGCCGTGATCAAACGGGTGCTGCGGCAGAAAATTTTCGGGCAGCGGCATGTCTTCCGGACGATACGCGGTCTCCCAGCCCGGCGGCAGCATCAGCGGATCGTGTGGCGCCGTGAAATTCACATGCAGAAACCATGGCTGGTCCTTTGCCGCTTCGATCACCTGAATGGCTGCATCGGCAAAATGACGGCTGATCTCCGGGGTCAGCCCCACGCCTTTTTCCGGAAACAGCATTCCGCTGTCATCCTGAAAGATCCAGCCGCGATATCCCGTGACCGGCCGTCCGGCGAAATCAAACTGAGGTTTCGCGAAGCGGCCGCCGCCGCCGCGAAACAGGCCCTGAGTCCGGTTGTAGCCCCGTTCAACCGGTTTGCCGTCGTTGTGCCACTTCCCCACGTACACCGCCTGGTAACCGGCGGCGGTAAACCACCTTGCCATGGTGGGCACGGTCGGGTCAATCGGTTTTCCGAAGTCCATGACGCCACAGCGAAATCCACTGCTGCCCGTCAGTATCTCGGCCCGGCTGGGCGTACAGATCGGGTTGGCACAGGTGGCCCGGGTGAAACTGCTGCCTTCAGCAACCAGCCGGTCCAGACCGGGCGTCCGGATGACATCATTGCCCAGAGCATGAATCGTGTCCGGCCGCTGATCGTCGCTGACGATCAGCAGAATATTCGGCGGTTTTGCCGGTGCAGAAACGGTAACTGCCCAGGCCAGGCAGAAGATGGCGAAGCGAAACATGTGGCGTGCCTCAGATCTGCGAACAGGTGGCGGGGCTGAGTGTGATGCTGATGATTTTGCTGACGGTGCCCTTGTACTTTTCCAGACGCTTCATGCGGTCCCAGTCCGGATGCTTCAGAAAATCCTGAAAATGCTGCCGGTGAATCTCCGCATTGTCGGCACTCAGTATATACGTCAGGTTCGGCAGGTCATCCGAGATCAGCGTTTCACCGAAGAAGACGGGCGCCAGTTTCACATCGCGCATGATGTCAATTTCGCCTTCGTTGAACATCTCTACCTTCAGACGCGCTTTCTGCTCATTGTTGCTTTCGTAGATTCGCAGCTCAAGCAGGCGTTCGGGGCTGGCGGTGGACGGCAGTTCCAGCACCGGCATGCCGGCGAATGCTCGCATCAACCGGCTTTCGATTCAAAAACATCCAGGGGCTCCTGAAGAAAATGGTTGAGTGATCAGTATGGCCAGCCGTGACCGATTCGTCACGCCCGGCGGCCATACTTACAAACGGTCGATCAATAACTGACCGGTTGGTCGCCTTTCGCTCCGCGAAAGGCGACAATAATTGACCGGACACTCCTTACTGAGTCTGCTCTGACGAAAACAGCGGATACCGTTCACTGGGCACATGAGCCCGGTCCAGCAGCACCTTCAGTTCCGCTACTCTGTCCGGCATCTCTGTCGCCAGATCGCGGGTCTCGGACGGGTCGGAGCTCAGGTCATACAGTTCACAGGCGGCCGGCTGATCGGTGGCGACTTTCTGCTGAACCAGCTTCCAGTCGCCCTGCAGCACGGCACGCTTGCCCTGTTGTTCGCTGAATTCCCAGTACAGGTATTCGTGATTCTGCTGATCCTTTCGGCCGGTCAGTTCCGCCAGCATCGAGATGCCGTCCGGCTGATGCGGCGGCTTCGCGCCCGCGATCTCTGCCAGTGTCGGCAGCAGGTCCTGAAACCCGCTGATGTGATCACTGGTCGTGTTGGGCGGAATGTGTCCCGGCCATCGCACAATCAGCGGCACGCGAATGCCGCCTTCGTACAGATCCCGCTTCATTCCGCGGAGCGAACCGTTGCTGTTGAAGAACTCCATTTTGTGACCGCCTTCCTGATGCGGCCCGTTGTCACTGCTGAAGAACACAATCGTGTTGTCGTCGAGCCCCTGTGCTTTCAGTTCGCTCAGAATGCGACCGACGTCGCGGTCGATGTTGTGCATGATGGACGCGAATCCTTTTTCCGGTCCCGGCCAGTCGGTTTCGGCATAGGGGCCGAAGTCGGGGACTTCCATCCCTTTCTCAGGACGATCACTGTGACGACCACCTTCGTTGTTGGCATGAGGCACATTCAGCGCGTAGTACAGGAAAAACGGATCGGATTTGTTGTTCCGGATGAACTTCAGTACTTCTGATGTGAGCAGTTCGGGCACGTAGTCAACGCGTTTTGTCGCCACGCCGCGGCCGTCCTGACCTTTCCACCGGTCCTGAGAAATATTGCGCAGTGCTTCGTGGCGACCGTTGCGGATCAGAAATTCCGGATAGAAATTGTGGGCATGCCACATGCTGACATAACCGTAGAATTCGTCGAATCCCTGGTCGTTGGGATCTGACAGCGGCGGTGGTGCCCCCAGTCCCCATTTGCCGATGCAGGCGGTTCGGTAGCCCGCCGTCCGCAGCACTTCGGCGACGGTCACGTCTTCCTGCAGCAGCAGCCCGGGACTGTTGCCGCGGACTCGGCAGTGGCCGGTATGCAGGCCGGTCATCAGCACACAGCGTGAGGGCGCGCACACGGTGCAGCCGGCATAGTGCCGTGTGAACTTCATTCCCTCGGCAGCCATGCCGTCGATATGCGGCGTGGGCAGCTGAGTGCCGCCGTAGCAGCCAAAGTCGCCGTAGCCGGCGTCGTCGGCCAGGATATAGATGATGTTGGGGCGTTCGACCGCCGACCGGGCTTCGCAGGCCAGCAGCGAGATGCATAACAGCAGACACAGGCGCATGGTCTTCTTCTCCTTAAGTGCAGCGGCACTCAGGGCTCGCTTCAACCCGGCGTCAGGTCGTACAAGCTTTCGGGCAGCGTCACAGTCGGATGGTTGCAGAACCACCAAAGGATGCCGCAGCGGCAGGCAATCTGCAAGGGAGGAGAACCGCTTCGTGGGCGGATCAGGCGCTGGCCTGCTGAGCCACCTTGGTTTCGACGTCGGTGTCGGCCAGCACTTCCGTCGCGACGTCGGCCACGAAGTTGTCCACTTCGGCCAGCTTCTCGGCGTCCGGAGACGCGGCCCCGGCATTCATGCCGACTCCGGGATTGCGAAACAGATAGGGCAGCATGGCCAGTGACGCCGTGCGGTAGGTCGAGTAGATCGGGAACTCGTCGTGCGTGCTCTCTTTGTACTCTTTCATCTTGCGATGCAGCAGATTGTGGGCAACCTTGGGATGCCGGTGGTGCGGACCGTGCACGAAGATGTCAAAGTTCATCCATGTGCAGAGCCGTGTGAACCAGTTATCGGCCACGACCGTCCGGGTCCCCTTCAATGGATCATAGCTGGACATTCCCAGATGCTCCGTCAGCTTTCGCCCTGTCTGCATGATGCCTGCGAGCCAGTGCGGCAGCACCCACACGGTGAGCAGGTAAAACCACAGGTTGTAAACGGCACACAGCGTCAGCACGGTGCCCCAGACCGCAACAATCGCCGCATATTCCCAGTACACGGCTCGTCGAACAGCCGCACTTCGGATCGGTGAATCGCGGTGAAAGAAGGTCCTGCCGTAGACGAATGGCCCGGTCAGGAATCCGAAGGCCAGGTCAAGCCAGACAAACAGACGACGAAACCAGAGCGACATATTGGGGTCGCTGTACGGCCACAGTTCAAAGTCGGTCGGTTTGTTCAGGTAGGCGTGATGACGAATATGGCATTCACGGTAGACCGAATACGGCGTAAACATCGCCGTGCCCAGCACGCGGCCCACAAGCACGCTTAAGCGAGCCGACTGGCTGAGTGTCTGATGAGCCGTTTCGTGAAAGCAGCTGGTGTAGCAGAAGAAGACGAATGTGGTAAACGCCAGCCACCCCAGATAAACCGGAAGGGTGTTGACTGGCCAGGGAAACGCCAGAGAATACAGCCCCAGAACTCCAAGCGGAAAAAGGATGTAAAGCGGCAGCGTTACCTCATCTTCAAGGTCACTGAGTTCTTCTTCCGTAAACTGGGTGACTGACATGAGATCAATCTGTGGTTCGGTGTAGTACAGGAGGAGCGTCGATGGACTCGAACGCCAGCCCCCCATTTTGTCCTCTGGTCCGTGAAAATCCAGCAATGTTCCTGTGAGAACGCAACAATTTGCAGTGGACCGCGTGCCTGAGCCCCATTGATCGCAATATTGAGCAGGGCTTAACAGCGAAAGTGGGTACAGCTGGCACTAACGTGCGATGTTGTCGAATTTCCGGACTCTTCGAGACTCAGACTGTGTCCCATTGGCACGTTTCGCACGCCGTCGGCTCCGCGGGCTTATCAATATTGGAAAAATCAGGATCAGCATCGGCTGACAGGGTCGCCCGGGTCACGCCGAATGCCACTCCTGAGGGGTTAGGTCTTCCCTGATTTGTGCCCTGCAGGTGCTTCTACGGATGCTCGTTCGCCCCGGACCGTCGCAGGAATTTAATCGCTGTGATTTTTTGTCGCAGGTCGGGGAATCCGCTGATGTGACGGCAGGCTGAGTCAGAAAACACAGATCAATCGAAGGCCCAGCCGCCAGCCTGCTGCCGACTCAACGACCTGCGCAAGCTGACGATTCAGTCGATCGCCGTCAGACCGCACCTTCCAGCTGCAGCAGTTTCGTCTTGCGGTCCAGGCCACCGCCGTACCCCACCAGTTTTCCGCTGCTGCCAATGATGCGATGACACGGCACAATGATCGAAATCGGATTTCGACCATTTGCCATGCCCACGGCTCGGGAGGCTGTCGGCTGGCCGATTGCTGCGGCAATCTGCCCGTAACTGGTCGTCTGACCGTAGGGTACTTCCCGCAGAGCGTTCCAGACCTTCTTCTGAAAGTCTGTTCCACGACCTTCCACCAGCAGGTCGAATTCCGTCAATCTGCCTGCGAAGTAGGCCTTCAGCTGTCGCACGGCTTCCCGAAACGGGCCGTCATTCCGGACCCAGTCACTTTTCGGCAGGTCGTGACGCTGACGCGAATTGCCGTCATCAAACGCCACGTAGTGCAGCGTGTCATCATCACCCGCCAGCAGCAGACGACCCACCGGAGTTTCTTCCAGCCACGTGAAGTACATGTTGCCAGCCTTTCAGAAAATACGACGGAATGCGGTGCCTGACGACCGGAAACGGCTGCCGGTGCCGCCGTTCCGGTTTCTCTGCGGGGCCCGAGCTGAAGTCATGGACGCAAAACGCGGTGGCTGCTGTCCGGCCGATTGGAATTCACCTGCTGAAAACCATACATTGCGGCCGCCTGACTGGCCAGCAACTTTCGGTTTCTGAGACCAGTCGTCTGTGCCCCGTCCGCCCGCAGCCTGCGTTTTGCAGCTCGGATTCATTTGTCGCAGCCCCGAAGACTTTTCATGTCGGCAGAATCTCACCAAACACCCGAAGAACGTCTCGCCCAGGTCAACGAACTGCGCTGGAAAAAAATTCCTGTGCTCGACGACGGCTTTGTGTGCCTTGTTGACGTCATGGGAGACGACGGAAGTGTCGTTCAGGCGGCTCGTGTCAGCTACGGTGAAGGCACCAAAAAGGTCAGCGACGACCGGACGCTGATTCGCTACCTGCTGCGACATCGACATACCACGCCGTTCGAAATGGCAGAGATCAAGTTTCTGGTCCGAGTCCCGATGGACTGCTGGCGCCAATGGGTCCGACACCGCACCGCCAACATCAACGAATACAGTACTCGCTATTCACTGGCCATCGACGCGGCTCAGACGACATCGCCTGACGAGTGGAGAACCCAGGCAGACTCAAATCGCCAGGGCAGCGGAGATCCCCTGTCGACGGACGTCGGACAGGCACTGACCGATCAGGAGTCAGACCTGCAGGACCGGATGCGATCGGTGTATCAGTCACGCATCGAAACCGGAGTGGCTCGCGAACAGGCGCGCAAGGATCTGCCACTGGCCACGTATACCGAAGCCTATTGGAAAATCGACCTGCACAACCTGCTGCACTTTCTGGCGCTCAGGATGGACAGCCATGCTCAGCTGGAGATCCGTCAGTACGCAACGGCCATCGGCGAACAGATTGTCGCTCCTTTGTTTCCCCTTGTGTGGGAAGCCTTCCAGGACTACCGCATGCAGTCAATGTTTCTGACGCGGCTGGATGTCGAGGTCGTGCAGCGCCTGACTGCCGGTGCTGCGTCCGCACCGCCGTTTTCTGAGGATTCGTTTCTGGCCGCGCAGGATCCGAAATGGGCGTCGCTGAAACGCAGTCGTGAGCGGGATGAATGTCGGCAGAAGCTGGTACGACTGGGCCTGCTGCAGCCTGCGGAATAACCCGCATTGTGCCGCCTGCTGTGTTGGGGCCGCCAAAGGGGGACAGGCACGACGGCCGAAGAGAATCATGCCTGTCCCCATTCGGCCGGAGACCTGCGGTCGAAGGTGTGGGGCGGTCGGGAGACCGCCCCACAACGGGGTTCGGCCGTTGGGCGGGCCTTCGGTCGGGGCCTGTCCCATTTCCGTCGTCCGGCGTGTTGGGCCGCCAAAGGGGGAC
>JAVKCM010000028.1:0-44691 GCA_040222735.1 Fuerstiella sp. | reverse complement strand
GGATCTGGCAACACCCCGGGACGTTAAAATGTGTAAATGGGTAACGTGGGTCGTTTCGGTGCTTTGGCGCGGTTTGAATGACCAGCCTCTGTTGTGGCCGGGTCTCCCGACCCGACCACGAGAGCGACCGAAGGTCTCCCGGTGCGTATCACGCCGATGCGTGGGACGGTCGGGAGACCGCCCCACAACGAGGCTGGTCATTCAAACCGCGCCAAAGCACCGAAACGACCCACGTTACCCATTTACACATTTTAACGTCCCGGGGTGTTGCCAGATCCGGGACGATCCGGAGAAGGAACAGGCAACGATGGAACTTCATGACGTTTTTTCCGGTTGGGTACCCTGCGGTTCTTGCATTTAAAAGGTCAGGTAGAGACTCTGCGCAGGTTCAGGACAGCAAACAGGGGAGTGCAAACTGCACGGAGTCAGGTCAGATTCAGGAGTGACTGACCGATATTCATTACTGTAATTCCCACCGCGCCATTGCCTGAACGGAATTGCGAACGGAGAACGCACAAGATGAATCACCGACCATTAACACTATTACTGGGCAGTCTGTTTGTTGGCGGCCTGAGTGCTTTCAACGTCCTGGCACTGACACCAGCGGACGAGAAAGCTGGTCTGGCCGACAAAACGGCTGCCGAGAAGTACGACGCCGACGGGCCGGAAGCCGAAGATCCTCTGGCTGGAGAACTGCCTGCGGGAACCCGCGTGGCTCGAGAGGCGGCCGAACTGGCTCAGGTGGCCGGCGGCGAAGCCGGACAGAAAATTCAGTCACTCTTGATGGCTTTGTACGAAGCCGGCAACAGCGACGACGACCGGCTGGCGGCCGCCACAGAACTGCGAGACCTGATTCCTGAGCTGGGCGGTGGTGACGGATCAGCCGAGGCCATTCAGCGGCAGCTGACTCGGCGCGTCGATTTAGCAGAAACGGCGATCCGGGCCATGAAGGACAATTCGGCAGACGACGCCACGCGTCAGCTGGTCAACGAAATGCTGATCCGGGCCGGCATCGATTACGAAGTGGGGAATCGTTCTGCTCACGCGGCGATCGCGCGACAGAACTATCGTGCGTTGAGACAGACAGCACCCGATGTGTTCGCTCAGATTGATACGATTTTTTCCCGCTACTATTTCAACTACAACCTGCACTTCGTGTTGTCAGAACCCATGATGTCCCGGCTTCTGTCAGACTACCGCACGGAAACCGGCGGAGTGGCCGACTGCATCCTGGGTGCCTGGGTCACCGGCTGTCAGGTCACGGACACCATGGTTCGCGCTGATATTCGGCCATCACAGAACACGGCAGCGTTTGATCTGCTGGTGGATGGTCACACCAGAACCAACACTCAGGGTGTCAAGTCTCCCGCGACAATCTACACCCGCGGCAACCATGCTTTCACCATTCGCAAACCGACGTATTTCGACGGTCAGCAACTGACCTCGAAAAATGCCACGATCAACATCAACATCAACAACCGAACCACCGGGATTTCGACAAAGTACGACAAAATTCCGATTTTGGCCGGTATCGCCCGCAAGATTGCCAGCAAGGAAGTTCAGCGAAAGCAGCCCCAGGCAGATGCAATCGCGGCGCGAAAACTGGCCAACCGGGCGCTGCCACGTTTTGAAGAGGAAGTCGCTGACAAATATGCGGAAGCGAACGGCAATATTCAGAACGATCTGATGCAGAACCTGCGCAGCCGCAACATCGAGCCGAGTGCCTACTGCGCTCGTTCGACAGAGACCCACCTGGCAGTCAGTTCGCGGACGATTACGGCCGAGTCGCTGGCGGCGCCGCGTCCTCCGACCACGCCCGCTCCACGGCGTGGCCTGGCCGTTCAGATGCATCAGTCCGCGGTCAATGCAGCCATCGACAGCCTTGGCATTTCCGGCAGGATGACTCCGACGCAGCTGGTGGAAAGAATTGAAGAAGCCCTGTCGGAACTGATGAATCAGGACGTCGTCATCGACAAATCGAACATCGACAACAACACCATCTTCGACTTCAGTTCGTCAGATCCCCTGCGTGTCCGGTTCATGGAAAACCAGGTGATCCTGATCTTCCGCACGGGCTTTATTCAGGAAGCCAAGAACCGCACGGTGCCGCGGCACGTGTTCGAAATTCCTGTGGGCATCGAGTTCAACAACGGCATTCTGGAACTGATTTCTCCGGGGACGGACACCGAGAGCGTGATTGCCATGAAATCCACGCCGATTGATCCGGTATCACGGCTGGAGCGATTTTCGGCTCGCGTCGTGCTGAAGGAACTGCTTGAGAAGGCGTTTACGGAACCGCGGATCGAACGAGATACCGAACTGGATCTGGAAATGGCCGATGGCTCGCCGCTGACGCTGCAGATGACTCAGTTCTACCTGACGGATGGCTGGATGACGGCCATCATGCAGTGATCGCACCGGCGGGCAGGGTCAGGGGGCCCTTGCGTGGCTGCGGCTTCCAGCCGCAGCACCCACCCGATCACAGCGGGAACGTGAACCCCGGCGACAACTGCGGCTGGAAGCCCCGGTTGCAGATCAGGCAGCGATATTGGTTCAGGGTTTTTCGGCGTCTGAACACTCGCAGATCATGCATCCGCAGCCGGGACAGCCGTTTCCATACTTCAGCTGCATGGCTTCTGTCAGATTGACGCCGGCGACATTGGCGATGGTGGCCAGCCAGGCCAGCACGTCAGCGAATTCTTTGGCCAGGTCTTCCTGAGACGATTCTCGGAGAGCGGCCGCCAGCTCACCGATTTCTTCCATCAGCCACATAAACGTGCCTTCGACACCACGTGCTTCATCCTTACGGGAGTACATGGTATCGATCAGTTGCTGAAGTTCGTCCAGAGTCATTCGGCCGCCCCTGATGAAACGCGAAAACCTTAAGCTGTCAGACGTTATGAAAAGTCGGCGCCCAGTCAATCCATACCCAGGCTGAATCCGCTTCATGCTTTTCGGCTTCCCGAAAATTGAAAAAACGCCGACCGCCGCGGTTAACGACTCGCTTCCACACTGTTCGCACTTACAGTTCTCATTCCTGAAACCAGCCAACTCGCCCAGGATTCGCCAATTGTCAGCGCTGGCCGGATAATGACGTGGTTTAGTGAAGAATTGGGGCCTGCGGTCGCGACAGGCTGTCGTGAAGCGGACGGTCTTCGTGGCAGGTGGCTTGTTTTGGGGCAGGAAGCATGAGAAAATACGGAATCGAAGTTTTTGGTTGGGGAAGTCTGTTTGTTCACCCGAAATGTATGGTGCTCGATTCGTGCCGGCGCTCAGAGTCCGGAGTTCGGAATGTTAAACACAGAACACAAATCCAGCACAAATAAACGCGTCAGACACGGCGTGAGCGATTGGGTCTGTCGTCATCATGCGGCCCCCGCGTCCAAACGTGTCAGCCCTGTTGCCAACCCAGCCACAGCAGCTGAGGCCAGCTGAGCCGCCATTGATCGCAGGCATCAGACGAAGTGTTGGCCGAATGTCCGGATGGAAAACGGACCGGCGCGCCGGCTGAGCTGAACGCCTGCAGGAGCAGTATTTCCCGGGTTCGCCCGGTCACGTCACGGGACATTTCGTCCGCCCACGCGACGTTCAAGAATCAGAGAGAGTGAAGATGGAAGATATTCGAGGAAACCAGTACCCGCAGCCGATGCGTTCTTCTTTTGGCGCTCCGGATGCCACCGGGCTGTACGACCCTGCCAATGAGCACGAAAACTGTGGCGTCGGATTTGTCGCTCACATCAAGGGCGTCCGGTCACGCAGCATCATCACGGATGCTCAGCGGATTCTGACGCACATGGATCACCGCGGTGCCTGCGGTTGCGAAGAAAACACGGGCGACGGAGCGGGCATGCTGACTGCGTTGCCGACCGACTTTCTGCGACGGGTGGCCAAAGAAGACTGCGGCATCGACCTGCCCGAACCGGGTAAGTACGGCGCCGGAATCGTCTTTCTGCCACAGGATGCGGATCAGCGTGAGACCTGTCGGCAGACCGTCGAACAACTGATCGCTCAACAGGGCCAGAAACTGCTGGGATGGCGGACGCTGCCGGTGGATTTCGACGGCGCTGACATCGGCCGAACGGCTCGAGAGTTTGCACCTCACATGGAAATGCTGTTTGTGGGTGCGGCCGAAGGCCTGGATTCTGAAGCGCTGGAGCGTCAGCTGTTCGTGATTCGCAAACTGGCCAGCCATCAGCTGCGCAACAGCGACCTGTCTCAGGCGCTGTCGTTTTATGTGTGCTCGCTGTCCACCAAGGTCATCATCTACAAGGGCATGCTGACGTCGTATCAGGTACTTCCGTTCTTTCCGGACCTGCAGGCGGAAGACTACACCAGTCATCTGGCGATGGTTCACAGCCGGTTCGCCACCAATACATTCCCCAGCTGGGACCGGGCTCAGCCGCTGCGGTTCATGTCGCACAACGGTGAGATCAACACCGTCAAGGGCAACAGCAACTGGATGTTCGCGCGACAGGGCGTGATGAAGAGCGAATTGTGGGGCGATGACCTGCAGAAGCTGTTTCCGATTGTGGAACCGCACACATCAGACTCCGGACGCTTCGACAACGCGCTTGAGATGCTGTACCACAGCGGCCGCACGCTGCAGGAAGTGGTCATGATGATGATTCCGGAAGCGTGGCAGAATCACGCCACCATGTCGGAGGAAAAGCGCGCCTTTTATGAATATCACAGTGCACTGCAGGAACCGTGGGACGGACCGGCATCTGTGTCCTTTACAGATGGTCAGTTCATTGGCGCAACACTGGACCGCAACGGGCTGCGTCCCAGTCGCTATTACGTGACCAAGGACGATCGCGTTGTGATGGCCAGTGAAGTGGGTGTCCTGGACATCGAACCGGAGAACGTGGCGTACAAGGGACGGCTGCAGCCCGGTCGAATGTTTCTGGTCGACTTCGGGCAGGGACGCATAATTGACGACGGCGAGCTGAAGACGGAAGTAGCCTCGCGGCGACCTTACAAGCAGTGGCTGGAACGCCAGCGAATTCTGACCAGAGAACTGTCGGAAGGCAGCAAGCCGGAACACTATGAAGGCAGGGAACTGCTGCACCGGATGCAGGCCTTCGGCTACACCACGGAAACATTGCAGTTCATGCTGATTCCGCTGCTGCATGCCAAGAAGGATCCGCTGGGGTCCATGGGTAACGACGCCGCCCTGGCCTGCCTGTCAGACCAGGCGCGGATGCCCTATGACTATTTCCGTCAGCTGTTCGCACAGGTCACCAATCCGCCGATCGATTCGATTCGCGAAGAAGTGATCATGTCGCTCGAATGCTACATCGGCCCGGAAGGCAACCTGCTGGAGACAACCGAGCAGCAATGTCATCGCCTGGCGCTGCCGCACCCGATTCTCAGCAATCAGCAGATGGCCGACCTGCGTGATCTGAACCATCGCGGCTGGCGGTCCCGCGTGATTGACATCACCTATCCGAAGTCCGAAGGGGTCGCCGGTCTGAAACCGGCTCTCGACCGAATCTGTGAGGAAGCTCGAGAGGCTATCCGCGACGGATACAGCCTGATTGTCCTGTCCGACCGAGCCATCGGGCCCGATCGGGTGCCGGTCAGTTCACTGCTGGCCACGGGTGCCGTGCATCACCACCTTGTCCGGCATGAAGAACGAACCCGTATCGGCATCATCGTGGAATCCGGTGAAGCCCGCGAGGTGCATCACTTCTGTCTTCTGATCGGATACGGAGCGGACGCCGTTAACCCTTACATCGCTCTGTACGCCCTGCGTCAGGCACGTGCGGAAGGGCGGATCGGAGCCGAATATACCAACCGCGAGATCGTGAAGACGTATCGCATGGGCGTGGCCAAGGGCATGCTCAAGGTGATGGGCAAGATGGGCATCAGTACGCTGCAGAGTTACAAAGGTGCTCAGATCTTCGAAGCCGTCGGTCTTGGCAGCGAAGTGGTGGATCTGTGCTTCGCCGGAACGGCCAGCCGCATCAAGGGCGTGGGCTTCGACATTCTGGCCCAGGAATCGCTGATGCGGCATCACATCGGCTATCCCGAGAACCCGGACAGCATCAGCGATGATCTTCCGAATCCCGGCCTGTTTCACTGGCGGCGGACCGGAGAAAAGCACGCCTGGAATCCGCACACCATCGGACGGATTCAGCAGGCGGCCCGCTCCGGCGATCGCAACGCCTACAAGGACTTCAGCGATCTGGTCAACCGAGAAACCACACGTGCCTGTCATCTGCGCGGTCTGCTGAAGTTCCGAAGCGGAACGCCGGTTCCGCTCAGCGAAGTAGAACCGGCCAGTGAAATCGTGAAACGATTCTGCACAGGAGCCATGAGTTTCGGGTCCATCAGCGCCGAAGCTCATGAGTCGCTGGCGATTGCAATGAACCGGATCGGGGGCAAGAGCAACACGGGTGAAGGCGGAGAACAGTACGCCAGATTCACGCCGGACCCCAACGGCGATCTGAGACGTTCCGCTATCAAACAGGTTGCCAGCGGCCGCTTCGGTGTGACGTCATGGTACCTGACCAACGCAGACGAACTGCAGATCAAGATCGCTCAGGGGGCCAAGCCCGGCGAAGGGGGCGAGCTGCCGGGATTCAAGGTCGACAAGATCATTGCGTCTACGCGGCTGTCAACGCGTGGCGTCGGGCTGATCAGTCCACCGCCGCATCACGACATCTATTCCATCGAGGATCTGGCACAGCTGATCTACGACCTGAAAAACGCCAACCGGACCGCACGAATCAGCGTGAAGCTGGTCTCGGAAGTCGGCGTGGGCACCATTGCCTCGGGCGTAGCCAAGGGACACGCTGACAACATCCTGATCTCAGGCAGTGAGGGCGGCACCGGTGCCTCGCCGCTGACCAGCATCAAGCATGCCGGGCTGCCGTGGGAACTCGGGATTGCCGAAACGCACCAGACGCTGGTGATGAATGACCTCCGCAGCCGTGTGCGACTGCAGACGGACGGTCAGTTGAAGACCGGCCGCGACGTGGTGATTGCAACGCTGCTGGGTGCCGAGGAATACGGTTTCAGCACCGCACCGCTGATCACGATCGGGTGCATCATGATGAGAAAATGTCATCTGAACACCTGTCCGGTCGGCATCGCCACACAGGACCCGGAACTCAGGAAGAAGTTCAACGGCAAGCCTGAGCATGTCGTCAACTACCTGTTCATGGTGGCCGAGGAAGCTCGCGAAATCATGGCCGAACTCGGGTTCCGTACGATCAATGAAATGGTCGGCCGCTGCGACATGCTGGAACTTGACCGCGAGATCGCTCACTGGAAGGCCAAAAACGTAGATCTTAGTCCGATCCTGACTCCGGCACGCAAGCCGCACGACCGCGTGCAGACCTACTGCACGATCGATCAGAATCACGGGCTGGATAAAGTCCGCGACATCGACCTGCTGCGAAAGTGCCGGGCTGCGATCGAAAAGAAGCAGCCGATCCATGTTGATACTCACATTGAAAACATCGACAGGGCCTTTGGCACGATTCTCAGCAACGAAGTCAGCAAGGCCCATGGTCCCGACGGACTGCCGGATGACACCATCCATATCAAGGCCAACGGATCGGCCGGCCAGAGCGTCGGGGCATGGAGTGTCAGAGGGGTGACGATTGAAGTGGAAGGGGACGCCAATGACTACGCGGGCAAGGGCCTGTCCGGCGGTCGGCTGATCATCTACCCGTCAAAGGAAAGCACGTTCAGCCCCCGGGACAACATCATCATCGGCAACGTGGCGCTGTACGGGGCCACCAGCGGAGAAGCGTATTTCCGCGGGATTGCTGCCGAGCGGTTCTGTGTGCGGAACTCCGGAGCTCATGCCGTCATCGAAGGTGTGGGAGACCATGGCTGCGAATACATGACCGGCGGCCGAGCCGTCATTCTGGGCCCGACGGGACGCAACTTTGCGGCCGGCATGTCCGGCGGAATCGCGTATGTCTACGACCCGGAAGACCGATTTCTGGTCAACTGCAATCTGGAAATGGTGGAGCTGGAAAAGGTTGAAACGCCGGAGGACAACGCCGAACTGAAGAGGCTGATTCAGAACCATCAGCAGTACACGGGTTCAGAGACAGCTCGTGAAATCCTGAGCGAATGGGACGCGGCCGTGAAGCAGTTCGTCAAGGTTATGCCGGTGGACTACAAGCGAGCCCTGCAGGAAATCGCTCAGGAAGAAGCGGCCGTCTGAAGGTAACGACACACTTCACACAGCCGGAAGTTCGGTCCGGAAGCCGCCTGAATCATGGCGGCCTCCGACACGTATCAGAATCAACTGTCCGCGGACCCGCCTTGGCGGCGGCGGATCACAGGAACGAAGACGAAAGATCAGAAATGGGCAAGCCAACGGGCTTCAAGGAATTTGCCAGACAGGTCCCGACCGACCGTGACCCCCTGCTTCGAATTCTTGATTGGAATGAGTTCCACGAACACATGCCGGACCAGGAGCTGCAGGCACAGGGAGCCCGCTGTATGGACTGTGGCGTGCCGTTCTGCCATACCGGGGACCTGATGGCCAATATGGCCTCCGGCTGTCCGGTCAACAATCTGATTCCGGAATGGAACGACCTGGTCTACAACGGACGCTGGAAGGACGCGCTGGACCGGCTGCACAAGACCAACAACTTTCCGGAGTTCACCGGTCGCGTCTGTCCGGCTCCCTGCGAAGGCTCGTGCTGCCTTGGCGTCAACGAGCCTCCGGTCACGATCAAGAACATCGAATGTTCCATCATTGACCACGGTTTCGAACAGGGCTGGGTCGTGCCGGAACCACCGGCCGCACGGACCGGCAGGACGGTGGCTGTCGTCGGTTCCGGACCGGCCGGACTGGCGGCTGCCGCCCAGCTGAACAAGGCCGGGCACACGGTCACGGTGTATGAACGTGATGACCGAATCGGCGGGCTGCTCATGTACGGCATCCCGAACATGAAGCTGGACAAGAAGAAAGTCGTCGAACGCCGCGTCAAGCTGCTGGAAGCCGAAGGAATCACGTTCGTCACCAACACCGAAATCGGCCGTGATCTGCCCGCTGACAAACTGCGAAGCGACTTTGACGCCGTGGTACTGGCCGTCGGAGCCACTCGGCCCCGCGACCTGTCGCTCCCGGGTCGGGACCTGAAGGGCATTCATTTTGCCATGGATTTTCTGCGGCCCAATACTCGCAGCCTGCTGGATTCCGAACACGCTGACGGAAACTTCATCAGCGCCAAAGACAAGCATGTGATTGTCATCGGGGGTGGCGACACCGGGACAGACTGCCTGGGGACCTCTGTACGCCACGGCTGCAAGAGTCTGGTCAACTTTGAAATTGTGGAACGACCACCGCGCGAACGACCGTCTGACAATCCGTGGCCGCAGTGGCCCCGCGTCTTTCGGGTGGACTATGGTCATGAAGAGGCAGCCGCGAAGTTCGGACGGGATCCGCGTGAATTCTGTGTCTCGACCATTGAATTCATCGGAGACGAAAACGGTCACGTGAAAGGGCTGAAATCCTGCCTGGTCGACTGGCACCATGTGACCGAAGGAGGACCTCCGTTTATTCCGATTCCCGGTTCCGAAAAGGAATACCCGGCTGATCTGGTACTGCTGGCCATGGGCTTTCTCGGCCCCGACGGTGGTCCGGCCGAACAGCTGGGAATCGATGTTCGCGAGGGCCGGGGTGGCATGACCTGGTTCACGGCGGAATTTGAAAAATACACCACCAATGTCGACAACGTGTTCGTGGCAGGAGACTGTCGACGGGGTCAGAGTCTGGTGGTGTGGGCGATCAATGAAGGCCGAGGATGTGCTCGTGAGGTCGATCGCTTTCTGATGGGCAGCACCGATCTGCCCTGAGTCGCACGCCCGATTGAGACTTCCGGCAGGATATCTACAATGCCGGGCGTCATGGATATTACGCAGTCAGACATTCGATCTGTGCTGCCCACTGGTTTCCTTCTCAAAGCCCGCCAAACATGAGTTCAGCAAATCCCTTCGGTGCCGAAGCCACACTGTCCACCGCTTCCGGTGACGTTCGATACTATCGACTCAGAAAACTGCAGGACGATGGCATCGGTGACATCGACACACTGCCATATTCCATCCGCGTGCTGCTGGAAGCCTGCCTGCGAAACGTCGACGGATTTATCGTCACCGCGGACGACGTAAACAACCTTGCCTGCTGGAATGCCGATGCTCCGGCTGAGGTCGAAGTACCGTTCAAGCCCGGCCGCGTGGTGCTGCAGGACTTCACCGGAGTTCCGGCCGTCGTCGACCTGGCGGCGCTGCGCAGTGCAATGGTCCGCATGGGCGGCGATCCCACAAAGATCAATCCGCTGGTCCCCTGCGATCTGGTGGTGGACCACAGCGTGCAGGTCGATCAGTTCGCCAGCCGCTTCGCGCTGCAGAATAACGTGGAAATCGAATTCCAGCGGAATCAGGAGCGTTATGAATTTCTGCGCTGGGGACAGAAGGCCTTCAAGAACTTCAGCGTGGTACCGCCGGCCACCGGCATCGTTCATCAGGTCAATCTGGAATACCTGGCCAAAGTGGTGATGGTGACCGATGGCGTCGCCTATCCTGACAGCCTGGTCGGAACAGACAGTCACACGACCATGATCAACGGGCTGGGTGTGGTTGGCTGGGGCGTCGGCGGCATCGAAGCCGAAGCCGTCATGCTGGGACAGCCCATCTACATGCTGACCCCCGAAGTGGTCGGTTTCAAACTGACGGGCGAACTGCCGGAAGGCTCCACGGCCACCGACCTTGTACTGACCGTCACTCAGATGCTGCGGGCACACGGTGTGGTTGGCAAGTTTGTGGAATTCTTCGGCGAAGGCATGTCCAGACTGGGACTGGCCGATCGCGCCACGCTGGCCAACATGGCGCCGGAATACGGAGCCACCATGGGCTTCTTCCCGGTCGACGCCGAAACTCTGCACTATCTTGAGCGAACCGGCCGCCCGAAAGACCTGATCGATCTGGTTGAACGATACACCAAAGAACAGAATCTGTTCCGGACCGACAGTTCTCCCGAACCACGCTTCAGCAGCCGCCTTGAGCTCGACATGTCCACGGTGGTTCCTTCGCTGGCCGGGCCGAAACGTCCGCAGGACCGGATTCTGCTGAAGGACATGCAGCCCGCATGGAAGAAGGCCCTGTCAGAAACATTCGGCAAGGCCCAGCCGACCGCACCGGTCAAGGTTGAAGACAACGGGCACAGCTCCGAGATCACCGACGGCGCGGTCGTGATCGCCGCCATCACCAGTTGCACCAACACCAGCAATCCCAGCGTCATGATCGGTGCCGGACTGCTGGCCCGCAATGCCGTGGCCAGAGGGCTGACGCGAAAGCCATGGGTGAAGAGCAGTCTGGCTCCTGGCTCCCGTGTGGTCACTGATTACCTGGAAAAATCCGGACTCAACAAGCCTCTGGATGAACTCGGCTTTCAGACGGTTGGCTACGGCTGTACCACCTGTATCGGCAACAGCGGCCCGCTGCCGGACCCGGTTGCGTCGGCGGTGACCGGCGGTGACCTGGTTGCCGCCTCAGTATTGTCCGGCAATCGCAATTTCGAGGGCCGGGTGAATCCGCTGGTAAAAGCCAACTACCTGGCCAGTCCTCCGCTGGTGGTCGCCTACTCGCTGGTCGGCACCGTGGACATCGATCTGGAGAACGAACCGCTGGGACAGGACCATGATGGCAACGATGTGTTCCTGAAGGATATCTGGCCGTCGCAGAAGGAAATCGTCAGCACCATTGCTGAATCGATGACACCTGAGATGTTCGAGCAGCAGTACTCGAAAGCAACGGTCGGACCGGAAGAATGGCAGGCAATCCGCAGCTCAGACAGCGATCTGTACGAATGGAATGCGGACAGTACCTATGTGCAGGAACCACCCTTCTTTGTGGACATGGCACCGCAGCCCGAACCGATCTCGGCCATTGAAGGTGCTCGCTGCCTGGTGTCGGTTGGAGATTCCACAACGACGGACCACATCAGTCCGGCCGGAGCGATCAAGCCTGACAGCCCGGCGGGCAGGTATCTGCAGGAAGAGGGCGTCGAAGTCAGCGACTTCAACAGCTACGGCAGTCGGCGCGGCAATGATCGTGTGATGACACGCGGAACATTTGCCAATATTCGGCTGAGGAACCTGCTGGCCCCCGGTACAGAAGGCAGTGTGACCGTACATTTCCCCTCAGGCACACAGACCTCGATCTTTGATGCCGCAATGATGTACAAGGAAACGGACACTCCGCTGATTGCACTGGCCGGAGCCGAATACGGTACCGGATCGTCGCGCGACTGGGCCGCCAAGGGAACCTTCCTGCTGGGCATCAAAGCGGTGATCGCCACCAGCTTTGAAAGAATCCATCGCAGCAACCTGGTCGGAATGGGCGTGCTGCCACTGCAGTTCCGGCAGGGGGAAAGCCGGGAAAGCCTTGACCTGGACGGTACCGAGATCTTCGACATCCGGCTCGATGATTCTCTGGAACCGCGTCAGGCCGTCGAAGTCACTGCTCGCAAAGCCAATGGAGATGAGGTTCATTTCGTCACCACCTGCCGCATCGATACTCCCGTAGAAGTCCGGTATTACCGCAATGGCGGCATTCTGCACACGGTGCTTCGGCAGCTGGCTCAGAAATAGCTTCTGACAGAAAAGGATATTCATGCCATCCGTGCCCACCAGAATTGACGGCCCTGTGGCCGTCATCGGGGACGTTCACGGTCAGGTCGACAAACTCAGACGGGTGATCGAAAAACTGGCGACCGTGCCCGATATCAGCAATCGATGGATCGTATTCATCGGTGACCTGGTAGACCGCGGACCGGATTCCAAAGGTGCCATCGATCTGTACTGCGATCTGGCCGACCGACACGGAAAGGTCACCTGGGTCTGCGGTAACCACGAACTGGCAATGGCCGGTTCAATCGGGCTGATCGACGTGCCGGATTTCGTTGACTGGCCGGCTCGCTGGCTGCCCAATTATGACTCAGACAGGACATTTGCGTCGTACGGAGTGCCTTTTGGTGAACTGGAAGCCCTGCGAGAAGCCCTGCCAGCGCGGCATGCCGAGCTGCTGAGCGACCTGCCGTGGAGTGTTGAACATCGCCAGTACCTGTTTGTCCATGCCGGCCTGGACAACAACCTGCCTTTCGATATGCAGATCAATATCCTCCGTCAGCGCGACTATTCACTGGCCCATCCCGTCTGGCTGTATGACAAGCGATTCGTCCATGGATCGGCGGCTCCGGACTGCCCTGTCACCGTCGTCGTCGGACATACCCCGCTTCCCGCCGTGCGCTTTGGCGATCGGGTCATCGGCACCGATACGACGGGTGGAGTTTCCGGAGACCTGAGCTGCGTGCTGCTGCCGGAAAACATCGTCATCACCTCAGGCGAACAGCCAGCCGGCGGCTACCGACCGCAGCCCGCACCGGAAAAGAAGAAGGCCTGGTGGAAGCCCTGGTAGGTATTGCGGTTAACCTGAGCAGTGCCGCCATCTGAGTGATACCACCGTCGCGGACCAGATTTCATTGGCTCAGCAGAGATGTCACCACTGACGTTTCCGCCCGACTGCAGACCGTCGGCAAAAACCCGCAGAACCTGCCGGTTCGGCCTGGCACCTGAGATGGACGACGGCAGGATGGTCGCCTACACCGCGATCTGACCTTGTTCACAACCGCTGATCGCCGCTAAAAATCAAGGCTTGCCGTCCAGGATACTCTTCAATTTATGGTGTCAGGCCCTCAGGATGTGGTGCCCTCACTGCCAATCAGAAACAACCAGCAGCACCGCCTCGGCTGACGTCCGCTGCGATAACTGCGGGCGAACGCTGTCGTCCGGTCCTGCGGCGGACGCCCGCAGCCAGCACGCCAGTGTCCAGCATGCCCGTGACATCCTGGCCAGGTGGTCGTCAGAAGACCTGCTGGACCGCATCTCGGCTCTGCCACAGATTCCTCCGCTTCCCGGAATGCGCAGGACAGAAGCAAAAGCGACCGAATCAACCGAATCAACCGAATCAACGTCCGCGGCGTCCGACGGCCCTGCCCCGGCTGCGGCCGTTGAGCGAAAAAGCATCGCCCCGGCTGACAAGGAAGACTCAGAAGGCACGCTGCCGAAGTCATCGACAATCGATTTACCAGATCCTGACGACCGCCGTAAATCGTCACAGGAACACCAGACGCCGGCTGATGTGGCAACGGCAGGTGAAGTCGGCGGAGCCACGAAAACCGATGCCGACGATACCAGTGCCCATACCCAGGCCGCCAATCTTCCGGAAAGTCCCGCGCGAACGGATTCGCCTGAACCCGACACGGAAGTCCCGGAACTCCGCGACCAGAATCAGATTCAGACCGACGTCGAGCCGCCGCAGCTTTGTCCGATGCTGCCCTCCGAGCAGCCTGCGGGTGCTGAGACTGATGATTCTCACGGCAAAACTGAGCCAGCTGCGTCGGTGACCGTCCCTTCCGAAGAAAACACAGATCAGACGAAAACCGAACACAGCCGGACAGGAACAGTCCCCGATAAAGACACTGCTGCCGTGGCGGGCAACGACACCAGTACTGTGGGGCGAACGCAGGCGAAAACCGGTGATACAGACGCTGCGGAACAACCGGTTCGCCCGGGAACTCAATCACGATCAAAGCAGCAGCGACGTCACGCGCGTCGCCGTCAGCGTGATCGAAAGACATCATTGAATGACGCGCAGGAAGGATTGCAACCCGTGACGAGCAAGCATCGAGTGGATCTACGGCAGCCGGAAGCTCAGGATGCTTCAGTCGACTCATCTGCTGAGCCGTCCGGCGAAAAGAAGATTCGCGGGAACTCACCCAAAGGGGGACGGCGATTCCGCGTCGACCACGGTGAACCTGTCGAAGACACGCTGCGCACCGGAGACGGCCGCGGACGCACTGAAACGCGACACCACACGCGGTATATTGACGAAGCTCATGAAGAAAAACTGCGCGGCCCGCATTTTCAGGTCACGTCACCGAAACGGTCCAATCTTACGTCGCTGATGGGCCAGGTACTGGCTTATCTCGGAGTTCTGGGGCTGACCATCGGCACGGCCATTGTGATTTACGGGCACTTCGGAGGTTACGCAGAATACACGCCGACCGGCTGGCTGGTCACCACCGTCGCTCAGATGATGCTGTTTCTGGGCGTCATTAATCTGGTGTCCGGAGGCATGGAACAGAACAACGATGAGGTGTCCGCCCGGATCAATCATCTGGGTGAGCAACTGCTGCGAATTGAACAGGCCACGGAACAGGCCCTGCGCGGCCCTAAGATTTCGGCACGCCGATACGCAGACCCTGAAGCAGAGCCGCAGGAAAAAGAACCGGCGGTCGTGCGGGTCGGTGAACGCCATTGATCCGACGGCTGCGGCACTGCTCTCCGCTCTCCGCTCTCCGCTTTCCGGTTTCCGGTTACGGCTCTCAGCCAAGCACGTCCGTGGCGATTTCTGTCCAGAGCGAATCGATTTC
The DNA here is from genome assembly GCA_040222735.1 of Fuerstiella sp. Classification (GTDB taxonomy): domain Bacteria; phylum Planctomycetota; class Planctomycetia; order Planctomycetales; family Planctomycetaceae; genus Fuerstiella. The sequence goes on along the minus strand of JAVKCM010000028.1, from coordinate 29,228 downwards.
AGACGTGGATCGCACGGGCCGGCCGGCCTTGCGAAACCAGTAGGCCGCGTTGCCCGTGTCACCTTCAATCAGGTGCAGCAGCGCATGAATCCATGAGCCCAGGGGCGTATGGATTTCCTGAGCGACGTTGTGAGCCTCGTCCCAGTGGTCCGCCTTCGTGTGCCACAGCGCCAGCAGCGCCGGAGACAGTCCTTCCGGCGGCTGCGATTCGTTCTGTGCCGAGTTGATCAGTTCTTCAACAGTCATTATGCAAACGGGTCGTGGCAGTAGTGGTGAAACAGGACAAAACAGTCTGACGTGGCTCGTCCGCCGTCTGAAGTGATCAGACAACGCCTGTCAGAGCCAGACAAGCCCTGGCTGGATTGGCGAAATCGTCGCCTGAGTTGAACGGCGTCAGTTGCTCACTCGGCGAGCGAAGCGAGGTCCGGACAGGTACACACCAGGTGGCGGTCTCCGTAAACATTATCAACCCGACTGACCGGCGGCCAGTACTTGAAGTCCTTCAGCCAGACAGCCGGGTAGGCCGCCTGCTCTCGTGAATATCCGTGGTTCCAGTCCTCACCAAGCAAGACATCGGCGGCATGCGGAGCATTTTTCAGCGGATTGTCCTGTCTGTCCGACCGACCATCGCGGATATCCAGGATCTCGCCGTGAATCCGAATCATGGCATCGCAGAACCGGTCCAGTTCTGCCTTTGATTCGCTTTCCGTCGGTTCGATCATCAGCGTGCCGGCCACCGGCCAGGACATGGTCGGTGCGTGAAAACCAAAGTCCATCAATCGCTTGGCGACGTCCTCCACCTCCACACCGGTTGCTTCCTTCAGCGGTCGCACGTCCAGAATGCATTCGTGAGCCACCAGACCGTTCTTTCCGCGGTACAGAACCGGAAAACAGGTCTGCAGTCGGTGAGCGATATAGTTGGCGTTCAGGATGGCCACTTCCGTTGCCTTTGTCAGCCCTTCGGCCCCCATCATGGCGATGTACATCCACGAAATCGTCAGAATGCTGGCACTGCCCCAGGGAGCAGCGCTGACCGGACCAATGCCGCCGTCCAGATGCATCGGGTGACCGGGCAGAAACGGAGCCAGGTGTTCGGTGACACCAATCGGACCGACGCCCGGACCACCTCCGCCATGAGGAATGCAGAAGGTCTTGTGCAGATTCAGATGGCAGACATCGGCACCAATTTCGCCCGGTGAGCACAGTCCCAGCTGAGCATTCAGGTTTGCTCCATCCATATAAACCTGACCGCCATGATCATGCACGATGCGGCAGATGTCCCGGATGCCTTCTTCGAACACGCCGTGTGTGGACGGATAGGTCACCATCAGCGCCGCAAGATGGTCCGCATGTTCCTCAGCACGCGCCTTCAGGCTCAGGATGTCGATATTACCATCGTCGTCACAGTCGACCGCCACAACCTTCATTCCCGCCATCACGGCGCTGGCCGGGTTTGTCCCGTGAGCTGACGTCGGAATCAGACAGACGTGACGGTCGGTCTGACCTCGCGACTGATGGTACCGGCGAATGGCCAGCAGGCCCGCGTATTCTCCCTGAGACCCGGCATTCGGCTGCAACGATACCGAATGGAACCCGGTACAGGCAGCAAGCCACCGTTCCAGCTGCTCGATCATCTGAGCGTAGCCCGGCCACTGATCCCGCGGCGCGAACGGGTGGATGGCATTCACCTCAGGCCAGCTCAGCGGCGTCATTTCCGCGGCAGCATTCAGCTTCATCGTGCACGAACCCAGAGGAATCATGCTGGTGTTCAGCGCCAGATCACGAGCTTCCAGCCGGTGCAGATAACGCATCATCTCAGTTTCCGTGTGAAACTGGTGAAACACCGGCTGAGTCAGAAATTCGTCTGTCCGACAGAACTGAGCGGGCAATGCCGTCGCTGCTTCATCGGCCTCCGACACGCCGAACACGACCAGCAGTCGTTCCAGCTCAGCTTCGTCCGTCTTTTCGTCCAGACTGATTCCCAGATCCCCGTTGTCAAAATGTCGCAGGTTGAAGCCGGCCTGATTCGCTCGATCCACAACGGTCTGATCTGTCGGCCCTGCGATACGAATCGTGTCGAAAAAGTCTGCATGACGGAGCGTATAACCGCCGGCCACCAGCGCTGCCGCCAGTCTGGAGGCCTGAGCATGCAGTCGCCGGGCGATGCGACGCAGCCCGTCCGGCCCGTGATACACGGCATACATCGATGCGATGACCGCCAGCAGCACCTGAGCCGTACAGATATTGCTGGTCGCCTTGTCGCGGCGAATATGCTGTTCTCGCGTCTGCAGAGCCAGCCGGCAGGCTGGTTTGCCCTGAGCATCTCTGGACACACCCACCAGTCGGCCCGGCAGCTTCCGCTTCATCGCATCGGTGCAGGCAATCCATGCCGCATGCGGGCCTCCGAATCCCAGCGGCACGCCAAAACGCTGAGCACTGCCGATGGCAATATCGGCTCCCATTTGTCCCGGCGGCTTCAGCAGTGTCAGGGCCAGCAGATCCGATGCCATCACAACCTTCACACCAGCATCATGAGCTTGCTGAATAAAGGCTTCGTAGTCCTGAAGACCGCCACTTGTGTCCGGATACTGCACCAGCGCGGCAAACGTGTCCTCGCTGAACTCGAAGCTGTCATCACTGTCAATCACAACTTCAATACCCAGAGGCTCGGCACGGGTCTGCACCACGGCAACGGTCTGAGGATGGCAGCCGGAAGAAACAAGAAATTTATTCGCCTTCCGATTTCCCGCCGCACACATGGCCATGGCTTCGGCCGCCGCCGTGCCTTCATCCAGCAGAGAAGCGTTGGCCACATCCAGTCCGCTCAGTTCCGTAATCATCGTCTGGAAATTCAGACAGGCTTCCAGACGTCCCTGAGAGATCTCAGGCTGATAGGGTGTGTACGCCGTATACCAGCCCGGATTTTCCAGAATATTTCGCTGAATCACGGCGGGCGTCAGACAGTCGTGATACCCCATGCCGATCAGCGACCGCCGCAGCTGATTCTGCCGCATAATATCCTTCAGCCAGTTCAGCGCGTCCTGTTCACTGCGGGCCGCCGGCAGCTCGAACGGTTTCTGACGACGAATCACCTCCGGAACGGCAGCCGACACGAGCGCTGACACAGAATCGAACCCGATCTGCTGAGCCATATCCTGAGCCACGTCCGGCGATACACCCAGATGACGGTCACAGAAGGATTCCGGTAAGAACAGACCATCGACCGCAGAGGAAGTCGGTGTGTCTGAAGCGATCGAAGAAGGCATAACTAGTTTTTCCAATGCAGTAAGGATCAAACGGAAAATTGCTGTCGTGTCGAAACGTGGCGTAAGCTTCCAGCTTGCGTTTCCCTGCATCGCAAGCTTCCAGCTTGCGTTTTTTCTGGATCGGGAGCTGGAGGCTTACGTTTCTCCGGATCGCAAGCTGGAAGCTTACGCCACTTGTTTTCCGCTCGGTCCTGAACACCCGCTGTCCTGATGCAACGGGCCAGGTGTGACGGGGCCAGGTGTGACGGGGCCAGTGCGACGGGCCAGTGCGACGGGCCGGCCGACGTCAGCTGATTTTGTTTCCGTACCCGGCGGCATCCAGCAGACCGTCCAGCTGCGACGCGTCCGACATCCTGATCCGAAAGATCCACCCATCGCCGTAGGGCGCTTCATTGACCAGACCGGGATTGTCCGAAAGTGCTTCGTTGACTTCCACAATTTCGCCGCCCACCGGTGCGTAAATATCGCTGGCCGATTTCACTGACTCGACCACGGCCACTTCCTCACCGGCCTTGCATTGGCGTCCGATTTCCGGCAATTCGACATAGACGACCTCCGTCATTTCGACCTGAGCGTAGTCAGAGATCCCGACCGTCGCCACGTCGCCCTCGTCCACGCGAACCCATTCGTGGGACTCCGCATACTTCAGATTCTCCGGTACATTCATGCTGTGCCCCTTTCAGGCAGAAAACTCTTCATGGGTTGAATCAGCGTCGTCCATGGACGCTCTCGGCAGCCCGTTCAGACCTGAACGGCTGCCACAGTTGTCTTATGAATCTGAAGGCGATGCCTCAGGAATTCGTGCTTCGAACCGACCGAAACAGGCCCCGGCCCTGGTTTCCCCAGGCTTGTCGCCCACGCGTCAGACGGGGAATTCGGCACTTCGACGATGACACTGGATTCCGCAGACACCTCACTAAACGAACGGCTTTTTGACGACCTGGCCCGGAAACCGCCGGCCGCGAATTTCAATGTCCAGAACGGTCCCGATCCGGTGGCTTCCCGCTTTCACGTAAGCCAGCGAAATTCCGCTGCCCAGCTGGGAAGAAATTCCGCCGCTGGTCAGAACCCCCACCTGTTCTTCGCCCGAAAATACTGCGTACCCGGCTCGTGGCGGCGGACATTTTTCGGTCTGGCGGATCGCCACCAGTCGCTGTTTCAGCCCCGTTTCCTTCTGCTGCAACAGTGCTTCCCGTCCAACGAAGTCGGGTTTGCTCAGATCCACGGCGAACCCCAGACCGGCCTCCAGCGGCGTCCGATCCGGAGACAGGTCATTCCCGTTCAGTGGATAACATTTTTCAAGGCGCAGTGAATCACGCGCTCCCAGACCGCAGGGCGTGGCCCCCGCATCCAGACACCGCTGCCACCATGAGACGCCATCACCGGCCGCACAAAACAGTTCGAAGCCGTCTTCTCCGGTATAACCAGTGCGGCAGACAATCACGTCACCGAGATCCGTCTGAACGATACTCATGCAGAACCGCTCCGGGATCTGCTGATCGGTTCCGAACAGCTTCTGGAAAGCCTCCACGGCCTGCGGTCCCTGAACCGCCAGTCCGGCAAACGAATGGCTGATGTCTTCCAGACCAATCCCGGCAGCAGGCTGATGATCACGAAGCCACGCGAAGTCTTCGGCGGTCTTTGATGCGTTGACCACCAGAAAATAGTCCGAGGCTGCCTGCCGGTACACGATCAGGTCATCAATGACCCCTCCGGCGTTATTCAGCAGAAAAGAATACTGTCCCTGGCCGATTCCCAGCGACGCCACATTGTTCGTCAGCATCCGGTCCAGCCAACCGGCGGCCGCATCGTCGCTGCTGCTGACGGTAATCTGCCCCATGTGAGAAATATCGAACACTCCGAGGCTGGTTCGGACGGCGGCATGTTCCGGAAGAATGCCCTGATACATGACGGGCATGTTCCAGCCGGCAAAGGGCACCATTCTGGCCCCCAGGGCAAGATGGCAGTCATTCAGGGGCGATTGACGAAGCGTTTCGTCCATAAGAAGGCAGACGTGAGAGTTCCTGAGATATCAGCGAGCCCCGTCCTTTCGGGCGGCTGACCTGCTGGCGAAAAGTGGCCGTTCAGCCTCGGGAATCCCGGACGTCGGCAATAATGGCCGTGTTTTACCACTGCGGCGGACACGGTGGTAGGCATCAGCATTAAGGTTTCCCGTGAAATTGCCCAGTCACCGAAACTGGAAATTCCATCACGGCCTGGCAGGGGCGGTTCTGCGGATCTGGAAAACAATCGGGGCACGGTCTCCAAACAGGCCGCCTCAAACTTTGCCCGCCTTACCGTGCCGGAATCGGTTCGTGTTGTACCGGATGTTTGCCTTCTGTCGGATGTAGAGAGCATCAAGCCGAGCGACCAGCAGGTCGAAAATCACAGAGACCCTTCCCGACAGGGACAGGTCAGGTCCCTATACAGCCCCCCTTTCTGCTGCTGGAGTTCCTCGATGCAACCGCGATGGCTGCCCACCTTTTTCTGGCTGAATCTGCTGGTGCTCGCAACTTTGCCCGGGAATTCTGCGTGGGGACAAACTGACAGCAATGATGAGTTTGAACTTCAGACAAACATCAACGAGCCGCAGATTGCTCTGCCCGAACACCGCGGCAGATCCCCGTTTCGATCGGTTTCCCGCAGCCGTCGTCAGAGTTCCAATGATCGGCTGGTGCAGCTGTGTCAGGAAGCCGTCGACACGACCTCCCGTCGCCTGCTGTCCACCGATCAGCACACGCCGTGGCAGATGATGCATGCGCTGCTGGGACTGCGCGACGACTTCCAGATCCTGCACAACGGAACTCCGGTGTCAGGCCTCGACTGGATCTCAGAAGGACAGGTGTTCGACAACGAATACTGGTTTGAATCGACGCCATTCGGCGGGCGTGCTCACCCTTACAGTCGCCCCTACGCCTTTGAAGGACACGCCAACCAGTTTCTGGCCATTCTGTCGATGTGCGGCGTTGACCTGAACCACCGCTTCGGTACCTCCACCGGCAGCATCACCATGCGAGGCATGATCCGCAACGCTCAGATGACCATCAACACGACCGATGAACCCACGTGGACGCTGTGGGCACTCAGTCGCTACCTGCCCTCCGACGCATCGTGGCGAAACGAAGCGGGCGAACAGTGGAGCATCGAAAAACTGGTTCAGATCCAGACCGCCAAGCCGATGCGAGGAGCCGCCTGCGGTGGTACTCACGGACTGTTCGCGCTGGCTCACGCCCGCAATGTGTACCTGCGTCAGGGCAAACCACTGCGCGGCGTCTGGCTGCAGGCCGAATACAAGATTCGGCAGCATATCAATACCGCCCGTCAGCAGCAGAACAGCAATGGCACTCTGTCTTCCAACTTCTTTCGGGAACGCAAATACGACCCGGACTTCAACAAACGAATGGCCAGCGCCGGACATATTCTGGAATTCCTGATGATCGCGCTGCCACAAAAGGAACTCAACGAACGCTGGGTTCGACGCGCCATCGAAGCCACCGCCCGTGATCTGCTGGATAACCGCAAGGCCTACGTCAAGTGCTCACCGCTGTATCACGCAGTCAACGCACTCAACATCTACCTGGATCGAGTCAATCCGAAGGAACAACCGGAGGTTGCCAGCGCCGGCACACAGAACAAGACCGCTGCAGCCCCGAAACCGACAAACGAATCCACCGCCGAACTCAAGACTGTCCCTTACCGGAATATTTCCAGCCCCAAAGTCGTCGGTCAGTCCGACGCAGACAGCAGTCCGGACGAAAAAGTGGCGGCGGCCGATCCGGCCATGTCCATCGAATCGTCCGTCCGACTGCCAGCCGCGGACGAGGCGAAGGATGATGTCCCGTCGCCAGACCGGCAGCCGACTCCCGCCAGAAGGCAGCCACCGACTGCGGCCGACACACCCGAGTCAGACGCGCCCCGATCAGACACGATCGCGTCGGCCCCGACAAATACCGACCGCTGGAAGGCCACACCGCCCGAACGTCGCACACCGATTCTAATGATCCCCGACGAACCACAGACAGAAGTTCGAACCGCACCACCGGTCAGCACCCGAGTATCTTCAACAGAAGCAGCCACCGCTGCGCCGCCGCCGCCGCCGTCGCTGTCAATTCCTGTCGACACCGCGGCCGGCAATAAGTCCGTTAAGACCACGACGTCGAATCAGAACTCAGCACTGACCGGAACCGAAGGTGCCGAACGGGCACAACCGTCTGAAGAACAGGATCTGACACAATCGGAGGACAGCCCGGGTATTCCCGCCAGACCAGTGTCCAGCGGCGTGCCACTGAAAATCGTCCCCGGCACCCAGACGTCAACTCAGACTGACACCACTCAGACTGACACCACTCAGACTGACACCACTCAGACTGACACCACTCAGACTGACACCACTCAGACCGACACCACTCAGACTGACACCACTCAGACCGACACCACTCAGACCGACACCACTCAGACCGACACGGCGGACAACACCGACAGAAAGACACCGGCGGCCACTTCCGACGACACGAAACCCGATGACGATGTCGAAACGTCGGAAAACCGGTCACGGGTACCGGATAACATCAACAGCCCTTTTCTGGATCCTCGTCTGAATCCCAACGAATGGGTGCAGCGTTTCGAAATCGAAAGTCGTGAAATCTTTGCCTGTCGTGCTCCGATTCTGCGAGCCATCGGACTGCGGCCCGGCATGTCGATCGCCGATATCGGCAGCGGCACCGGACTGTTTGTCGGACTGTTTTCAGACGTTGTGGGAGCTCATGGACAGGTCTTCGCCATCGATATTTCTCCTCGCTTTGTGGACTTTCTGGAACGTCGTGTGCGAGCCGAAAAACTCACCAATGTCAGCGTGATCCAGAATTCTGACAAGTCGCTGCAGCTGGGGCAGCACAGAATTGATCGAGCCTTTATCTGCGATACGTACCACCATTTCGAACACTACCAGGAAATGCTGGAATCGATCCGGGAAGCACTGCGTCCCGGCGGTGAACTAATTCTGATTGACTTCGATCGCGTTCCCGGCCAGAGCCGCGAATGGATTCTGAATCATGTTCGAGCAGACAAGCAGACCTTCCGCGCCGAAGTCGTGGCGGCTGGCTTTGAGTTCGTCGAGGAAGTGACCATTCCGGCGTTCAAGGAAAATTACCTGCTCAGGTTCCGCCGACCAGCCGCCGAATAATGACAGGTGCTGACATGGCGAATTCGCCAGCCGCGCGGGTGAGCCGGAAAACATACGGTCTGCCCACCCTGACCATGCTGGTCATCGCCAGCATGGTCGGAACAGGTGTCTTCACGACATCCGGATTCACACTGGGCGCCGTGGGCAGTCCGCTGCGTGTTATGCTGTGCTGGACAATCGGCGGCGTCATCGCCATCTGCGGAGCCGTCGGCTACGGACGTCTGGCCGGTCTGCTCCCGGAATCCGGCGGTGAATATCTTTATCTAAGTCGGCATGTGCATCCGCTGGCCGGGTTCCTGGCCGGCTGGGTATCTCTGACCGCCGGTTTCAGCGGAGCCATCGCGACCGCCGCGGTGGGTTTCGAAAGCTACGCCATTCCCGAAACCGCTCGTCCGCACTGGCTGCCGCCGGACACCATTGCTGTGGTGGTCGTCGTACTGTGCGGACTGCTGCACGGGGTTGAAAAGGTCTGGGGCAAGTATTTCCAGAATGCCGTTGTGCTGATCAAAGTGGTGGCCCTGGCGGCGTTTGTCGCTCTGGTGGTGGTCCGAATCCCCGAGCACCCGTGGCAACTGCACCAGATGTCGCCTGACGCCCCGGGCGGTTTCAAGCTGGTGACAGCGATTGCAACATCGGTCGTCTGGATTTCTCTCAGCTATGCCGGTTTCAATGCGGCCATTTACGTGGCGTCCGAGTCATTCGAAGCTCGCCGTGTCGTCCCGCAGGCGCTGCTGCTGGGTACTGTCGCCGTGGTCGTGCTGTACCTTGTTCTGAACCTGATTTTTGTGACTTCAACCACGGCCGAACAGCTGGTCTGGAAGGAAGATATCGCCGCCGTGGCGGCACACGCCATCGGTGGCAGACACATGGAGCTGCTGGTGCGGTGTGCCGTGGCTCTGGGCCTGCTGTCGTCTGTTTCAGGGATGGTGCTGACCGGACCGCGTGTCTATTCACAAATGGCCGACGACGGCGTGTTTCCCGAATTGTTCCGGGCTGACCGACAGGGAATTTCAAAGTCTATTGCCCTGCAGACCGCCATCGCCGTTGGTCTGATTCTGCTGCAGCGGGTCCTGGTCAGCCAGGGCTGGCTGGAAAGTTCGCTGCTGGGACTGCTCATCTACCTCAGTACGACACTTTCTCTGACCTCAGCCTGCTGCGTGGCGACGCTGTTTCTTCCGTCCGTTCGCCACGCTGATCCGGACCGATCGGCAAGGCACACGCTGGCCGCCGCGGTGTACGTCGTCGCCACGCTGCTGGCAATGGTTCTGTTGATGATCAGTCACCAGCAGGATGGCCAGACACAGGGCGTCTGGCATCTGACCGGCGCCGCCGCGACGTTTGCCACCGGCATCATCGCCTGGTTCGTTGTCGGACGTCGCCGACCAACCGCATAAAACGCAATTGCACATCAAACACCGAATCTCGCACGGTCCATCAGACCGGGCAGCGGACGGGACCGGGCAGCGGACGGGACCAGGCGGTTGACGGGACCGGCAGCTGACGAGGCGGGGAAGTGAACGCGACCGGGGCGGCTGTACGTCTTTTGAAATCGCAGCACTGCCGACGACAGCGGTGACGCATCATGCCGGCCAAAACCGGCATCATGCTCACATGGATACCAGATTTTCCAGCTGTTCCGGTGTCAGTCTGTCAGGCCAGTCTCCGGTGAGTCTGACGTTGCGAATCTGAACCGCGGATCTGTTTCGATCGTGATAAAAGCCGAACTGACGGCCGGGCATGTCCGCCACCGAACGCTGATAGATTTCTTCTGAGTTCAGCGTCAGAGTCAGCTTGCCGCGGCTCAGCGAGATCGTCACGGTGTTCCATTCGCCTGACTTCAGCGGCAGCATCCGCGGCCCGCGCCGATTCAGCGGCTCGATCACGGCATTGTCGGCCGGCAGCGACGTCCATTCATTCGACGCCGTCAGCCAGTGCAGCCGAACACCGGTCGGCTCCATCAGAAACGCCGTGCGTCCGATGGTCGGGTGGGGGGGAGCGGTATTGTCGTCCGACAGAAATTCATAGCTGATCGTATCGCCATCCAGCAGCGGACGGATGTAGTACAGATGACTTTGAAGCGGGCTGTCCGAATCTCCGGCAGCGTTCCCGGCCGCGGCAACAGCAGCGGCACCATGAATCACGGAATCAGCAAGGTACCACGCCGGCTCGACGTCCGCCGCTTCCTCCGTCACCGGTTGTTCCGGCGTTGGCTGATGAGCAAAGGGCCGAGCCATACGTGGCAGTGCTTCCTGATAAGACGATGACCAGCCACGCAGCCCGTCATTGCCAGTCATTGATACGGCGTCCGGAATCTCAGGCTCGCCGACCAGTTCAAGATTTCTGAATATCACTCGCCCGTCTCCGAAGGCCCTCAGACCAGCCCACGGACTGCCGCTCGATGCCGTCTGAGCTTCTGAAAAGCCCGGATGCAGGTTGGAAAGGAATACGGTCTTTTCACCATCGCACCGAATGTTGACGCGATTGAATAATCGAAAGTCCTGCGACGCCACAAACGGCCAGACCCGATGGACTCGCGACGACGAATGCACTTCCTGCAGCGTGAAGGTGGTTTCGCTGGCATCGAAGGCCAGCCCGTCGAAGGTCAGACCACCGCCGCCGTGTTCCAGCTGAGCCACTTCCCCCTTCAGTTCCCAGGTGCCGGTCAACGGATATTTGAACAACAACAGGTCATCACCCGGTCCGGCCAGCCGCTTCACGTGGTCTTCATGAGTCAGCCAGATTCCGCGATCAGTCCCGGACGCGCCTGCGTTGATGGTCAGTTGTTCGGACGAAATCCACAAAGGCGGCAGCCCGCCAAATAATTCACTAAGATCCGTATCCGGACTGCGATTTTGCAGGATAACGGCCGCCCGCAGGCGACGAAGAAACGGCACGAACGGCGAGGTACCATCGGTGAAATCGAACTGATTCAGCCGTTCCGCAATCTGTTCGCACGTGGTGCCCAGGGATGCTCGGGACAACGCCGCCGCCACCAGCACGGCGTCGGACGCGTCGTCGGGAGCCGGAACGCCGGAGCCGCCGGCCACTCGACTTTCCAGCGTCGCTTTCAGGTCTGCTTCGTCACTGCGCGCGTCTCTGAGCCGGGCCAGAGTCAACACGAATCGGGCATTGGCCACATCTTCGGCTGCCAGTTGTTCCAGTTCCGCCATCAGTGGTCGCAGTCGGCTGGCATCGTCCGCCGCGGCCACCATGACCCATGCCGAACAGAATAGACCTGGAATCTGCCCTACAGACGAAATGGCGAAGGAATCCTTTCCGGGTCGTTCCAGCAGAACCCGGGCGAATTCGGACGGCGGAGCAACCTCCGGCACCAGCGTCGTCAGCAGCCGAACATGAGTCCGGCGTTCTGTCGGCAGCGACCAATCCCGCAGCAGCTGAAATCTTTCGTCGGCGCTGAGTTGCACCAAAGCCCGGTAGACACCGCCGGCAGCCGCCGACAGGTCGGGCTCCGCTTTGTGCCCCGCCGTGGCAGCCTCATCGACCACGGTGCCCAGCAAGTCCAGCGCTGGACGCAGTTCACCGTTCTGCAGGTGCCGCAGCACCGCTGCCGCCGGATCAGACGACACCTTCGTCGCGACGTCGACGTCAGCCCGCGATGAATTCTGAGCCAGCCCGGGCGGACAACACACCGACAGCATCAGGGCCGCCCACAAACAGATCCAGCAACGACAAGAACAGCAGCGCGGCATAGTACGAGCTTCTGTAATCCGGATTGAGAAAAGACTGATTCAAGGACTTCAGACGCAGAACGCCTCATGGCAATCATGATCATACCACAGAACACGGCCAGACTGACGTCGTCCGGCGGCCCGCAATCACTCACCATTTCCTGAAAATTCAGGACACCCGCAGCACCGATGCCATCAGACAATTCGAAAGAAACGTTCGATCAATAACTGACTGGTTGGTCGCCTTTCACTCCGCGAAAGGCGACCAATAATTGACCGGACGCTCGTAACGGATCTCCACATCTCTGACAATCGGCCAGCCTTCCTCGACAGCGAAACCTGCCATGGAATTGCTGATCCCGGCGCCTCGACGTATGCTGCAAAATCTATGAGCGAAAAGACAGCAGCCGTGACAACATATACCACGGAAATCAAGGGAGTTACACTCTCGCTGACAACCCACCCGCAGGTGTTTTCTCCCCGCCGCGTCGACGCGGGAACGCTGGCCATGCTGCAGTGCGCCGACATTCGACCGCAGGACAAAGTACTGGATCTGGGATGCGGCTGCGGCGTTGTCGGTATCTATGCGGCTAAGATCGTCGGCGAATCACAGGCCTTTCTGATTGACAACGATCCGACAGCCATTGCCGTTGCCACCCGGAATGCGGTTGCCAATCACTTGCCGAATCTGTCGATCACGCTCAGCGACGGCTTTCGCGCGTTTCGGGAAACGGGCTTCACCAGAATCCTGTGCAACCCGCCCTACCACACTGACTTTTCCGTCGCCAAACACTTTATTCTGAAGGGTTTCAATCGTCTTCAGATCGGCGGCGAAATGTGGTTTGTTACCAAACGAAACAAATGGTATCGCAACAAGCTGAGTACGGTGTTCGGCAACGTGGATGTCAACACCGTGGCTTCCTATTATGTTTTCTGCGCTCAGAAGAAACGAGCGTCGTATGCCCGCCGAGTCTGAATGGCTGACAGGAACACAACAGAAAATGCCTACACGCCGATCCTTTCTGAACACGACCGCCGCAGCCTGCGCCGCGGCCCTGCAGCCGCACAGCCGAACTGCCGCGGTGACGCCCGCTGCCGCTGATGGACAGTTCACCGATCGCATTCGCAAGGCCGTGAAGTTTCACATGATCACGGAAAACCTGTCGGCACTGGACAAACTAAAGCTGCTGAAAGACCTGGGATTCGACGGCGTCGAGCCGCGAGCGCAGCTGCGGGCAGACAGGGCAGCCGAAGTGCGGGAACTGGCCCGAGCCAGCGAAATCGCGGACTTCCCCGTTCACGGTGTCATCAATTCCAGCAATCCGGACATCTCCGGTGCCATCGACCAGGCAAAGATGCTTGGAGCTGACAGCGTGCTGCATGTTGTGCGGTACGACCAAAAAATCAGCTATCTGCAGAACTACCGGGAAACCCAGGACATCATTCTCCGGGCCGTGGACCACGCCGAAGAGAATCAGGTCCATATCCTGATCGAAAACGTCTGGGCGTCGTACCTGATCGAGCCGCTGTCGATGGCACGTTTTGTGGACGAAATCAACAGTCCATGGGTTCAGGTGTACTTTGACGTCGGCAATGTGGTGCGGTGGGGCTGGCCACAACACTGGATCGAAGTGCTCGGCCGCCGGATTCGGAAGCTGGACATCAAGGAATACGACCTTCAGGTGGCCATGAATGAAGGGATGCGAGCGGCATTTGCAAAACCTCTGGGGCAGGGCAGCATTGAATGGGACAAAGTGCGGGCGGAACTGCTGAAAATCGATTATCGCGGCTGGACGACCGCAGAAGTGTCAGGAGGCGACCGAAAGCGGCTGGCCGACATCGCTGAGCAGATGGACAGCGTGCTGGACCTGTAGCCCCGAGGTAAAGATCGGCTGTAGAACAGATCGATTTCAAACGCCGGCCCCCGGACAAACACCAGAACGAAGTCGGCCGGTGCCACGACTTCAGCGGTCCGAAGCGTTATGCTTCCCCGTGTTATGGTCACCGACGAACAACTCAGAAAAAAACGAATCTATGTGGCTCTGCTGGCAGTTGGCTGCCTGATCGGAGGGGCGGTACTGGCCGCCTTTCCGGGCCACGAAGGATTTCAGGGAGCGTTGATCCGCTGCGGTATCCTGCTGGGTGCGTTCTGGCTGGTGCTGCCGACAAAGGACCGCCCCGCCGCATGGAAGGGTGTTTCTTCCAGCTGGATCCTGATCGGCGGGCTGGTCGCGGCAATCGCAATTCCCCGGGCCCGCGCCATGTTTCCGCTGATTGCCGTGATCATCGGCATTGCCTGGTTCGCTCGTCCCCGAAAATAAGTCGCCGGAACCAATAAACGCGATGGAACGTGATATGAATCAGGATCCCGTGACGGTCAATGTCGCCGACTGGGGAAAGCTGTTTCCCGTGCTGCATCTCGGGCACGCGATGCGTCTGGGGTTTCGCCTGAGGGTCATCCTGCCGGCCTTTCTGTGTTACACCGCGATGTGGCTGGGACTGTTTTACATCGCCGCCGCCACCATCCCGTGGTTTTCCACCGGAGAACCTCTGCCCGAGACCTCAGAAGTGGACACCGTCCGTCCGTTTCCCGGGCACCTGCTGCAGCCGTCTCCGGATGCGTCGGACCACGCGGTCCGGACGGACGCCGCCTTGCCGGACACCGTGACCGGCAGGGTCCTGCCAGCACCCGTGCAGGCAGGACTCGCTGCCGCAGCCGGCCTCCTGACGGCGGCCCCGCTCACCGAACGCCGCCTGCTCACGCTGGGCTGGCTCGCAATCTGCCTGATGGTCTTTGCCGTCGCGATCGCACGCAGCACGGCGACGCAGTTCTGTCAGCAGACCCGCACCGGTGCGACAAAAGGCCTGAGATTTGCCGCCAGCCAACTCAAAAAGACAGCACTCTCAACCGTGCTGGCGGCCTTTATTGTCGCCGTTCCGATGGTGATGCTGTTCATCTCCGCATGGCTGAGCCGCACCACACCGGGAACATGGCTGGCCGCCATGGCATGGCCTGTTGTCTACCTGCTGGCATTGCTGACCGTGCTGACCACGCTGGTAACGGGTCTCGGCTGGCTGCTGTCGCTGAGTGCCATCGGCACCGATCAGTGCACAGGCTCAGACGCTTTGAGCCGGGGAATCAACTACGTGCTGTCGCACAAACTGCGGACGGCATGTTATGTCACTGTGGTGTTGATCCAGAGCTGGCTGGCGCTGCTGGTGTCTCAGACGCTGCTGAATATCTCAACGGCCGTCATCCGACCACGATTCCACCAACTGGTCGAACTGGCCACAGGCCACAGCATAGAGAAAAACAATCTGTCAACCACTGTGCTGCACTGGTGGCAGGTGAGTGTCGGGATGTTGCCTTACACGATCCAGCTGGGAGTTCTTCTGGCGGGCCTGACGCTGATTTACGTGCTGCTGCGCCAGGCAGAAGACGCGGTCCACCTGAGAGAACTCGACGGCGGAGCCCGCTCCGGACGATCGTCCTGACGGCCATTGGTCATCCTTTCGTGAGCCGCGACGCGTCAGCGGCCGGGCCCCGGACGCGACGATTCCATGGATTTCAACGTCACACCGGGAAGCCACCCGGTGAACGGCCCGGTGCCGTGCTGCGCTTCCGTAGCTGGGGCTTCCAGCCGCAGCACCACCGGATACCGGTCGATACTTGAAACCCGCCATGAACTGCGGCTGGAAGCCCCAGTTACGTTTGGTCACCCTCGGTCTGTGCCTGTCCCTTTCCGTCGTCCGAATTCCGTGGTGCCGTGCTGCGCTTCCGTAGCTGGGGCTTCCAGCCGCAGCACCACCGAATACCGGCGATACTTGATACCCGCCATGAACTGCGGCTGGAAGCCCCAGTTACGTTTGGGCACCCTCGGTTTGTACCTGTCCCTTTCCTCGACGAACCGTGCGCGATGCAGAACAACGCAAGCTGGAAGCTTACGCCACGTTTCGACACGACAGTCATTTTCCGTTTGACCCTAAGCTTCATCCAGCTCAGGCAGGCCAACGCGGGGGCACAGCTTCAGCAGAGCACATTCGGTACACCGAGGACGACGCGCGATACAGGTCTGTCGGCCGTGATAAATCAGGCGGTGCGAGTAGCCGATCCATTCTTTCCGCGGCAGAATCTGCATCAGATCACGTTCGATGATCTCGGGATTCTGAGATTCCGTCAGGCCCAGCAGATTTGAAATTCTGCGTACGTGCGTGTCCACCACCACTCCGGACGGAATTCCGAACCACGTGCCGAGTACCACACTGGCCGTTTTTCTGCCGACCCCCGGCAGCGTGACCAGCTGGTCGATATCCTGTGGAATCTCGCCGTCGAAGTCATCCACCAGCCGGGTCGCCATCGCACGGATGTTTGTGGCTTTGTTGCGGAAGAACCCCAGCGGCCGGACAATTTCCTCGACGTCTTCCTGGGTCGAGTTCTTCAGGGTGGCCGCGTCCGGGTATTTTCGGAACAGCTCAGGAGTAGCCATGTTCACGCGTTCGTCCGTACACTGCGCAGACAGAATGGTAGCCACCAGCAGCTGAAACGCCGATTCATGATGCAGGGCGCATTCAGCCACCGGAAAGATCTTCTTCAGCTGTCGGACGACGGCTCGCGCGCGTTGCTTTCGTTCCGCAGCCTGCTGTTCGTCGATGGCTGTAGCCCGCTTTGCGGATTTCTTTTTCGGCATCAGGGATCAGGGGTGTGAGTTTTGTGGGCGGTCGGACCGGGATGATACGTCAGGATCCGCACGATGCCCACCCTTCGGAGATCAGACCGTTGATGAACTTTAATTGTGACGATCCTCGCATCGACGAAGGCATTCGCCTGTTCAATCAGCGGGAATTCTTCGCCTGTCATGATGTGTTCGAAGAATACTGGTCTGAACTGATCGGTCCCCAAAAAAAGCTCTTTCAGGGGCTGATCCACGCGGCTGTCTGTCTGTTCCACTTCGAAGGCGACAACCTTTCCGGAGCTCGAAAGATGTACGGCAGTTTCGTGGCCTACGTCTCAGACTTCGCGCCCGAATTCTGTGGCATCGACGTCGACCGGCTGCTGTCCGATATGGAGTCATGTTTTGCGGAACTGCTGGCCGTTAAGAGCGGCTATCCACATGGGCTGAAACTGAATCCGGATCAGATTCCCCGGATCAGGCGACGCCGCTGAACCGTAGACGGCGAAAAGCGCAGCGCCGCCTTACCATTGGGCAACGTCTACGCGGTATGCCGGCGCGAAGAAAAATCGGGCGACGTCGCAGAGCGGTTGCCGACCGTGTTTTCCGCAGCAGATGGTCAGGACGATTCGCTTCGCTTGCCACACCCATCCATCTGTCGCGGGTGCCGCCGAGCTTTCAGAGACCGGGGAAACGAACTGGTCCCCGGCAATCGCGTCGTTTAAACTTCTTCCAGTGCTCGTACCGAACCGGCGACGTCAGCAGGGAACCATCGAATGCAATGATGGCGCGTCTGTCGTACGAAAATTGTCGAACCGTCGCAGGCCATGATCATGGAAGACCACCAGTGAAAAAGACCCGGATGCTGCGTTACCGGCTTGAGTACGCTGTTTTCTGTGCCGTGTTGTTCGTCCTGCGCTGTCTGCCGGTACAGTCTTCCATCAGGCTGGCCAATGCGCTGGCATGGTTTCTGTGCCGCGTACTGCCGAGAAAGCTGAATCGTTACGCCGTGACGATCGACAATCTGAACACGGCGTTCGGCAGTCAGAAAAGCGACCAGCAGAAAGACGACATGGTTCTTGGAATGTGGCAGCATCTGGTGCGCATGGTGTTCGAAATCATTCAGATGAATCGCCGCGTCCGACTTTACAACTGCACGGACGTGCTGAGATTTTATCAGCGAAATAAGTGCGTGCAGGCCGTCATGTCCGGCCGACCGGTGCTGTTCCTTGGCGGGCACTTCGGCAACTGGGAAATTTCCGTCAACACCTTCGGAGACTTCGGATTTCCCATGGGAGTCGTCGCCCGGGATCTGGACAATCCATGGCTGCACCGCTGGTTTCAGAATTTTCGCGAATCCACCGGCAACTGGATGATCTCAAAAAAGGGCGCCAGCACAGCGCTGGTGGATGCCATGGAAGCCCGCCAGAATGCCTCGCTGCTGGGAGATCAGGATGCCGGCCGCCGCGGCGTGTTTGTGGACTTCTTTGGCGCTCCGGCGTCCACGTTCAAGTCAATCGCCCTGCTGGCGCTGCAGCATGATGCGCTGATCGTGGTCGGCGGCGCATGGCGTCTGCCGCACGAAGAGCAATACAACAGTCGCTGGGTTCAGTTTGATCTGACCACTGAGGACGTTATTGACAGCCGGGACTTTACCACCGCCGATGCCGTGCCGCTGTTGACTCAGAAGTTCACCACCGCGATCGAATCATTGATTCGCCGAGCCCCCGAACAGTACTTCTGGCTGCACCGCCGCTGGAAGACTCAACGGAAACCCAAACGATCAAAAGACAGCAAACAGGCTGCGTGACAAGGCCCCGACGCCGGCAACAGAAAGTGTTGCCGTTATTCCCCACGCCCGCTTTGTTCCCTTCTGTCAAACAAAACGCATCTCAGTGATTTGCCGGCAGGACAGCAGCCAACGAAGGGATCGAAGGCATGATCTGCGGCAACGACCGAATTGATTCGGGTCGGGGCGGGCGGCAGGTGGAGCGGGTGGGAATTCGCAGGCAGGGCGGTTTCGATTCGGCACGTTTTGGGAATCCCAAGCAGGATGCTTGGGCCATGCGGGGGGTTGCACGCGGGATGCCTGGGCCATGCGGTTCGCAAGCAAGATGCTTGCGCCACGGGGTTGCACGCGGGATGCCTGGGCCATGCGGTTCGCAAGCAGGATGCTTGCGCCACGGGGTTCGCAAGCAGGATGCCTGGGCCACGCGGGTTCGCAAGCAGGATGCTTGTGACACGGGGCTTCGGGACAGATCGTTCACCAGGTGATTTCGTACAGGGCTGGCCAGTTTTTGCCGGTCACAAACAGTCGCCGACTGTTCGCATCCCAGGCGATGCCGTTCAGCACGGCTTCCCGAGCACCGCGGACGGCGGCCGGTCGCAGATGCTTCAGTTCCAGCCAGCCGGTGACAACTCCCGAGTTCGGATCAATGCGAGCAATCTGGTCCCGATACCAGACGTTGGCCAGAATTTCACCGTTGACGAACTCCAGTTCGTTCAGTTTTGACACCGGCAGCCGCCCGTCCCGCACGCGGAGGCGCCGGACCACCCGGAATGTGGCGGGATCAACGAACCGCAGAATCGAAGATCCGTCGCTGATAATCAGATGAGTTCCGTTGTGAGTGATTCCCCAGCCCTCACGCAGACCGGAATCAATCTGACGCAGCGGTACCGTTCCCGTGCGCTGCAGCGTATCGGCGTCGTAGGTGATCAGGTATCCATTCTTCCACGTCAGCTGCAGCACGGTATTCTGCCAGACGGTGATGCCTTCACCAAAGACATCTCCGGGCAGCCACACTTCCTTTGTCGCCTTGCCGGTCTGCAGGTCGACCACACGCAGACGGGATTCGTCAAACTGCCCGGTGCCCTCCAGCAGCACTCCATTGTGAACGACCAGGCCCTGACAGAACGCCGAGGCGTCGTGCGGATAGGTGTTGATCAGCCGGACGGTCTGCACGGGCGCTGCGGCCGACGTCACGCCGGGATTGAACAACGTCACTGCCAGGCCGGTCACAGCCGCAATCAGCAGAACAAATGGCATCACACGTTTCCACATGGCAGGTCGCAGGTCCGTCTCGGTTCGTTCAGCCGGGTGTGCCGCGAACGCCAACAGCGAGTTTGTTGAAGAAAATGGCCGGGAAGAAGAGCGGTCGGAACGAACCGGCACACAATCCGGTCGACACCACCTTCAGAACGGGTCTCCGCAGTTTAGGCCACGGGCGCCGACGGGCAAAGCTCTGTTTTCGTCGACGCCAGGCGATGTCGGGCGGCACAGACGAATAACGCACAAGCCAGGCTTTTTAAAAGCCGGGCTTCTCTCACGTCCTCAGATCGCTTCGGCCGCTGAGCAGCGGCCTTGGAAACGGTCGATCAATAACTGACTGGTTGGTCGCCTTTCGCTCCGCGAAAGGCGACGATAATTGACCGGACACTCCTTACCTCAGGTGAGCGTCCGCGAACTTCAGATACTGCTGCCAGTCAAAGTCCGTCACGTCGTGTTTGCCGCGACGAATATGGTAGCCGACGTCCGTCTGAACCGGCTCATTCAGCTCGGGCAGTTCGTCTGCGGGCAGTCCCTTCTTCCCCAGAAGTTCATAGACGGGGCTCGCGTGATACAACGACAGCAGCTCTCCCCGCGGATCAGCCCACTGGTCCTCGACAGCGCTCGCGACGTACACCGGCCGCGGCGCGATCAGGGCCATCAGCATGTGATGATCGACCGGCAGTGCGTCTTCGTTGTCGTTGTACGTTCGGTGATTCAGACAGAACCAGTGCGGAAAGGACGTATTGATGCGTTTCACTGTTTCACCAAAACGCCGACGAGACAACGCGGCTCCGCCACAGCCGGAATTGTTGGAAATCACCAGGGCAAATCTCGGATCGGTGGCCCCGGCCCACAGCGACGTCTTGCCCAGACGGGAATGCCCGAACACAGCCACGCGATCTCCATCCACCAGCGGATCAGTAATCAGCACGTCCAATGCATGACTCAGCCCCCATGCCCATGCGCTGATGGAACCGCCAGCGTCCGGTTCACGTTTGTTGTCGCCGCGATCGCCTTCGGTCAGTGCATGAATGCCGTTGCGAAAGCCGTCGTCAAAGTCCGGATCAATATCACCGTAGTAGATCGTGGCCAGGCCATAGCCACCGGATACGATCATCTCCGCCGGCCAGCGACTGCTGCTGGAACCGCGGGACTTTTCGGTTGCCCGGTGATCAATATTGCCGCGCTGCTGATCGTTCCGTACCCACGATTCGGTCATATGAATCGCCGGATCCGGATCGACCGTATGGTTTCCGTTGAAATTCAGTCCCAGAAAACAGGGAACAGGCCGGTCCGCATTCGCCGGCGTATAAACCAGCATGTCCATGGACGGACCTGAATCATCACCGGAAAAATAAACCGTGATCTCGCGACGAACTGCCTTGCCGTCGAACGCATTATCCACGCGCGAACGTTGCCGGATCAGCAGCTGCGAGGTTCTGTCCGGAAGCTTTCCAAAGACATGCTGTTCAAACAGCGACAGGATCTCCGGCCGGCGCTGTTGCTGCCACTGTTCAGGGGTGGCAACGCTGGTTCCGTCGCCAGCCGTCAACACGGGCGGCAGTTCGTACGACGGGACTTTCGCTTCGTCGTAATTATATCCGGCCGGCTGAGCGATCGCCGCGGCACCGCTGAACATACCGACCGCCAGCAGAATGGCACAGGCAGAAATTTGTCGATCAGAGTTGAAATCCAGCTTCCTCACGGGCGTCTCCGGCAGATTGAACAGAACACGGGAATTGATTAGAACCTGTTTCGATGTTAGTCCAAACCTGACCGCCAGGGAAGGAAATGCCACGTCTTCGCCGACCAACCCCGGCTCTGCTGACCCTGCTGGTCGTGATCAGCCTGCTGCTGTACCGGCTGACCGATCCGCCGGCTCTCGACCACGCCGTACACCGGAACAGCCGTGAGGCGGTGGTGGCGATCGTGTTTGACGGAGACACATTCGACACGGACAGGGGTGAACGCGTGCGTCTGCTGGGCATCGACGCTCCGGAAGTTGCCCACCATGGCAAACCCGGCGAGCCCTATGGTGCGGAATCCGGCGAATGGCTGCGGCAGCAACTTCTGGGGCGCACCGTGCGGCTGCAGATCGGTGTCGAACCGACGGACCGTTACGGTCGCACCCTGGCCTGGGTCTACCACGACGGTCGGCTGGTGAATCAGGAACTGCTGGCCACCGGCAACGCACGGCTGTTAAGCCGCTTCGGACTTCCGCCCGATCTGGAACCCGCCCTGCGTCAGGCCGAAGCCACTGCCAGACTCAAAAAAATCGGCCTCTGGGCTGACAGGTAACACCAGCGATGGGATGCTGTGCAATGCAGTCCATGTCCCGCCGAAACGCGCCCTCACAACATTCTTCCGTCAGGGCGTCGGACAGTGCGGGAACAACACAACTTCAGAACCCGGGGTCTGTTGTTCGCAGATGAGCTCGGACTTCTGCGATGGCGGTTTTGGTGACGAGGCGCAGCTGGTCCATTTCATCCAGGGTCTTTGACATCCGGTCATAGGTCGCCGGCGCTTCGCCACGAGCATCTTTCTGAGCGGCCGCCAGATCCAGAATGTGCAGCTGCTGCTGAAGATCCTTGTCCAGATGCTCAACCAGCGGTCTGGTAGCACGGCGAATTGTCTTGCCCAGATCGTGCAGCGTTTCACGCTCGTGAACACGCTGGGCGGCATCCAGATCGCGCGGAGCCGTTCGGATCTGTTTCTTGGCCAGTTCCTTTTCGTCCACCAGTCGCCCCAGCGGAGATTCTGAACGGCGGCTGCCTTCCTTGGCCCGCCGTGCCTTCTGCAGAATGGCGGCAACTTTTCTGGACTGCGGGCACCGGGCGACTCCTTCTTCCAGCAGTCGCACCGCCTGGCCAAGGTTGTTCATCTGAATGTACATGTTGCCGAGATTGGAATAGGCCTCGGCCATGCAGGGGTCAATTTTGAGGGCTTCCTTGTAGGCAGAAATCGCCATCGAGTTCATTTTCAGCGCTTTCTGAGCGATGCCCAGGTTGTAGTAGGCTGACGCTGATTTCTTGTCCCATTTAATCGCCTTGCGCAGTGCCTTCGTGGCGCCGTGATGGTCGTTCAGGATGTTGCGGACCGCGCCCAGATTGATCCATCCGGTGGCATACTTCGGATCCAGCTGAGTCAGCTTTTCAAACGCGACCTTCGCCGCCTCAAACCGGCGGGACATGAAGCAGGCCATCCCCAGCAGTTCCTGCGTCTCGGGATCATCGGGGCTGGACTGCACCGTTTCTTCCAGCAGTGCCAGAGCCTCGTCGACTTTTCGTTCCTGCAGCAATCTGCGGGCGAGCAGATTCGGGGTTGAGATCTGTTCAGCAGCCATATGCAGTTCTCCGTCGCAGTTGAGGAGTACAGTGCTTCTGACGTGTTCCGCAGTTACTGCCGCTCCGGCTTTCCAACAGATGTCATCTGCCGATCAGCCCGGCAAGTCATGGGGATCAGTGGCACTGCCAGGAGGTCATCTGCGTTCAACTTTAGCTGGCGAACGCTGTTGAGTCGATTGTAATCACACAATCTTACCCTCCCATGACAAAACCACCCAGGTTAACACGGTTGGAACACAGGTAAAGTTTGCGTCGCCCCTGGTAGACGTTCAAGCCACATTTTCAAAGCTGCCGAAACTCAGTCTGTCGATCCGTTTTTACGGATGCCCGAAATTCCAATGGACTGGTGAAGAAGGCGCAGGTTCTGCATGTATCCAAAACGGCAACGACTCTGCGCACTGATGCTGACCTGCTTTGCCACAGCATGTCTTGTCAGCAACGCGGCGGCCGATGACCCGCGGCTGACACCGCTGGTGAAAGCCGTGCAGCTGTGTCAGGAATGCGTGGTCAATATCCACACCGAAAAAAACGGTGTGGAGGAAGCGGAATCACGCTTCTTCACCCCCAAAGCCCGCCGGATTACCGGCATGGGCACCGGCATTGTGGTGGACGAACGCGGCTACATCGTCACCAACTACCATGTGATTCACGAAGTGGATCAGATCACGGTCACGCTGAAGAACGGTGACGTGCTTGATGCTCGTCCCGTATCCTTTGACCGCAAGCAGGATATGGCCATTATTCACGTCAAATCTGCCACGCCGCTGAAGGTGATGGACATGGGAATTTCGTCTGACGTGCGGCTGGCCGAGCAGGTCTTCGCCGTCGGAAACGCGTTCGGCTACGAACATACGGTCACCGCCGGAATTGTGAGTGCCCTGGGACGCGACGTCGAGGTCGACGAAACTCAGTCCTATGAAAACCTGATCCAGACGGACGCCAGCATCAACCCCGGCAACAGCGGTGGTCCGCTGCTGAATGTGCTGGGCGAAGTCATCGGCATCAATGTGGCCATTCGAGCCGGTGCTCAGCGCATCGGATTCGCCATCCCCATCGACGATGCTCGCCGGACAGTGGCCCGACTGCTCAGCACGGAACGTCTCAACGGCGTGTTCCACGGTGTGTTCGCTACTGACACGAAGGTCGGCGATCAAAAATGTCTGGTGGTGGATGATATCGCGCCGGGCAGTGCCGCGGCGTTGTGCGGACTGCAGCAGGGCGACACGGTTAAGGCGGTACGGGGTGTCCGGATCAATGACAACGCCGACTGGGAGCGAGCACTGCTGGATATGCCGGTCGGCAGTGTGCTGGACGTCGAGGTTCTGAGAAACGGACAGCCGGTGAAGCTTGCGTTCACCGTCGGCGTGGGAAAATCCACGGCGGTTGCTCAGACACCCACCGCAGCAGCCCCCGTCCAGACGGTTTCCACCACACGGTCCGCACCGGCCACTTCCGCAGTCGCCAATCCAGCGCGGCAGAAGGCCCGTGAACTGCTGGGAATTGAAATCACGACACTGAACGGATCAGAACGTCGACTCATCAGCCCACGGTATCACGGCGGCATGAAAATTGTCTCGGTCACCGCCGGCAGTCGGGCCGAACGACATGGGATCCGGGCCGGCGACATTCTGCTGGGGCTGGACGGATTCGAAACACTCAACGATCGCAACCTGACTTTCATTCTGCAGGATTCCCGAATCCGCAAGCTGTCCACGCTGTCGTTTCAGATCTTCCGCCAGTCTGACGGCGCTCTGGTAGGGCATATGGACCTGAGCAACTGACCTGCGCCGGCGAGAACCATTTCCATCCGGCCCCGGGCCGAAACACACATGCCTGACTGGGAACGACGCCTTGAACGCTGGGTTCGGCAGGCGTGCATCGCCGAGGTGACGGCCGTCAAGCCCGGCAACGTGTCTCCCGAACATGCATTTGCCGACGCGACGGTCGAAGATTTCTGCCGATCGGCAGATGCCATTGCCCCAGTCATTGCAAAAGCTGAACAGCAGGGCGTCGGCCAAACCATTCTGACGGCCGTCGAAGCCACCCGATTCGCCGTCGGTCACAACACCAATCTGGGTATCATTCTGCTGCTGACACCGCTGGCGTGTGTGCCGGAACAACTTTCCATTGACGCGGGAATTGAACAGGTTCTGTCCGCTCTGACGGTCGATGACGCCGAACTGACCTATGAGGCCATCACTCGAGCCTCACCGGGCGGCCTCGGCACGGCCGAGACTGAAGATGTCAATCAGCGGCCGACGATGGATCTGCGGGCCTGCATGAGTCTGGCTGCCGATCGAGACCTGGTCGCGGCCCAGTACGCCAACGGGTTCCGACAGATTCTGAATGTCGGACTGCCGCTGCTGACACAGACCCGACACTGGCAGCAGCATACTGAACACCGGCTGGCGTGGGTCGCCGTCAATCTGCTGGCGGAATTCGGTGACTCGCTGATCCGACGAAAATGCGGAGATGCTCTGAACCAGACCGTTCAGAACATGGCTCGGCGAGTGCTCGAATCCGGCTGGCCACATCATTCCGGTTCAGACCACTGCTACGAGGAACTGGATCGTTTTCTGCGAGCCGACGGAAATCGTCGCAACCCGGGCACCACGGCTGATATGATTGCCGCGATTCTGTTCATCGATCTCAGAAGGACACAGGGTGGCGATCTGACACACGAACGCTCGCCGTAAAACATCCTGCCCCAGAACTCCCCCGACAGAGCTCGTCCCGGCAGAACTCGACACGGCCGATCGCGGCCCGGCTGGTGAATATCGCGCCACAGGACTGCCATCGCGGGGCCGCCGCCGGCATTGTTCCGTCTTCAGGTAACACAATTTCATGAACAAACATTTTGAAGCTCGAGTGACCAAGGATTCGCTGGTGTTCAGCGCGGCACACTTCATCACGTTCAATGGCAACGTGTGCGAACGACTGCACGGTCACAACTGGCGGCTGGACGTCGCTGTCGGCGGAAGTCTGGACGAAAATTTCTATGTGTTTGACTTCATTGCGTTACGCGATGCGTGTCAGACCATTGTACTGGAACTTGACCACAGGGTACTGCTGCCCGACCGGCACAGCCACATTACGGTAAGAACGATCAGCGACGGCCGTGAAGTGGAGGCTCGGTTCGAGGACCGCCGCTGGGTCTTTCCGATAGAAGACTGCGTGCTGCTGCCGGTGGCCAATACCACGGCAGAACTGATTGCGGACTGGATCAGCGAACGATTGCTCAACGATCTGCAGCTTCATGATCAGACACAGGTGGCCGCACTAAAAGTCAGCGTCGAAGAAAACTTCGGCCAGTGGGCCACGGTCACAACCCAGGTCGCCGACCACTGACGCGGGCTACTGCCAGTGTCGCTCGGTTTCTCGGGATGTGACGAGAATTACTGGCAGGCATTCGGAGTGACTCGATCGATTCTCGCTCGCGAAAAAGTACCAACAGTTCGGGCTCCGCCCGAAGGTCCTGCCCGGCAGGCGGCACCTGGTGCGCCTGTGAAGGCGATTGAATTGTCGGGTGAAAGTCCCGATCGGGGAAGTCGTTACCTCCCCGTAGTCGATGGTAACTGCGCTTTCAACAGAAAGGGTGGAGAGCAACCGGAGACGAATGAGCAGTCCGTAACGAAAGTGAACTCGATTTGGCCAGGCCTGTCGGGGAGCCTGCCAGGAATGGGCGAACCCCTGACCTCACACAACGTCTCAGACGAGGCCCGACTCCGGGTGGCGGAAGTTTCCGCAGGGCGGTGAGGCGGCTCGCACGGTGAAGGAAACTGTAACGGGTTAAACCGAGGCGAGCGAAATGGCGGTAGGGTTGTTAGAGACGGAATGTTCGGAAGTTCAATCGAGATAAACAGGGAGGCCCACCTTCGTTTCGCTCAATCTGTCAACTACTAACTGGAGAGCCGTGTGCGGGAGAACCGCACGCACGGTTCGGAGGGAGGGGAGTCCGGCTCGACCGGACTTCCCTACCCCTAATCTTTTGCTGAGTGAATAGGCGCGCCGTTTGCCTGATGTGTTGGTAACTCAGCAAGAGGAGCGTTTCATGTCGCGCGAAGCAGTGATCCAGGTGGCTCGTCGCGTCGAGCAGAGCGGTGCCCACTATCTTACCTACACCTTCGGAGCCATGCCGGGGCAGGCCGACGGTATCACCGGGCGATTTCTGAGTCTGGTGAATGATCTGAACTGGCCCACGCTGGCGGTAAAGACAGCGGAGTTCAACCATCTGCGGTGTGTGGGGCGTTACGCCAAAGTCAACGGCGAACGCCAGAACCGGCCGACATCGCGACCACCGACGTCCGGAGATCTGGCGGTATGGCTGGAATCAGCACGTGGTGCCCCCGAATTCGGGCCGCTTCACGAACAACCTCAGCTGATCCGCAACCGCATTCCCGGCATTCGAGGGGTCTTTTATCCACGTCGTCACGTGATCCATCGTTCGCATTGCCCCAGCCGCCAGGAGGAAGATACCTGCAGTCCGAACTTTGTTTATCTGGGTGAAAGCTGCGTCGGCAAACTGCATTTCGACTGCGTCGGTTTCATCTGTTACGTGTTTACCGAGGCGCTCGGGCGTCAGGTCCGATACGGGCTGAATAACTGGCCCGCTCAGGGGCGAGAGATCGAACTTCAGGCCGTTCAGCCAGGCGACCTGATTCTCTGGCCGGGCCACATCGCACTTGTGGAAAGCAATTCAGGCCGGTTGAGAATTGTGCATGCCAACGGTGACCGGCGTGGCGTCGAATCCACGCCGCTGCCGTCCGGGGTTCAGCGAAACACAATTCAGGCCATCCACCTTCCCGACGGCTTCTTTCGATAAAACTGGCGGGAAGACAGCTTCCGCAACAGCCAGTTGGTCTTCGCAAGCCCTGAGTGTGCAGACCGTGCCATCCGGGCGCGCCGCGTGGCATTCTGCACGGTCTGTACAAGTGGCTTTCTGTCCGCTCGCGTCAACCTGCAAATCGTTTCGATCGCGGGGCTCACCTCGCCCACGAAAGCGGCAGGGGCCTCGAAAACGCCAGGACCAGTGAAACGGGCGGGGCCCGTGAAACGGGCAGGCCTCGGCGTCTCAGCGACTGGTCGGTATCAGCAGCCCGTTGTTGGTGGAAACCGAAAGCGTAACAGGCTTCAGCAGGTGCAGCGACTTGCGCTGCAGATCGTCCTGCAGCAGAAACTCAACAACATCATTCGCCAGGTTCACAGTGCCAGAACTGTCAGACTTGAAGATAGTCGTAACCAGGCGACTTTCAGGATCAATGCGTCGGATCTTCCGGACCAGACCTGCGTTACTCTGCAGCCTCACCACAATTGCATCAAGACCGGGCGAATCCGCTTCGTGCTTTTCGATGATGGTCAGCTGGTTCGACTGCTGTGCATCGACGATCACGTGGGCCACCACTCCCTGCAGTCCGGTCAGTGGCCGATGGTCATGGCGTGTGGCCCCTTCCAGATGCAGTTCGCTGAGCCGCATTGTGTCTGTGGGTTCGACTGATTCACGCTGCACGGCGACATGAACTTCAGCATGCGTCGCCTGCTGCGGCCAGTCGGTGGCGGTAAAACCGAACACGGGTACTGAGGCACCATTTCCGAAGGTGTCGACATCCGCCAGGTATCCGGCTCCGATTCTTGCACCATCCGATCCGGTGGGATAGACGGCCACCTGTACCGAAGCTGGACGGGGCAGAAATCTTTGTGCCACATGCTGCAGCGAAAAGGCAAACGAGGCGGTGTTCTCCCGGCGCTGGACGGTCTGTATACCACATTTCCGCGACGAACCGCATGAACCAGGAAATGCTCGACAGGCGTTTGCGATACTCGGCCAGTTCTTCCGGGTCGCCTTTCAGTGCCTTGAGTTCCAGCTCGGTGGGTTCGGCGGCCGCCCCGTCTTCGTCGCGGCGGCCCGGACACAGCTGCCACCAGCGCAGAGCCACATCGTCGTCGGACCAGTCTTCGACCACGTCCGGGCGGTTTCTGAGCACCACATGAAAGTGGTTGTGCAGAATGGCAAACCCGAGCACCTCGATGC
>JAVKCM010000027.1:0-54606 GCA_040222735.1 Fuerstiella sp. | reverse complement strand
CCCATCGGCCCGCGTTGTGGGGCGGTCTCCCGACCGCCCCACCTGTTTGGTCAGGAGATCCGATCACCACCCGGACTGCAGGGTCCTGCAGCGATCAGCATGCTTTCATTTTCTCTTTCGCACGGCTCCGGCATCCTCACGCGTCTTTTCAGCGACATATTCATGGTTGAAATTTCATGGTTGAGATCCACTGGAACACTGCAGACAGTTGTTACGTTCTGCACAGTTCGATCCTGCTGCCGGTGCCGCGCGAGGTCGTGTTTGACTTCTTCAGCGATGCCTTTCAACTGGAACGTATCACACCACCGTGGCTGAAGTTCCGCGTCATCACGCCGGCTCCTATCCTGATTCAGGCCGGTACACTGATCGACTATCGTCTGCGACTCAGAGGTGTTCCGATTCGCTGGCGGACGGAAATTTCCACATGGGACCCGCCGTTTTCCTTTACCGATCGGCAGCTGAAGGGGCCGTATTATCTGTGGGAACACCTCCACACATTCGGAACACAGGACGGCGGGACTCTGGTCACAGATGAAGTGCGGTACCGCGTTCCGGGTGGGCGACTGGCCCACTGGCTGTTCGTGGGAAGCAATCTGACAAAAATCTTCACCTACCGTCGCGAACAGATGCTGGAACTGTTCGGCCAGCCTCGGCATTATGAATTGCCGGATCGTCAACGGCCGGACAGCGTCCAACCGTCGACAGCCTTTTCTGGCAGCACCAAACGACTCGCAGGACAAGCGGATGACCGTTAGCAGTATTCGAATCGTTCCACAGAACGACGCTGCCGTCCGCCCGGACGGGGATTTTGTTCTGTACTGGATGATTGCCAATCGACGGCTTCACCACAACTTCGCTCTGCAGCGAGCGGTGGAACGTGCGGTTGAACTTACGAAACCGCTGCTGATTCTGGAGGCACTGCGATGCGGATATAAGTGGGCCAGTGTTCGCCTGCATCGATTTGTCCTACAGGGAATGGCCGACAATCGGGCGGCAGCCGCCAGCGCGGGCGTGAGCTACCTGCCTTACGTCGAACCGGCACAAGGTAAGGGAAGCGGGCTGCTGCAGGCACTCAGCCAAAAGGCGTGTCTGGTCGTTACCGACGATTTTCCTTGCTTCTTTCTGCCGCGGATGGTGCAGGCTGCCGCCGGTCAGGTGTCGGTGCTGATGGAAGCCGTCGATTCAAACGGTCTGTATCCCATGCGAGCCACCGATCGGGTGTTCACCCGGGCGTTTTCATTCCGCAACCACCTGCAGAAGACGCTGCAGCCGTATTTGAGCGACTTTCCGACCGCTGCTCCGCTGAAAACCAGGGGGTTGGTGAAGAAGGACTGTATCCCTAAAGACGTCGTTGAAAAGTGGCCGGCGGCGACAGATACGTGTCTCGCCGCTTCGGCCGAAACACTTGCCGGTCTGCCCATCGATCAGACGGTCGGCCCTGCACTGCTGGACGGAGGCACCGGCGCCGCCCGCCGACAGCTTCGGTCATTCATCAAAAATCGACTGCACCGCTACGCCGACGACCGCAACCAGCCGGACGACGATCCCAGCAGCGGACTGTCGCCCTATCTGCATTTCGGACACATCTCAGCAAACGAAGTCTTCTCGGCCGTGGCCGACAGCGAAGAATGGTCGGTCAGTGACCTCGGCAGCGTGAAACAGACCAAAGGCAGCCGCTCTGGCTGGTGGCAAATGTCCCCGGCCGCCGAATCCTTCCTGGATGAACTGATCACCTGGCGAGAACTTGGCTACAACGCCTGCTGTCACGATCCAAACTATGACCAGTACGAATCGCTTCCGGAATTTGCCCGCATCACGCTGGAAGAACATGCCAACGATCCGCGCCCCTACATTTATTCGTACGAGGAACTGCGTGATGCGGAAACACATGACGATATCTGGAACGCCGCCCAGACACAGCTGGTGACCGAGGGCCGGATGCACAACTACCTGCGAATGTTATGGGGCAAGAAGATTCTGGAATGGACTGAAACGCCGCAACAGGCACTCGACATCATGGTCGACCTGAACAATCGTTACGCGGTGGATGGACGCAATCCGAATTCGTGGTCCGGCATCTTCTGGGTGCTCGGCCGTTACGATCGAGCCTGGGGCCCTGAACGACCGATCTTCGGCAAGATTCGCTATATGACGTCCGACAGCACGCGTCGCAAACTGAGACTAAACGGCTATCTGAAAAAGTACCAGCCGGCGATTGATGACTGACCTACCCATTGGCGTGATGGGCGGCGGGAGACCTTCGGTCGATGGTGTGGTCGGGTCGGGAGACCCGGCCACAACATGGATCGGGAGCCCCGACCACAACATGCCACCCGGCCACGACATGCGACCCGGCCACAACATGTACCAGCCGGCGATTGATGGCTGACCTTGCTTTTTTAGTCGCGAAACTTTTGATGGCAGCTGCTGCAGCGGGCTCGAACAGCTGCGAGCTCAGCGGCAGCCTCATCCCTTGACTCTGCGACAATCGGCCTTTTCCCGGAAGACGCCAGCAGCGTTTCCAGCCGGTCCGCATGCTGCTGAGATTCGGCCAGCAGCTGCCGAAATTGGACGGACCGCTGACTGACCGAGGGAACTCGTTGAAATTCAGTGAAATGCTCCTTCAACATCAATGCTTCGTGAGCCGGCACCAAATCCGGATGGCTGGCGGGCGGCTTCCAGCCGGCAGCAGCGATCTGTTCAAGGTGCTCAAACGTCTGACCAATCTGAGTCATCAATTCTACCGCCGGCGGTAGCTTGACGGATTCGCGGAATTGCACCGTGATGCTGTCCAGCCGTGATCGTTCCATCTTTTGAGTCCGGCTGACGGCCTGATACAGACCAGCGTATTTCGGACTGGTCCCGGCGATCTTCAGGATGGCGGGCCCAGATTCCTGAGGAATCAAACCGGCCCTGATACAGGCGACCGCAGCCGCCGCCGGACTGCGGTGTTTGCCATGATGGCAATGAACATAAACCGGGCCGGGAAGACTGGAGACGGCCTTCGCCAGCTCCAACGCTCGATCTTCCGGCACGTCATCATAACCGTGGGGCAGATGTACATAGCGAAGTCCGAAGGTTCGAGCCGTCTCAACATCCGGTTTCAGGCCGTCTACGCTGATGACCGTGCGGATGCCCAGCTGTTTCAACGCACGAAAACCAGCCGCCCCGTCCGGCTGCCCGCCGGAAATCACTCGATCGTGCAGACGGAAGGCGTTGGGAAGATGCGGATCCGTAATCTGCTCACACACCGGTGAAGGTTCGTCAGCCGTCAGCTGCGATGAAGAACAAAAAACAACTGCCGGCAGCAGGCTGCCCCAGATAATCAGAAAAGTCGAACGCAGCAACATGCGTAGGCACACAAATCCAAAGGTGACTGAACCGGTTCCGGCGTCTTTTCAACTGCCGTCAGAAGAGTTCTTTGACGGACAGATTAGCACAAATCTGCGAGCAGGACTCCCGTCAGTGACACCTATGATTTTCACCGGCACGAATTTCGTCTGACACTTTTTGGGATTCGTCAATCCTGAGCGAAATTCCTGTGCCTTCCCCCGTGCGGTCAGCGAATTCAGCAACGCCGAGAGCGGGAAGCTGCCCGGACTATCTGCCGATCAGCGTGGGGCGGGGCGGGGCTGCGTGGCGCAGCAGACAACAGGCCGTCGGGAGCAACGGCACCCTGCCTGAACCGGCGTCGCATAAACAGCAGACCCGGAATCGCCAGAATGCTCCAGGTTGCTGCAGATGCCGGCTCGGGTACCGCGGCTGTCGCCGGAGCCGTAAAATTCACCGAAAGACTGGGGCGCAGGTTGGCATCGGCAGCTTCAGACGACCAGAAATCCCATTGATCATCTCCGAATCTGTAAAACAGCCACCCAAAGTTGTCGCCACCATCTGCCCAGGACTGTACGTCCGCGGTCATATCCAGATTCAAGGCGCCGGAGGTCGGAAGCAGCCCTGAATGAATTGCTGTGGTTACAGCTTCCAGGCCGTCCGTCTGAATACCCGCCTGTGTATTGCCGTTCAGCTTGGCGTTGTCATGGGTGATCGTACTGTCATCCCAGTCAGCGAGCATCCTGTACACGCGAGCATGCCCTGACAGCGTTGACGGATCACTGGTGAAGACCGTGAGCGTTGCGGAGTGAATCGTCGACCCCAGCGGAATCCAGCCGGGGCGGATCACGTCGGTAAACGACAGCAGACCGCGCTGAGTCGGAGTCCCGTCCACCACTATTTTTTCGTGCGTTCCGAAATTGACATCAGCGGAGCTGGATCTGCTGTCAATAAAAGCATCTCGTGTGCCGGTGTATCCATCGACTCCCTGCTTCAAGGTCAGGAAACCCGCTTCGACGGCTGCACCATTGATGACAAACAGCGACAGACAAAGAACGGCGATGAATTGAATAGAACGAGCCATGATTTCTCCTGAAGAAAAAGTGGAGCAAGTCGCCGCGACGCCATCTGCCCACAGAAACTGCGCGTCTTTGCTCTCAGAAAGATGGGTCTACCGCTCTCCCGTGCCGAAACACCCCGAGCTCATCGCTTTCGTTTGTGGTCGTTCCGACCGTTCGTGTGTTTCAACAGACGATACAGGAGGCTGTCGAGGCCCATAAATTGCGGTCAATAGCCAATGCGACATCCGGCCCGGAAATGGACCGGCGTTGGGGGGGAAATCTCAGGATTTTCTGTTTTTCGTGAAACCACGGGGACGTGGGCTAGAGTCAGCAGCCGGATATTACGCACGAAACACACACCGAAGTCGCGCGACAACGCTCAACCTGATCATCCCCGCACGGCGGACAGCGCTGTCCACCGACCACCGCCGGAACAACGGCTCGGACAGGAATGTCCGAGCGACTGTCTGCTCAGCTCTTCAGCCGACCAGTTCTGCTACGACACTGGCGCCAACGCCGGGCCAGGGCGACGGACGAGGCACGCAAGTGGTTCCGTCTGCGTGCCCAGTCCACCAGGCGCCGACGCCGGGCCGGGACAACCGGCGGGGCTCTTGCCCCACGGTTGTTGTCTTAGCGACAGCCGTTGTGGGCCGTACATTCGCTTTGGATTCCCTGCTGCGTTGTGTAAGCTCTCGAAGACAACCGTCCCGCAGCATGAAACACGACCCGCCAGTACAGAGGTGTCAGGTGACCGAGGCAACGGATTCGCCGAATCAGGGCCTTCCCGCCGATCAGAAGGCGACAGAAAGTCGTGTTGCCGAACCATCTGATGTGCGGCGCGTGGTCCTGGCCAGTTTTGTCGGCACCACCATCGAATGGTACGACTTCTTCATCTACGGCACGGCCGCCGCCCTGGTCTTTAATCGACTGTTTTTTCCGTCGGAAGATGAATTCCTGTCGCGGATGGCCGCCTACGGTTCATTTGCCATCGGCTTCTTTGCACGTCCCGTCGGCGGAATTGTGTTTGGCCATTTCGGTGATCGTATCGGCCGCAAAGCAATGCTGGTGACAACGCTGATGATGATGGGCATTGCCACCTGCCTGATCGGCGTCCTGCCAACCTACCAGACGATCGGAATGGCGGCGCCCATAGCGCTGATTGTGCTGCGGCTGGTGCAGGGCTTCGGTGTGGGCGGTGAATGGGGCGGGGCCGTATTGATGGCGGTGGAACACGGTCACGGTGGCCGCCGCGGACTCTACGGCAGCTGCGTGCAGATGGGCGTGCCTGCCGGACTGCTGCTGGCCACCGGTGTGTTCGCTCTGTTTTCAGCTATGGACGAAGAGGCATTTCTGAGCTGGGGCTGGCGAATGCCCTTTCTGCTCGGCATCGCCCTGCTGGCCGTGGGCACGTTCATCCGTGTGCGCGTCATGGAAAGTCCTCTGTTTGCCCGGATGCAGCAGAAAAAGGATGTGAGTCCACTGCCAGTTCTGGACGTCTTTCGCAACTATCCGAAGAACGTACTGCTGGCTATGGGCGCTCGTTTCGCAGAAAACGCCTGTTTCTACATCTTCAGTGTATTTGTCCTGTCCTTCGCCACCGAACAGATGCAGCTGCCGCGGAGTGACGTGTTGAAGGGAGTCTGGATCGCGGCAGCGGTCCAGGTGATTGCCATCCCCGGTTTCGGAATGCTGTCTGATCGCATCGGGCGACGGCCGGTCTACCTGTGTGGAGCGTTATTCATCGCCGCCTTTGCCTTTCCGTTTTTCTGGATGGTCGAATCCGGAACGGTCACTCTGGTCTGGCTGGCGATTGTGATCGGCATGATCGGACACGCGGCCATGTATGGTCCTCAGGCTGCCTTCTTTTCTGAACTGTTCGGCACAAACGTGCGGTACAGCGGAGCATCCATTGGCTACCAGCTGGCGTCGCCGCTGGCCGGAGGTCTGGCTCCGATGATCGCGACCGCTCTGCTGGAATGGTCCGGCGACAGGACCTGGCCGGTATCACTTTATCTGATGGCCACGGCGGCGGTCACCGTTGTGTCAATCGTTCTGGCGGCTGAGACATTTCAATACGATATTGATGGCTCACCTGAACATGATCACTCGTCGCGTGGCAGACCCTGAACGCGACGTCCTTTGATCCGTGACTCACCGGGAACAACAGATGCAGACGGACAATGTTTTTCAGATGTCGGCCTCCAACATTCGGTTCGGCGCCGGCTGTACGCAGGAGATCGGCATGGACCTGCGGGATATGTCGGCTCGCCGCACAATGGTTCTGATCGATCCGAATCTAAGATCACTGCCGCCCGCAGAAGTTGTTGTTGAATCGCTGAAACGACAGCATCTTGATTTCATTGTCTTCGATGAAATTTCGATTGAACCGACGGATGCCAGCTTTCGACATGCCGCGGCCGTCGCCGCGGACGGAAACTTTGATTCGTTTGTGGCCGTCGGTGGCGGCAGTACCATCGATACGGCCAAGGCCGCTAATCTGTACAGCACATGGCCCGCCGACTTCCTCCACTACGTGAACGCACCGATCGGCAACGGACAGCCGGTGCCCGGGCCGCTGAAGCCCCTGATTGCCGTCCCCACCACCGCCGGAACCGGCAGTGAGACCACCGGTGTGGCCATCTTCGACTACGTCGAAAAGAAGGCCAAGACAGGTATTGCCCATCGTTACCTGAAACCGACGCTGGGCATCATTGATGCTGACAACACGCGGTCTCTGCCGGCCGCCGTCGCGGCTTCCAGCGGCCTGGATGTGCTGAGCCATGCTCTGGAATCCTATACCGCCATCCCGTTTGATCAGCGTCCGAAACCGGAAGGACCGCTGCAGCGACCGGCCTATCAGGGATCCAATCCCATCAGCGATCTGTGGTCGCTGCATGCTCTGACACTGATGGCGGAATACCTTCCCCGAGCCGTGTCGGATACGTCGGACGATGAAGCCCGCAGCAATATGCTGATGGCCGCGGCCATCGCGGGTATCGGCTTCGGCAACGCCGGCGTGCATCTGCCGCACGGCATGTCGTATCCCGTGGCTGGCATGGTCAGAACATATCAGCCGGCCGGATTTGAGGTTGACCACCCGCTGGTACCTCACGGCATGTCCGTGATCCTGAACACACCGGCGGTGGTTCGCTTCACGGCACCAGCCTGTCCCGAGCGACATCTGCGTGCGGCCGCCGCGCTGGGGGCCGACGTCAGTGACGCGCCGCCGGAGGCTGCCGGTGACATCCTGGCGGACCGCGTGATTCACTTCATGAAACAGATGAACATGCCGAACGGCCTGCGTGAAGTGGGCTACACAGAATCAGATATCCCGGGGCTTGTCGCCGGCACGCTGCCCCAGCATCGCGTCACGAAGCTTTCACCCCGCCCGGCCGATGAAGCCGCACTGACGCTGCTGTTTCAGCAGTCGATGACCATCTGGTAATCAATTCGCGGAACACGCATTCATCCTGAACATACCGCGGCACGACCATATCCAGCAGATCACCAAAACATGTCGACCACCAGTGAAGTACTGAACCTGATCAACGGACAGTTTCGCGCTGCCCGCACCAGCCATTACGAAGATGTGTTCAATCCGTCCACCGGAGCGGTCATTGCACAGGTGCCCCTTTCTGATGAAAGCGACGTGCAGGACGCGGTGACCGCAGCCGGTAATGCTCTGGCCGCGTGGAGCGGCACGCCGATTGTGGAACGCGCCCGCGTCATGTTTCGCTATCGCGAACTGCTGGAACAGCATTTCGACCAGCTGGCACAACTGGTCACGACCGAGCACGGCAAAACGCTGGCCGAATCTCGCGCAGAAGTCCGTCGCGGAATCGAGGTGGTGGAATTTGCCTGCGGCATTCCAGCACTGTTCATGGGACAGTCGCTCAGCAACATGGCACTGCACGTCGACGCCGATGTGCAGCGGCATCCGGTCGGCGTGTGTGTGGGCATCACGCCCTACAATTTTCCGGCCATGGTGCCGATGTGGATGTTTCCGATCGCGCTGGTCTGCGGCAATACGTTTATTCTGAAGCCGTCGGAAAAAGTGCCGCTGACGGCCGTGCGTCTGGGTGAACTGCTGCTGCAGGCAGACTGTCCGCCGGGCGTGTTCAACGTGCTGCACGGTGGACGTCCGTGCGCGGATCAGCTGATTCAACACTCGGCCGTCGCCGCCGTTTCATTTGTGGGGTCTACTCCCGCCGCCCAGTCGGTCTACCGTCAGGGAACAGCGGCCGGCAAACGCGTTCAGTCCGCCGGGGGAGCAAAAAATTACTGCATCGTGATGCCGGACGCGAATCTGGACCTCAGCGTTCGCGCCCTGTCAGCGGCTTCGTTCGGCTGTGGAGGTCAGCGGTGTATGGCGACCAGTATCGCCGTGCCGGTTGGTGACGTCGCCGATACGCTGGTTGAGCAGCTGTCGCAGCAGGCCGCGTCACTGACCATGGGGCCGACGCATGAGCTGGACGATGTCGACCTGGGCCCGCTGATTCGTCCGCAGCATGTGACTCGCGTGGCGGCATTTGTCGACGGGGCGGCTGATGAAGGAGCCACCGTGGCACTGGACCGTCGCACAGAACTGCAGAGTGACGGTTTCTTTCTGGGGCCGTGCATCGTGGATCATGTCGCGGCTGACATGACAATCGCGCGGGAAGAAGTCTTCGGACCGGTATTGTCCGTCATGCGGGCCGAATCGCTGGAGCAGGCGCTGCAGCTGAGTCACCTGTGCGAATTCGGCAACGGCGCATCAATCTTCACGTCAGATGGCTATGCGGCTCGGCAGTTCCGCGAATACTTCAACGCCGGCATGATCGGTATCAATGTGGGCGTTCCGGCCCCGATGGCATGGCTTCCGTTCACTGGCTGGAACGGATCCTTCTTCGGCGATCTCCACGTCCAGGGCATGGAAGGAATTCAATTCTATACCCGGCAGAAAGTGACCCTGACCCGCTGGTACCGACCATCCGGCGACAGTCACGACGATCCGCTGTGGAAGAAATGAATTCGTGCGGGTACAACATTGAAGGTCCACAGAATCGGCAGGGCAGGCGCAGGCCGCACAAGGCAGAAAACGTCGCTGCCCACAACGTGGCGTAAGCATCCCTGCCTGCGATCCCAAGCCCCACCGCACCAACCCGGACAAGAAAACAGAGAACGCAGGAACCCCACAGGCCGGACCGAGCTCGCTGAGCGAACTTCACAGCGGCAACCACCAATCCCATTGTGCTTCAAATACAAATGTGTCGGAACGGCGGCAGACAGGCTGCCGCTGTTCCGCCACACGCGATGGTTTCACCTTTGGTCGAAACCCCGTATCAGCCGGGAAAAGTCTGGCTGGCGCCATCAACACGGATGATCTGGCCGCTTACGAACCGAGCTGACTCAGTACACAGGAAACCAACAACTGAGGCGACTTCTTCGGGACGCCCGTAGCGTTCCAGTGTTCCCTGAGTGACCAGCCGATCCTGCTCGATTTCATGGATCCGCAGAAAACGTTCGGTGACCGTCCCGCCGGGAGCCACGCAGTTGACGGGTATATTGTGCGGCCGCAGCTGCTCGGCCAGACAGCGGGTCCAGGCATGCACACCGGCCTTGGCGACGCTGTAGATCGAACCTTCCCGACGTCCGATACATCCGGCAATGCTGCCGATGGTAATGATGCGTCCCTGTTTACGAGCGATCATTTCCGGAGCAACTTCACGGCAGCACAGCATGGTTCCCAGCAGATTACGATCCATCACACTTGTCAGATCGCTGACAGAAATATTCAGGCAGTCATCTGCCTCCGGTCGGCCTCCGCGGCCGGTCGCCGTTCCGCCGGCGCCGATGTCTCCGCCGGCACAGCAGACCAGAATATCAATCTGTGACCACCGGGCACGAATCTCGTCGGCCACACGACGCATCTCAGTGTCGCTGGTCACATCTCCCCATGTGGGCATCACGTCGGCGCCGGTTGATTCGGCGATTTCAGCCGCCAGTTCCTGCATCGTCCCGCCTTCGTCGAAGGTGCGAGGACTGTCCGGACGACTTCCATGCACCGCGACGCGGGCGCCCAGCCGAGCCAGTTCTTCCGCCATCACGCGCCCCAGTCCGCGGGACGAACCGGTTACCCAGGCCACTTTTGAGTTCAGCGGCCGACTGTCTGTCGTCATGCTGTTCAGCTTTCTTCAATAGCCGGGCATACCAAATCCGGCTCACGGCAGGTTTAGTATATTTTGTACTCCGATTCAGGCGTCGACTTGTGACCATACCTTGCTAAACAGTCCACCCTTCGCGATATTCCCGCTGCAGAAACTGGTTCGCAGCACTGTGGTTGGTGAACGCCATTTCTTCAGCGTCCCATGCCAGAGCAGTCCGCGTCAGATCTTCACGAAGCTGTGAACGCAGCGCGACGTTGCCCAGCAGTATCGTCTCAGTCATCGGTCCCGCCCAGTCAAAATTCGAACCGGCGGCCGGACCACCCTTACAGGCTTCGATCCATTCAACATGGTGACCGGCAGACCGGGCCAGCTTCTTTGGGGGAGTACCGTAGTCGTTCGCTCGCTGTTCCGGATACAGCCGCCAGGTGTTCCAGTCAGACATCAGCACGGCATCATCTTCGCCAACAAGCAGCAGCCCGTTTGTTCCCATGACATCACCTTCCCTCAGAGCGGCCGGCCGAGGCGGACGCAGGCCGCCGTCGTACCAGACCAGTTTCACCGGAGCCATATCACCCCGGGCGGCAAAATGAAACGTGATCATGGAACCCACCGGATAGGTTTCCTTATTCACTCGGGTGGACGAAGCCTCAACAGTGGTCGGAGCCCCCAGTTTCAGGGCTCGGAATATCGGATCAAAATAGTGGCACGCGATATCGCCCAGTGCTCCTGTGCCGAAATCCCACCAGCCGCGCCATTTCGTCGGGACATAGGCCGCATGATAGGGCCGCTCAGGCGCCGGCCCGAGCCACAGATCCCAGGCCAGCGTATCGGGCACGGGCGGTTTGTCCTGAGGCCGCGAAACGCCCTGCGGCCAGTATTCATCAAACAGCCCGCGGGACGGTCGGTCTGTCCAGACATGAGCCTCTGAAATCTGCCCGATCGCCCCGTCCATCACAAACTCCTGAACAACGCGGGTCTGTTCGGAAGCCTGAGCCTGGTTGCCCATCTGCGTCGCCACACCGGCGTCGCGGGCCGCTCTGGTCAGTTCCCGGGCTTCCCAGACCGAATGTGTCAGCGGTTTTTCACAGTACACATGTTTGCCCAGCCGAATGGCGGCCATGGAAGCGTGGAAATGATGATGGTCCGGAGTGCCGACAATCACCGCGTCGATCTGCGATTCCATTTCCTGAAGCATGATCCGATAGTCGGTGAACTGCCGGGCTTCAGGAAATTTCCGGAACATGCCGGCCGCGCGATTCTGATCAACGTCACACAGAGCGACGATATTTTCTGAGGCCACCGCCAGGATGTCACCCGCCGCACGTCCACCCGCGCCGATGGACGCGATGTTCAGTTTTTCATTCGCGGCATAGGTCCGTGCCGAGCCGGCTTTCAGAATGGTCAGTGACGCGGCGGTGGTTCCCGCCGCCTGCAGAAAGCCGCGACGATTGGTATTGGAAGGCATGCGTGAGACTCTGTGAGGGGATAAAAAAGGCGGGCAAGACCAGCAACAGGTTTCTCGGAAAACCGGTGCGGTGGTATTCAGCAGAATGACGACGAAACACCAGAGACTCGTCATGCCGTTGCGGTCGTTCAGATTATTGCAGACGGCAGGCCGACCTGGCAAACCGGTGGCCCGCGAACAAGGCCCGAGGCTCCGGCGCTGCCATTAAAGCTGCTGAAGCTTTCGGATCTCGCCGCTTCTGATAGGCTGCTGTCTGCAGAACCGACGGCAGGGCTGACAAGCTACCTGTTCCGCATTCACGGTTCATCCATCCTTTATCCTTCCCCCCCCCGTTCGATCTTCCGACCATGATTTCCATCAACCTGCAATCAAAGACAGCCGTGGTCACCGGAGCAGGGCAGGGCCTTGGGCTTGCCACCGCCACGGCGCTGCACGCCGCAGGGGCCAGCGTGGCCCTGACATGGTTCCGGGATTCTGAAGGAATCAATCAGCAACGGGCTGAAGCGGCGGCCGACAAACTGGGTGACAAAGCGATGGCGGTGGAAGGCGACGTGAGAGACCGCGCCTCAATTGCCTCCATGTTTGACAAGGTGACCAGCGAATTCGGAACGCTGGACATGGTGATTAACAATGCTGCCGTGATCAGGGATCGCACGCTGAAGAAGATGTCCGACGATGAATGGCAGGCAGTCATCGACACCAACCTGTCGGGCGTCTGGAAAGTCTGCCGGGAAGCCGTTTCACGTCTGGAGGATGGCGGCCGCATTGTCAGCATGGCCTCGATTTCCGGCTTTACCGGATTCTTCGGGCAGACCAATTACTCCGCCGCCAAGGCCGGCGTTGTGGGGCTGACTAAAGCCCTGAGCAAGGAAGTGGCGTATCGGCAGATCACGGTCAACGCCGTGGCCCCCGGTGTGGTGCTGACAGACATGGGGCAATCCATACCGGAAGCCGCACGGGACGAAATGCTGAAGCAGATTCCGCTGGCCCGCTTTGGAACGCCGGAAGAAATAGCCAGCGCCATTCTGTTTCTGTGCAGTCCGCTGGCCAACTATATCACGGGACAGACAATTCATGTGAACGGCGGATGGTGGGGATGACATCACAACCGGCACGAACAGAAAAACTGTGTTCCGCCGACGACGCGGTGGCTCTGATTCAGGACGGCGTGACCATGGTGTGCGGCGGCTTTGTCGGAGCCGCCCATCCTGAGGCGCTGACCGCCGCCATCCAACGACGATTTCTGTCACAGCAGCAGCCGACCGGCCTGACGCTGGTGTACGCCGCCGGTCAGGGAGACGGCCGGTCGCGAGGTCTGAACCATCTGGCACACGAAGGGCTGATCAGACGCGTGGTGGGCGGACACTGGGGTCTGGTGCCCGGCATGGGCCGGCTGGCGCTGGAAAACCGGATTGAAGCCTACAATTTTCCGCAGGGCGTGATCTGCCACCTGCTGCGAGACATCGCGGGCGGACGCCCGGGCTGCATCACGCACGTTGGTCTCGGTACATTTGTGGATCCGGTTCACGATGGTGGCCGGCTGAACTCCAGAACCACCGAGCCGCTGGTGGAACGCGTTCAGCTGAATGGACGAACGTGGCTGTTTTACAAGGCCTTTCCCATCCACGTCGGGCTGATCCGCGCCACGGCGGCGGATCCGGCGGGCAATCTGTCCATGGCCGAGGAAGCGGTGATCGGCGAAATACTGCCGATTGCCCAGGCAGTAAGAAACAGCGGCGGCATGGTGCTGGCGCAGGTCAAACATCTTACCGATGCTCCGCTGCCCCCTCAGCAGGTATCTGTGCCCGGCATTCTGGTCGACCGAATCATCGTGGCCCGCGATGATGAGCACGATCAGACGTTCGGAGAAAAGTTCAACGCAGCCTACTGTTCGGCCGGCAGCCATCCCACAGACCGTTCGGACTTCAGCGACCGGATGCCGATGAGTGTCCGACGGGTGATTGCCGCCCGCGCCTGCGACGAACTCTGTCCAGGAAATGTTGCCAATCTGGGAATCGGCATGCCCGAAGGCATCGCTCGAATTGCGGCTGAGCGGGGTATCTTCAAGGATCTGACACTGACCGTGGAAAGCGGGCCGATCGGCGGCATTCCGGCGGGCGGTCTTAGCTTTGGCGCTTCGGCCTTCCCCGACGCGATCATTGATCAGGCGGCTCAGTTCGATTTCTACGATGGTGGTGGCCTTGACTTTGCCGCACTGGGCGCAGCACAGATTGACCAGGCCGGCAACGTCAACGTCTCACGCTTTGGCAGTGTGCTGGCCGGCATCGGCGGATTCGTCAATATTTCGCAGAATGCCCGCCGAGTGGTTTTCTGCGGCACCATGACATCCGGCGGACTGAAGGCGGACATCAGGGACGGCCGACTCACGATTGTGCAGGAAGGAACGACCCGTAAATTCGTCAACGAAGTCCACCACGTTTCCTTCAGCGGAGACGTGGCGCGAGCCGCTCAGCACGACGTGATGGTGGTCACCGAACGAGCCGTATTTCGCCTCACGGCGGACGGGCTCGAACTGCTGGAAGTGGCTCCCGGTATCGATCTGGAATCACAGGTGCTGGGAGTCATGGAATTCCGCCCGATTATCAACAACATTCAACCGATGAGATCCGAACTGTTTCACCATGCCTGAAGCCTGCATTATTGCCGCCCGGCGAACGCCGTTCGGTCGATTTCTCGGTTCTGCGTCCAGGCTCAGTGCTGTTGATCTGGCCGTGCATGCGGCTGAGGCGGCGTTGTCGGGGCTGCCGAAGGAATCGATTGACCTGGTCATTGCCGGCAACGTGCTGAGCGCCGGGCTGGGGATGAACGTGG
This sequence comes from Fuerstiella sp., assembly GCA_040222735.1. Taxonomy (GTDB): domain Bacteria; phylum Planctomycetota; class Planctomycetia; order Planctomycetales; family Planctomycetaceae; genus Fuerstiella. The sequence goes on along the minus strand of JAVKCM010000027.1, from coordinate 39,772 downwards.
CCCGCCAGATCGGAGTGCGACTGGACCTGCCGATCACGGCCCCCGCCTTTTCCGTAAATATGATGTGTGGATCGGGACTGCAGGCCGTGCTGCTGGCCGTGCAGGCGATTCGCGCCGGCGACGCTGACGTTGTGCTGTGTGGCGGCACTGAATCCATGAGCAACGCACCACACATTCTGCAGCGGTCCCGCACCGGCACGAAATTCGGTGACGGCCAGCTGGTGGATACCGTGCTGCAGGACGGGCTGGTCGACGCGTTCAGCGGCGATCACATGGCACTGACGGCAGAACGACTCGCGCAACAGTATTCAGTGTCACGGGAACAGCAGGACGAATTCGCCGCATTGTCGCAGCAGCGCTGCGCGGCCGCCGCGGCAAATGGTCATTTCACTGACGAACTGGCCCCGCTGCCCGAACTGTCCGTGGACGAACACCCTCGAGCGGACACCACCGTCGCCCAGCTGGCGGCACTGAAACCGGCCTTCTCGGCAAACGGTACCATCACGGCAGGAAATGCCTCGGGCATCAACGACGGAGCGGCGATGCTGGTGGTAGCCAGTCGCGAAGCAGCCGCCGCCCGACAGTGGCCGGTGCTCGCACAGGTCTCGGCCGTGGAAACAGTCGGCTGCGATCCGGCCGCCATGGGGCTCGGGCCGGTCCATGCGGTGCGAAAACTCTGCCACCGATACGACCTGAATCCGGACGGATTCGATACCATTGAAATCAACGAGGCCTTTGCAGCTCAGACTCTGGTCTGCATGCAGGAACTGCAGCTGGACCGGGATCGCGTCAATATGGACGGCGGAGCCATTGCACTGGGACACCCGATCGGAACCAGCGGAGCACGTCTGGCCGCCCATCTTGCTCACCGCATCGCTGCGGGCGCCGTGCGTAACGGGCTTGCCACGCTGTGCATCGGAGGAGGCATGGGAGCCGCCCTGGCGCTCGAAGCCAGCCTCGAATCCTGACCCGCCACGCCCGCCGCCACCGCGCGCCACGCCCGCTGACCCGAAACAGACGATCCCGCCACCAGACCAAACTGTGCGTTTCAGTACAGTCGGCCGCCCGGCGGTACTTCCCGATCCGGCTGCAACAATGCCACGTTCCCCTGGTCGTCCGGCACACCAAGCGTCAGCACGGTCGACTGGTGCTTGCCAATCTGTCGCGGCGCGAAGTTGATGAGGCACAGCACCTGACGGCCGACCAGATCGACGTTGTCGTAATTCGGAACAAGTCTGGCCAGCGATTTTCTGACGCCCAGTTCCGCCCCGAAATCAATCTGCAGAACGTGTGACGAATATCGGCCTTCGGGAAACGGAGCGACTTCGACAACGGTTCCTACACGGATATCCAGTTTCTCAAAGTCTGCGGTCGAAGCCTGACTGCTGTTCACGTGTGGGTAACCTTGTGTACTGACAACGGTCGATTGATGAATCTGTTCGCGTTCAAGTCATATCAAATTCTTTCAGGTCGGCAAGAATGCCGGACAAAGCCTTCCTTGTCCAGCCAGGGTCCGATTAATCTGCAAACCTGTTGATCCGGGAAGGTGCTGGTCGCGAATCACCGAAGACTCTGTTCCGTCATGCAAAATGGCCCTCTGGCGGTCTGTGCGGATGCCGTAGCGGAGGTTGTCGGGGGCCCGGGAGTTGCCGTCGCAGAAAAAAGGGACCGAAAGTCTGGCGACTTCCGCTACGGGCGGGTTTCCGGGTTCGGTTGTGGTCGGGTCTCGGTTGTGGTCGGGTCTCCCGACCCGACCACCGGACCGACCCGGTTGTGGCCGGGTCTCCCGACCCGACCACCGGACCGACCGAAGGTCCCCGGTTGTGGCCGGGTCTCCCGACCCGACCACCAGATCGACCGAAGGTCTCCCGCTGCGTACCACGCCAATGGGTCTCCCGCCTCAGCCGAAAGCGGATTCTTTTGACTCAGACTATGGCTTTTGAGAAGCATGCATCGCTTCACGGATGGAATCGGCCACATCAGCGGCCTTACATGGCTTGGGCAGCACTTTAATCACGCCCAGTTCGGCCATTGCACGTTGAGCGTTGTGTTCCAGAATTGATCCGGTCAGCATGAATCGGACCATATCGGGATACTCGTGCCGGATCTGCGACAGAAACTGCACACCACTGCGTCCCGGCATTTCGTTGTCGCACACGATCGCATCAAACCGCTGCCGATTCAGAATCGCAGACGCTTCCGCCGCCGAAACTGTCGTCATGACCTCGAAGTCTTCTTCTTCCAGCTGCCGTGCCAGACTTCGCAGAATGCGAGTGTCATCGTCCAGCAGCAGCACCTGAATTTGTTTGTCCTGCATCATAATTATCACGGCCCGATCAGAGGGAAACGTTCTTTAGTTTGATGAATACCCGGAATGGCTGTTGCACGTTGTTGTTTCGGGCCATTCTTGAGAGGACTTCCAGCGCTGAGTTTGTGACTTCCTGGCCGCGACCGATCAGCAGCTGACCGTTGACATGGTGCACGTTCTGGGCGAACACCATGCCGATTCTCAGGTCACGAACCGTCATCTCAACGCTGGTTTCGGAAAACAGAGTCTGGAAGACGGCCGCCAGCGCCCGCACAACCTCGGGATCGTAGTGTCCGGGATGCTGCCGCAGTCGGCTGAGTGCTCCGACGCGGTCCTGTCGACGCGTTTCAAACATGTCAAAATCGATGGCGACTTTCAGAATCCGGGCACCGATCGGAATCTGGTTCCCTTTCAGATCGTCGTCGGGTATCCCGCTGCCGTCGAAGTTCTTTTCCTGATACCCGACGATGCTGGCCACGTTGGACAGCCGCGGAATCTTTTCCAGCAGGCTCTTCCCCAGCGCCGGGTGCTGGTTGTACACATTCCGCTCAGCGGCAGACAGTTCTTCCCCGGCCATCAGTTTCTGAAGTGTGGTTTCCGGCAGAGAAACGCATCCCAGGGCGGACATCATAGCGGCAATTTCGATTTCCCAGATGTCATCCAGCGCCAGCTGACTGGCAATGGCCATGGCAATCCGTTTTACCCGGGACGCCCGCCCGAAGGCTTCCGGATTCACCAGCCCCAGCACATCAAACAGCACCTTGATGCTGCCCTTCAGAGTCCCTTCAACAAGCTCGTGTTCGGACGTGACCAGTCTGAACTGACGGATTCCGTCGTTGATCACGGACCGCAGCACGTCCATGGAACATGGCTTCGACAGAAAGCGAAAGATGTTGCCTTCATTCACCGCTTCGATGGTCGAATTCAGGTCGGCATAGCCCGTCAGCATGACCCGCACGGTGTCCGGGCTGATTTCACGAACCCTTCTCAGCATCTCGATACCGGACATGTCGGGCATCCGCATATCCGAGATCACGACGGCGAACGGGCCATCCTCTTCAATGGCTTCCAGTCCGGCCACCGGCCCGACCGCTGTTTCAAGATTGTAATCATCTGAAAACTGACGATCGATGGCGGTCAGAATTCTCGTATCATCATCAACGAACAGAATCTTCGGCGCGTCCATATCAGTTGTCATCCTCCATATTCGAGCAGTATTCACGCCACACCGGCAGCCGGTTCTGTCCGTCGATCTGAGTCGGAAGGGCAGCGAACATTTCGTCCGGGGCATCGTTACACAGCAGGTTGGCCGTACACACAATGGACAGCAGCGACGCACAGTTTTCCTGTGCCAGTTCCGGTGAATGGTGCAGGGCCACCACTTCCACAATCGACTGTGGCAGTCCCCAGAGATTCAGCAGATAGGCTCCGACAGCCGAGTGATCGGCGCCAAAGATGCGCCGTTCGGCCTGCCATGCGGGAATCTGTTCTTCCGCCGCCATTCCGGCCACCCTGCTGTAGGCCTCTGAGCAGGACGTCGCCAGAACCAGTTTTCCGATGTCGTGCAGCATGCCCGCCGTAAAGGCTTCGTTGACGGTATCCACCGGCATGTGTTCAGCACGACAGATCCGGCGAGCACAATCGGCCACCGCAAGGCTGTGAGTCATCAGCGAATTCAGCGAAAAATGATCCGCCTCGTCGCCGACGCATTCCTGAAACACACCTGTGGCCAGTGTCAGTGATTTGATGGTCTCCAGCCCCAGCAGCGACGCCGCCTGACAGGGTGAACTGACCGTTCGATTCAGCCCGAAGGCCGCTGAGTTCACCAGTTGCAGAATCTTGCCGGTCATGGCAATATCCTGTTCAATGATTTCACCCACCTGTCCCAGCGTGAAACCGTCAGACTTGACGGCCTCCATCAGCCGGGCATACACCGTCGGCAGACTCGGCAAGCCGGGCAGATTGCCGACCGCCCCTCTTAAGGAATCTGAATTCAGCCTGTTCCGCATCGCACAGGCACGGGAGACCGTCGATTTCAGCGTCTCTGTGTCACAGGGCTTGGACAGGTACTGATGCATCGGCTTCACGGCACGCAGCACGGTCTGCTTGTCAGCCTGACCGGACAGCACAATCCGGATCACCTCAGGGTGATGTCGGCTGACCTCCTGCAACAGTTCCGCACCGTCCATGCCCGGCATTCGCATGTCGGTCACAATGGCCTGAAATTCGTGCTCCGCCAGCAGAGCCAGCGCATCCGGTCCGCTGGTTGTGAACTCAGCGTCCCACTCAACCTCGGCCGCATCCAGCATGCGTTCCAGCGCTCTCAGAACCTGCCGATCGTCATCGACAAAAAGTACAGTCATACCAGCACCCCGATTTTCGTCTGTGACGATTCGCTGCTCGTCCTGAAGTCGTTCATCGCCGGCAGTTCGATAATGAATGTCGTCCCGACTCCCTCCTCAACGTCGAACGTCAGCCGGCCGGCATGTTTCTGAACAATCACCGAATGGGCGATGGCGAGTCCCTGTCCCGTTCCCTTGCCGACCTTCTTTGTTGTAAAGAACGGATCAAAGATGCGGTCCCGAATCGATGCCGGGATTCCGCCTCCGGTATCAGAAATCCGGATCACGACAAATCCTTCCGTCCGCTGCGTTGAGATTCTGATCAACCCCTTGCCGGTGGCCCCCTCGTCCGTCATGTCACCGATGGCGTGAGCCGCATTGACGATCAGATTCAGAAACACCTGCGTCAGCTCGCCCTGGAAACCCAGCACACTTCCGACATCCGCCTGAAGCGATGTTTCAACGTCTGCCACATACTTCCATTCGTTTGTGGAGACCGTAATCGTTGTCTCCAGAACGCGGTTCACGTCCACCGGTGCATCCTGCTCGCCGCCGGGATGAGACAATTCCTTCATGGCCTGCACGATGCGGGAAACATGTTTCACACCATCGATCGAATCCTGCAGCGCCTCCGGTATCTGACTGCAGAGTTTGTTCAGCTTCATTTTCGCGGCCTGCTGCCGCAGCTCAGCCAACAGTTCCGGCTCATACCCCGCGCTCTCCACACTGGTGATCAGTTCGTCCGTCTTCTCCAGATACGCGACCAGCCGTTCAAACTTGGACTTCACATAGTCCAGGTTGTCGCCCAGATACTGCATCGGCGTATTGATTTCATGTGCCACGCCGGCAGCCAGCTGGCCAACCGACTCAAGTTTTCGCGCCTGGTGCAGCTGTTGTTCGACAATCCGCTGTCGCGTCAGGTCCGTACCAAGAATCAGTGCTCCCCGGGACTGTCCGTCCACCGGATAACACGAAAAACCCAGCACCCGCCGCTCGCCATCAGCAATGCGAAACGAAGTTTCCAGACGCGGTGTTCGCTCAACGCGGTCGGTCTGCAGCACGTCCCGCAGCGTATTCCAGTCGTCCCATTCGATCGGCAGGTCATACAGCCGGCGACCGATCGCGTCACTTCGGGCGATTCCGAATGTTTCGGCAGCCCGCTGATTCCACCGCAGCACCTGCAGCTGATAGTTGACGCCGATCAGAATGGAATCGATGGCCTGCAGAAATTCCTCTGACTCTTCACGCGCAGAATTCAGGTGTCTTGTGCGTTCCAGAACCAGCTGCTCCAGCTGATCCTGACGCGCTTCCGCTGTCAGCATTAATCGTCGCTTCTCAAGCAGCGAAACCACAATCTGCAGAACCTCGACATCGTCGAACGGCTTCTTCAGAATCAACAGTCGGTCAGAGTGACCAAGACGCCTGGTCACGTTCTCCCATTCGCCGCCGGAACAGGCACTGCAGATGACAACCTGCAGCTGAGGATCGGCGTCCCACAGATTCTCAATCGCCGTCAGACCGTCCCGGTCGAGAGGCATCTGCAGGTCACAGAAGGCCACCGCAAACGGTCGTCCGTCCGAAAAACCCTGCCGTACCTTCTCGCAGCCGTCCGCTCCCTGCCGCGCCGTTTCCAGTTCAACGGCCGGACTGCGGTTCAACCCGTGCTTCACGTCAGAAGAATCGCCGACTTCTGAACCAGCCCGTGAAGGGCCGGAGTCGGTCGGCGTCAGAATCCTGCAGAAGTCTGCATGGACGGCGGGATTGTCGTCAATCACAATGATTCGAGGTATCGGCGTCATTCTCTGGGTGCTCTGCTGTCAAACGAATCATGAACCATCTCGTACGTCGCCTCCGGAGCGGGCCGACCAGGCCTTCACCAAAACCGCTGACGGCGGCAGAAAATGACGGCCAGCACAACGATTCAGACCTGCACGGGGTGATCGAACTGAACCCATCAGGCTTGCCTTGTTTATCCACTATGCGACCGGTTCGTTCACAACTGCACGGTTCCACGACCGGGTAAACAATGACTCAGCGACACCTCTGCGGGGGGCTTCCCCCAGTACAGATTCAATGCCAGTAACTGTTTGTACGGGAATTCCTCTGCGGGAAGTGTCCCACCCGTTCCGTCTCAGCACGTCGCTGCATGTCCCCCAATCAATGCCCCACGGAACAACGTCTTCAATCGCACCAACGGAAAACGGACGATCTGCCGAGTCCGTGCGCTCACCGGTAATCATCCGGCAGGCGTCTCTAATCCATTTCCCAAACGGCATCACCGCGGTCACAATCATCGAACTGAAGTGTATTCACAAACTGGAGAAATCATGTCTGAAGCAGTGAAAGAAACCGACGCGGCACGACGCGAGTACTGGGCAGAACAAATGGAACTCGGCTATGAGTTCGTCGAACGCCTTCTTGAATTCCCGGTCAGCGAATGCGGCGAAGGCTTCGCGTCGATCCGGGACGCGGCCGCATCGGCGGGCGTCGACATGCAGTTTTCTGATTCGAAAATCGCCGGAGATCTTGACCGTGTCTTCTACATGCGAGAATCACTGGTGGATGACGTGATTGCGATCGCTCGTGAGATGAACAATCTCGGCTGGATCCTGAAGATCGAAGACGGCTTTCGATCGCTGGAAATGCAGGGAACGCTGGTGCGGAAGCCGGAAGTGTTTGATTCCATCCTGCAGAAGTGCCTCTGGGAATGCGGCGGCGAGGTCCCGTCGGTCGAATTCGTGTTTCGCCGCGCGATTGTCATGGTGGCGAACATCCCGAAGATCGGCACGCACATGTCCGGTTCAGCGATCGACGTTTCGGTGTTTCACCGCGACGGCAGCGAACTCTGGCGCGGCGGACCGTACATCGATGTCAGCGAACGGACACCGATGCGTTCACCGTTCATCAGTGAAGACGAACTGCAGAATCGACTCAGAATCACCGAGGTCATGGAATCTCATGGGTTCATGCATTTCCCGTTTGAATTCTGGCATTACAACAAAGGCGATGCCGGAGCCCACATTCTGACCGACAATCCCGCCCCCGCGCGGTACGGTCCGGTGAACTGGGATCCTGACACGAACACGGTCACTTCGGTGTCGGATCCCATGAGTCCGCTGAATCCGCTGAATATCATCGAACAGGAAATCGCCGCGGCCATGGAACGGATGGGTTGAATTTTCATTCCCCCCCGGCGCCGCTGCATTGGCAGGCCCGTCCTGCCAGTGTCACCGATTCCCGCCTCAGCAGTCCGTGGTTTGAAAATGAAGGACATCGACGTGGCTCGAACTGCATTTGTTATCCTTTCCATGCTGGCGTTTCCGGCAGTACCGCTGTGCGCAGACGATGACGTGGCGTCAACGCCTGAGCAGCTTCTTTCACTCACCACAAAAACCGTCAGCCGGCTGCATGATGCCGGGCGACAGGGTGTGCTTGAGATCGCTCCGGTGCATCTGCCGACGAATTCCACGGCCGACTGCAATCACCTGGGCTGGCCGATTGCGACGATGACCGGCGATACGATTATCGTGATGCATCGACGAATCCCCGGGCATAAGGCCAGCGGGGCAGGGGGCCCCGATCCGTCCATGAGCTATGGCGTTGTACTGCGAAGCCAGGATGGCGGAACCACGTGGTCGAAACCGTATGATCTCCGCGACTGCATGAGCCCGGAGGATCGCCTTCGTGGCGGACTTGTGCCATTGTCACATCGAGCAAAGTTTGATCCTTCCAACACGTCGGCACTGGGTTACAAGGTTCACCTGCATTCGATCGGCACGACACGCGACGGAGCCGTGGTCGCCATCAACAACCACGGTGTCTTTCGGTCTGACGATGCCGGGCGAACATGGAAACATTTTTCCACCGCCCTGCGAAACGACACTTTTCCTCACGAAATCGTCAACCTCGGCCCCCGAATTCTGGATCATCCGCAATACGGGCTGATGACCTTCGGCAACTGGTTCGGCGAAGTGGATTCGTATCACCGACTCAATACAAAACTGGTCGCGCTGACGTCTGCTGACGGAGGAGCCAGCTGGTCGGTTGAAGAACACGATGTCGGGTTTCCTCAGTACGAGCCGGCCGTTCTGTGGCACGACGACCGTCTGCTGTTTGTCACACGTGATCAGACGAACGTTCGATCTCACCGGCAGATGAGCTGGTTGCCGGGACAGCTGCCCACGAATGTGGACACCAATCTGGTTGATCCAAGGCTGGTGGACACGGTCGATTTCTGCTTCAACCCGATAACCGGACGGTTTGAGATCATTCGTTCAGAACGACATCGGATGGAATTGTGGCTCTGGAGTATGGCTCCGGCCGACTGGGACACCGGCCGCTGGCGGCGAGAATGTCGCCTGCTGGCGCGTGAAGGAAAATTCTATGCAACGGCCGATGGATTCCACCCGGCCGGCGCTGTCATCGACAGCAAACGCGGCGTGCAGCACATTTTCGTGTACAGCGGCCATCCGAACGGTCCCGCGGGTGTCTTCCGAATCACGCGCACACTGGACACGCCCCGACTGGTGACGACGCTGGCGAAAAACGATGCCGCACGGCCGGACCGTCCGCAGGTTCTGACCAGAGGTGGTGTCGTGATGACGTTTGATGACCGCAATTTTGACGACTGGGTCAGGGCGATTCCGTTGTTCGAAGAATTCGGCGTCAAGGCGACGTTCTTCATCAGCGGCAGCATCGACAGCGCGGCCGCTGATGCGATTCGCACGCTGCAGAGTCATGGCCACGCGATCGGTTCACACAGTGTCAATCATCTGAAAGCGGTGGAATATTTCCAGCAGAAGTCGAAGGAGCAGTTTCTGCGGCACGAGATCCGACCGCAACTTGCAGAATTCCGGACGGTGGCGGTGACACCCACATCTTTCGCGTACCCCATGAGCCGCAATGATGCGGTGACGGATAACGCCCTGCTGCAGGTGTTTCGCCACATCCGCACGGGAAAGAGCCTTGCTGCCGGAGAACGCCTGTGCGACGTCGACGCGTTCTTCGTTCCGGCGGACAGCGTGCATGAATACGGCTGCCTGTTCGGCAAAGGCTGACCTGGTCTCAACGATCGATATCTTCGCACAGCGCGAACATTCGGTGAGTCAGGATCAAACAGAAAATTACTGTCGCTTCGCATCGTGTCGTAGGCTTCCAGCCTGCGTTTTTCAGCATCGCAAGCTGGAAGCTTACGCCACTTATTCTCCGCTCGGTCCTTAAGGGCCGGAACCGGTATCATTTCGACGCGCTGTTGGTGCTGGCGGAGGCACCAACAGCGTCGGCCCCGTGTCAGGCAAAGACCTCCTGGATCACTTCGCCGCCGAAGACCGTTGGAATTTCGTCGCGGTTGTTGTGATTCCAGACAAGCCGGTGCTGGTCAAGTCCCATGGCGTGCAGCAGCGTCGCGTGCATATCGGCTGGTGCCAGAGGTCGCTCGACGGGAACATAGCCAAGTTCGTCGGTCGCACCGATGATCCGGCCACCTTTGACTCCCCCGCCAGCCAGCCACATGGTGTAACCGGCCGGAGAATGATCTCGACCGCGACTATTCCCGCGACGACTGCCCTCAATGGTGGGCGTGCGTCCGAATTCTCCACCCCACACAACCAGTGTTGTGTCCAGCAGACCACGCTGCTTCAGATCCTGAAGCAGTGCGGCGATGGGCCTGTCGGTCCGGGCGGCACACTTCAGATGGTTGGACTTCAGGCTGCTGTGAGCATCCCAGCCTCCGTTGCGCAGCTGAACGCAGCGGACTCCACGTTCGACAAGTCGCCGAGCGAGCAGGCAGTGAGTGCCGAATTCAGACGTGGTCGCGTGGTCCAGCCCATACATGTCGCGCGTGTGACCGGACTCGCCGGTCAGATCGAATACTTCCGGAGCCGACGCCTGCATGCGATAGCCGAGTTCATAACTTGCGATGCGGGCTTCCAGCTCTGAGTCCGGCCCCAGGCGTTCCAGTTGGCGCAGATTCATACTGTTGATGAAGTCCAGCTGCTGCCTTCGGCTGTCCTGTGTGTAGCCGCCGGGCATGTCGGTGTAGGGCACACCTTTGTTTGCGTCGACCAGGGTCCCCTGATAGCGTGCGGGCAGAAAACCAGCACCCCAGCCCGGGAGCTGCGGTGGAGGGCCTGTCACGCTGGACAGGAAGACCATAAAGCCCGGAAGATTTTTTGTCTGGCTTCCAAGTCCATAGCCCGTCCACGCACCAAGACTGGGACGGTCTCCGACGCCGGTCCCGGTCAGAGCAACGCACTCGCCGGGACCATGTACCGGCACCCGGTGATTCATTGACCGCACGACGCACAGTTCGTCCACCAGTTGAGCCGTGTGCGGGTACAGAGTGGAAACAGGAATGCCGCTGTCGCCGTACGGCCTGAAGGAAAACGGTGAGCCAAATAGTTTTGAATCGACGCCGGACCGGGGAATATTCGGCACCGTTGCGGCGATGGATTCGGGGACAGGCTGTCCGTCCAGCCTGTCCAGCGTGGGCTTGGGATCAAACGTATCCGTCTGCCCGGGACCTCCCGACATAAACAGAAAAATGATGCTGTTCGCCGTGGGCGCATGATGGGCAGCCGCCCTCACAGCAGCCGAATGCTCAGCCCCGACACCGTCCTCCATCATCAGCGATGTCAGCGCCAGCGACCCGAAACCCAGGGCGCTTTCGTGCAGCAGTGTTCTGCGATTGATACTCATGGGATATAGACAAATTCATTCAGGTTCAACAACGCGTGACAGAGCCGCATGAGTGACTGATCCTTCGACTCGGAATTCATCAGGTGGCGGGCCAGTTCAAGCTCATCGACGTCAGGGTCACGCGACAGCGTGCGTTTGAAGGCGAATCGGATCTGCTGATCGATGTCGCTGGCGGATTCTGACACGGCCTTCGCCAGCGAAGCCGCACGCCGAGCCATAAACTGGCTATTCAGCATGAACAGGGGCTGCAACGCGACGGTTGAGACGGATCGTCGGGAGCAACTGGCGATGCCGGTGGGAGCATCGAACATTTCCATCACCGATGGCATGCTGCTGCGTTGCTGAAACAGATAGATCGTGCGGCGCAGATGCGTCTCTTCCCGTTCCGGAGGAATACTGACCCCACCGACGGATCGATCGAGCTCCCCGGTCGCCACAAGTACTGAGTCGCGAATGGCTTCGGCTTCCAGACGACGCCGCGGCCAGTTCCACAACAGCCTGTTCTCGCCGTCAATGGCGGCATTGGCGGCGTGATATTTTCGCTGCTGCCGGTAGGTCGCTGACATGACGATCAGACGATGAATGTGTTTCGTGCTCCAGCCGCTGTCCATCAGCTCCGTCGCCAGCCAGTCCAGCAGCATGGGGTGCGTTGGCTCCGCACCTTCGACCCCGAAGTCACTTGGTGTCGCCACGATGCCTCGTCCAAAGTGGAACTGCCAGAGCCGGTTCACCCAGACTCGCGATACCAGAGGATTTTTCCGGTCGGCCATCCAGTCAGCAAGCGCCGATCGAGGACTGGCACCAAGCGAACTCGGCGTCGCTCCCAGTACTTCCGGCCAGCCGCTTCTGACCACCGGTCCCGGACTGCCCGGATCGCCTCGAACCAGTAAACGTGCCTCCGCCTGTTTCAGAACGGTCGGCTGCCAGGCAATCGGCCGCCGGTTGACGACGGGATAACGCTTGATATTCGGGTCGCCCGTTTCAGCAGAAAGATATCCCCACGTGTGCGGTTCGTCCGTCGGTTGAAACAACTTCTTCTGGACAAGCGATCTGACTTCCCGAGCATAATAGTCATACGAAGGTTTCGGAATCCAGCTGGCAATGTCGACAGGATTTTCATCGGGAGCATCACGCAGAGAAAGATTGCCAAGCTGCCCCTTGACGAAAAAGGCCTGCAGACGGTAGTAGTCTCGCTGGCTGACGGGATCGAACTTATGATTGTGGCACTGAGCACATTCGAGCGTCAGCCCCAGCATCACACTTCCCGTCGCGTTGACGATGTCGACCAGCACATCATTACGCTGGATGTTTTCGTCTTCCTGATTGCCGCTGATTCTGGCAGCTCCCAGAAAACCCGTGGCAATCAGGTTTTCGTCTGAGTAGGGCTGAAGTTCGTCACCGGCAAGCTGTTCCTTCAGAAATCGGTCGTACGGTTTGTCTTTGTTGAAGCTGTCGACGACGTAGTCACGATATCGCCATGCATACGGTCTTACAAAATCGTGCTGATATCCCTGGCTTTCCGCCCAGCGAGCCAGATCCAGCCAGTAGCGAGCCTGGCGTTCTCCGTAATGAGGCGACTTGAGCAGCTGGTCAACAAGGTCGGCGCAGGCGGTCGGTGATTCATTCAACACAAATTCTTCAACCTGTTCCGGCGTTGGCGGCAGCCCGAGCAGATCCAGATAAAGCCGACGGACCAGCGTCGACCGCGATGCTTCGGCCGACGGCTGCAGCCCGGCCTTCACGTGAGCCTGCTGAATGAAGGCATCGACCGGTGTCCGGATCCATTCCGCATTCGCAGCCCGAGGCACATCGGGACGAACAATCGGCTGAAACGCCCAGTGATCTGAATGACGACGCGGCGGTGGCAGCAGCTGATCATCCCACTCCATTCCCTGATCGATCCAGGCCTGCAGCATGGCGATCTGCTGATCCGTCAGTGGCTCGTCACCATCCGGCGGCATGCGATCTTCTTCAGACGTCGCCGCGACAACTTCGATCAGCCGACTGTGACGACTGTGCCCCGGTTCCGCCAGCACTTCACCTGTGCTGTAGCCCAGTAATTCGCGGTGGACGTCCAGTCGGTAACCGGATTCCGGCCTGTCGCCGGCATGGCAGTCGAAACAACGGGACTTCAGCAACGGGTAGACGTCGCGTCTGAAGTCGACCGGCCCGTCCCAGACAACTCCGTTGTGCCCCCTCGGTTCTGCCTCGACCATCAGACTGGCGGACGTATCCAGCACGCTTTCCCAGGATTCCGTCAGCAGCAGATTGTCGACCTGAATCCGGTCGGCAGCCTCCGTCTTCAGCCCGGTTGAAAACCCCAGCCACTGAATCATGCTGATGCTCTGCACACCGGCCAGCGATGCCGCCGGCGAATTCAGATCGGCCGCCTTCGGATTGACCCACAGATCAAAACAGTCATAGTCCGCTCGAGCTCCTGCTTTCGATTTCGACAATCGCCCGACAACCGAATACGTCTGATTCGCCTTCACCTCCACTTTGCTCCACGCGACATGAGCCGGGCCGAGGCGAATCATGAATACATTGCGTCCCTTTTTCGGACCGCGATCGGCATGGTGAAGCCCGATATTCGGCACGTTTGCCGCATGAGTGGCACGATCTCCGCCGTCAAGACGATCCAGCCACAGCACCAGAAATTCAGGATCCACTTCCTCGGGCGGGTCGGCGTCGCCGAGGTAGCGAAGTTCGAATCGGATGAACAGATCCCTCTTCGTCAAAGGTTTCGCCAACGCCCGTCTCAGCGGATTATTTCGAGCTCCCGTGCCGCGAATCTCCAGAACACGATCAAATTCTGACTTCGCGGCAATCGCTGAGTCAGACGCACTGGCCACAATATGCGGAGGTGCCGTTCGCGACGTCTGCCACGGTTGCTTCCATCCGTAGCCCTGATCCGCGTGACGCAGCAGGCCCGCTGAGTATTCAAAGCCGTCGGCGGCGATCACACCGCTGTCAATGTGATCTGGGTCACCTTCACCTGCGTCGACCGCACTTCCATCCGCGGTCAATACCAGACCTGCCACGATGGAAACGGCCGCCATACGCAGCAATAAACGAAGATTTGTCATGTCCGGACAGCTTTGTTTCATGGAAAGATTCCTGAAACGGCGCTGGAAACGGGCAGGCTCAGTCACTGCTGAACAGCGCCCGGTTCCGTTTTATTTCCTTCCATCGGCAACGTGCCAACTTCCGTGAGCCGTACGGCGGCAGCTCAGTGGCACCTAGTTTGTCATCTTTTGCCACGTGAAAAAACAGCACAACACACACTTTCGTGAAGACAAAGTGAATTCGTCTGTGGCTGAGTTCATGGTGTGCCGGCGCGAAGGCGGTGGAGCTGCCGGGCGGTGGGTTTTCTGGACGGGGTTCCTGTGGGGGGACGGTTTCGGCGGCAGGCTTCGCTGGTCACACCCTACGGCTTGTCCCCGTGGCGTAAGCTTCCAGCTTGCGATTCAAAGGCGGGTGACGGGGCCACGCAGGGTCATGGTGTGCCGGCGCGAAGGCGGTGGAGCTGCCGGGCGGTGGGTTTTCTGGACGGGGTTTGTGTGGGGGTCGGTTTCGGCGGCAGGCTTCGCTGGTCACACCCTACGGCTTCTCCCGTGGCTTAAGCTTCCAGCTTGCGATTCAAAGTAACCAGTGACAGCGATATGGCTCATGCGCCGACGTTCAGGCGTCGCAGGAAGTTCAACACCCGGCGCGCGGTCGGAGTCAGTTTCGTACGGTTCAGCTGATCTCCGAGTTTTCGAATCGCCTCTGCTTGAGTCGGATAGGGATGAATTGTGCCGCCGATTCCGGACAACCCGACTCTGTTCGCCATCGCGACGGAAATTTCAGAGATCATGTCGCCGGCGTTCTCTGCCACGATGGTGGCTCCGACGATTTCGTCCGTGCCCTTCTTCGTATGAACCTTCACAAAGCCTTCGTCCTGGCCTTCCAGGATCGCTCGATCCACTTCGGCAAGCTGCTGAATATAGGTATCGACTTCAATCCCTGCGTCTCTGGCGTCGTGTTCGTACAGACCCACGTGTGCAATCTCCGGCGACGTATAGGTGGCCCATGGAATGATCAGATCACTGGCCTTTTTTCTGCCGAACGGACCGATGGCAAACAGAGCATTCTGAATCACAATACGAGCCTGAAAGTCGGCGGCGTGCGTGAACTTATACTTTGAACAGATGTCTCCGGCTGCGTAGATTCGAGGGTTCGTGGTCTGCAGATGATCGTCAACTTCGACGCCGGAGCGATCGTACTTCACATCGACGCCTTCCAGATTCAGCCCCTCGGTGTTTGGCGCCCGACCAACCGCCACCAGCAGCTGGTCGACGATTGTGTCACTCGGTGTGCCGTTTCGGGTGACCGAGACGCAGATCCTTCCGTCACCTGTCGACTTCACCGCCATGTCTTCGCTGTTCAGCATCAAACGAACGCCGTCGCGTTCGAACTGGTTCTGCACAACCGCGGCAGCGTCGCTGTCTTCACGTGTCAGAATGTGCCCGGCCTTTTCGAACAGAAAAACTTCACTGCCAAAACGAGCGAACGACTGAGCCATTTCGCTGCCGACCGGTCCGCTGCCTATGATGCCAAAACGCTTCGGCAATTCGGTCAGTGAAAACAGATTTTCGTTGGTCAGGTAGTCAACCGAATCAAGTCCCGGAACCGGCGGGGCTGAGGCTCGGGCACCGGTGCAGACAACGGCCTTCCTGAACTTCAGTTCCCTGACAGATCGATCTCTTTGCGTCACCGTCACGGTGTTATCGTTGACGAACGTGCCCTGACCGAAGTACACGTCGATCCCCATTTCGGAAAATCGTTTCGCCGAATCATTGGGGCTGATTCTGCTTCGCAGTCGCCGCATTCGCTCCATGGCTCTGGAAAAATCAAACGTCACGCCGGCAGGCACGTTAACCCCGAATGGGTCCGCATCCCGAACCGTGGCCGCCACACGTGCCGCTCGAATCACACCTTTCGACGGCACGCAGCCGACATTCAGACAGTCGCCGCCCATCAGCTCACGTTCAATCAGAGCAACGCGAGCCCCCAGGCCGGCCGCTCCGGCAGCCGTCACCAGCCCGGCTGTACCTGCTCCGATCACCACCAGATGATACGGGCGCGCCGGTGTCGGGTTCTGCCACTCCGGAGGATGAACATTGGCTTCAAGGACCCGATTGTGTTCATCGTGCGGTGTGAGCTGGACAAATTCGTGATTCATCATTCCGTCTTTTGAAGGGGGGCTGTTGCTGTTCGCAGGCCGTGATTGCAGCCGTTCCTGTGATTGTGACCGTTGCTGGGAGCGTGACCGCAGTCGTGACGCAGATTCCTGATCCGCAGAGCATTGAATATTCCGGCCCTGAATCTGCAGGCCCGTACAACAGGTTCCATTTTGCGTTGTATTTCACAAGTCACCGGCAGAACAGGCAGTAGACGAGACCTGCGGATCTTCCTTACTTCGGATTCCGCAGAACCTGCTGTGAGAACAGACCTGGGGAAACGGGCGGCAACGTGAGCAGACAACCGTCCCGTTGCTTCCGGACCAGATGCCGGCCAATGGGCGACTTGCTCAGGCCGACCGAATGTTCAATTGGTGTCCGGCACTTTTCCACTGAATCTGCCGCTGCCCTTGAGCTGAATCACAGGCCGGAAAGCCGCGATCACCCACCAGCCCCCGCCCAGCCTGAACTCAGTGGCGTCCTTGTTCGGGCCACTCAGGACCGTTTTCGAGCAGCCAACAATCTACCCTATTCCAATTATTTTCCTTTACCCCCAGCGACACCCAAAGCTATCCTCGGGGCCCCATTCATGCAGCACTAAGTCCCACACCGGTGATTCCAAAATGATTCGATGGCTGAAAAGACACTTGGCAACAGATCGCAGACGCCGAACGCCACTTACCCAGCGCCACTGTGTAGAATCGCTGGAAAATCGAACGCTGTTGGCGGCGTTTTCCTGGAACACAGACGCCGACGGCAACTGGAACGACCCGGCCAACTGGGCCGGGCCGGGCGGTGTCCCCGGAACCGGAGACTCGGTCACGATCGACCGGGGTACGGCCGACCCGATCATCACGGTGGATTCTTCCGTTCGGGCTCAGACCCTGATAGCTACTGAGCAGATCGTGGTAGCGGGCGGCACTCTGAAGATCAGTGGTGACGCGTCCATTCAGGCAATGACGTTGCAGAGCGGTGAACTCGACATCGATGGAACAACGACTCTGACCGGCGAACTGAACTGGCAGGGTGGAAATCTGTACACAAGTTCACTGGACGTGCAGGACACAGGTACGCTCTACGTACACAATTCGGAAACCGGCAGCTTTTCAGGAGTAATCAGCAATGAAGGGCTGATCGATCAGGACGCGCCTTTCCGCACGCCATTTCGCAACTCAGCATTCAACAACCTCAGTGACGGTGAATGGATCCTGCGGTCTGACTTCCACGCCACCGGTGTACACGCGACCGAGTTTGTCAACCACGGCGTCTTCCGCAAAACTGGTGAAACCGAGGCGGCCTTCCACAATACCAATGACAGGTTTCGTCACCTGGTCGGCAGTTCGGTGATTGTGGATAACGGAACGCTTCTTCTGCCGCGCAGCGGTTCACAGTCTGAGCCGTCTACCGGCGCCCATTTTGAAGTGGCCGGGGGAGCTGTCCTGGATCTGATTGGCGGGGATTCCTACTTCGTCGGTTCGTATTCCGGGGCCGGCACCGGCCGCATTGAACATTCCCGGCATCGGCTTGATGTGCGCGACGCGGCGGGAGGAACCGGTGTCACGTTCGACTTTCCGGAAGGCCTGTATCACTGGACGGGGGGCGTGCTCTACACAGACAGCTCAGACGGCGATACGTTCGTGAATCAGGGTTCCATGACGTGGTCGGGAGATCAGGACCGGCAGTTGTGGGGTCAGGAATTTCATAATTCAGGCCTGATCACTCAGACAGACACGGGCCACAGCCTGCTGAACAGCACGGGGCAGGGAACATGGCTGCACAATTCAGGACGGTTCGAACATGCGGGCACCGGCCACCTGATCGGAGGTCGGTTCCTGAATCACGGCACGGTGAAGAATACGGCCGGAGACACAGAGTTTCAGACTCAGCTGCACAACCACAACGGCAGCGTTTTTGAGGCTGCGGACGGCCATGTTCGCCTGACCTCGGGCGGCGAATTTCAGACCAGCCAGGTCCGTGCCGGCAGCGGGGGCGTTGTTGAGTTCGCTCAGGCCGGCAGCAGGAACTTTCAGCTTCTGGCTGGTGCGACGCTGACCGGGACAGGTGCAGGTCGAATCGAATTCTCAGCCGGGCGGATCGAATCGGTGAATTCCGATGGGCGTCTGCATTTCGCGAAGAACGTGTTTCACTGGACGGGGGGAGAATTCTTTCGTGATATCACGTTGACCGGTGAAATGACTATTTCCGGTGCTACAGAAAAGAGGATTCTGAATGGATTCACCAATGCAGGCAACGTGATTCACACGGCCGGGTCTGTGGTGAATTCCAGTTCCACCGGAATCATGAACACCCGAACCGGAGTGTGGGAACTGCAGGGCGATGCCGCGTTTGGCGGGCAGGCATTCGTGACCGCAAAATTTCTCAACGCGGGAATTCTTAGAAAAACCGGAACGGGCCGGGCGCAGGTGACAGACGGGGGAGTGGCGCTGTCGCATCTTGGCGGGACGGTGGAAATTCTGGAAGGCGACCTTGTCGCGAACCACTCCGGCAGCGCCAGCGGAACCGGTGGGCACTTCAACGTCGCGGCCGGCGCGACATTCGAAATCACCGGCTCATTCGATTCGACGGGGCGTTACACGGGCGAGGGCAGTGGCCAGGTGCTGATCAGCGCGGCTCCGCGAGGCGGACTGATTCTGGATTTCCCGGAGGGGCAGGGCACACTTTCCGTTCCGGACACCAGCCACGTGCACGATGTCATGAACGAAGGGTTTCTGACGGTCGATGGAAATGGTCAGCAACAGCGGTTCGGGTGGTTTCGCAACCGCGGTACCCTGGTCCAGGCACCAGGCACGGAAGTTCAAATGCGGAATTATTCGCTGGTGGTCAATGAGGGCGACTGGGAACTGCAGGGCAACGCTTCAATCACATTCCACGCCTTTGACCGAGTCGGTGCAGACTTTTCCAATGTCGGCACGCTGCGCAAGACCGGGCCGATCGCCACGTCATTGATTTCAACGGGCGATTCCCACCTGCCGGTCTTCAGCAACAGTGGAACCGTGGAGGTGCTGGCGGGGACACTGGAGATCCATGAACGTAACCTGAAACAACTGGACACGGCAGCCGGCCTTCTGGGTGGAGGCCGCTGGCAGGTCGGGGAATTCTCCACGCTCCGTTTTGTGGACGCTGACGGGGCGACGCCGCCCATCAACACCAGTGACGCTCAGATTGTGCTGTCGGGACCGTCGTCTGAATTCTCCAACATCGACGCGCTGCAGACCAACAGAGGTCACCTGCGGATCAGCGACGGGCGAAATCTGACGTTTCCGGGCAGCCTGACGAATTCCGGGACGGAAGCAACGATCAGGCTGAACAATGTTGTTTCGGTCGCCAGCGGCCGTCTGGTGGGGGTCGCCCTGGATTCCCGCAACGGCCGGATGATCACACACGCCCGGAATGAACGCCTTGACGGCGAGCCGATCTTCAGAATTCGAAACACCGCGGGAGCGGAAACCGGCAATCCCATTATGCAGCCGGGTGGGCCTGTCAACGTCTCAGGAATTGATGTTGCATCCGTTGATCTGAACATCGGCGGCACCGTCGTTCCTGCCGGAACTCTGGTGTTTCTGCACGCCGAAACGACACCGGCAACATTGTATGCCCTTGATCCCGTGTCCGGTCAGGTGCTCGCGTCCGTAGAAGTTCCGGATGTCGCCAGCAATCAGCCGGGTGTCGCTGTCCAGCCGACCCGCGGGACGGTATTCGCCCTCGGTCAGAACGGAACGATCACCGAAATCAATCCTGTTGACGGAACCACCGTAGATTCGTTGTCGGTCCGGCCGACCGGGGCCTCGTTCTTTTCCGTCAGCTGGGGAGGCATCGACATCAACGCTCAGGGCAATCTGATGGTCATCGGCAGCGGTCAGCAGAGGATCCGCGAGCTGACTCCGACGGGAGATTTCGTTCGCGACATCGACATCTCACTGGCCGGACTGAAACAGACGTCGTTTTCCGACATTGCCGTGAATGACACCACCGGCGAGATCTATCTCACGACGGAAAGCGGCCTGCTGTATCAACTGAGTTCCGTTCAGACAGATGTGCGGGCCGAATTGACCGTGGGACCGGACAGCACGCTGTCGGTGAACAGCCTGAATGCCGTCGGCAGCACCCTTCGCGTGGAAATTGAAGGCCGCCCGGGCACCGGACAGTTTGGACGAATCGCCGTCGCCGAGACTGCAGAAATTGACGCGTCGGTGATTGACGTCAGCCTGACCGGCGGTTTTGCCCCGGTGAAGGATGATATTTACGAGGTGATTACCTACCAGCAGAAAACCGGTACGCCCTCGGCCGTCACGGGACTGGATCCCTTCTTCAGTGCCACCATCGGGTCCACAAACGTCACGTTGAACGCGCTCAACAGCGGCACCGATCTGGCTGTCGTGCAAGACGGAATCACGGTGCCGGCCACGACAATACCCGGAGAATCGATTGAGATTACCTGGACCGTCCGAAACCTGAGCACCACCACACTGACCGGTGGCTGGACAGATTCGGTCTATCTGTCCCGTGACCTGAGGATCAGCGTGGACGATATCGTGCTGACCAGACGCGAACGGACAGATCCGCTGAACGGTCTCAGCGAATACGAAGAAACGCTGACAACCACGTTTCCCGGCGTGACGGATGGTCCCTGGTTTGTGCTGGTGGTTGCCGACAGCAAAGCCGAAGTCGCAGACGTAAATCGCGGCAATAACTTCGCCGCGAGTGCGACTCCGGTGCAGTCACAGGCTCAGACGCTGATGTTCGATACGCCGGTGAACGGAACCATCAACAGCGGGCAGGACCTCTTCTTTCGGCTGGATGTCACTGAAGCCGGCAACGTGCAGCTGAATCTGAACCTGGACGTCCCGCTGCAGGCGGAATTCTACGTCAGTCACCGCAGTATCCCGACCCGCAGCGACTTTGATTTTCATTTACCAAATCTGAATGATCTGACACGCCTGATCAAAATGGTGGCCCCGCTGCACGGGCCGTGGTATCTCTGGATGCACGGGCTGAATAATGCAGCCGGCGGAGAAGACTTTACCCTGACCGCCCGCCAGGTGACCTTTGGTGTGGACGACATCACGCCGACGCGGGGGGACACCTCGAGCACAGCGCTGATCACTGTCAGCGGTGCCGGATTCACACCCGATGCGGTGGTTGAACTGCTGGATGTCGGTAATGCCGTGGCGGCAACGGCTCCGGCTCAGTTCAGCGGTCCGGAATCTGTCTTTGCGAGGCTGGATCTGACCGGTCTGACGCCGGGTGACTACACAGTGCAGGTGAGGGATACTCGGGGTGTCGCCACGGCGGCGACCCCGTTTGTGGTCACCACCGGAAACCCCGGACGGTTGACATTCAGGATGATCGGGACCGGTCGTATTCGGCCGGGTGGTTCTGCGACCGGCTGGCTGGAATATACCAACGTGGGCGGCGGCGATGTGGATTCGCCGTTGGTCGTGCTGGAGGCCGAAGGGGGAACGATTCGCCGGCTGGAGTCCGCGATCCCCGGAAGTGAAGTGCTGGCTCTGCTGGCGCTGGGCGAAGCGGATGGATCTGCGCGAACGGTTATTGCCCCGGGCGAAACAGCTCGCGTACCGATTCGCGTCACGGCCGAGTCATCAGCCGTGGTGGTGAAAGTCCACACGCTGCGGGAAATTCCGATTGAAAGGGTGATCTTCCCCCGTGTCAAGGCGCCGTGCAACTGTCTTCTCGAACCCATTGTAATTCCGGCCCCGGATCCCTTTCAGCCCGACTGGAACGCACGGAAGGACGACCTGAGGCCATCCTTCATTGACTCGGAGGCATGGGATGCCATCTATCCGAATTTCGTGGAATCCGTCGGGACGGACATTGGTGACTTTGAGGACATGCTGCGGAGGAACGCCGATTACCTGTCCAGCATTGGCTATCAGGATCTGTCAGTTGATACGCTGATCACCTTCGAAATGCAGCGGGCCAGCAACTGGGGCGAACTGGTGGTCCGGAACTATATCGGGTCAATGGGGCGGGGCATCGCCGGGCCCGGCGACGTGCGGCTCACGTTCGATGCTGATCAACATGCCACATTGCGGAATGCATGGGGCAGGATTATCTATTTATTCGATGGCGATCGCTACGTGGCCGGGAATCCGCTGGATCGATCCACGCTGCGGCCTGACGGCACGGGCTGGGAAATCAGTCAGCAGTCGGGAAACCGGCTGCTGTTCGACGAAGACGGTCATCTGGTGCGCATGGAAAATGCAGGCGGCAGCGGCATCACATTCACCGTCGACGCGGGTCAGGTCGTGTCGGCAACTCAGGACAACGGCGATAAAATCAATTACGAGTACGATCAGAACGGCCTGCTGACGAGAACCACGTATCCGAGCGGCCAGGTCGTTGATCTGACCTACGACGCCACTGATCAGTATCTGATTTCCGCGGCATCGGGTCAGATTCAGATTACACTCAGTCATGTCACGCAGGGCCCGCGTTCGGCGCTGCACGCGATTCAGTCCGTGGTGGTGAATGGTGGAGCGGAATACCAGTACACCTACGATGACCGAGGGCGTTTGATTGCGGAACAGACGGCAGGCGGTGAAATCGACATTCACTATCGGTATGACCAGCCGGGAAGTGTGACGGTTGTCTATGCGGACGGCGCGGAATTCACTCAGCAAACCGGACTGTTCGGGGAACTCCGGCGGTCCATCGACCCGCTGGGTCTGTTGACATCATTCGCCAACGACGAAAACGGTCTGGTGACCGCGATTGTTGATGCGGCGGGCTTTCGAACTGAAATCGAGCGCGATCAGGCCGGTCGCATCAAGCAGTCCGTGAACTCCAGCGGGCACACCACTCAGTACAGCTACGACGCCTTTGGAGACCTGTTCGTGCTGCAGGATGCAAGACTTCAGAGCACAGCTTATGTCAACAATGCGCAGGGAAATCTGGAGAGCGTTACCTATCAGGATGGTTCGCAGGAGTACTTCCAGTATGACGGGCAGGGCGAGCTGGTTCGCTCCACCAACAGGAATGGTGACGACGTTGTGTGGTCATACGACGCCCATGGACGGCTGACGGGAATAGAATACGCCGCGGACGGTTCCACGAAGACATTCGTCTACAACGACCGGAACTATCTGGTCTCCGCGACGAACAGCTACGGCACACTGCAGTTTACGTACGACCAGTTCGACAATCTGACGCGCGTGGATTATCCGGCGGGCCGCTTTGTGGAATACACGTACGATGCGGCGGGGCGACGACTGCGGACTGCCGACAGCAGCGGTACATCATTCACGTATACCTATGATGCGATCGGGCGTCTGGCTGCGGTGGTGGATGACGCGGCCCGGCCGATCCTCAGTTATCAGTACGATCCGAACGACGACGTGTCGCGAATCGACAATGCAAATGGCACTTCCACCCGGCTGACGTATGACGCCAGTGGCCGCGTGGTGACTCAGAACACGCATGCCGCTGATGATTCGGTGCTGTGGCGGCATGAGTACACTTACGATGCTGTTGGCAATGTCGCCACGATGCGAACCAACGCGGGGCTCTGGGAATATGCCTACGATCCGACCGGGCAGCTGATTCAGGTCACGGAACCAGGCGGCGCGGCTACATCCTATACGTATGATGAAGTCGGTAACCGGATTGCCGTTCACGGGGCATCAAATGCGGTTTACGACACTGATGAAATGAATCGATATCGGTCGGCAGGCCGGTTCACTTACACATATGACCCATCGGGCAATGTGATCCGGAAAACGGATGGCTCCCGGATCTGGGATTACACCTGGGGAACGAACGGTCGGCTGGCCCGCGTCGACGGCCCCGATGGCACTTTGCGCTACGAATACGACGCGCTGGATCAGCTGGTTGCCATGACCCGCAATGGTGTCCGCACCGAATGGCTGTCCGACGTCCTTCGTCAGACACCGCTGTCCCGCTTTGATGCCGGGGGCAGCCGGCTGTCAGGATTTGTGACCGCATCGGGACTGGCGGCGGAAATTACGCCGGATAATTCGCTGGAGTTCTTTGCCTTCGATGCGATTGGCAACACCGTGGGTATCACGGGATCCACAGGGTCCGTCGTCAATGAGTATTCATGGATGCCGTTTGGTGAATCGGTTCAGGCCACGGAATCGCGGGAAAATCTGTTTCAGTTCGGTGGCGGATTCGGAGTGACGACTACGGGTGACGGACTGCTGCGGATGGGGTACCGCCACTACGATCCTCAGATCGGCCGGTTTGTCTCGGAGGATCCGATTGGTTTTCTGGGTGGCGACGTCAACGTCTATCGCTACGCCCGCAACCAGCCGAATGTGCTCGCTGACCCGTCCGGACTGCAACCAGGCGGAATTGGAGGAGCAGGCCATAACAACAATAACAACAACAATTTTCACAACAACGAACGAATAAACAACCAGAATCAGAATCAGCTGAACTCAGAGCAGATTGAGAACGGACAGAAAGCGGGACAGAAAAACCACATCGAAACGCACGGCCGCGGTAAGCCGCTGGTAAACGATGACACTTCGACGATCAGATCCTTTGATCCTGATGCCGACGACGACATCAGCAGAGTTAATCTCGACTGGGGAGATACCGGGGATGAATTCGAAGACGAAGCCGGTCGGCGACTTCGAAAGAAAGGGAAAAAATATGCTATCGGGGCTATTCCCGTGGTGGGGACGATCGTCGCCGGAATCATCATCGTCGACCAGGTTTCCGAAATAGACAGTGTCGAGGAAGGTCTGGAAGTGCTGAAGGAAGAGGGTCTTTCGGCCATTCCGGGATACGACGCCATGATGCTGGGACTTGACCTGGAAAAGATCGGCCCCGACGGGATCGAGGAACTTGCGGAAGATCTGGGCAGGTCCGGCAAGGATAAGCTGCTGGAATACATGCCGGACTGGGTTCGGGAGGCCGATGACGCCGTCAGCTCATTCGCCGACTATTACGGCGACTGGAACAACCGGGGCGCTTGGCTGTCAGCTCTCACTTTCGGATGGTTCGTCCAGCCCTCCAATGATCCCAACGACATCACCGGGCCGGCCGGCGTCGGCGACGGCAACTTCATCACTGGCGAGCAGATTCTGCCCTACACCATTCGTTTCGAAAACAAGGATGATGCTCTGGCACCTGCCGCCGACGTGTTCATCACCCAGCAGCTGGACCTCGATCTGGACTTCAGCACCTTCGAGCTGACCGACATTGGTTTCGGTGACACAATCATCGAAGTTCCCGAAGGCCTGACCAGCTGGCAGACCCGGCTCGACCTGACGGACACACTGGGCATCTGGCTGGACATTGACGCGGGCGTCGATCTGCAGACGGGGCTGGCGTCGTGGACGTTCCTGTCCATCGATCCGGCGACCGGTGACCTGCCGGACGATCCGCAGCTCGGCTTTCTGCCCCCCAACATAATGTCACCCGAAGGCGAAGGATTCGTGGGGTACCGGATCAATGCCGATGCCAACGTCGCCAGCGGTGCCCGGCTGGATGCTCAGGCCACAATCATCTTCGACACGAACGAGCCGATCGATACACCGCTGCATTTCAACACGATCGACAAGGTGGCACCCACCAGTCAGATCAGCGCTCTGCCACCGGAGACCGTCGGAAAGTTCCACGTCAGCCTGACGTCTGATGATCAATCCGGGTCCGGCGCAGCAACCTTTGATATCTTTGTCTCCACAGACGGCGGCCGCTTCCGGCGATGGGCTGACGATGTCGATCAGACCGACTTCACATTCGAGGGCGAACCAGGTCACACCTACGCTCTTTATTCTGTAGCAACCGACCTTGTCGGCAACGAAGAACTGCCGCCGGCGGGACCAGACGCGGTCACCAAACTCGTGTTTCCCGACTTTGTCACGCTCGATCCGGTTCCGATCCGGTCTCAGAACCGCACTCCGACATTCACGTGGAACACGATCACGGATGCCGACCATTATGAAGTCTGGCTGGCTCGTCTGGCGCCCACCCAGTCCCGCCTGTTCTTCAACTCTTCCGAGCTAACCGACGCTCAGTTTACTCCCCCCGAAGCACTGGGGCCCGGTACCTACAGACTCTGGGCCAGACACTTTACCGAATCCGGACAACCCGGCCGATGGTCCGATTCAGTGACCTTCGAAATCCAGCCAACACTGATCAGTCCGCTGACACCCACGTTCGACACGCGACCAACCTTCTCGTGGGAAGAAATCCCGTTTGCCACCGGTTATCAGATCTTCATTCGCGGTCGATCTGAAGACATCGTGGAAACGGTCACCGGCACCTCATGGATCCCCGACCGGGACCTGCCTGAAGGTCCGCTGCGCTGGTGGATCCGCCCGGCCAACTCAATCGGCAATCGCGGCTGGAGTCCGACCGGGCACACTCAGGTGGACGGACAATCCCGCGTGCTCGGGCCTGTCGGGCCGACCGCTTCAGCGCAGCTCACCATCTCATGGCAGGCGGTAGCCGGAGCCGGACGGTACATTCTTTATGTTCAGAATCTGGACAATGGTCAGCTCGCTCTCCGGCAGGACCATCTGACAGAAACATCCTTCACGACCTCAGACCTGACGGCTGGCAGCTATCGAGTCTGGGTCAAGGCAATCAACGCCGAAACAAATTCATTCTCTTCCGGACGCTGGAGCCGCGCGTTTGATATCGAAGTCGTTCAGACATTACCGGATAACCTGAAGCTTCTGGCACGTATCGATATTCGTGAATACAGATACGCCGACGTACGGCAGGACGATTCCACAGCCGTCCGGGCCAGACAAGATCAGAGTGGAGAGTACGTCGGCTCACCTGAGCCATCCCCCAGGCCGACGGAAGACCAGGCAATGCGGTCACGGCCCGCAACCGAAGGAACAGACCCGAACCTGCTGGATCTGGTCCTGATGCAGGAATTTGTCGACTTTTCGAGAAGCAGACAGCGGTCGGCCACGATTCCAGATTTCTCAGGCCCGGCTTCCTGAACCCGGGCCGCTCTGATGCACCGGCCGGCTGAGCCGTCGACACCGGAACCGGAAAACACCGGGCATGCGCCAAAGCCGTCCACCGGACCTCCGTTGCCCGCCATCGACGAGATTCCGACACCCACGCCGCAGACTCAGCCAGAGTCATTCACTGCAGATGTTGTGACCGCGGACAGACTGCATGCCGGAGATCTACGTTGCCTACCGCCTGCCCGAAGCGGCAACCTGAGTGCTGGAGACTTCAGCCGATGCGGCATCCTTCAGCCAGTGCAGCAGCGAGCGGTTGTCAACAAAGGGTTCGTACCCCCGATTGGCGAACACGACCCGGCCATCACGATCAATCACGAACGTCCCGTGCAGCATGTTCTCCTGCTGATCATCCGTGCGACGAACATAAACACCCCAGGCTTCTGATACGCTCAGGTCCGGGTCAGACAGGACGGGAAAGAAAAAGTCGCCATATTCCGCATATTGTTTGCGGGTGTATGCCGGCTGATCAGAACTGACGGCCACAACCTCCGCGCCCAGTTCATGGAAAAAGCTCAGATCCTTCTGAAGGGCAAACAACTGAGCCACACAGTGACTGCAGTTGTAGCCGTAGTAAAAAACCAGAATAACCGGGGCGTTGCGGTTTAAATCCGACAGCGACCGTCTGGCATCCTGTGTATCGGACAGACTGAAGTCCGGCGCGGATTTGCCGATCAGCGGATGGTCTTCCGTCGCAACGGGCTGGAAGTCTTCGTCGGACAGCAATTCCTGCAGGGACGCAGACATCTGCCGGCTGTCAACCGCCTCAAGATATGCCTCCGCATCCGCTTTCAGATCTCCGGTTGAGACCAGACCGTACTTCGCGCAATACTGTCGACACATTTCCAGAATGTCCGCGTCGGCCAGCCCGTCAGAAGGCATCGGTGTACGAACGTGATAGGCGAGCACAACGCCGTATAGCAGAGCGATGCCCACCAGAATTCCGAGAAATATTTTTGCGCCGACACTCCGTGGCTGTGTACCCTGTTGCTGTTGAGCTTCCGCTTTGTTTGACTGCTTACTCATGATGATCCACTGTGTTGGTGTTTCGATCAGAAAGATGCGCGCACGGTACGCGCATCTTTTCTGAACGACGAAGTCGCATTTCCGAGCGTCAGCTCGAATCCGGTATGGGCACTGCCCACATTAGTTTGAAGATGCTGTTTTCTGAGCATCGGCAACAGGAAACGGAACCTGCGGTACGGCCACCGTCAGCGTTGCCGAGTACGCGGTGCTCTCATAGCCATCGCCACCACGTTCCATTTCGCGATGATGGACGACCACCAGCACGACGCCCGCGTTTTCCGGTGTGAACTCTGCCACACCGTCGCTGCCGGTCCGGCGTTCGAACTTGTCATCGAAATCTTCTGCCAGTGCCTGTCCGCGTGGAATAAAGCTGACTCGACCTTCCGCCAGAGCCTTACCTTCAAACAGAACTCGAATCCGAATCGGTTTGCCGGGACCGCTTTCCGTCACCGGGTTTGTCAGAGGCACGATTTCCAGCGGATGACCAAGCGGTCTGTCACACCGCATCAGCGGACCTTTGGTTGCCGTTGGATTAAGGCCGGCAACAAAGTACGTCTTGGCACTCTTGATCGCTCGAAACTTTCCGTGCAGCGTATCCAGTTCATGCGAGACAACGTGCAGGCCGGGCTTCGTGACGACGTAAGGCGCCGTCCAGTAGCCCTGTTTTTCTTCAAAGGCCGTGCCGGTCAGATTCGGTTTCAGATCCACTTCACAACCGCACGGCATGTTGACGGACAGACTGGCGTGATCGAGCGTAATCAGACTGTGCAGCTTGAAGTCGCGATGATCGTTGCCGTGATTTCCCAGCTTCAGATCGACATGCACGATATTGCCTTCGCGGACTTCCGGAGTATTGACTTCGACCCATGTGTCATGTGCGAAGACCGGAACACCGATCAGGGATGCGCAGAAAAAAGCGAACAAAGTTTTCATGGTGAATACCTTCCTTTTCAGTGAAACTGGTTAACTATCTGTGAAAACTGACAGCCGCCACG
The DNA here is from genome assembly GCA_040222735.1 of Fuerstiella sp. Lineage (GTDB taxonomy): Bacteria > Planctomycetota > Planctomycetia > Planctomycetales > Planctomycetaceae > Fuerstiella. The sequence goes on along the minus strand of JAVKCM010000027.1, from coordinate 10,192 downwards.
GCCGGTGAACGAACGCAGTACACCTGGCTGCCGGTTCGGAAAACGATTGAGCCATCAACAATGGCGATGCCGTACAGCGTGGGCCGGGCAAACATGGCGGCACTGCGTCGTCGTTCCTCAGACGTTTCTTTCGCCGTCGGAACGTTATTGACGGGTGGTGCCTCTTCGGACCACAGCGCGTTTTCGGCGACAACTGTGAACTCAGGACCTGCGGCAAGAATGGTGGTCAGGCCATCCTTGCCGAAGATATACAGGTGATCGCCAACGCCGACAGGAGTTGCCCAGGCCGACTGTTTGATCCGTCGCGTATAGACTTCTTCTCCGGTCGCAGCGTTCAGGCAATACACAACTCCAACACGGTTGACCCAGTACGCCAGATTCTGATGAATTACCGGCGAAGCCCATGATGGAGTGGCGTCCGGAGTCTTCCACACGAAGTCTGCAATCCATTCGTTGCGTGTTCTTCTGACCTCCATCAGGCCATTCGATTCCTTCGCCAGCTCCACGTTTTCGCCCCGTCGACCCGGCGATGCCGCGATCAGAAAGCGTCCGTTTCCTGCCTCCAGCGGTGTCGCCGCGGTATTGCCGCCCACATCTGTCACCGTCCATGCCAGTTCGCCGGTCGCTGCATTGTACCCGTCGACAGTGCCCGCAGAACTGCAGACCACCTGAGCCTCACCTTCGATCTGCACCAGCGCCGGTGAACTCCAGCTGGTGCGAGCCGTTCTGTCGGTCTTCCATGCCTGACTTCCGTCCGACTTATTCAGAGCCACAAGATAAGCTTTGCCCGGATCATCAACCAGGATGATCACATGCTGATCTGTCTGTACCGGCGACGCGGAAAGCCCGAACTCATTGGTCGGTTTGGCATAGTCTGTGGACAGAGACTTCTGCCAGAGAAATTCGCCATCCGTTGTCAACGCGATCATATCTCCACTTTCGAAGTAGGCATAAACACCCGAGGAATCCACGACCGGAGTCGGAGCGGCTCGGCTGATATAGACGCTGTTTTCTTCGGGAAACGAGGACTCCGAACGGTGGGTCCACACGGTCTCGCCATTCTGCAGATTCAGGCAGATCACGTTCAGCGTCTGCTTGTTGTCGCCTGCCACAGACGTCAGAAAGACACGTCCGTTGTCGATCACCGGGCTGGACTGACCGTATCCCGGAACCGGCATACTCCACGCAATGTTCTGGTCCGGTGACCACGACACAGGAACCGTTTCCGGCTTCAATTCAGACGCACCCGCCCCAAGAAAACCGGGCCAGCGACCAGAAGCACCGTCCGAACGTTCTTCAGCCCGACACGCACACAACGTAAACAGAAGAACTCCGAGAGCGATAAACGTGTTCCGGCCGCCATTGCGAATATTGAAAGAACCTGTTGCCATGATCACCGTTCCTTTACCTTTGATCGTTCAGATTCCAAAACCGTTTGAACAGATGAAGCCGCCGTCAATTCCCACAACCACATCAGCGGGCCGGGATACGACGGTCCGAACCCAACCGCTGGCTGTTCATCAGAAAGCAGGCGGTCACCGGTCAACTCTTCGATCAGAATTCGCCCGGCACTTCGCCACCGGCACGCGTTCCCAGTCCTCGCCAAACAGTAAGATCAATGCTGTCACTGACAAATCGCACAGAACCGTCGCACAGTGCCGTGTTGACACCACCTGTGTGTTCGCTGCGAGCGGCAAACAGCCCCCAGCCACAGGCCTGCAGATCGGGAACGGAACTGTTCGGCGTATGGAAGTGAAAATAGCCGGTCCAGTACTCGCGACCATTGATCCAGCCCGCTCCGCGCTGCCCCGACCATCCTCGCAGAAGTCCTGTTCCCTGAGCGTGCGTTTCCAGTGATTCCTGAACGGTCGGCGCGAATGAACCCATTCCCGGAGTCGCTGGATTCAGCCCCGGCTGATTGAACGCACACGTCAGATTCATCATGCGAGTCCGTCGTTCTCGCAGGTTGGTGGGGGCCGGCGGATTTTGAGTCGGATCTCCGCGCAAGGACTCACTGAACGCCATCGTATTACTCAACCCGTCAGTGATGTAAGCGAATTTGACTTTGGCATCGATCCAGACGATACCATCGGTCTGACGTCGAGTGTCATAGAGAGTGCCGACGCCGGTTCCGTTATTGATGTGGTAGTTGTTGGCCGCATATTTTTCGACACGGCCCGGAAACGGAGCTCGGTTTCCCGCAGTCACATCGTAGAACTCCGGGCCGGCGTCACTGGGACACTTGAAAATCGAAAGCGGCATTGCCGCAACGACGTCGTTCGGCGGCAGCAGGTTCCCGGGGCAACAACCGTCGGTCAGGATGTTGTCGAAGTCAATCAGATTGTGAAGGCTGGCCTGATCTGTGAACGGCAGCATCTTTGACTGGACGGAATAGTTGCCACTGACCCCGGTGGTGCCATGGTGGTAGTTGCTGGGAAGGACGCCATAGGTCGATTCATAGTTATGCATCGCCAGACCAAGCTGCTTCAGATTATTTTTGCATTGCGTCCGCCGAGCCGCTTCGCGCGCCTGCTGCACAGCGGGCAGCAGCAACGCAATCAGAATGGCAATAATCGCAATGACGACCAGAAGTTCTATCAGAGTAAAACCGCGCTGGCGGCGGTCAGGTTGTTTGAACGTAGCCATGAATGAATTGTCTTTCAACAGCTGGATGCGGCGATGCGTCAGGACCACGCCACGGAATAAAGCCCCGCGTTTACCGGGAAAGGAAAACAGACCAGTGAGCGCGGAAGTTCTCCGCCAGCGCGGCCCGTGATCACGCACTCACGACACAGCACAGGTTGCTTTGTGGAGAGCGAGCTGAAGCTGAGCGTGAGCGCGCGGACACGAGTCGCACTGCGCAGAATGCTGTCCGCGTATCGATCGCAGAATTCGCGCAGCACCCGGCGTTCTATGACAGCACAACAAGGCTGAAAGAATCAGGCCGGAACAGCGCGGAAGCCTGCAACGCCGATGCGCGGCGGAGGCTCAGGCGGACGCAGGTCGCAACTGCAGACAACAAGGTCAAACAAAGGTACGTTTGACACCAGGTCCGGCCCCATGATTTCGGGACCAGACTTCTCAGGCACCATCGTCAGTGACAGAATCTGCCATAACGACGTCAGTCCCCGACATTCCAAAGCAGCAACACCACAGAAGTAGCTCGCCGCAGGTTCGTCAGCGGTCTGTTGATCATCGTCAGGGGTTCCCTGAACCGGCGGCTCCGGCTCAGCGTCACTACATGCAGACGATTGCTCTTTATCCAGGCAGACCAAATCCATGCCGGACGGATCGTCACAGGCCTGGCAGGCTTCGGAATCGACGGTGCTGCATTCGCAGCTAACCTTCTTCGATGCCGAAGAAGCCGTTGATGCCACCACGCAATGAGCACACCTCGGAGCCGCCGTTTCAGCCGTTTTCTGAGCCTCTTTCCGGGCCGCGGCCACGACATAGTCGGGCACCTTCACGCCGTTTCGGGCAGCCCAGGCAACTTTCTGCTGGTTGGTGAAGCAGCAACACTGCTTCCAGCACTGTTCGGCCGACGCACAGCCACAGGGACGATCCATGCAGGGATAGGGTTCTGAGCGCTCTTTGTGCGGCGAATGCAGTTGCGGAACGGGCAGCCATATGGCGCAACAGCCCACCGCAAGCAACATCGCTACTGCGATTCGCCATCCGCGATTTCTGAAGGCTGTCAGCCTGTTTGCCACGAAACATCCGTTCAAAGTTGAAACGTTGTCTCGCTCCCCACGTCGGAGATATTACGACGACACAGCCGACTTCGGATCGCTCAACGTCAACGGGAACCGGGATTCTCACAAATAGCAGAAACAGAGCCCCTGAAGCAGCAGGGCGGCTCATCAGAACTCGCCGATCACCTCCCCGCCAGCACGAGTGCCCAGCGCGTTGTACACGCCTTCGTCAATGTTTTCGCTGATGGCTCGCACAGAACCATCCCCCATCGCAAACTGACAGATGCCTTCATGCGGAGCGGATAGCCCCTTGTCATCCGTGCCGGGCTGATTCGGACGGAACTGAGTTTCAAACAGAACCATGTGCCCGTGATCATCACCAGCGTCAGTCACTTCCCGGACAGCTGCTGCCCAGGCCGTTTCGAACAGCTGATGACCTCCCACACTAAAATGCGGCAATGGTCCGTTGCTGCGTTCGCCAAGAAACAGCGTGTTGCTGAGCCCATCCGTAACGTCGCGAAACCTTGTGCGGCTGTTGCGATAGAACACACCCTGGCTCTGCAGTGGCGTGTCGTCCAGATTCACGGTCGCCGTGGACGGTCCCCAGTTGGCCGCGTAGCTGGCGGCAGCATACTGCTCAATCGGCGTGACGGTGTCGTCTCGCACGACAAATGTTCCGTCAGAATACGGATCGGACGGACACAGAAATACGGACAGATGTTGCTCACGGGCAATCAACTGACTGGGGTCAAACACAGGGATATTGAAGTTGAACTGGTCATAAAGATTCTTCTGTTCAAGCTGGGGAAGAATCATACAGCCCCACGAAAATCCCATGTGATTGGCACCGGAACCCGCCGGGTCAAACTTATGCAGATAGCCCGGCGGCAGCAATCCGTAGGTCGATTCGTAGTTGTGCAGCGCCAGTGCCAGCTGCTTCAGGTTGTTCTTACAGCTCGACCGCCGAGCCGCCTCGCGCGCCTGCTGCACCGCCGGCAGTAATAACGCGATCAGGATGGCAATGATCGCAATCACCACCAGAAGTTCAATCAGTGTAAAACCTCGCCCACGGCGAAACTTTCGCAAACCGGAATTCATAATATCTCCTCAACACAACACGCCCGGCCGCGCACTGCGCGCAGCTTTCGTGGTGTTTCATGAAATGAAAACCGCCTCCTGAATCCGGCGCCACACGGCCTCACACGAAGCTGCTTCGTGGAACTCGCGGCGATACGTCCGCAGGCAGTCTGCATCGCGATACAGCGCCGAATCCAGGGACAGAAAGAAGTTGTCAACGCTGACACAGGCCGCGCACGAGCAGCGGATGCAGCGGAACTTCAGGCGAATTCTGGCGGCGGAAGCAAAGGCGCGTCAGGCAGTCGGCCGGCCTTCAGCTGTGACGACGGATTCAGCCATCCGACGACATCGCTGATCGGGACCGTGGTGCGTTCAGGCAACGGCGCCGGAATCAGCAAGACGAGCTGAATCAACCGAGCCATGGTGAACGGAGAAGTGATGGACACCACTCTTGAAGAATCGGCCGTCGCGTCGGCACCGCCTGCGGAGGCAGCACTTGCGGCCAATGGCTGTTCATCACCGCCCGAAAAATCCGGCAAAGTGATCTCAAACCACAGAAAACTTATGTGAACGTGGGTCTGAGCCGCCGTGACCTGGCTGTCATGCTGATGACTGTGCGAAGGGCTGTGGCCATGTGTGCCGTGAGTGTGTTCGTGACCATGCCCATGGCCGTGCGTATGATGGTGAGCCGCCCCATGGCTGTGCGTCGCCTGATGCGAGTGAACTTCGTCACCGCCTTGATGAGTGTGGCGCAACCCGGGACTCAAAAACAGCGTCGCCACCAGGACGACCACCATCAGAATTCCAACGACCGCCGCAAAAAAGCGTCGCATTCGCATCCCGGTCATGATAGACGATTGATCTCGGTCAGATCAAACTCGTCGCCGCCAGCGAAAAAAAAACGGCCTGCACAATGGCAGGCCGCTTCGTGAAGTGGTCGTTCTGGCCGGTTAGGTTACGGAAGACTTTGCGGAGGCGGCGCGGTTGTCAGAGGTGCACCGATTCCGCCCGGTGGCGGAGCCTGACCGCCGAGGGCTGCGGGAGGTGGAGCCTGCTCAACACCAACGTCATTCATCAGGTGATGCAGCGTCGATTCGATCATGTCCATTTTGGACAGAATACCGAGCTGGCCGACCTGACGGTGATGATGTCGCGACCAGCCGCGAACGTCATCCTGCAGGTGATGAAACAAAGCATCCATTCCCCCAAGCCTTGAGCGAATGGCAGTGCGGTCGTGAGCGTGTTCCGCGTCGTGAATGAACTTTGCCACCTGCAGCAACTCGTAGCCTTCCGCGTAGGTTTCGCGGAACCCGTGGTTATGCGAGTAGTTGTAGTGCAGGTCCAGCAGAAATTCGTTGGTTAATTCTTCAAGACGGCTGGCAAGATCATCGACGTGTGAAAAGCTGCCAAACTGCACGACGACCGGTTCGCTGACAACCGTTGCTCCAACGAATGCCGTGCGAGGCGTGTAGTAGTAGCGGCCGTTGTGTACATGGTAAGTGTCGCGATGATTTCCATGATGCGGAACGATGTACGACGAATTCTGATGCACAACGTCATGGTGATAGCGACCAATGATGTGTCCGTGTGAGTCTCGTACCACGTGGTCGTGGTGATCGATGTGATAGCCAGGATTGTACTGGTTGTGTCGTGCGCTGTGGCTGTCGTGACTGTTGTTGTGGTGACTGTTGTTGTGGTGGTGCTGGTTATTGTTCTGCACGCTGTTGATGATGCGTCCGATTTGATTGCTGTATCGGCGGATCTGAGCAGAAGCGTCCTGTGAAGTTACGGCCAGCAGCAATCCAGCCAGTGCCGCAAACGCAATGCGAGAAAGACTCATTGTGAGATTCCTTCCGTCTATGGATAAAGATGACTTCCGTGTGTGAAGGTGGACCGCCGCTCCGCAACGTTCCCGGTTGCTAACTCTACGGGAACGCATAAGTTATGCCAGTTACCAGGAATCGAACGACCCGCGGAATAAGACGCCGCGTGATGCCCCAATCACCGCTGCGCGTCACGATCACGCGACCCATGTCATCAATCCGACAACGCTCAGGAACACTCACTGACCAACGTTCGGCGAGTCCATCAAAGTCCGCCTCTGCCAAAGGATGCCGCACCGGAGGGCGGACATTCCTGTCCGCCGGCCGTCAGTAACCGCCCATCGTCACCATTCCTGACACCGCCTTCAGGCTGACGGAATTTGTCCCGTTTGGCTGGAGGTGTGCGCTGGAACGCCTTGCTGCTGTCGGGCAGATACTGTCAGTGCTTTGCATCGACTGATCCGAAAGTCTTTGACGACAAAAGAGGGGCCGGCTTGTCTGATCTCCAGGCGTCCCCGGAAAAACCTGGGAACGCCGTTCAATGGACCTAACTGGACTTGAACCAGTGACCTCCACGATGTCAAGGTCTCGAAGCCTTGACACGAAAACGACTTACACCAGTATTTTTCCTCGTCCATCATTGCATGTCAACTCATCGAATTGCATCGATATTTATTCGAATCAGGTACAAACGGGTACGGCAATGGATGCAGTCCTTGCCTTCCGGAAATCGACTCGATGTGCGGACTATTGCCCGGAGTATCCAGCGGACTCAAACAGTCAAAGTCAGGGCCTATTGGGCGGCTGACGCCACCTATCGAATGGCTCTTTGCTCTGAGGCCATGCGTTTGCAGTGATTTCTCTGCTTAGTCAGCCGGCCAGCAGAACTGCCGCCGTTCCGGAGCGGGGGCAAACAGGAGCATTTCTCGGCCCGCACGGGGGTTGAATGTCGACCGGCGACTGCCTCGATCGAGATTCAATTCAGCGTTCACAACCACCGGAAGACCAGCGCCGGCCACCTTGTCGAAAGCGTGACACCGCCCCGCGCGTTTTCATCAGCAACACACCGCACGAAACTCAGTGTTTTCTGAGGCGGACGGCGAATCCAGTGATCGTGTAGTTTTCGTTTCCGGTGTCATTTGGCGTCACATCCACAGTGTCCGACGGGAAAATGGCGTTGAGCCCGACTCGCCGGAACGACGCACCAAAGGAGGATAGTGCCCTGCGTCAACAAGGTTTCGGTTTGCGACCACGTTCCATGCCGGGTAAATGCCGGCAGGCAATCGAGGTCATTGACGAGTTTCATGATGAGAACACGCGAGGCGAACTTGGAACCGGGACGGTTTGCGGTTCGGCGGCGGATCGTGTTGTTTCCGAGAAAAAGCACGATCCGGACCGAGTTCGTGGCCACTAAGAATTCAGAAATGCATAGGCCGCTGCTTTTCTCCGATTATCCGCTAGCAATGTGTACTGTGTCGTCTATAGTACACACATGACCGAGTTTGGCGACTACCTGCGAAAGGCACGTGAAAAGCGACGAGCTGATGATCGGCGTTTCTCGGTTCGCCAAGTCGCTGCCCGGGTGGGGGTAGAGCCTTCTTATTTGAGCAAGGTGGAACGCGGTCAGCAGCCGCCGCCATCGGAGCAGACGATCGCACTGTTGGCTCGCGAACTGGATGAAGATCCCGACGTTTTGCTGGCGCTGGCGGGAAAGGTTTCAGGCGACCTGCAGTCGATCATTCGCCGTCGACCGCAGTTGTTCGCTGAGTTGCTTCGGCAACTCAAAGACGCTCCGGATCAGGCCGTGTTCCGGCTGGTCCGCGAGGTGCGGGATGGCGATTGGTAGGCTCGATTTTTCTACAGAAAGGACCAGACCATGATCGAACTCAAGAACAATCAGTTGCGATTTTCGTTTCCGGAGATCCATCCGCAGGCGAGTCTGACCATAGAGTTCCAACGCACGCTGAGAATTCCCGATGACGATCAGGCTTACCCACTGCCTCCCGGTCTGGGTGCCTTTCCACTGAAACATGTCGATGATCATGCCGACGGTGTTCCGTCGCAATGGCTGCAGCGAGGCGGAGTGATGCTGCCCATGTTTCAGTCGGAGGCGATGTGGCTCAACTTTGATTCGGCGATCATTTCAGATTGTCACCACGCCTATCCATTTGCAATTAAGATTGCCACGGGCAAGCAGTGTGCTGTCACCGGCGCGTCGTGGAAAGACGGTCTACAGCGTCGCCCACAAAACTACGTCATCTCTCCGACGCAACCGTGGCTTGACGGCTATGTTGTCGAGCGAGGATTCATCCGACAGTTCGTAGCGATGCCGCTGGGGTCCGGATACTCCGTAGAAGAACAGATCACCGGACAGGCGGAGCATGGCGGTCTGCAACTGGCCGTTTATCCCATGAAGAGATCGGTTTTTGACAGACGCTATCCGGAGGCTGTTCCTGCGGAAGATACCCTGGATCTTTTTGACCGAATGTGCTTGTCGCCCCCTCAAAGTGTCCTGGACATGGGTCTGGCGCCGGGCGGAAGAATGCGGCAGAAAATCTACGACGACCCATACTCCTTCAGCGACTGGAATGTTGACGTGTCCAGTCGCTGTTTCGTCCATCTCTGCAACTCCATGGTTTGGGAGTCGGTCACTGGCTCGCAGCCTCCGCATCCGGCGCCGACAGCCAGGCAATACACAAAAGCCGGCCTTCCTTGGTTTGAATACTACGACGAATCAGCGACTGCAGTCGCTGGTTCGACAGCACTGGCTGGTACGAAGAGCGTTGGACAACTGAGTACAGAGAAAAGACAAGTTGTTATTCCGGAGAACGAAGCAGTGACACCCGACAATGTCGTCGTATACCGCAAGGGACTGAAGCCGGGGCAGGTCCGCGAAGGCGCGTTTTGAGGGCACACTCACAGGAATAAGCATCGGTGGTGAACCCGAGCTCCATTGCTAACACGGCGAGCTAATACCGGTGAAAGCTCGTTCCAGTTGCCTACGCCACTTTCGAGATCGCGTTTTTGCCGAGCGTTCACCTTAGTCGAGATCGCTGACTATTTCGCTGAAGGCTTCTATTATGCCGGCACCCAGGGCCATAGTCAGAGGATTAACGTTTTGGCGACTACACACCCAGATGCCGTCGATGTGCGCAAAGCTCTTCACGTCGTCCGGCGAAATCTCACTGAACGAGCCCGGTGACATTTAAGCCGTGCGGTTCAGTAAGAACTTCGACAGCCGTTCCCTTGCCACCGTTCAATATTGAGCTTCAGAGCCTGCATTGAGCTGCTGTTGTTCAACGCGCTTCTGGGCAATACCCTGACCCTGCACGGCGCCGCCGCAATGAAACGCAAGATCGAAACAGAAGAACGTTCGCTGTGCAAAGAGCTGAGATTTCGAATGGTCGTCAGAAAGACAGGGTAACTCGCCAGAGTCTGGTTCACCGATTCAGCGAGACCGATTCAGCCAGACCGATTCACCGGGAACGAGCACCGAACACGTTTTTCAAGCGAGCATTTCCCCAGTCATCGCAGGACACCAATCAAATGGCGAAACGGAAAAAGTCGGCTGCCACGAAGAAATCTGTCGGTAAGAGAAAA
>JAVKCM010000026.1:0-33908 GCA_040222735.1 Fuerstiella sp. | reverse complement strand
ACGTCACGACCACGGTTCGCCCGAGCCCACAGCACGTGCTTTCCCTGAACCTGCGGGGCCAGTTCGGCGGCCAGGTCTTCTGCCCGAAACGATTCGGGAATCACATCGGCTCGCAGAGAAAACTGTTCCATCGCTGCGGCCGTGGACGTGCCGATCGCGGCCAGGCGAAGGTAGCCCAGTTCGCGGACATCCCGGCCGGTGCTCCAGAGACGTTTCATGAACGCATCGACGCCATTCACGCTGGTGAAGACCAGCCAGTCGAACGTCTGCATCTGATGCAGTACCTGATCCAGCCTGGCCGTGGCCTCGTCATCAATGGCATTGATTTCAATCAGCGGCATCAGGACAGGTTCGCCGCCGAGTGCTGCGATTCGTCTGGCGACCACATCGCACTGATGCCGCGGTCGCGTGACGCCGATACGACGGCCGAACAGCGGCAGTCTTTCGAACCAGGAAGCATGCTGCCGCAGCGCGACGCATTCGCCGACAACAATCAGCGACGGGGGCTGCAGCCCGGCAGACTCCACAGCCTGCGGCAGCTCTGCCAGCGTGGAGGACACAACCTGCTGTCCGGGCAGTGAGGCCCTGCAGATGACCGCGGCCGGAGTTCCGGAGGGCCGGCCAGCGTCAATCAGCTGCTGACAGATGGACTCGACCCTTCCGAGTCCCATGTAAAACACCAGCGTACCTGGAAATACCGCCAGCGCGTCATAGTCCAGTCGGCTGGTTTCACGGGACGGGTCTTCATGCCCGGTGACAAAGGCGACGGCCGACGCGATATCGCGATGCGTGAACGAGAACCCGGCGTACTCACCGGCGGCCGTCGCGGCCGTGATGCCGGGGACCACTTCATAGGGGATCTGAGCGGCTTCCAGCGCTGCAGCTTCTTCGCTGCCGCGGCCGAAGATATACGGATCGCCGCCCTTCAGCCGAACCACCGTTCTGCCGCGACGCGCTTCGGTGATCAGTCGAGTGTTGATCTCTGACTGAGGCACAATACGATCGGCACCGATGCGCGTGCGAGCCGTTCGCTCACAGACACCACGGGTCAGCTGCAGCAGCAGCGGGTTGACCAGTCCGTCGTACAGCACAAGGTCGGCTTTCGCCAGCAGCTCTGCGCCGCGAAGTGTGAGCAGAGCGGGGTCACCCGGCCCCGCGCCAACCAGAAAGACTTTTCCCGTGTTCACGAACCACCCTGACCGATCAAAGTGCTTTTGCTGAATGCAGACCGCGTGTTTGTAGAGAATCCTGAGGGTGCTTCCTAGAATGATACCGTCTTCGGTCGACGATTCCTGCCAGATTGCGACTGCTGCACACCGGAACCATCAGTCCCTTCACGGAGCATTCTTGATGACAGCTGAGAGATCTCGGGTTTTCCAGCATCTGCACAGCCTGCTGAAGCAGCTTCATGATGCCGAATATCTGCTGGACCATGGCCCGAAGCGACTGGCTGCCGCGAAGATGAAGGTTGAAGCTGCCCGTCAGGCCTGCGCTGATCAGAAGGAAGTCATCGTCGGTCTGAAGAAGGCGGCCGACCAGAACTCGCTGAATCTCAAGAGTCGGGAAGCTGTGCTGCAGAAGCTGAACGGACAGCTGAACCAGGCCACGTCGAACAAGGAATACGATATTTTCCAGGCTCAGATCGCAGCCGAGAAAGCGGCCAACGCAGATCTGGAAGACAAGATACTTTCGCTGCTCAGCGATGTGGATGAATCAGCAGCTGAACTGAAAAGACGCGAGCAGCAGGTGGCGGAATTCGAACAGAAGGCCGCCGAAGTCGAAGCCGACGTCAAAGCCCGGGAACCCGGACTGCAGGCCGAGGTGGCCCGACTGAATGCCGAAATCGCGGAAGCCGAAAAAACAATGCCCGGCGGTGAAAAGAAGAGCGCCTATCACCGCCTCCGGGCAGCACAGGGACCGGGCGCCATGGCCCGCGTCGATGACGGTTACTGCACAGAATGCAACACCGGCGCCACGCAGCAGGACGTGGTCCGGCTGAATCTTGGTGAGTTCGTCCTGTGCCGGGCGTGCGGACGAATCCTGTATCAGGTCGGCGAAGAGGTCTGAGCCGTGCCATTCGCGCGCGGCGTTGCCGGGCCGACAAGGCCCTGTCGGCCCGCTGTACGTGAAGGGCGAACCAATATAACTGACTGGTCGCTCCTTAGTGTCCGCGCATCCTGTTTACGGACCGCTCCAGCCATACTGGCTGAGGGTCAGCACCAGAAACACGATGCCGATGATGACAGCACCCAGCGAAACAAACATCAGGCCGTCATAGACGGTGGGATCAGAGTTTTGTTGTGACATTATCGCCTACCTGCACCAAACCGTTTCTGGTCTTTTCATTGACAACGCAGATTGCGATGTCGGGATATACCTTCATGACGCGCACCTGACAGATGTAACTGTCCTCGCGATACACGGTCAGCGTCATGCCCTCGTAGATCTTGTCATCACTGCCGATGGTAATCTTGACCAGTTCCTGGTTGCGGGCCTGATTACGCAGAGTCTCGTCGACAAAGCCATCCACCTTTTCGATCTGCTGCGGCACGTCTCCGGGTGAGACAACCGTTCGCGGATCGATATCATTCAGCCGCAGCAGGTCCTTCAGATTGGCGACTTCCACCAGCAATTGTTCTTCCATTTCGCGGGCATCGGCCAGTCGGCCCTGACCGTCCAGCAGCTTGTCTTCCATGACCTGAAGTTCCTGCCGGAGTTCGGCAATCCGGCTCCGCAGACTCTGGACTTCCTTGTTCAGAGCCGTTGCTTCCACCACGCGGGCCGAAGCTTCCGTGGTGGCCACCTGAGCATCGGCGATTGCCTTGTCACGTTCCAGCATGACGGCATCCAGCTGTTCCTGAATGGTGCGGGCGCGGGTTTCGGCATCTTCCAGCTTTGCCTGAGCGTTATCGCGTTCGGCTTCCGCTTCCTTGGCGCGATCGGTCAGCACCTTGATATCGCGATCATGAGCCGCTTTGGCGTCCCGGGTCTGTGTTTCCGCGACATCCAGTTTTGCCTGCAGACTGGAAGCCTGTTTCTTCCACTGCCCCTGAAACGTATACACGGCTCCTGCAAAGCACATGAACAGGATGCTGAACACCAGTTGCATCACGATCAGCATTTTGCCGACGACGTTGTTCATTTAGCTTTCTCCGAATCGTTCGTTGAATTTTTTTCGGGACGGTCAGTGATGAAGCGAACCATCCGGGTTGTCTGTGTGGGTTGTGCTACTGTGACGCCAGGTTATTCATCTGAGACAGCCGCTGATCCAGCGACTGGTTTTCCAGCTGCAGCCGCAGCAGGCGGTCGGACAGAACCCGGCGGATTTCTTCCAGACGAAACTTGTCCGTCCGCAGTTCTTCCAGTTCGTTCTGCAGCCGCATCACATCCTGCCGACGTTTGGTGGTATCGTCCCGAACGATGGTGGTATCCACAGTGACCGCCTGCAGCTGTTTGGACAGGTTCTGCAGATTGGCTTCCGCGTTGCTGACCAGCTGACTCAGGGTATCGATGCGCTGCTTCAGAGCATCGGCATCCAGCTGCTGTCGCGTTCGGATTGAGGTGATCTGTTCCCGCAGCTGAGTGGCCAGATCGGACCACTGCGTGGTCAGTCCGCCCAGTCGCTGGCCTTCCATCCGGTAAGCATCGGCGATGGCCGCGTAGGCGTTCGGGTGTTGTTTCGGGGATCGGTTCTCACCGACGATCGGAGTCACTTCCCACGTGGTCGTTTCACCGGCGGCGGCTTTGAACTGATAATTCTTCACTTCCGGTGCCAGCATTTCGGAAATCGGGTCGGGGCGGCCGTAATACGCCGCGATCGACAGTCCCATAAAGGCAACAGCACTGATGGCCAGCAGGATGGTGGCAATTTTGGGGAAGAAGGTTTGCATTGAGAATTCAGGGCGTTTGTACGAAGTAAGGTTCGCGTCTGCTCTCGCGCAAACGGACAATGGCACATCCGGCCACGACCATCGCGGCGCCAACATGGCAACACTATTTCAAAGGCCGGACACTTTGACTGATCCGGACCATAGAACTTCCGGATTGCTCGGAATCCCCCCATTTTATACGGCCGGCGGGAAAACAGAGTCAAACAGAAAGTCAAGCGCCAGCAGGATTTGGAGAATGTCCACAACCCCTGACGTTACAGCACAGAGAATAGTCCTCGCATCATGGTATCGACGCCCGTGGCGTTGAACTGGGGATTCGGTGGAGCAAACAGTCCTTCTTTCCCTGCCGAAACAATGCAGGCAATCCGCAAATTCGCTAAAACATGAACGGAGCCACGCCGAAAATGTCGATACGTCATCGTCGGGCGGCCCTGCCGGCCGCTCCGAAGGCAAGAAAACGTGGAAACTGCTCGCCGGAAACGAACGTGGTTTCGTGGTTTACTGAGCTTTTTCTGAGATATCTGCCCGCTTACCTCAGAAACTCCGCGTGGACGCTCCATAGGTGACAGGGTTATGGCAGAATCAACGATCGTGGAAAAAAATTCAGTTTCTGTCGCGCAGATGCGGCAGTGGCCCGGGAAACCATACCCCCTGGGAGCCACCTGGGACGGCAACGGCGTCAACTTTGCCATCTTTTCCGAAAATGCCTCCCGCGTCGAACTCTGCCTGTTCGACTCCCCGTCTGATCGTGCCGAATCTGCCTGCATTCCTCTGATGGAGCAGACTCACCTGGCGTGGCATGGCTACTTTCCGGATCTTCGCCCCGGACAGCTGTATGGCATTCGGGTTCACGGGCCCTACGCACCTCACGCCGGACATCGCTTCAACGGCAACAAGGTCTTGCTGGATCCGTACACGCGGGCCATCGGACGCGGCATTTCATGGTCCGACACGATGTTCGGCTTCAAAGTCGGCCATGACGACACCTCGATCGACAAACGCGACAATGCCGCCTTCGCACCGCTCGGTGTGGTTGTGGATTCCGACTACGACTGGGAAGGTGATCGCCACCCGCGAACCCCCTGGCACAGGACGCTGATCTACGAAACACATGTCAAAGGGTTTACCAGACTGCATCCCGGGGTACCGGAGTCCCTGCGCGGAACCTATTCCGGAATGGCCCACCCCGCAGCCATCGACCATCTGCAGAAACTGGGCGTCACCGCCGTGGAGCTGATGCCTGTCCACTACCACGTCGACGACCGGCATCTGGTGACCAGCGGCCTGAACAATTACTGGGGCTACAATACGCTCGCTTTCTTTGCACCGGACTCGCGGTATGCGGCCGCCTCCGAACCTCAGGACGTGATCACCGAATTCAAGAACATGGTGCGCACGCTGCACGCAGCCGACATCGAAGTCATTCTGGACGTGGTTTACAACCATACCGGCGAAGGCAACCACCTGGGCCCCACGCTGTCGCTGCGCGGCATCGACAACGCCTACTACTATCGCCTGATGCCGAACAACAGCCGGTACTATCAGGACTTCACTGGCTGCGGCAATACGCTGAACATGCAGTCGCCCCGTGTCCTGCAGCTGATTATGGACAGCCTGCGTTACTGGGTGCAGGAAATGCATGTCGACGGTTTTCGGTTTGACCTGTGCAGCGCGCTGGCGCGCGAGCTGCACGATGTGGACAAGCTGAGCGCCTTCTTCGATATCATTCTGCAGGACCCGGTACTGTCACGCGTCAAACTGATCGCCGAACCGTGGGACCTGGGCACCGGTGGTTATCAGGTTGGCAACTTTCCTCATCTGTGGTCTGAATGGAACGGCAAGTACCGCGATACCATTCGTCGCTTCTGGGCCGGTGATGGTGGAGCGGTCAATGAATTCGCCACACGCCTGACCGGAAGCAGCGATCTCTACGAACACAACGGTCGCCGACCGCATGCCAGTATCAACTTCATCACGGCCCATGATGGATTCTGTCTGAAGGACCTGGTCACCTATCACGAAAAAAGAAACCTGGCCAACCTGGAAGACAACCGCGACGGCGACAACCACAACAACAACTGGAACTGCGGTGTTGAGGGAGAGACAACCGATCCGAAAATCAATGCGCTCCGCCTGCAGCAGCGGAAGAACCTGTTTGCCACACTGCTGCTGTCGCAGGGCGTCCCGATGGTGCGAGGCGGTGACGAACTAAGTCACACGCAGCGGGGCAACAATAATGCCTACTGCCAGGATAATGAGATCAGCTGGCTGGACTGGGACCTGAATCCGGACGAACAGGACTTTCTGGAATTCTGCTGTCAGGTCGTGAAACTCTGGCAGCAGCAGCCGGTGCTCAGGCGACGCAACTTTTTCCAGGGTCGACGCATCCGAGGCGCCGGTGTCAAGGATATCGCCTGGCTGGCTCCGACCGGTGATGAACTCACGGATGAACAGTGGAGTTCCCGTTCGTTCGATTCACTGGGCGTCCGCCTGAACGGCGAGTCCATTGACGAAGTGGATGAACAGGGCAACCGGATTATCGGTGACACGGTTCTGATTCTGTTGTCCAACCAGCCTCGTTCAGTCGCGTTCACGCTGCCTCGCCACAAGCCTTCCGAACGCTGGGTCCCGATGCTGGACACCAGCCGCAGCAAACCGCTCGACGACAGCTACGCCTGCGGCGAAAAATATCCGCTCTCAGGCCGCAGCGTAGCCGTGATGGTGCTGAAGGGTGGCTGGCCGAAGACATTAAAACACCTGCACAGGCCGCATTCCGAAACGCTGAAACGCCACGCCTGAATCGCAGCCGCCCCGGCAACGTCCCGGCGTCCGAAACGGCGTGACCACTCACGACCCGAAGCATTCGACCGGCCCGGCCAGAGCGAATTCGCGAGCCCGAATTCGCGGCTCCGGGATCGCGAGCCCGGAATGACGGCCCCGGAATCGTTGCCATTGCAACGCGACCCCGGAAAGTACCTCCCGGAAACGCGGGCAGGATTTCGCTGACCTCTGCTCCTGAGCGTCTCGCCAGATTTCCTGCCGGCGGGGGTTCTCGGAAGACCGATTCTGGCCGGAGGCAGGTGCTGTCGGCATGGGCTCGCCTCCACAGGGCCGCTCGGAGTCCGGGGTCACGGATAAACGCATGAACAGTACCAGTCGTCGAATCGCCCTGAGTCACCGGTTCGACCACTTCTCTTCCGGACCGGGTTAGTGAAAAACGCTGATAAAGCGTACACTTCGGCCAGGTGCCGCGCGTAAACTCGAACCTTTGATCACCGAACTACCTTCCTGTTTTGAGATACGAACTGATGAACAGTCAAGACGATTCGGAAAACAGCCCGGCGGAAAATCGACCGGCTTACGGAACCTGCCTTCCTTCGTTTCCCACCGGAGAAGAGAGATCAGAGCCGAAGCCGCGTCCTGCGGCAGGTAGTCGTCCTGAGTTCGGAACGCTGATGGCTCCGCCTGCCGGTGCTCTTGAAGCCAGGCCACCGGCCCCGAAGTCGGCCGCCCAGCAAAGTCTGCGAGCCGTCACTCAGACGTATCGAGCGGACAGCAGCCAGATGCAGCAGGTGCTGCGCACCGTGGTCAGCGGCAGCATGCCGGCAGTCAGCATTCCCGCCGGACCTCAGGAACTGCCCCGACCGACGCTTCACGACGCGCCTCCGGACGTGGCACCGGGCCGTCCGGTGGCGGGCAAGAGCACCTGGAATCTGCGGATCCGGGAGCGGGCCATAGCCGGACACATTTCCGGTATCATCAATGAAATCCCGCGCGACGCGACCACCGCCACCGGACTGCAGTCGGCGCTGGCCGTGGACAACGACGTCCCCGAATACGAAGTCATTGGCGAACTGGGCGCCGGCAGCATGGGCATGGTGTACCGCGCCCGACAGACGTCGCTGAACCGTGAACTGGCCATCAAGACGCTCAAACCGGACTCACAGAACATCGAACATGATCAGGCCATGTTCGTCTCGGAAGCCGTCGTCACCGCAAACCTGATCCACCCCAACATCATTCCGATTCATGACCTTGGGCGAACGGCAGAAGGCAAGCTGTTCTATTCGATGAAGCAGATTACCGGCACGTCATGGTACGAAACAATCCGGGAACGGTCGCTGGAAGACAACCTGGACATTCTGTTCAAGGTCTGTGACGCCGTGGCCTATGCTCATTCACGCGGCGTCATCAATCGGGACCTGAAACCGGAAAACGTCGTCGTCGGCCGATATGGCGAGGTGATCGTGCTGGACTGGGGACTCGCTGTCACCACAGATCGTTTTCCCAAAAAGGACAGCGTGGTGATCGACTTCCGCGGCGGAGCCGGCACACCCGTTTACATGCCCCCGGAGCTGGCGGATGAAGACGTCAGCCGTGTGGGGAACCACAGTGATATTTATCTGCTGGGAGCCATTCTGTTTGAGATTCTTGAAGGATTTCCCCCGCATCTGCTCCGTGAAACCTGGGATATGACCGATCCGCATGAACAGCTAAATTCCGTACTCTGGGCGGTCATGAACAACCTGGTGGAAGAACACGTGACGAACGAGGGAGAACTCATGCAGATTGCACGAAAAGCCATGGCAACGAACCCTGCCGATCGTTACGAATCCGTCGAAGCATTTCAGGAAGCCATCCGGCAATACCGGATTACCGGTCGCGCGGAAGAGCTGATGCAGACCGTGGAACTGAAGGGAACCACCAGCTACGCCGAGTACCAGAGTGCGGTGGCTTTGTACGAAGAAGCGCTCCGCAAGTGGCCGGACAACCGGCGGGCGCTGGATGGCGACCGAAAGGCACGTCTGGCGTACGCTGAGATGGCCCACCGGAAAGGCGACATCGATCTCGGTCTGCAGATCATTCCTCGTAAAGACGACCACCACTTTCACTCGATCCGCAAAAAGCTGAACCGCACGCGCAGAAACCGACGCATTGTCCGCGGCACATGGACCATTCTTCTGATTGCCGCTATCAGCCTGTCCGGCATCCTGCTGCTGGCCAACGAAAAGCTGCGCAACTTCGACCGAACGGTGGCAGCGCTTGAGGCACAGGAAGCAGATGCCATCAAGGGAGCCCTGGAGGCGAAGGGCGAAGCAGCAAAGGAACGAGAGGCGGCCACCGAAGCCAGAAGAGCGGCCGACAGGGCGGCGATGGAAGCGATGGCCGCTCAGCAGAAGGCAGATAAAGCTCTTGTCGCTGCCGATCAGGCTCAGCAGAAACTGGATGCGGCCAACCAAAGCCTCAAAGAAAAGAACGAACAGCTGGTCGAGAAGGAAATGCTGCTGACGACCGCCACCATGAATGTGATCAAGGCGACTCAGAAAGCACAGGCAGAGCAGGAAAAAGCGGACATCGCCACGGCTCAGCTGCAGACCGTTCAGAAGGAAGCCGACAAGGCGCGCGCTGAAGCGGAACGCGAAAGCCGCAATGCGGTGGAGGCCCGCTTTGAAGGCCTGCGCGAACGGGTCTATGCGAAACGTGAAATCCGCAAGTACGATGAAGTGCTGAGTCTGATCGATGCGGCCCTGGAAATGTGTCGGGAACATGAGTTTCTCGGCAGCAAGGCGACGCTGCTGGAAAAACAGCAAAAGGAAGCTCTGAACAAACTCAGCGGCCACACCTCTGTTCAGTACGATTCAGCCATCAAAGCGGCCGTCCTGAGTTCCGACGGAACGATGCTGGTCGAATACACCCGCGGAGACGCGGACTCAAACGTGATGATATGCCGTGTGCCCGACGATCTGGCGGCGGACGGTCCGCGGGGCGTCCCGCTGAAATTTCCCGAAATCATCCACGACATCACGCTGTCAGCAGACGGCTCAGTTGTCTGTGCGATCGGCCGAAACAAAAGACGGGTGTGGGTCCGCCGGGGCGATCAGTATTCTGAAGTGCCGCTTCCCCCATCAGACGGTCAGGACAGGTACACCTTCCAGCGCTGCCTGCTGGCTCCGGACGGCAGCCGGCTGTATCTGCTGGGAACAGATCCCGGTATTCCCTTCGCCGTTTATTCCCTCGACGCCGCGCCGCAGCAACTGCTGACACAGAAGCTGCTCAACAACACGCCCGTCGACGGCCAGCGACTGGTGGACGCGGTGCTGCTGCCTGATCAGTCTGGTCTGATCATTACCACCAACGATGACGACTGCCGGCTGTTCGGGATCGACTGGTCCTCGGGACAACCGCAGCTGCCGGATCCATCAGACGGGGCGCTGGACCGGGTATTTCCGGAACTGACGCATCTGAATAATCTGCTCGGTGACGGCCAGCGGTTCAAACCCCAGCAGCTGGCTCTGTCACCCGATGGTCGCCAGCTGACACTGATCAACGGAACGCGGTTTATCGTGCTGCCGCGGGATCCGGAATCGGTCAACGGTCGTTTTCCTTTTCTGAACCCGAGTCAGATTCCTGAATTCGAGGTCGTCGAATGTGGCTTCGACGGACAGATCCGGGCTGCCGCCTTTTCCCCGGACGGTTCGCGCCTGGTCACGGCACAGGACCGATACCTGCAGGTCTGGCAGAAGAACGGAAGAGCGTATCAGCTGAGCCCCATCAACGGGCTTTACGAAAATGAATTCCTGGCCGGTCATTCCCAGGCAATTACCACCGTCGGTTTTCTGAACGGGATGGACAACCGGATTCTGTCGATTGCCAGGGATCACACAATTCGCACGTGGAATACCGACAGCTATACCCGTCTGGTGGAACAGATGGATCGCCTGACAGACGGCTTCCCGAAACCCGAATCCGCAGAACCAGCAGTCTCACAGGCATCTGCACCGCCGGCTGACGTGCTCCGGACAGGACGACGCAGCGGGTACATTCTGACGGGTGGCCCGCAGCCGCCACCCGCCGGGCCAAAAACGGCGATCCGGGTTCAGCAGGCCAGAAACATCTTTTCGGCACAGTTCAGCGATGACTCAGAACGAATTGTCATCGGGGCCAATGACCTGGCCGCTCATGCCTACAACAGTATCACCGGCATGAAGACGCTGACGGCGTCCATGCTGGCCAAACGGGAACTGTTCTTCGACCCGGACAAGAACTATTTTGTGGAAGGACATATTCCCGAAATCGTGTCGCTTAGTTTCATCCCGCCGCGCGGAGATCTGTTGCTGACATTCGACCACTTCGGCTCCATCTCTGTCTGGGACGCCAAGGATGACGAGGACGGTCTGGGCTATGAAAAATCACGGCTGCTGCCGAGGTTCGCATCGTGTGAAGTGGCCGTTTCGCGTGACGGCCAGTGGATCATGGCGGGTTCCGTCCGCAACAAAGCGGCCGAGAATCCGGACACGCCCATCAGTCAGATCAAACGGTCCGAAGACGAATATTTTGCCGTGATCTGGCGGACAGAGGATATTCTGGAATCGGTAGACCCGGTCGCAAAGATGCTGCGGACAGACTTCCGAACTCACATCACGGCGGCCGCCTTTTCGCCGACCGCCGATCGCGCTGTGACGGCCGGACGCCGTGGCGAAATTGTCCTGTGGGATCTGAAGACGGAATCAATCATCGCCCGGGTATCAGTATCTCACGGCGCCGACGGTGTGACCGGAGCCTTCTTTTCCGGCGACAACGAATTCATCACCGCCGGATTCGATGGTAAGGTGTTCCGCTGGACGATCAGCCAGGACCCGCAGGGCACCACGACTCTGGTCCCGGAAGAAATTGCGCGTCCTGTCGAAAAAGACGTTCCGGATTACATCATTCGCCTGCGGCCCGACCCGTCCGGCAAAGCATTCATTTCTTCCGACCTGACCAAAGATGAGAGGGGCAGCAACTATCGGCTGCGGCTGAGTCACTGGTCACCGGACACGGGATGGGAAAAGCTGCCCGTCGGCATCCTGTCGTCTGCGGACGATAAGAGCAAACCCTATCGTCACGATGTGTCGTGGTCGCAGGACGGCAAAGAGGTTCTTTATGTTCACGATGAAACCATTCTGGTGCTGGGCACAGGCGACTGGAAAGTGAAGGGCGGCTTCCGCCTGCCCGAGGGCCATTTCGCCGTCCGCGGCACGTTTGCACCGAACGGGGGCGATCATCGGCGCGTGGCCACCTTCGACGGACGTTTTGCCCATCTGTGGGAACTGGAGACCGAAAAGCATCTGGCAGAATTTCGATCGCACGGGCCGGTCATCCGCGCCGGATTCTCTGCCGACCGCCGCTTTGTCACCACGGCCAGCGACTCGCTCCGGGTCTTCCGCGCCGACGAATCCCGCGACGATCACGGCCTGCCCGTGTTTCGACTGCCGTGGCCGGTTGCCGGCAAACGCTTTTACGCTCAAGCCGAATTCAGTCCCGTCGATGAAGATTACCGGATCGCCACGGTCGATGTTGCCGGCGCCGTCCGGCTGTGGAACTGGTCACCGGACGGACCGCCTCCCGAACAGTCAATATTCAACACAGGCGAGCCCGCCACAGACACACCGGACTGGGTGCGGCTGGAAAAGGTAGCGATGCCGAACACGCTCTGCTGGAGCCCGAACGCCGAACGACTGGCCGCCATCTGCCGAGGAAAACTGAACCTGTGGAACGTGCAGCAGGGGCAGCTGGCAACCGTGAACATTCAGTGGCCGGAGAACTGGGATCCCACAGCGGCCGTATTCAACGATGTCAGCTTCTCGGCCGATGGAAGCCTGCTGGCTGCCGGCGGCGTCGTGTACAACGAAGACGAACGTCTGGTCAGTTACGGCCTGGTCTGGAAACTGACCGAAAACGGCGCCGTGCCGGTCGAGCGCATCGACGCGGCAGAACGTCATTCCAGTGCCGAAACAAGCGACGAGGGACTTCGCGGGATCACGGCGGTGGTCTTCGACGATGCCCGCCAGGAGATCATCACCGGCGGTGCCGATTCACGGCTGCTGCGCTGGCAGCTGCTCGACGCGGACGTGGATCAGCTGGAAGACCTGGACTTCATCGTGGAAATAGAAGGCAGCCGGCAGGACGGTTTTACCGACCCGCATGAAACATCGGTCACCGATCTGGACATCGCGCCGAACGGCAGCATGGTCTCGGCTGACGAATCCGGCTGGTTTGTGATCTGGCCGGCCGCCAGGTGACCTGCCGGAAAAGTCTTCGATATCCCTCAGGTTCCGCTCGCTTCTCTGTTCCGGCGCCGGACACAATCGCTGAAGTCAGGTTCAGGACTCAGTCGAAAAGCGTAATGCGGCAGATTCTGCCGGTGTCAGCTTCTGGGGACTAGGAAGCTCTGGTTATGGCAACCCAACGGAGACGCCTCAATCCACAGGAACAAGCCGATGATGTCAAGGTTTCTATCTACTACGATCGCCGTCGTGGCCGCCACGATGTGCCCCGGGGTGAGTCTCGCCGACGGCGGACCACCAGGCTGCGGCGCGTGTCAGGCCAGTTTATGCCCGATCCCGTGTCCGCTGCCCTGTCCCACGTGTGACACCAGTTGTCAGACGTGCCAGACGTGCCAGACGTGTGCCCCATGTCAGACGTGTCAGACATGCCAGACGTGTCAGTCTGGATGTCAGACCTGCAGTCCCTGCCAGTCCGGTTGCCAGAGCGGCAACGGCTGCTCGTCCTGCAATACGGGAACGGGCTGTCAGAGCTGCTGTCTGGATGCGGCCTGTTTTGAGGCTCTGATGGGTGAAGGCATCGATGTCGACAGCCTGACGCCGGAAGCACAGTCCAGGGCTCTGTATGCAGCGTTTCAGGCTCGTCTGCATTTTGCACTGCCTGATGATGCCACGGTTTACCTTTCCGGCCAGCGGATGACCACCCCCGGCGCGGAACGAACTTTTCTGGTTCCGGTCAACGACCAGAAAATCATTTACAAATACGAGATCAAGATCGAAGTCGTACGAGGTGGCAAAAAGTACTTCAAACGACAGAAGCTTGAAGCTCTGCGGGCCGGTGCCATCATGGCCATCAAGGTCGATGCTCCGCCGGTTCCCGACGGCGAACCGGCCGTGATCAATGTCGAAGCCGCTCCGATCTTCCCCGGTGGAGTGCCGGCTGACGCAGACACCGCTGTTGGAGCCTGACGTCAGAAAATAAACATTCGGAAACAGATTCAGAAGGGCCGCAGGGAATCACCCTGCGGCCTTTTTTTACCGGCGGGCTGGTGGCAGGCTGTTCCGGTCGCCTCGGAAGCCATCCTGATCACCGCCGATTTTTCGACCTGCTTCCCGGGATCCCGGCGTCCCGACAGCAATGGATTCCGGCACCCGGGCATTCCGACAGTCCGGCCTCCCGATCAGCAGGACCGGCAGCGTTCCGGTCGTTTCACCAGATTACGGAATCGTTACCTCCCGATGGACAATTCATAATCGTCCGGATCCGGAGATTGAATTCTCAGCCGATCATTCAAGTCCTGCCGAAAAGAACGACAGCACAAGGTACTGTGTGCACTCACATAAGCACTCACGGAGGGTGTCAGGATGTTTCCAGCGAATGGTCGCTCAATACGAAAAGTTGTATCCGCCTTTACGCTGGCCGCAGTTGTCGGCGTGACATCTGCACCGCAGGCGGTTTGTCAGGATGAAGGCGCACCTCCCTGGGGTGACTGGCTGCAGAATCACTGGAAGAACGATCGACTGCTGAAGGATCCGTTCCGAATGCACCCGGAAGAGGTTCCGAAAGGACTGGCTTCCAAGCTGCGTGCCCGGGAACTGGACATCGGCAACCGCATCGACGCGATTCAGTATCTGGCGCGTTTTCACTGCGGCACCTTTCCCGAAGCTCGGGACATGATCGTCGATGCCATGCAGAACGATAAGTGGGAGCCCGTCCGCTGGGCTGCCGTCGCCGCCCTGTGCCAGATGTGCCAGAACTGCGCCGGCGACAAGAACGGCAGCTGCAACGGGAACTGCAACGCCTATGGTACCTGCAATGGTACCTGCAATGGGAACTGCAATGGGAACTGCAACGCCTATGGCAGCTGCAGTTCATGCGGCAGCAGTCACTCGTACGGCAATGGCAACGGCAATGGCCGCGGCAACGGGAAGAACGGCAGGGACGACAAAGACGGAGAAGACAGCGCTGACGGAGCCGCCAGCCTGTGCGAAAGTGCTCAGCTGGTCGATGAATTCGACCGCGACTACTGGAAGGGCAAGATTGAAAAGAAAGCCTTCAAGGGCATTCCCAGAATCTCGTTCAGCAAACTGGTCAAGATGGAAATGCTTTCCGGCAAGGACAAGGTGCCTTCGCGTTACATCAAGGGTATTGAAGACCACTACAGCTTCGCTCAGATTCCTGAGATTCTGGCCGACCCCAAGCAGGCCCTGCTGTACGGACATCCGGACCCCGGCGGACCGAAGCACTGCAGCTGCTGCTGCGACGAAAAGGTCATGAATGCTCTGGCCAAGATCGCCTACGAAATCAAGCCGGACGGGTGCTGCTTTGAACCGTCTCGCCGAGTCCGTCAGGCGGCAGTCGAGGCCATCAGGGCCAGCGGTGTGCCCTGCTGTTACCAACCCTACAAACTCGGCGACGAAATGGGACCGCCGGCGTTCGAAACCGACGGATCCGGCCAGAACAATGGCGGTGAAGTTGTGCCGCCGCCGGAAATTGAGCTGACACCGGCTCCGACCACCGACACCGGACGCCTGGCTGTCCCGATGGTCCTGAAGCAGGCACCGGCTCCCATCGGACGGCTGGAAAAAGTCTGCCTGGTCTCGCTGAAGCAGGGACGCAATGCCGTTCCGGATCAGCAGTTTGCCTCTGAATACCGCGGACGAATCTACCACTTCGCCAGCGAAGCCGCGCTGGCAGAATTCGAACGGGCACCGCAGGATTATGCCGTGGCATTCGGCGGCTGTGATCCGGTGCACTTTGTGGAAACACGACAGGTTGTCGAAGGACGTTTTCTGGTGCTGCACAACGGGCGTTTCTACATGTTCGCCACGCAGAAGAACTTTGAAAACTTCAAGGCCGACATCGCTCGCTACACCGGCGGGCAGGCAGACAACTCAGAACTGGCACTGGCCAGCCCCGGCCACTGATCCGCCCCCCGGGCACTCAGGTTCAGAACCGGAAGAACACTCCGAGCACAAAGCCCGGAGTGTTCTTTTTTTGTGGCGGCCGGACCGATCATGTGCACCTTCTGGTTCTGCACACGCCGTTTCTGCAATGATTCAGGCCCCGGAACGTATCGTCGCGGCCACAGACATCGTCGGAGCAGCAGTGCGAGCATCGCCGCCCGTTTCCTCTTCCTTGCCTCTGAATGCCCACATCAGCACGATGCCGAAGACCAGCGCTGAAATCAGCAAGGATGCCAGCCCCGCCTTCCAGACAGTATTGCTGCCCAGCGGTTCAACGTCCCCTTCCAGTGGTTCTCCCTGAATGTCTCCGGCAGAATCATGCCGGATGCGGCGCTGCAGCTGGCTGGCCCAGTAACGGCGTGCTTCGGCATCGTCCTGATGTCCGCCCGGCATTTCCTGTCGCAGTTCCTCTTTGAAGGCATCTTCGATGTCACCTTCAAAACCCAGCACGATCGCCAGATAGAACAGTTCCGCCACTTCACTGCCGGAAGTCGGAATGGCCTCCTCACCTTCCACATAGAACTTCCACGCGCGATTCTGTTCGCCGAAGTATTCCTGTTCCAGGGTGTAGTCGTCCCAGTCCCGCATGTGCCGCGTCAGCACTTCATCGGCCCAGTAGACCAGAACACGTTTGACCGTCTGCCATTCGCCACCGGAAATGCCGGCCACTCCTGAATTGACCTTCTGTTCAATGGCCTGCAGATCTGCGGTCAGCTGTCGCTGCAGTCGATGCAGATGATCCCGGTCAGGCGCATCAAATTCCAGCAGCTGCAGGACTTTCAGAAAAAATGGTTCGGCCAGACTGATGACGGAAGTTGCCATTCACTAATTGCCTTCACTTGAACGGCGGAGTGACGCCGCATGATGTCAACGGGATCGGTTGTCCGGAATGATGTGGCCGCAACGGCGGACCGGATGAAACTTCGGCCGCGTCAGGGTGAGCTTCTGATGGCAAACAGCGAGAACGCCATGGTGACAAGATTGCCGGATTCACGATCAGACACATCGATTTTGTTTTCACCGTTCACCTGCTGCTCCACTCGCCTTTCGTTGAACCGAATACCCAGATTCAGACTGCGTTCAACTCTGTCCCACGCACCTTCGCGATCCACCCGGAAATAGTGCCAGTTTTTACGGGGAAACGCACGGGGGGCATCGCCCACGGGCATGATCCGCACGCCACGCCGACCACGGCTGTAGATCTTATCCACCTCTTCCGAACTGCCGACCTTGATGCCCAGTTCGCGTTCAGACAGCAGCTCAGTCACGCGTCCGGGACTGATTTCAGATTCAACGCCGATGTAAAACGCCCAGGACGGTTCCAGCCATTCGGAATTCAGCCGCACCGTCATCTGGAAACCTTCGAGCGCGAACGGGACGCGGACATAGTCGGTCTGCTGTTCGGGCGCGATTTCCAGCAGATCTCTGAGCTTCTGAAAGCAGGGCGAAATATCGTCGTGATCGTAGTAGGGCAGCTCGGGAATTCGTCGGGTTCTGCGAAAGATCGCCAGCGTGCCGACGGCACGGCAAAGTTCGGTGTACACCACATAGGGATGAATTCCGGGCGTGAACGGAAAGTGCGACAGTCCACCCAGTGCCGTGTTCACCGCATGCAGATGCAGAATTCTTTCCAGGTCTTCCTTGTGGCCGCTGGCAAACGCCACGCCACGGTCAATCATCTGCCGGGAAAACTGTTCGGCCGTGGCACCCAGACGGTCGTAGACGGAACGCACAAAGCTTTCCAGACCGGGCCACGCATCCTTGACCAGCAGCGGCGGAATATAGTCAGGGTCGATCTGCGGCGGAGCTTCCGCCGTCGTGCCGAGTCGCAGCTGCATGACCGGAATCGCGTCGAATCCGCGCGCCGCTTCATCACCGATCAGAATCTGCGGATTCAGCTTTCGGAAGTCGATTTCCTGCTGATTGCCCGCCAGGTTTTCGTCCTCAACTTCTTCCGTATGGCTGAGATAACGCGCGGCCTCCCCCTTCTGACTGGTGGTATTGGCGACGCCGCGCCGCAGTTCTGAAATCCCGACGTACACGCGGAGCCGGGATTCTGCCGTGCGAAACGAATTCTTCGGAATTTCAACAGGTGAGATATGCGCATCCTGAGGAAACCGCAGTTGAGTTCCTTCTTTGAACCGCAGATGGCATTCAGTGAGCGAGACGCGCCAGTTGGACAGGGCGTCGTTGTCGATCTCCAGCCGATGAAGCCCGTAATAGAACGGCGTACCCCACATGGCCGACACGCGCAGCCGCTCATGTGACTGCCGTTCGATCGACTGAAAATGGTGCGGCCGCAAAAAAAGCCCGTCGCCCCATAACAAGGAATCTGAACCCATGAATTAACTTCTCTAGCATTGGCACATGAGCAGCCGTCCGGAATTCGCGGGCCCGCCGGACGACATAAATAACCCTCACAGCATTCTGCAGTACACCCGGTATAATCACAACGGACCGAATCGATTTCAGCACGCGTTATCCACGATTCAACGCGGCGGCAGCGGTCAGGACCGTTCCCTTCGCCGGGTTCCGTCCGGTTCCGCAGTGACCCGGTTTCCCCGGTTCTGTCTGGGAAGTCAATGCTGTGTCGAATACAATTTCTTACCCGGGTGGCCTGATCACCTTTTCAGCAGCCATCCTGACCAAGCGACCTGCTGACGCCCCTCCAGAATGCCTCTTATGTCCTGCCACCGCTGTCTTCCCCCGCGTCTCCTGATCTGTGCCGTGGCGATCCTGCTGACTCACCCGGTATCGGCCGGCACGGATCGACAACAGCTCGACGACCGGTTTCAGAAGACCGTTCGTCCCTTTCTGAACACTTTCTGTCTGGACTGCCACGGTGCCGAAATGCCCGAAGCCAGACTCGACCTGAGTCCGTTTTCCTCAGCCGAAAGCGTGGCCGAATCGTTTCAGACCTGGGCCGCGGTCCTGGAACGCGTGGAAGCAGGCGAGATGCCGCCACCGGATGCGTCGCCACAGCCTGCCGATCAGCAACGACAGGCCGTGGCCCGCTGGATCCGGTCCCTGCGTCGTTCTGAAGCAGAAAGAAATGCCGGAGACCCCGGACCGGTTCTGGTCCGGCGGCTAAGCAACGCCGAATACAACTACACCATTCGTGACCTGACCGGAGCCGATATTCGCCCCACCAAAACCTTTCCCGTCGATCCGGCCAACGAAGCCGGCTTTGATAATTCGGGCGAATCACTTTCCATGTCGCCGGCACTGCTGAACAAGTATCTGGAATCCGCTCGACTGGTGGTGGAACACCTGGTGCTGAAACCAAACGGAATCGCCTTCGCACCGCATCCGGTGATGACAGATACCGACCGGGACAAATACTGCGTCAATCGCATCGTGCAGTTCTATCGGCAACAGCCCACGGACTACGCCGACTATTTCTTTGCCGCCTGGCAACTTCAATGCGCCCGACAGGCAGGTCTGCATGATGTCAGCTTTCACAGCACCGCGTTACAGAACGACATCAGCGAAAAGTATCTGCAGACCGTGCACGCCCTGCTGACGGACGACACCGCAGCCGAGGGGCCGATCGCCATGCTCCAGAATCACTGGCAGCTGCTGCCGACCGATGCCACGATGACAGCCGACGCCCGACAGCGCTGCGAGCAGATGCGCGACGAGGTGGTGGCCCTGCGAGCAAAACTGGCACCGACGTTTCCGAACCTGTATGTCGAAGGCAATCACAAGGGGTCTCAGCCGTTTGTACTGTGGAAGAACCGTCAGAAGCGAGACCACCGCCGCCGACCGGACCTGACCGCGCTGATCATACCCAGCGAAACCGCCGACGCGGATACTGTGGAAGGTCCTGAGTCAGATGCGCCACGATCCGACAACCAGAAATCAGACGCTCAAAAATCAGACGCTCCGCGTGCTGCCAACAATTCACCAGACGGCAAATCGGCGGATGGCAAATCGGCGAACAAGGATTCACCGGTCGACACCGATCTGGTACTGCCGGCCGACAAAGCCGCTCAGGCACGGCATCGGGCCGCCTTCGAAACATTCTGCAGCGTCTTTCCGGACGCGTTTTACATTTCGGAACGCGGCCGCGACTACGTCAAGGATTCCAGCAAACAGGATGGCGAAAAAGGGCGTCTGCTGAGTGCCGGATTTCACAGCATGATGGGCTACTTTCGCGATGACCGTCCGCTGTACAACCTGATTCTGGATGAAGCCGGCCAGCAGGAAATCGATCTGCTCTGGCAGGAACTGGACTTCGTGACCTCGGCACCGATGAGACAGTATGTCGGGTTCCTTTGGTTCGAGCGGACTGACTCGCGATTCATGCGTGATCCGGAATTCGATTTTGCGCGGCCTGAAAACAAGGCGTCTTTGTCTGAGCCAATGATCCGTCAGCTGGCCGAACGGTATGTCCGGAAGGCTCAGGATCAGGGAGGCGGTCCGGTGGAAATCGGAGCCATCCGGTACTACTTTCACGAAATCAACCAACAGATCCGCTGGGTAGAACAGGCCCGTCTGAAAGCCGAGTCGAGCCACCGGCAGGCTGTTCTGGAATTTGCCGCCCGCGCCTTCCGGCGACCGCTGTCTTCCGCCGAAGCGGATGAGCTGCTGAGCTTCTATCAGGTACTGCGGGACCGCGACGGCCTGAATCACGAAGAAGCGATTCAGGACACCACCATCTCTGTCCTGATGTCCCCGCACTTCTGTTACCGTGTGGATCTGCTCGGCAGCGGCCCTGGGCGGCAGCCGCTGACCGACTTCGAACTGGCCAGCCGGCTCAGCTACTTCTTATGGTCCAGTCTGCCGGACCAGGAACTGCTGGACCTGGCGGCGGCGGGGCAGCTGCGTGATCCGGCGGTCCTGGCGGCTCAGGCGGATCGCATGCTGCGGGACGACCGTGTCCGCGGGCTGGCGACTGAGTTCGGCGGCAACTGGCTGGACTTCCGCCGCTTCGAACAGCACAACAGCGTGGATCGCGAACGGTTTCCTGCCTTTACCAATGAACTGCGGCAGGCGATGTTTGAAGAACCGATTCACTTTCTGACAGACGTCGCGCGGCGGAACGCTTCAGTGCTGGAATATCTGACGGCCCGGCACACATTCGTCAACCGCGACCTGGCCACCCATTACGGACTGAGCGTAGACAATATCGGCGACCGCTGGGTTCGTGTCGACGATGCAACAGATGTTCGACGAGGCGGACTGCTGCCGATGGCCGTCTTCCTGACCGGCAATTCGCCGGGCCTGCGTACCAGCCCGGTGAAACGAGGCTACTGGGTCGTCCGTCGACTGCTGGGAGAACGAATTCCCCCACCGCCACCAGGTGTCCCTGAACTACCCGCAGACGAAAGCCAGCTGGGCGACCTGACGCTGGCCGAGACACTGGCACGGCATCGCGAACACCAGTCGTGCGCGGTGTGCCATGATCGGTTTGATTCAATCGGCCTGGCGTTTGAAGGATTCGGACCGGTCGGTGAACACCGCCAGCAGGATCTCGGCGGTCGCCCCGTCATGACGGCCGTCACCTTTCCCGATGGCAGCGACGGTGAGGGAATTGACGGGCTGCGAAACTACCTGCAGCGTCAGCGACAGGAAGATTTTCTCGATAACCTGTGCCGAAAGCTGCTATCCTATGCACTGGGACGCAGCCTGATACCGTCGGATGATCTGCTGGTGCAGGATATGCGTACCGCCCTGGAAGCGAATGACCATCGTTTCGGCAGCCTGATCCAGGCGATCGTGACCAGTCCGCAGTTTCTGAACAAACGCAGCGGTGACGTGCCGTCTCCTCTGACCCTCAACACAAACTGACCGCACTGTGTCCGGGCCTGTCAGCCCCGCCGTGGATCATTGATGACGGCGCCACCGAACATCATTCTACCGTCGCTTAACGCAGCTCAGACCGCCACCAGCAATCCCTCCTTCAGTCCCTCCCGTTTGCCCGAGTCATCACCATGCAACCAGACAGAATCAACCACACGCCGCTGTCCCGCCGCCGACTTCTGTATGGCACCGGTGTTGCCATGGGACTGCCGTGGCTGGAATCGATTCCAGTCTTCGGTGAAGAATCTGCCACGGATTCTTCGTTGTCGTTCCCGAAACGGTTTGCCGTGCAGTTCATGGCCTGCGGCATTCACCCCGACCACTGGTGGGCCAAAGGTTCAGGTTCCGACATGGAACTGAGCAAAAGCCTGACTCCGATGGAACCGCTGAAGACAAAGATGAATGTCATTCAGGGGCTGTTCAATCAGAACGCCACGGGCGTGGGCATTCATCCCGGACAGACCGGCAACATCCTGTCGGGAGCGTCGCTGCAGAAAGGAGCCGAACTGCGCGGCGGAATCAGCGTGGATCAGGTGCTGGCCGGACGTCTGGGACAGGAAACTGTCCAGGCCAGCATGGTACTGGGCTGCGAACAGCCGATCACGGGCTACCACGAGACCAATTTTTCGATGGCCTACAGTTCGCATATTTCATGGCAGAACGCAACGTCGCCGGTCCCGATGGAAGTCTATCCGTCGCTGGCATTCGACAGCCTGTTCGACAACCGTGGCAGCCGGCGTAACCAGAGTGTGCTGGACCGCGTGAAGGAACATGCCGCCAGTCTGACGCGCCAGGCAAGTGCCGATGATCGCTCCAAACTTGAAGAATACCTGACCAGTGTCCGCGAAGTCGAGAAACGCATCGAACGCATGCGGGCCGATCAGGACAAAGCCACTGACCGCGCAAGGGCGCGCGGGCAGTCGGTGATCACGATGCCTCGCCCCGACAACGGACTGCCGGAAGATATCCGCGAACACATGAAACTGATGTGTGATATTATCGCGCTGGCCTTTCAGACGGATAAGACACGCATCGCCACTCTGCTGCTGTGCCGCGACATCTCGGGATTGTTCTATCCGTTTCTGGACGTCCGCAGTGCCCATCACTCAGCGTCACACCATGACCGATCGGACGACTGGGAACGCATCTCGCGCTATTACTGCAGCCAGCTGGCCTATCTGGCCGGCCGCCTTGAGGCGATGCCGGAAGGCAATGGCACCGTTCTGGATCATTCGTGTCTGATGTGGATCAATAACATGTGGTCCGGCAGCAGGCACGATTCCACCAGGGTTCCGCTGCTGACCGTGGGTGGACTCGGTGGAACTCTGGAAACCGGCCGGGTCCTTGATTATTCCGACAGGGATGACGGCGAACGTAAGCTGTGCAGCCTGTACCTGTCGCTGATGAACCGCATGGGTGTTCCGGCCGCGCGTTTCGGCGACGCGGAAGCTCCGCTGGCCGATCTGTGAGGACGGGCTGTCAAAACGGTCAGCCGGTCCGCCGGAGCTTTCCCGGGAACAAGGATCAGAAGACAGGTTTCAAACACCTTTTCCTGCCGGAAACCGGCCCTCCGGGGGGAACTCAGGCGACCTCTGCACAGCAGGTTCCGGACGTTCCTTTTGCCGCTCAACGCTGATCAGAATTCATGGCGTCGGATTCCGGGTTCAGTTCCGTTCGTTCAAAGATCTGCCACTCACTGTGTTTTATCAGCCGTTTTGCCACCGTGCGGAATTCTCCAGTCGGGTTCACAACAAACAGCCGACCCGGAACTTCCACACTCAGCATCAGCGAGGTGATCATGCGGTCATTGCGTTCCACGCGCAGGCCGCCCGCACTTTTCCGTGAATCGACACACAGGACGTACAGTCGTTCTTCCGGAAACAGGCGAACATCCTTCTGCACCAGCCATGCCTGTTCGCAGTGCGTCTGTTTCAACAGGGCCGCCTGTACCTTCCTGAGGTCCGGGTCTGACAGGCCATGCGGCAGAAACACATCGCTGCGACGAATGTCAGTGCGTTCCTTTTCGGCCTCGGTGCGGGCCTTTTCGAACTGATCCAGCTGGTGGCGCAGCTGCCGAACCTGAGCCTGCATGCCGCGGGTGGAAAGGTGACGTTCCAGAACGGCACCGGCCGGCTGAGTCCATTCGGCGGTCTGCAGGCTGACGACATGCTGAAGCAGTTCTTCGCCATCGGCGTGCCCCTGAATCAGCCTGAGCTGTCCCAGGGCAAAGGTGGCACCGACGTGTTCAGGATCCACGGCCAGCAGCCGCCGCAGAAGCGGCTCAGCAGCCTCCAGCCCCTGAACATCCAGAACGGCACGCGTCTGATTCCATAACTCAGCGGCCGTTGTCCCGTCGGACTCAGCGTCCTTCGTTTCCGCCAGTGTCAGCTTCTGGATGGCGGCAATCCGGCGATGGCGATCCTGCCAGATCGCCCGGACCGACTTTGCCCACAGCCGATTGATCTCGGTTTCAATCACGGAAAGATCGTCGGCCAGCAGCGCATCGGCCGCCGTCAGTTCCGGGGCCGCAGGAAAACATTCGGCGCGTTTCACTTCCGGGTCCACACCCAGCGCCCGAAGACGCGCACTCAGGGACGGATGCGTGTCTTCGTGATTCGACACGCGCCGCAGCGCATCGTCGCACCACCGGACGGAATCAGTTGCCGCAGGAGCATTCCGGAAGGCGGTTCTGAGGCGATCACAGAGATCATCGGGCGGTTCGGGCAGCACTGCAGCCTGATCCCACACTTTCTTCC
This sequence comes from Fuerstiella sp., assembly GCA_040222735.1. Lineage (GTDB taxonomy): Bacteria > Planctomycetota > Planctomycetia > Planctomycetales > Planctomycetaceae > Fuerstiella. The sequence goes on along the minus strand of JAVKCM010000026.1, from coordinate 9,446 downwards.
AGAAATCATTTTCCAGCAGAAGACCGGTGCATTCAATACGCCACAAAGCCGAGGCGGCATAGTCGACACTGGTCACGCGAACCGCCAGCTGGTCCGCCAGAAACTCGTTCTGGCGGGACAGCACAAAGGCGCGCGCATGAAATCGCGGCCAGTACCAGGTCAGAAACTTCAGCACCAGCGCACCGGCTGTCCGCACAAAGCCACTGCCGGCTTTCTGCTGCAGTCGCTGGAACAATTTGTCCCACGACTGATGCATCAGGTAGATCCGATTGCCGTGCCGTCCGTGCTTCATCGACAGGTGACCACATTCATGCGCCAGCACCGCGGCAAACTCGGCAGGAGAAACTGCCAGCAACAGCGGGACTCCCAGAATCAACCACGACTTCGACCATCCGAAAATACCCAGACGCGGGTGCTGCACGATGGCGGCATTGAATTCGTCCGTCAACAGAATCTCTGTGGGAGGTTTCGACCCGATCTGATCCGACAACAGTGTCAGAAGTTTGTGCAGTTCCGGTGCCTCGTCAGCTTTCAGACGGCGTCCGTGTGGCTCGACCAGGTCTACCAGAACCAGTGCTCCGACCTGGCCAAGACCGAATGTCATCAGGGCGCCGCCCGCAATCACCAGCAGAATGCCCGGTTTCGAAGCCAGGATTCCGGCAATGAAGATCGCCAGGCCCCCGCCCACCAGCAGCACGGTCAGGCAGATCACAACCGTGTATCCCAACAGCAGCCAGCGCCACGTATGAGCGGTCAGGGCCTCCGCACGTCCCTCAAACTGCCGTTCAATGCGGTCCACCAGATCGTCGAAATCGCCACGTTCCATCATGGTTCAATACCAGCCTGCTGATGAATTTTTCTGAGCAGCCCCCAGGGAGGCGAACGCCGGATCAGAAGGTCTGAGGCCGCTTTCAGAAACTGTCCGCGCAGGTCGTCCGAATCGGCCCGCAGCGCCAGTGCCGTCAGGATGATGGCTGAGGTTGTCGGCGTGTCAGTCACCCGATGTATCTGATCAATCAGTTCCGCGGTCACGGACGGCGCCGTCAGAACAGACCGGCTGAACGCAAAGCGCGGTCCCAGATGCTCAAGCTGTTCAACAGCCTTCTGGTGCCACAGATCCCGATTCTGCTGATCCCCCTGAAGATGATAACCCAGAGAAATCACCAGCGGCAGCCACATCTCGGATCGTTCATCGCTGAACTGAAACTCGGCCGCCACCTGAGCTACCTCACCGTGTTCGACACGAACCATCGCGGCCACGGGCTTCATCGCTTCCAGCCGGGCACATTGCTCAAGACACACTGGCAGGTCCTGTTGATAATAGGCCAGCATCGCTCGTCCCGCATGAGCAGAGTCGGCCCATTTTTCGCCCACGGTCCGCAGCAGTTCGTCCGCCGCCGTCTCGACCACGGAACCGGCGGCCGCATCGTCGCCCTTCACGGTCAGCAGTTCGGCCAGCAGCACGGCACTGCCCACGTCACTTGAATTCTGCTGAAGCGAATCCCGCAACAGCTGTTCCAGTTCATCGTACTGCTGCAGTGCCAGCATGGCGGACTGGCGGATGCTGAACACCTGATTCGGATTCATACCTTTCTGCAGAGCCGTGCCGGAATATTCCAGCACCGCGGGCCAGTCCTGCCGCCCGGCGGCGCGATAAGCCATGGAATACCAGACCTGAGGAATCTCGGAATCGGCCTGCAGCGCCCGCTGAATGTAGTCGTCGGCGACTTCCGGATCTGCTTCGATACGACCGCGAAGATACAGCAGGACTCCGCTGTCAGGTTCGCGGCCCAGCATCTCATCGTAGCGGCTCACCACACGATCGTAATCCACACTGACCGTCGGCAGGTCCTGGTAATGACGATGCCATTCCGTCACGACCGGACGGTGATCCAGACCGGCTTCCAGCAGTTTCTGCAGCCGCGGGTACTGGTCCGGTTTTGTGCGGTAGACAAGCGCCTGCAGCAGCCGCTCGTTGGCCGGGTCACGCCGCAGCCGGCGTTCGGCGAATCCGAACGCCTGCTCGGGATCTCGGTCCTGCAGTGCATAAAAACCGCTGATGTCGCCGTCTTCTGAAACGCTCAGCTCCAGCCAGCTGATTGTGCTCCTGCTGCGCACGGCTGTTTCGCTGCCCACTTCGAGAGATTCAGGAGGTTCCTCAAACGGGTGGTCAACATGGTTACGAATGATCAGCGGATCGGCAATCAGCCGAACCGTCGGCGGTCGCGGACGCACGGCATAGTGGATCATCATGTCGGCCAGAATGGCTTCGCCGCCGACATTCACAATCCACACGGGGGTCTGAGTCCAGCGCTGCCAGTAGCCGGACTGAATTGTCAGCTGGTGCTGTTCTTCCACCGGTCCGGACACCCGAACGGTGTGGTCTCCTTCCGACAGACTCAGCGTCTGCATGCCGGAGACCGAAACGGGCGGCTGACCGTCGATCTGAATCGTGGCCGGCAGTCCGGTGTCGTTGATCACGGTCAGTGGACGATGACGCCGGATGTATTCGTTGTTGATCGCCATCCCGATCGCCACCAGCAACAGTGCGACCAGAATGCCGACCCCCCAGCGCTGTCCGGAGGAATACTGAGAACTGAACAGCCGTGTGACTGAATGCTTCACCTCCGGCAGAATGCTGTCCGTACGTTTGAGCGCCTTTTCAGACGTTCGGACAAAGCTCCGGATCTGGTGATCGCCGGCGATATCCGGAAATGCCGTCAGCAGCACCTGAACGATTTCCAGCGTCTCTTCGTGCTGCCCGGCCTGCTGGCAGAGGCCGGACAGTTCAAACAGCGGATCCAGGCCATACTGTTTCTCAGCCCCCGGTTCTTCCAGAAAACGCAGCAGTTCCCTTGCTTCAGTCAGTCGGCCTGCAGCCATGTGGCGTCGGGCCATTCCGATCCGGACCTCCGGCAGCTCAGGATCCAGCCGGTGGGCTTCGTCCCACAGAATTCCGGCTTCGTCCGGCAGCCCTTTGAATTCCAGATGACTGGCAAAGCCAGCCCTGAGCAGCGCCTTGTCCGGAAATCGTTCCAGCATGGATGTCCGGAATTCTTCTGCCTGATCAAACTGCAGGTAGGCAATCAGCTGCCCGTGGACATCAATGGCCGCCGCTTCCGACTGTTCTTTGCGAAAACGTTCCATGGCCGCGGCAGTGTCAGCCTGCCGCCCTGTTTCCCACACTTTCACGGGCAGGGCAAGATGTCGGCTGCACACCGAACACTGGTCCAGAATCCGTTTTCGACCGAACGGTATGATCGGAATGAAGACGAAGACGAACCACAGACGCGTTTCGTATGACGTCAGTTCGGCAGCATGCCCGCACATCTGACAGATGGCTTTTCGCGTCTGACGGTTTCGCCGACCATAATAATGAGTTCCAACTCCGTTATACGTGGTGGGCATGAAATCCTCATTTTGTCGGTCGGAACGGGCCGGGCAGATGGTTTTCTGACAGAATACCCCACAATTCCGGGGTCATCCACCGACGGTCCCGATGCATCACCCTTTTCACTGCAGATCCGATGGCTAGACTTCGGGACCACACACGCGATTACACACCAGACCAGCCACGGAAAGAATCAATTTTATGCAGCACAGGGAACTTCACGACGGGCGCAGCGATGGGCTGAAACCACTGGTCAGCCTGAATCTGGATAACGTCACGTCCTGTTCAGACCTGCTGGCCGCTATGTCAGATACGGCATTTTCAGGTCGATCCGCGGGCGAAGCGGCCAGAATTCTGACCAATATGTTCCGCGACGAATCGTGCGGTGTGGTCATGACGATCTCTGGCGCGATGACGGTTGCCAAGCAGGGAAAAATGGTCTGTGACCTGATCGATCGCGGCTGCGTGCAGGCCATCGTCGCCACCGGAGCACTCATCGCCCACGGACTGACCGAATCCATCGGCCTGACACATTATCGCGTCGACCCGAATCAGTCGGATGAGGAACTGTTTGAAAAGGGCTACAACCGCATCTATGACACTCTTGAGATGGAAGCCAATCTGAATGACCTGTCGGTGATGGTGGCCGAACTGCTGTCAGAAACGCAGTCGGAAGAACGGGTCTGGTCGTCTCATACATTCTGCCACGCCATCGGCAAACGCCTGAGTGAAAAGAATCTGGGCACCGGCATTCTGCGAAGCGCCTTCGAAAATGATGTCCCGGTCTTTATTCCTGCCTTTACCGACAGTGAACTGGGACTGGATTTCTCCACCTGGGCCATCGCCAACACGCTGAAAGGGCTGGGAAAGGATGAAAAGAATTCCGCCACCCTGCAGCAGGCGCTGCAAAACGCTCCGGCGTTCAACCCGTTTCTGGATCTGTTCGAGTACGCTCAGCGAGTGAAACGACACACAAACGTCGGCATCTTCACGATCGGCGGCGGAGTTCCCCGAAACTGGGCCCAGCAGGTGGGGCCGTTTATCGATGTGACCAACGATCGGTGTGGAACCAGTTTTGTCCCGCCGCGGTTTCGCTACGGCGTCCGCATCTGCCCCGAACCTGTGCACTGGGGCGGACTGTCCGGCTGCACATATTCGGAAGGAGTCAGCTGGGGAAAATTCTTCAGCCCGGCCGATGGCGGGCAGTTCGCAGAAGTGTATTCTGACGCAACCGTCATTCTGCCATTGCTGATCAAAGCCGTCTTCGAACGACTGGATGACACCGGTGAGTCGGCCTGAGGTGTGATCAGGCAGACGGCTGACAGGTCGTTTCCCAGAGAAAGTACTGCCGAACGTGCGCCCGATTATTGCTCTGACCGCCGGTGATGTCGCAGGGATCGGCCCTGAAATTCTGGTTCGCGCGCTGCAGAGCGATGTTGTGCACCAGCGGTGCCGGCCGTTGCTGCTCTGCCATCCAGAGGTCCTGCAGCGGGCGGCCGAACTGGCCGGATGCGCCGGCATCGAATTTATCTTTCTGGAAGACCTGCCCCCGAATCGAGCAGAGCTGACCGCGTGTCTCGACCGACTGCCGACACCGGCCGGCAAATTCATCCTGTGCTTCAATCCCGCCGGAAACGCGGCCGCCAGCGCGCCGCCGCGAGCCGTGAGCGGTGCGGCTGGAGAGGCCGCGTTCCAATATCTGACCACGGCGATCCGGCTGGCGTTGGCCCGAACCGTCGACGCCATCGCCACCGCACCGCTGAATAAGGCAGCTCTGCACGCTGCCGGACACCCTTACCCGGGACACACTGAGATTCTGGCAGCACAGTGCCAGGTTACCGAGTTCGGAATGATGCTGTACCTGCCCGAATCCAGACTCGCACCGCTGCGGGCTCTTGTCGGCACACTCGCAGGCTCACCCGGCAAGATGCCCGGCGGCCGAAGCGATTCGGCGATCGCACTCGCCGAATCGTCCGACGATCCACCTCACGACCCGCCGGAATCCCCGGACGGACTTAGTGTGGTGCATGTGACACTGCATACGTCGGTGCAGAGCGTACCGGACCTGCTGACCACGAAGGCGGTCGTCGAAAAGATTCAGCTGATGCATGACTTTCTTGAGAAGATCGGCTGTCACCGAAATGCAATCGGTGTCTGTGCCCTGAACCCGCATGGCGGTGAGGAAGGTCTGTTTGGTGACGAAGAAAAGCGGATCATCGAACCGGCAGTGGAGCTTGGGCAGAGAGCCGGGGTACGGGTCACCGGTCCTTTGCCGGTGGATTCATTGATTCGTCGTGCCGTGGCCGGCGAATTCGACGGCGTGGTCGCCATGTATCACGATCAGGGCCATATCCCGGTGAAGCTGATCGGATTTGATGCCGCCGTCAACATCACACTCGGGCTGCCGATCGTGCGTACCAGCCCCACACATGGCACGGCATTCGATCGAGCCTGGAACCCGGACACACCTGCAGACCCGTCCGGAATGATTGAAGCCATTCTCACAGCCGCACGCCTCTGTCAGTGAACTGTCATGACCGCAGCAAAACAATTCTGTCTGGTTCTTTGGATCATTGCTGCGGAAGCAGGCGCTGCTCCGGCCATGCAGCCGACCGACGGTGTAGCAGCGGACGGTGTAGCAGTAGACGGTGATGGTGCGGATGATACACGTGCGGACGTCAACCGTCCCAACGTGGTTCTGATTCTCGCCGACGACCAGTCTTACCGCGACTTCGGCTTCATGGGCAATGATCTTGTTCAGACGCCGCATCTGGATCGGCTGGCCGCCCGGTCAGCCCGTTACCCGAATGGCTACGTCCCGATGAGCGTCTGCCGACCGTCGCTCGCGACGTTACTGACCGGACTGTATCCGCACCAGCACGGGATTCACTTCAATCATCCGCCGCCCGGTCTGGGCATCATGCGAAAGACCATGACGGCCGAACAGTATCGTCACACCCGGGCCACTACCGACTATCTGATTGAAAACGTGCCGACGCTGCCGCGGATTCTGGCGAAACAGGGATACAGCTGTCTGCAGACCGGCAAACACTGGGAGGGAGCATTTGCCACGGCCGGTTTTACACACGGCATGACACTCGGCCGTCCGACAGATCGACTCGGCCCCGTCACGGGAACCCGCGAACAGGACAACGGTGAATGGGTGGCTCATGGCAACGGTGATGCCGGCCTGACGATCGGCCGGGAAACCATGCAGCCTATCTTTGATTTTGTGGAACAGCAGTCGAAGCACGAGCCATTTTTTCTCTGGTACGCCCCGTTTCTGCCCCACACGCCGTTTGACGCGCCGCCACGTTTTCGTGAACTATACCGACAGCGGAACGTCCCTGAACACCTGCTGCCGTATTATGCCGAGATCGCTCGTTTTGATGAAACCGTCGGACAGCTGTTGCAGTTTCTGGAAGCACGCCAGCTGCTGAAAGATACGCTGATTGTGTTTGCCGCGGACAACGGGTTTCGCCCGGACAACAATAATCCGGGACGTCAGGATCGCCGTTCAAAACTGTCAGAATTCGAAGACGGCCTCAGAACTCCGGTGCTTGTCCGATGGGATGGCCATGTGCAACCGGCCGACCATGCTAAGCTGGTCCATACCATTGATATCGTTCCGACCGTGCTGGCGGCGTGTGGCCTGTCACAAACAGTGACTGCTCGCATGGACGGTATCAGCCTGCTTCCGTCGGCTACCGGCGAGGAGCCGCTGCCGGACCGAGCCGTATTCGGAGCGATCTATCCGAATGACGCAACGGCACTCGGACGCCCCTGGCAGCACGTCCGCGGCCGCTGGGTGCGCAGCGGACGGCATAAGCTGATCGAGCCCGGCCCGGCGAAGAATCCTCTGAAGCCGGCTCTGTATGATCTGCAGAATGATCCGCTCGAACAGCACAATCTGGTCGCAGAGGCTGAGTATGCCGCGGTGGTGCAACGCCTGCGGCAGTCATTGAACAACTGGTGGCGCCCCGGAGACAATTCAGGCGTGACCGATCACCCATGATCTCACACCGGCACCAGTCAGGCCACAAAGATTCCGCGAAGCACGTAAAGCTCTGACTGCCCCCACAAAAGCAAGCGGCCCGGATTTGCCTTCGTCTTCGGTCGGTCGTCGTTTCCCTGTGTCCATTCAGGCGCCGTATTTTTCCAGGCGGCCGGCATGAGCCAGCGCCTGCAGCATCAGATATTTGGCCTCGAAGATCCCCAGTTCTCCGACCCGGCACGCCGATTCGCCGAATTCCTTTGAACCGTCGAAACGACAGATGTCTGACGCCAGCAGCGTGGGCACGGGATGCCCGCTGTGTGACTTCATCTTGGCGGGAGTGCTGTGGTCACCGGTTACGATCAGCACGTCCGGCTTCAGCACCGTCATTTTGGGAATTGCGGAATCCAGTTCTTCGGTGCGTTTCACTTTGGCGTCGAAGTTACCGTCTTCGCCGGTGCTGTCGGTGTACTTGAAGTGGATAAAGAAGAAGTCGTACTTGTTCCAGTTTTCTTCCAGACACTTCATCTGATCATCCAGCGTCTGCCCGGCGTTCAGAATGTCCATCCCGACCAGCCGTGCCAGTCCCCGGTACATGGGATACACGGCGATCGCGGCCGCCTTTGTGCCGTAAACTTCTTCGAACGACGGAATCGGCGGCATTTTAGCGATGCCGCGCATGGTCAGCAGATTGGCAGGAGCATCGTCCTTCAGCACCTCAGCGGCCTGCCGCAGAAACTCGGCACAGATTTCGGCGGTCTTCGCGGACGCATCGTCGTTGCCTTTGGGAGCCAGCGGAGGAACACCGGTGCGCTGCGGGTCGGTATCATCGACATCACCGCCGAGTCCCGCGGCGCGGAACACAATCACCAGACGGTATTCCTTGACGTGGCGAACAAAGACCTCGACACCCGGAATCTTGATCTTGTCCAGCTTTTCACACAGCGGAGCACCGATCTCGTTGCCGATCCGACCGGCTCGACGGTCGCTGATGTTGCCGTCGCCGTCCACCGTGCAGAAATTGCCGCGGATGGCGACGTCGTCCGGGCCGAGTTCAAAATCGATACCCAGCGCTTCCAGAACGCCTCGACCGATGTCGTACTGCAGCGGATCGTAGCCGAACAGTCCCAGATGCCCCGGTCCGCTTCCCGGAGCGATTCCCGGCAGCACCGGAATACTGAGCCCCAGCGACGCGCGCTGTGCCAGAGCATCAAGGTTCGGAGTATTTGCGGTTTCCAGTTCCGTCTTCCCGCCGGGTTCCAGCGGCAGCCCACCGAGTCCGTCACCGACATACAGGATAATTTTTGAATCGTTCTTGCGCTGCAGTTTGCGGGTCAGCTTGTGAATGTCGGTCATGGGATCGCTGGAAATTCTGGTGGCACAATGAAACGGAGAAAACGGTCGCCGCGGCCGTTTTCAAAACCGCCGGCTGCCGTGCTGCGTACCATATCTGCCGACCGCCAGGACTTCACGGTCGCCGGGTCAAATCACTACAGATTTGTAAAGACAGGAAAGAATCGAACCACATCCGCCCCCCCCGTAGCATAAGCCGCGCAGGCCTTCGCTCACCCGCCCGGCCGTCGTCTTGTGCGCCGCGGTTGCACGACACAGCACGACCGAAATGCCGGCGAATTCCGCCACCACGCGCGTCGCTGCCGAAATGCTGGTGAATTCCGCCCACCAAGCTGATCCTCACATCAACCAGCCGGGAGCGATCCGTAGACCGCCACCCAACGAAGGCGGCAGGAACAACCTCAGCTGTCAGCAATAGATCGGTAGCGCGGTCTTTATCGCCGCGGCTCAAGCATTTCGCGGTGAATCGTGTGTGCCCACGTTCATGGAGACCTGCGGTCAACTGTGTGGAGACCTGCGGTCAACTGTGTGGAACGGTCGGGAGACCGTCCCACAACGGAGACTCCGTTGTGGGCTGGTCTCCCACCTCCCTGTTGTGGGCTGGTCTCCCACCTCCCTGTTGTGGGGGGGGGTGCCCACCCCCCCCCCCCCCCCACCCAAGGGCTCCCCAGACCCCGCAAAACCCCCCCCACAAACAGAAACTCAAAA
>JAVKCM010000025.1:0-2984 GCA_040222735.1 Fuerstiella sp. | reverse complement strand
TCAAGACGTGCTTACGGCGACGGTCGGACTAGACGAGGGGCGCCACCGCGAACTGAAGCGGGTTCTTCACCGAATTGTGTCGATGTTGACGCGATTGATTTCACGCTCACAGGTCGTCTCGGAATCGCCGGCGGAGTATGAAGAATCGATCGAGTACGAGTACCGCGACGCTGAGCACGAGTACAAGTACGACCGAGACAAGCCAGAACCATTGGCTTTGACTTCGCGTGGCGTACGAAGTGAGCGTGGTGAAGAACTGAGGTGACTTCTGCGGCGATTGTTCGAGTCAGAGCGTGTTCAGCCGAAGCTCACAAGCCTTTGTTCAAGGAGCCCGGCCTGACGGGGCGGCACCGCATCGTCAGTGTTTTTCCTGTATGGGTTTTTATTTTTGCACGGGTGGCGAGATGGTCCGGTTCATGTCTTCGCACCGGCAGGTTCCACCACGAATCGACTCCATGCCTCTGAGCATAAACCTCCGTAACCGCGGTCTGAGCTGACAGATTCGGCCATTGTTCCGGGTTTTATAAGACTCAGCACGCCATCCGCCGGCAGCGACTCTGCATTGCGCGCAGTTTCTGCGCACGCAGGCATTCAAAAGTTCCCGGTGGTCGCGGTCTCAGCATAGATCTCACCCGCTGTCCAGAAAAGGCTGCAGGCGACGGAAATGGGACAGGCACCGACCTGATGACTGCCCAAAGGCCGAACTCGCTTGCCGGTCGCTCGGAGCCAGTCCCATTTCCTCACCCGAGCCAAATGGGGACTGACTCGACGGCGCCAGTGTTACCTGGATATAGTATGCGGGCGTCCGCCGTCGTGCCTGTCCCCCTTAGGCGGCACCAACACGGCCGACGACGGAAATGAGACAGGCACCGACCGGATGACGGCAGGAGCACCCAACTTGAGTGTCGGCAAGATTGCCATCGCAACGATTCTGCTGTTCGCCACGTTCGCTGGATGTGAATGGTACGCGACCATCATTCCGCCGACGCACTGGGCGTACGCCATCTTTGTTAATTTCATCTTCCTGGCAGTAGCCACCGCGCTAATGACGGCGCTCAAATTGCCTTTGTTCCCAACGTCATATTTTGCATCTAAATCCTTTGAGCGAAACGGACGCATCTATCGATGGGCGGGCATCCAATTCTTCGTTTCCATTCTACGCTTCATTGGCTGGGAACGATTCTGGCGAAAACAGAATCCAGTACAAAATAATGTGGCAACACTTCGCAGATACGCTCAAGGTACGATTGGCGCAGAAGCTGTGCATGCTTTGGCTGGGATCTGCACTATCGGGCTCACTGTTTCGATCGCTATACGGTACTCGTGGTCTGGCACGAAGTGGCTCTGGATCGCAAATATCATGCTTAATCTGTATCCGGTCATGCTACAACGTTACAACCGGCCGCGTGCGGAACGATTGGTCCGCCGTGTAGCCAACGCCTCGTCGCAGTCCGCTGGCACAGAACAAACGAGGCTCTGACTCCGCCCGGCGACGACATGAGTGATGAAGAACCGAGGTGACTCGTGCGGCGATGGTTCGCGTCCGAAGGCGATCAGCCGAAGCTCACAAGCCTTTGTTCAGCAAGCCCGAACTGACTCTGACGCCCGTGTCGTGCCGACGATTTGAATCAAACCTTGAAACTTGCACGCCCCTTGGCTTCCAACTTCCTGTAAACTACCTCCCGCCAGCGCCCACCGTCCCCCCCGGACCTGAGGCCATCCCATCACCACCGCCCTCGTCAACAACGCGGCCGCCACAGCGCACAGCATCGCTTGCCGCGTGAAACGAGGCTGCCTGTACCAACCAGCGAGGACACCGTGAGTGAGGACGACGCCGCAAGGTTGATGGATGATGCAGTGCTTGCTCTGCTGGACATCGCGGACCTGCGGCCGTATCGCTATCGTCACACATCTTACCTCGCCGCTCGCGACCACGAACGACAACGCCGTACATTTGTCGGTTACTCAGATTCAGAGATTGCTGGACTGGAATCAACGTTCTCCGTTCGGTTACCGACCGTGTTCCGCGCCTAGCGCACCTGTAGATCCAGAGGCAACCGGAAGATTCAGCGGACGCGCGAGGCGTCCGGAGGTAGCCATCAAGCGTGCTTTGTGACTTTCCCATTAGGTGCAGATTCTTGTGCCGCGGTCCGGTATCGGTTCTGACTTGCCAAAAAACGGATGTTCGTTGACATCATGCGGATCGCGATGTTCACCTATGCGTTCCAGATCACCTTCTGTCGGCGGATCGCGAAGCCAACGACGCCAAGGCTGAATAGGGCTAGTGCGGAGGGTTCAGGAACCGGGCTGCTGTGGAGACCTTCCGCACTTCTGTAAACGTCCGTCACGACATGGGTCAATGCAGGCCCCAATCGAAGTGGTCGCGAACGAATTTCGTTCCTCGATTGAACAATGAAGAGGGCGTGAATGCAATGGACTTTTCGGGAACTTCGGGGTGACGGCAGCGGATTCCGGTTGGTAGCCGCATTTCTAATTTGCCACTCAAGGAAATGTTGACGCAAGCTCCTTTGCCAGAGCAGTGTCAGTAGATACACCTAATGGAGGGAGTCTGGAACCGACTTGCGAGAAATCAAGATACACCGACGCAACGCGACTGGGATACAGACGCACACGAGCAGGTAGAGGGTTTCCGGCCACAGAGCGACTGCTGGAGGACGCGGGACCGAAAATGCAAACGCGGCGATAATGACAGGCAGGGCGATTGCGCCACAATGGGAAAGATAGTATAACTGGCGGAAATCATTTTCTGCGTGACGTTGAGCGCAGGAAAACCTGAGGATTGAAAGGAGTCCCGCCATGTCTTCGCCTGCCAGTTTTGTCGCTCATTTCTCCGAAGTGACAGATCCCCGACGCGGTGAACCGGTCTATCCGCTGGAGAATATTTTGTTCATTGCGGTGTGTGCCGTGATCAGTGGAGCGGATGATTTTGTGGCCATTGCAAAGTTTGGAAGAAGCAAACAGGA
>JAVKCM010000024.1:0-59532 GCA_040222735.1 Fuerstiella sp. | reverse complement strand
TGCGATATTCGGCCAGTTCTTTCGGGTCGCCTTTCAGTGCCTTGAGTTCCAGCTCGGTGGGTTCGGCGGCCGCCCCGTCTTCGTCGCGGCGTCCCGGACACAGCTGCCACCAACGCAGAGCCACGTCGTCATCGGACCAGTCTTCGACCACGTCCGGGCGGTTTCTGAGCACCACATGAAAGTGGTTGTGCAGAATGGCAAACCCGAGCACCTCGATGCCCATCACTCCTGCCAGAAACTCAAATCGGTGACGAATCCATTCGCGCCGATGTTCGTAGTTCTGTCCCGTAAAGGGATCGATGCCACACAGGAATCCGCGTCGCACACAGCGATTGATGCAGTGCACCACGTTGATTTCATCATCCGGACAAGTCTCCGCCCGACTCACACGCCCCATGATGCTGCTCCCTGACTGGAAGAAATGTTTACGCCCGGCACCAGAATACCAAACCCGTGATGGACGTCAATGATAAATGGGTGGCACTAATGACAAATGGGTGATGGACGTCAATGACAAATGGGTGGCACTGGTATTTATACTGTTCTGGGTGATGGACGTCAATGATAAATGGGTGGCACTGGTAGTTAGGTGGTTTCATGTTTCCGCACTGGTAGTTAGGTGGCACTGGTAGTTACGTGCAGCTTCTGCAGCGTCGTATCTGAAAGCGGTTTCATGTTTCCGGCCCTTCCTGTTCAATCACGTGAATGATCTCGCGAGCGACCCAGTCCCGGTCGCGTTCTTTGCCTGTGTATTCCGTCAGCAGGCCGAGCTTTTCCAGTCGCTGAATATCGTTGTTGGCGGTGGGCTTGGTGATACCACACTGCTGAACCAGTTCCGCAACGTTGACAGCGGGCATGGCAAACAGATCGTCGACCACCTGAAACAGGCGGCTGGGGGCCTGATCCTGTTTCAGTCTTTCGTGGTACGATTCCCGCAGACTCACCAGTCGTTCGCTTCGCCAGATGGCGTCCAGCGCCTGCGTGCGAATGGCATTCAGAATGAATTCAATCCAGTCGCCCCAGTAATCTGCTCCATGCCGACTGATATTCAGCAGCAGGTCGACGTATTCCTGTTTGAAACGGTTGATGTACGCGCTCATGTAGACCACCGGGTGTTCCAGCAGACCTTCCTTGACCAGGGACCGCGAAATCAGAACTCGACCAATGCGGCCGTTGCCGTCACTGAACGGATGAATGGTTTCGAACTGGTAGTGGGTCAGGGCAACGACAAACAGCGGCGGAATGCTGTCATGTCGGCGATTGACGAACTTTTCCAGATCGCTGAGTGCATTGGCGAGGTCGGGGCCAGCCGGCATGGGAACAAATCGAGCCGCTTTGACGCCTTTGGAACGATCGCCGATGTAGACTCCGGATTGACGCAGTTGGCCTGGACGTTTTTCGTCGCCGCGAACATCGGACATCAACAGTTGATGCATCTCCCGGATGACTCGGACCGACCACGGCAGATCCGAATGCACACCATGTTCGAGCGCCTTCACGTAGTTCCAGCTTTCCTGACCGCTTTCCCGAACACCAAGGTGGCGGCCTGCCCCGGCCAGAACCAGTTCTTCGGCGGTCGTTTCAATGTCTTCGATCTGCGACGACAGCTTGGCTTCACGCATCCAGAGAGTTCGCAGCAGACCGGCCGCGTTGCCGACCCGCTTGTGCAGACCGTTCAGTTTGCCCAGAGCAGCAACGGTGTCACTGTACAGTTGAAAATGCCGAAGTCGCAGTTTATCCCAGTCGATATCCGGCGGCAGAGGATTGGGGACGAAGGCCAGAGTTTTCGTCTGGACCGGCGCAGCCAGTCGCCCGTCAGGGTATTCCTGCATCGTGACGGGCACGAGTTTTCCCGGCATTTCGCGGCTGAAATCAGTCTTTTGCATTGGTCAAGCGCACTTTACTCCGGAAACCGGCTAGTAAACAAAACTCTGTAATTCTTTACTAGCGGGTCTGGTTGGTAAAGTCGGTTTTCCCTGTGATAAGTTCAGGGAACTGGTCGATCTTCACATTCCAGAATTACAGAAAGGGCTTCCATCTCGTCCAGGGCTGTGGTTAGTCGTTCCCGGATCATGGCGGCGATCTCTTCCGGTTCGGGCAACGAATCCGATCCCGCTGAGTCGTCGTCTTTGAGCCAGGAGATATCCAGGTTGTCGCCGCGTTCTTTGATTTCTTCTCACGTGAAGCAGCGGGAACGGGAGGGTTCAGGGTTCAGGTTTCAGGTTTCAGGTTTCAGGTTGCAGGTTTCAGGTTGCAGGTTTCAGGTTGCAGGTTTCAGGTTTCAGGTTTCAGGTTTCAGGTTTCAGGTTGCAGGGTCAGTGGCAGTGTCTTCCTGAACCCTGTCACCTGAAACCTGTACCCTCGGTTTGTAGAAGCGTTCAAGCTCTGCAAAATGTTCGTGCGTCAGCGGCGTGCGTTTGCCAAAAGCCGGCATGTTCTTCCACAGGTCGTAGACTCAGACGTGCTGCGTGTTGCCGGTGTCGGTGCTTTTTCGGTCGTCCGCCTCGGACCCTCGCGTGAAGAACAGGACGTTCGTCTTGACGCCCTGCGCATAGAAGATGCCGGTGGGCAGCCGCAGGATGGTGTGCAGATTGCACTTGTCCATCAGATCGGCACGAATCCGCGTGCCCGTGCCCTTCTCAAACGTCGCGACTTCTTCTCAGCATTCGGCGGCGGTCACTAAGAAACTTTTGGACAATAACTGACTGGTTGGTCGCCTTTCGCTCTGCGAAAGGCGACAATAAATGGGCGGACAATACTAAGTGTTGCGACGACATCAAGCTGGGTGTGGACGAGCGGCTTGAATTGTTCGTGCCGGGGTCGGGCAGCGCGTTGACGGGTTCACTGCGGCGTTTCCAGTAGTTGTTGCATCGCGTTCATCAGGACGTTTTCAACGGTGGGGGCGACTCGGGACACGCGTCCGGTTTCGTAGCCTCCCTGACCGTAAGCGATCTCTGTGCCGATGTAGCCCGGTCCATAGTCTCCGTAGGCGGCCATCGCGACGAAGTTGTCAGGGCGCAACTTCTGAGCGGCCAGCTGGTATTCCACAAACAGCTCGCCGGGCATGTGCAGAACCCGGGCCGTTCCCAGTGTCAGGCAGCTGATGGGAATCTGATGGCCGTTCTGCATGCGACGGATGAACGTCAGGTCGCGGGCGGCACGGAGTCGTTCTTTTGTCGGCAGGTTTTCGTTCCGGATCTTCGCCAGCAGCTGGTTGTCGACCAGGGTGTCCCGAACCGGCAGTGCTACGCGCACCACTGACCAGTCGACATCGCTGGCGCTGATCTCACACTTTTTTTGCGATTCCCATGCCAGCTTCATTCCTTTGGCCAGACGTTGTGCCAGCAGCGGGCGATTCTTCCGGGAGCCGTCGTTGTACTTTCCCGCGGCCACGTTGCCGCCGGCACCGTCAAAGTGAATATGCGGCAGTCCGGGCAGCGCCTCTTCGCGCATCCGGCGGGCCATGCCGACAAAGTCCCAGTTGACACCGCCACGACCGTAATAGCTCTGCGGATGAGTCGCATAGTAGGTGAGCACCGCGAGCGGCTGGTCTTTGTTCCAGAATGAAATCATCCGGACCAGTGGATCGATCGTGCCCTCAGGAGCGTCGCGTGCTGCCGGGTTCTTTCCGCCGCTGCTCTGCCGCTGCAGGACGACTCGCCCGTCGGGGCCGAGAATCCGCCGGTTCGACGCGACCATGCTGACCTGCCCTGCCCCGAGTCCGAGCTGCGTGACGGTCCGGGCCTGCTTCAGCGACAGCTTCGCCGCCGCCGCGATTCGTTCCATCACATCGATGTCAAAGTCCGGGTTTGAGAACTGACGGCTTAGTCCGTGTTCCGCCAGCAGGCTTTCGGTGGCAAAGTCGCTTGCGGGGGCGTCATGCTGATGCAGCGTGTGCAGCGCGACTCGATCAGGTGTGCTGCCTACGGCTTCCGCGATGGCCTGGCGGAACCGGTCGTAGCTGCCGTTGCCGATTCCGACCCAGTCGAAGGCACACAACACGACGGGGTCGCCCGCCCCGAGCAGCACAATGCCTCTGGCCGTCAGTGGCGACACAATCTCCATCGCCGGAGTGACATTACCATTGCAGAGAGGTGATCCCAGCGGAGGCGTCGCGTCTGCTTCAAAGCAGGCGATCGACAGCGGTTGATCCGCCACGGCATTCAGGACTGTGAAAGCAGACAGCAGCAGAGAAAGAGCAGCAGAGATTCGCATTGTTTCGACCAACAGACGATTCAGGTTTTAAACACGCGGGGACCGTTCATGTCGTTCACTGTTTCAGTATGGTAGCCGGACTGCTCCGCGATGTCTGTTCACGGCGGCGTCAGCGCCGTCAGACCGACCAGTTGCTCATGGCGACAACGACTGAAGTGACGGACCGGCAACCGTACGGGCAACAGAATGAATCAATCACTGTTTGTCTGCAGGATTCAGGAACGTTCGGCCAATAATTGACCGGACGCCGCCTTAGCGGCAGGTCAACAGCAGCTGGCCACACGTGTACGGACGACACGCTCGGCAGCTGTTTGTGCTGTGCCGACAGCTTGTCCTTGTCGCCTTTCATCGCTTCAGTTCCTTCTGATTCGCATCGTCAATATGCGTCTTGACTTTCTGACTGGTGTGACCGACGATGTAGGAGTATGTATCGAGTTTTACTCTCAATTGTGCTGATCGCCAGTCTGTTGGCGTGTCCTCTCCGGTGTGGCTCCTGCAATGCCGGCGTTTCGGATGCTGCTGACTTTGCTCAGTCGGCGTGCGCCTGTTGTCGGCACCAGAATGAGAAGCCCGATTCATCACAGTGTCCTCAGGATCGTCCGGGCGACGATTGTTCCTGCCCCAACTGCATCTGCGAAGGTGCAACGCTTGAGGGTGACCCGACGATTCAGGATTGCTTTGACCAGATCGCGAGTTCTGGAGTCTGGTCAGCGGCGGCGGAGTTGAGTCGCGCCAGCGAATTGCTGCGGATAACGGATTACGAAAACGCCGACTGCGGCTTGAGGCAGTACGGTCGTGATGCGCTGATTGCGTGTCACATCTGGTTGATCTAATCAACCTCTTTGCAGCGGCCTGCATTGCCGCCTCTCCATCCGGCCCGCGTTTCGAAGGGCAACGGTCTCCCGGAGTTTGAAGTTGTGGACGTCGTCAGGTCTGACGTCTCACGAACTGCTCAGCGGGAGGTTGGTTCCTGCCTGTTTCTCAGAGGGACAACGGAGGCGGACTGCCGCTGTCCTCGTCCCTGCCCGCGTCTCTGTCTGTTCGTCGCAACGAAATCCATTCAACAAGAGATTCCCGTCCTTTCATGTTACTTCCGTGGGAATATGGTGTTCGTAATCTGGCTCGACGGCCGGTACGAACTGCGTTGACGCTTGTTGCACTGGCAACGGTGGTGATGCTGGTGTTTGTGGTTGTGGGGTTCATTCGTGGACTGGAACGGTCATTGGCAATCAGCGGGGATGATGATGTCGTTCTGGTGTATTCCGTGAACTCCGAAGAAAATATTGAAAACTCGTCGATCGCGGCACGCACGCCGGCGTTGCTCACCGCAAGTCTGGATGGAACGTGGAAGCGTTTTGGTGTGGCTCATGTGTCGCCCGAAATGTATCTCGGAACACGGGTCCGCACGAAGGACGGTGTCGGAGGATTGGGGCTGGTTCGCGGTGTGACTCGCAGTGCGCCGCTGGTACGGCGCGGCGTGCGACTGGTCGAGGGAGACTGGCCGCAGGCTGGAGAGGCGATGGTCGGAAGGCTCTCGGCGGCAAAACTTGGTGCGGAACCGAGTGTGATGGTGATTGGAGAGGTAATTGAATTTGAGGGGAAGAAATGGAGGATCAGCGGTGAGTTTGCTGCCGGCGGGGCTGCTTACGAATCCGAAATCTGGTGCAACCTTGATGACTTTCAGACAGCGACGAAGCGTCAGGATCTCAGCCTTGTTGCACTGCTGCTCCGGCCGGGTGCCTCTGCCGCAGAAGTGTCGTTGTTCTGTAAAGAACGTACGGATCTGGAACTGCGAGCGATTCAGGAGACAGCCTACTACGGTACGCTGCAAAAGCATTACAGGCCCGTTCTTTTGCTCGCATGGCTGGTGGTGATTCTGGTTTCCGGAGCCGGTGTTTTTACTGGTCTGAACATGATGTACGGAGCGGTTGCGGGGCGGATTCGCGAAATCGCGACATTGCAGGCGATCGGCTATCGAAGGCGGGCAATCCTGCTGAGCCTGATTCAGGAAGGTGTCCTTCTGGCTGCGGCAGCGTCGCTGCTGGCGGGGACGATTGCATTGTCATTGCTTAACGGGATGGCGGTGCGATTTACCATGGGCGCTTTCACGTTGCATATTGACAGCGTCGCGATCCTTGTGGGTTGCGGCGTCGGATTGGTACTTGGAGTCTTGGGTGCGATGCCACCGGCACTCAAGGCTCTTCGTGAATCGGTGGCGATCAGTTTGAAAGCGGTTTGAGGATTCGAGGGTCTGGAGCCGGAGAGTTTCTGTATTGCTCTGGTCCCTCGACTTTTGTCCCTCAACCCCAGGAAAAAGGATTTTTTTATTATGAAAACGACGACATCTGTTGCTCTCGCTGCTTTGTCCCTGATGGTCCTTGTCGGATGCAGTGACTCGGACGTGCCACAGAACTCAGAATCTGCCCCGAACGGCCCCGCTGACTCGAAGTACCTTGCTGAGTCGGAGCCGGCAGGTGCGATGCCTGTTGGCGAAGCGCGAAAATCGGTCGAAGACGAGCAGATGGTCACACTGGTCGGGACGATTGGCGGTTCGACTGAACCGTTCGTGGACGGTCTGGCTGCCTTTACAATTGTCGATCCGAAGGTGCCGTATTGTTCGCCGGATGAAGGATGCCCGACTCCGTGGGATTATTGTTGCACGCAGGATCAGGTCAAAGACAACCTTGCGACGGTAAAAGTTGTTGATGAATCCGGCAGTCCGGTCTCGGGCGATGCTCGTCAGATTCTGGGTGTAAAGGAACTTTCGACGGTTGTGGTCGAAGGCAAGGCGAAGCGAGACGATCAGGGCAATCTGACCGTCGCGGCCACGAGAGTCTTCGTGCGACCAGGTGAGTAATCCATGAGCGGCTCTCAACTTGATCTGAGCGGACTGGCACTCGATCGGTCGCCGTCGGGCGCGGTTCAAAAGCGACCGCGGCGTCGCCGTTGGGTTTCGCGGTACGTCCTGCCAACCGGTATCCTGCTGGGTTTTATCGCTTTGTTGGGCGCCGCCGCCGGACGCCAGTTGCTGCCGAAACCTGCGGTCACCGTGGTGCCGGTCATCGTGAAACGGGGTGAGGTTCAGCAAGCCGGAACGCCGCTGTTTCAGGCGGCGGGATGGATTGAACCTCGCCCCACGTCGGTCAGCGTTGCGGCGCTGGCTCCGGGGGTGGTGGAGGAACTGCTTGTTGTCGAAGGGCAACAGGTGGCCAGAGGCGAGCCGATTGCGCGATTGATTGCCATTGATGCGGAACTGAGTGTGCAGCAGGCCAAATCGACGCTGCAGATTCGGGAAGGCGAACTGCAACGCGCCCATGCAGAACACCGGGCAGCCGTCACGCGGTTGGAAAAGCCGGTGCATCTGGAAGCGCAGCTCGCTGACGCAGAAAGCCTGCTGGCCAGGGCGACGACGGAAGTGAAGAAACTGCCGTTCCTGCTCAGGGCGGCGAATGCCAATCTGGAGTTCACCCTTAGCAACCTTGAAGGGAAGCAGGCGGCCCGGGGTGCCATTGCGGGAGTGATCATTGCACAAGCAGCGAATGATCATGCCGCCGCGCAGGCGAAACTGGAAGAATTGCAGCAGCGAGGCCCGAACCTGAAGCGCGAAATCAATGCGCTGCAGGAAAAAGTCAACGCGCTGCAGGCACAGCTGGACTTACTGGTGGAAGAACGTCGTCAGGTCGAAGAAGCGAAAGCCAGAATCGTTTCGGCGATGGCCATTCGCGACGAGGCCGAGGTCCAGTTGCGTCAGGCAGAACTGCAGCTTGAGCGAACTGTTGTCCGATCGCCGATGGACGGTCGCGTGCTTCGGCTGGTGGCGCTGCCGGGCACGCGCGTGATGGGACTGCAGCACACCGCCGGGCAAAGTTCCAGCACGGTCGCAGAAATTTACGACCCGAAACGATTGCAGGTCCGTGCTGACGTGCGACTGGAGGACGTGCCAATGGTGACACCCGGAGCGCCTGTCGAAATTGAGACCGCGTCGTCGGGCAAATCGATCAAAGGCCGGGTGTTGCGGTCCACCAGCTCGGCAAATATTCAGAAGAACACTCTGGAAGTCAAAGTGGAGCTTGTGGATCCGCCGCAGACCGTCAGCCCTGAGATGCTGGTCACAGCAACCTTTCTTGCCCCGGAGTTGGAGTCGAAGGGGGACGAACGCACGGAAACAGAGCGCGTTTTCGCACCACAGCAACTCGTCCATAGCGGCGACAGCGGGGCTGCGATCTGGGTTGTCGATGCCGATAATCGTGCGGTAAGAAAGACTGTGCAGGTCGGCGGAACCGGATCGGACGGACTGGTCGAAATTACCGACGGGCTGAATGTGACAGATAAGCTTATTGCGTCGGGAATTGAAGACCTGAGTTCCGGCGATGTGGTCACGATTCGGGGCGAAGATCAGGCAATTGGAGTCGGGAGATAGTACATGGCACTGGTTGAACTCAAAAACGTCAGCAAGAGCTTCACCAAGGGCGACGAAACCATCACACCTCTGGACGACGTCAGTCTGGAGATTCACGAGGGCGAGTTTGTCTCTCTGATGGGGCCGAGCGGTACCGGCAAGAGCACACTGCTGAACCTGGTCAGCGGCATCGATCGTCCCGACTCCGGCACAATAGCTGTCGATGGCACCGAAGTGACCAGGCTGTCACGAAGTAAGCTGGCCGATTGGCGGGCTGCGAATCTCGGCTACATCTTTCAGACACACAATCTGATTCCCGTTCTGACGGCGTATGAGAACGTCGAGTTGCCGACGCTGCTGCTCAAGCTGTCGTCGTCGCAGCGTCGGGAGCGGGTCGAGTTGGCGCTGGAAGCGGTCGGGCTGACCGATCGAGCGGACCATTATCCACGACAACTTTCCGGCGGGCAGGAACAACGCGTTGGCATCGCCCGCGCGATCGTGGCTCATCCGAAAGTCGTTGTCGCGGACGAACCGACCGGCAGCCTCGATACGGAAACCAGTGAACAGGTTCAGGTCCTTCTGCAACGTTTAAACCGCGAGCTGAATATTACGCTGCTGATGGTGACCCACGACAACAATGCGGCATCCATCGCGTCTCGGCAGTTGACTCTGGATCGGGGTAAGTTCCGGGAACCAGAAGAGGTCGTGGCGTGAATCAGAGAGAACTCTCATGTTGACCTATGTCCTGAAAACTTTATGGCGACATCGGACTCGCACGCTGTTGACCGTAAGCGGCGCCGCGGTGGCGATGTTTGTCTTTTGTTTCGTGGGTTCGGTACAGGAAGGCCTGACGCGACTGACTTCCGGAGCCGATGCGGATCGCAGCCTGATTGTGTTTCAGGAAAACCGTTTCTGTCCGACCAGCAGCCGGCTTCCCGAGGACTATTCGCGACGGATCCGCGAAGTGTCGGGAGTTCGCGATGTGATGCCGATTCAGGTCTGGACCAACAACTGCCGCGCCAGTCTGGATATCGTTGTCTTCAACGGTGCCTCTCCGGACCAGATTCAGAGAACCCGTCCGGTTGAACTGACGTCAGGCTCGTGGAGCGAATTCAGTTCGCAACGTGATGCTGCCATCGTGGGACGAAACGTCGCGCAACGACGAGGGCTGACCGTTGGCGATCAGTTTTCCATCGGTGACATATCCGTGAAAGTCGCTGGCATCTTTTCATCCAGTGTTCCCTCTGAAGAAAACCTGATCTACACAAGTCTGGAGTTTCTGCAGTACACGCGAGGACTGGATGCGGCCGGACTTGTGACTCAGCATGAAGTCCTGTTGTCTGACGATGCCGATCCCGATGTGGTTGCTTCCAGAATCGACGAAGTACTGCGTGCCGGTCCGGTGGCGACGACGACGCGACGCAAAGGAGCATTTCAGGCCAGCACCCTGTCCGATCTGATCGATCTGATTGGCTTTGCTCATTGGCTCGGCTACGCGTGCGTCGGACTGGTGTTGTCGCTGGTTGCAACAACAACGGTCATGAGCGTTCAGGACCGAATCAAAGAATATGCGGTGTTGCAGACGATCGGAGTACGTCCTTTTCGGGCAATGCGGCTGGTGCTGGCCGAAAGTGTGATTCTGTGCCTGACTGGCGGCGTGACGGGCACGCTGCTGGCGACCGCTGCATTGGCTGTCGGCGGATTTGCAATTGGTGCGGAAGGAGCAACGATAGCATTTCGGCCTTCAGTAAGCCTGCTGGCGACCGGCGGAATTGTGTCGCTGCTGGTCGGAATTGTGGCAGGTGTTGCTCCGGCGATTCAGGCTGCAACCGTCCCGATTGTCAATGCGTTGCAGGAAGCGTAGGGATATCAGTCAGACCATGACCCTGGTAGACGGTTCACTCATCGCAGCTTTGCCACGGATTATGAAAGCCGGACCGGGCAGGGAAGACGAAAATAATCAGCGTTCACTAAGTTCGCTGATGGGAATAAGCGACAGGCCGCAATCCTCCTTCCCGATGGAATAGACGATATACAGTGTTCCATCATGTTCGTAACCGTAGGGATAGGACCACTGGCTGCTCTTGGCGGCTCCGGGAAAGCGCGGTGGTTCGGACTTGCCGTGGCGAACTTTCCACATGGAAGACAACGTCTTCTCACCAGGCTGACCGACGGAAACCACGAGCGTATCGCGATCCCGGAAATTGGAAATCAGATACAACTGTCCCGTGCTTAGTTTGCCGAGGCAGGCCTTGGCTCGCGGCATCGGGAGATTGCCGGGCCGGGCTTTCAACCACGTGCGGCCGAAGTCATCGCTCGTCGATACCCACGCGACACCGCCACCGCCACGGATCACGGCAATCACCTGGTTGTCGAATGTCGTCACTGTGGTTTCGGCAAAACTCGGCTGCAGCCGACGGTCATAAGGAATCAGGACAGAATCCCATTTTGTCACGTCGTCGCCGTGACTGATGGCGACCACGGGCAGACCATCCTTGTCCTGTCCGCCGGTGATAAAGTTGCCGTTGTCCATTCGCACCGGTTCGTCGTATGGCCAGCAGTTTGTCATCACGATACCCTGCGAATCCCACTTGTCGGTCTGTTCGTTAAGAACAATCGCCTCAGCGCACAAGCCGGGAAATCTTCGCCCCGACGTTCCTTTTCCGAATCGAGCTGCAAAGGTCCAGAGTCGCCCCTGATGTTGCATGAGAATGCCATGGCTGTGGCGCTCCGGTCCTTCGAAACCCGGGGCAATCACTTCCACCTCGGACCATGTCCTGCCGCCATCCGTTGAGCGTCTGCCCTGCATCGTCTCAAACTGCTGGTTTTCGTTCTTTGGACTGTTGGCCCAGTTGGCGAAAAACGTGCCTCGATAGTGGATGATTGCGGCCCCGTGCAGGAATTTGTAATCGTGCGTGCGGGCATCGTGCAGCGTCTGATGCCGGATGCCGGGAGCGAACGGAATCTCGGCCGGGTCTTCAGGAATCGGCCCTCCGCTCCAAAGCGGGTAGTCTTCGACCCGGGACGGAGTGTGCGGCTTCGCTGTTTCTGCCGCGGCTCGACGTTGGTCGTAGAGTTTCGCGATTTCGTCTTCCGGCAGAGCGCGGTTAAACAGAACTGCTTCATCCAGCGCACCAAAAAGATTCTGCCGGATCCGTCCGTTGTCATTCACACCACCAAAGGTCAGTGGTGCCCTGGTCTTCGGAATCGGTTGAGCCAGCTTCAGGATTCCAGCCGATCTTCCGTTGATCCATAACCTTGCCGTCTCTGCCGAGATCGCGACGGCGACGTGCTGCCATCGGCCGACAACGGGAAGCACCTCCGAAGCGAGTGTACTCCAGCCATCCTGTCTTACGTACAGGGTGTAACGTCCACTCATATCGATCATGACACCCCACTCCCGCTCGTTCAGCGAGTAGCGATTCTTCGCCACAATCATCTGCTGACCGTTGCTGACGGTGTAGGGATTCACCCAGATGGAACACGTGAAGCCATTTGTGTCATGGGTCATCGCAGCCGACTGTTTCACCTGCAGAACCGAGATGCCATCCAGTGCGAGGGAATGTTCAGCAAGCCCAGAGGCAAGGGTCACGTCACCACCCATCACTGAAAACCCGGAATCCCCGAGCTCATTGAATGACCAGTGACGATCAGCGGCGTGTGCGGGAACCGTCAGGCCAACGCAGAGAATCGCCAGTCTTGTGAGGAACGAATTATGTTTCATGACTTTTTCTTTCGAGCTTCCAGCATCCGCCGCACGCGTTCCTGTTCCTTCTTCAGAGCCTCGCCCGTGACAGGCAGAGAAACGAAATCCGGATCTGCGGTCACCGGCTCTTCATTGGAAATCTTTCGCCAGCGAAGCCTGCGAAACCAGACATCCTGCCCATGATCCTGCAGCCATAATTTACCGCCACGCGCAGTGAGATCCGCACCGCGAATCTTCAGTAATTCCACCATCTCGGCCCACTTCGGATCTGTGTAGTCGAATGATAAGACTCGCTCACCATCTACCCAGTGCTCGATGATCGTTTCTTTGCATTTGACGCGGCCGCTGTTCCATTGGCCGAAGGGTTTGGTTGCGTCTTTGGAGGGCGCCATGCAGAAGAAGAGCGAGGCGGTGAAGATTTCGCGAATCCAGTCGCCGCGGGTGCCTGATTCGGTGGGAGCAGGCAGATTGTGTTCTTTTGCGAGGGCGGACCACCGCTTGCGTAACGGCTCATCGAGCGGTTGGGCGAGCTTTGCCGCATGCCCGGGAAAAGCCTCGAAGTACTGGCTCACGATGTGTTTGCCGCGCTGTCCAGGTTTCGCGGGAGCAGGTTCCAGTCCGTGCAGACCTCCGAGGCCACCCCACCACTGGACGGCGGTGAAATCCGGATGCCCCGGTGGGACGTCGCTGACGTGGATCGTTGCACCACCGTGAGACCAGATCCGTTTCTGCAATGCGTCGATATCGACCTGTTGGACGGCGACGTTCGTCTCAAGAGCCATGTCGGCGGCATGTCCGGCGGCTCCGCCAAGTGCCATCCAGATCGGTTCCAGACGAAGGGCGCAGAAGCCGACATGACTCGCACTGCACGCCGTCGGGACAAGCAGGTTGCGAATCTTCTTCGGAACAATGACGCCATACGGAATCTGATAAGGCGCCACACCTTTGTAAAACTCGCCCGAATGTCGACCACCGATCATCGGACCTTCATGTTCGGTGCCGTGACAGTTGTGACTGTACTCGCCGACGGCGATCGAGTCCCGATGCAGCCGGGCTCGGGCATCGTTCGGGGCGTACTGCGTGTCGGCTTCGGTGTAGACGCGCCGACCGACCATGCGGCGGGCTTCGCGAACATAGATCTGCGGCGGGATGTGTTTCGTGTCTGTGAACTCATCGCGGCACAGGCCCCACGTCGCGGCTTCCTTTCGAAATGCTTCTGGCAGCGCGGGATCGGTCTGGACGAAATGGATCAGGCCGAGCTGCCAGTCGAGGTGTTCCTGTTCAATGCGTCGTCGTGTGGCCAGATTGCCTTCAGGATAGTCGTGGTTGCGACCGGGCAGCGACAGCCGCACCAACCCCTTCGAAACGTCGTTGATGTCACGTTTGCCGTTGGGAAGAGCGGGCAAATGAGCTTTAAGTACAAACGGGCTGCCCGGGTATCCAAACGCCGCACGAAATTTGTCTGCTTTGACCAACGGAACCAGCGCCGCGTAGTCCTCGCGATTGTAGTTTGCGGGAACGGGAACCGGGACACGGTTCCGGGGATCCTGTGTCATGCAGAGTCGAAAGTTGTAGCCCTGCACCTGATTATCGGCCTTTTCGGGAGCCAGCGATTCGCCGTATTCGGACCGTGCTTCTCGTCCCACGCGGTACGGGACGCCGGCCGCGGCAAGCAGATCGCCTTCATAGCTCGCGTCGATCACAAGGCTCGGAATGATCACCACGGAGCCGCTGCCCGAGCGCGAGAATGTCAGCGTGGTAATGGATTGATCTTCAACAGTCACCCCGGTGAGACGATGATCCGTCAGAACCCTGATCGACGGCTTCTCGGCAAGCATCTGCTGAAAGACCAGCAGGTTGACTGACGGCTCGCCGTGCGTCCCTCGCCAGCAGTCCCGGACCTGTTCCGAGTCTTTGCCATAAGTTGACTCGTAGTGCTTCAGGACGCGCTGGCTG
Organism: Fuerstiella sp.; assembly: GCA_040222735.1. Taxonomy (GTDB): domain Bacteria; phylum Planctomycetota; class Planctomycetia; order Planctomycetales; family Planctomycetaceae; genus Fuerstiella. Next base: position 45,256 of record JAVKCM010000024.1, on the reverse strand, counting down.
AACTGAAGGAAAGGTCCGTTGATGGCTTCGAAGCTATGAAAGTCTGAGTGCGAAAGGCCATGCGTGGTCATCCCGCCGATCCGATCGGTCGGTTCGATCAGCAGCACGCTGCATTCGCCTTCCGCAGCGGAAAATGCAGCGGCAATGCCCGCCGGGGTTGCCCCGTAGATAACGACGTCAGAAGAAACGGACTCATCCGTATCGGGATTCCCGGATGCGGCGACTTTCTGCGTTTTCTCGGCACCAGCGACCGCATCCGCGGAACCTTCGTCGGATTGTGAATAGGCGGGCGCCGACGCCAGCGCAATGAGAAAGATGAAAGCCAGACAGTACTGATTCATTCTTTGGCAGGCACATGGCAACAGGAAGATTGCGGACCGATATTTTCCTGCCCCCATGTTCCTGCCAACTCCCTTGCGTGATTTCATTTTCTTTCTACCGTCTGAAAAGTACTACAACAAGAACCAACGCCTGATGATAAAGCGAAACGGACAACGATGTTCCCCAATCTCGCACAAGATCGACAACCAACTGTAGCAGGTTTCGATCACCACGAAATCTATCATCCGACAACGAGAAACCGCATTGTTCTTCCCGCGGGATTGGAGCGTTCACAAACTTTGATTCGACGCTCGGGGTGTGGAAGTTGACCAGCTTACCACGCGGCAGATCGAGCAAATTACAGAGCCTCACGTGTCGGTGCGACTCGGACATTCGTGAATCCGGCGGTATTTCCGGCGTCATTGTGCAGAACAACGCGGGACAGATTGGCCGCACTGCTGCCCTTTCTGTTCGACAGCGTCCAGTTTTCCGGTTCGACGGGAATGGTGCCCGAAGAGCCGACTTCGACGAATAATTCGTCCGGTTCCTCGCGATGGCTGTGAAGACGCATCAGCAGTGAGTGTTGACTGCCAGGTTCCAGCTTCAGGCCCGTCACCGTCGCCTTGTAAAGCCCGGCCGTGAGGCGGCCCTGCTCATCGATTCCAAGAACAACGCGTTCTTCACCGCTGGCGGTGGCCAGTGAAAACGAGGCCTGTTTGCCGAGTTCAGGAACGACCAGATCCGCAGCGGCGTACAGCGTCTTTCCTTCGTCTCCTAGATCAATCCACGCGGCGGGTGGTTGCTGCGGAGTCTGTTTGACGGGCGGAAGGTGCTGAGCAAGTTCCACCGACTCCGGCATGACCAGACGCTCCAGTTTGTCCAGCGATACCTTCATGACTTCCATCGTCTGCTTGGCTCCGGAGAAGGCGACCAGCAGGTGTCCGTCATGCTCGATGATGTGGGGATAGTCAATGTGGCGGCCACCAATCAGCCAGCAGAGTCTGGTATAGACAAGCCCGTCCTGACTGATCGCGAGCGTGAGCGGATCGCGCCGGCGGGGATTCGAGTTGGACACCATCACGTAATAGCCGCGGCTGGTGCGATGCACGAAAAACTTGCTGGTGGCGTCCGGGAAATTGGTGCGGTGGATCTCGCTCCAGGTCTGGCCGTTGTCTCGGGAAAATGTACGAAGCAGAAACTTTGATCCTCCGTTGTCACGAATAAGCCCGACGATGGTTTTGCCATCGGGAAGAACGTACCAGTACGGCTCTTCGGGGCGGCCTTCGCCGTCGTACGCGGCGAGCGGGTTGATGCGCCAGTCGTCAAATGCTTTTGTTCCGCCGATCATCACAGAGACCTGTCTGCGGTGATCGCGACGGGTCATCATCCATTCCCCCGACGGCAGTCGTTTCGGGGGAAAGTTGTTCATTGAATCGTCCATGACCGTGCCGTGTGCCACCCATTTAGTGCCGTTCCAGCGAAAGGCTTCCAGGCTGAGTCCGAGGCCCGCATACCCGGGGGCATCGAAATGGCTGGCGAGCGCAAGCAGTTCACCGTCGCGTTTCCAGAAACCGCGGGCGATCCAGCCGTAGTCCTTCTTCCGCGGCGGACCTGTCAGATCCGCAGGTTTGGTCCAGTGCAGACCATCCTCGCTTGTGGCGAAAGAATTGCGGGTGTCCGGTCGATCATGTCCGGGCACGATATTGCGGTGTTGCTCCGGAGTAGCGCCGGGCCTCGGCAGTCCCGGACCATCGCTCCACATGGCCCAGAAGCGGCCGTCATGATGAGCCAGGTACGCATGCTGATGAACACGCGTGCCTGCCTGGTCGCGGACGTCACTGATGATCGCGTGCTCTGCTGGGACCCGCGGAAGTTTTTTATAGTCGATCTGATGAGGATCCTCCGGCAGCCAGCTGCCGGCGAGCATCAGTGCGTTATCTGGCTGGTGCGTTGACGGCGTATCGTCAGCCTGCAGTCCGGTGAGCGTCAGGTTCAGCAGGACCGTGAAGAATGTAAGGGTGTGTTTCATGGCTTGGTCTTTAGTTGAACGGCAGACTGGACATGTGTCGTATCTTCGGACAACGGTGAGTTTGATTTTCACTACGGCTGTCCGGGATTCCAGAGCGGTTTCCCGCGGTACACCTTTCCGATCGGATAGCGATCACTGGGCGTCGGAGCAGACTCCATCATTGCGGCGATCTGTTTGACAACGTCCGGGTGACTGATCGCAACATCGTGTTCTTCGCTGATGTCCTGGTCCAGGTCGTAGTTTGGAAGCCGGGCTTCACCGGCGTTGCCTGTTTCCGCGAGCCACGACAGACAGGTCGTGACAATGGCTGATTTCATCGGCTGTACTTTCGGGCACTGAGACTGGTTTCGGCTTCCCACCGTGCCCAGGCGGTGACGAGTGTCTTCACGATGGCCGGCTTGTTCTTTGCCACGTTGTGTTCTTCACCAGGGTCGTCATCGAGATTATAAAGCTCCGGCGAAGTGCCCTTTTGACGCATCGCGACGAGTTTTCAGGGACTGCTCCGGACGGCTCGATGGGACATCGTTCGTCAGAACAGGTCTCGTTGGCAACCCAGGTCGCCATATCCAAGATCATCGGCCAGGATCAGGATGATATTGGGCATCGAGCGGGGATTGTCCGCAGCCTGCGTCGCGCCCGGCGGCGCGAGCAGTACGGCGGTGAGGATGGTGAGGGTGTGTTTCATCATTTGGCCCTTCTTCCGGACGGGGCAACAGTCCCGTCGAATCCTTGCCAGATTCGACAGAGTCGCGGTCTCGGGCGGCGTCGGGCATCAGCCGCCACTCTCGATGCTTTTGCGCGATTCCGTAAAACGCCGTTTTGCTTTCCGTCGACTTCTGAAGTCAGTCTTCCTGTCTTCCACTCGCGTCCACCGGCTCTTCGATGTTCACGCGGTCTTTGCCGGCGAGTTCGACAAGGTCCGGAAGATCGTAATGTCGCAGTGCTCCGTGGACTGCGTTGACAAGCTGGTTCGTGCTCTCCGGCGCGGCGACGACTTCCGCCCATGAACGAATCATGTGTTTGAGCCGGACGGATTTGAATCGCGTCGGTTCGAGGGCTGCGGCGTGCAGCGCCGGAATGGCGACTTCGCCGGTTGCAATCAGTTGAATGGCGCGCCGTTCATTGTTTGTTGCGTATCGCGACAGATAGTCTGACCAGCGAAACACGTCGTTCGTCCGCATGCCGACGAACGAGTGGCCCATCAGATATGCCAGGTAGATTTCCTGAACATCCGGCCCGAACCGGCCCCGTCCCCAGGCTCGTCTGTCGTGCCCGCTTTCTGTTTCGCCGATTCCAGTGAGCTCTGCGGACAGGACGATATGCCCCTGTTTCACCAGCTGCTCGCAACGTCCGCCAGCTTTGGCTTCGGCTTTCATGCTGACCCCGTGCAAATAAAGGACGGGCGGTCTGGTGGTGGTATCCGGGATAAAGAGCAATCCCGGCAGGGCAAGCTGGTTTTCGTTTCCGCTGAGCACGACTTTCTCGATTCGGTAACCGTTGCGCTGAATGGTCCCGATCGTCTTTGCGTCGATGCCGGAATCGTGAGGCTTCGATGGAGGGGCGGCGTCCTGAGTCTCACGACTTTGCCCCGGTGAAGCTTCCGGTTCAATCGTTTTTCGCACCAGCGTGCGACGCTGGCCGGCGTTCAGCTTCTCCCACAACGCCCTGCGTTTCGCTCGCAAACTGTGCTCGATCTCGGCGTTGATTTCGAAAACTGATTTCTCGTCCTTCATGAGCAGCGCCTGCCCTTCGGGCGTGCAATAGAGTTCTTCCTGACTCCATACCGTCCGCGCCGAGTTCCCGGAGCTCTTTGTCGCTGATCGGATCGGGAAGTGCATCCCAGTTGAATTCTGTGATATCCTTTTCACTTCCCAGCAGCCAACGATGCATCCAGCGGGCAGCGGCCTCGCGATGCTGGGGATACATGCCGTGCGGAATATCCGGCTCGCTGAGATCAACCCGTTCGGGATAGCCGAGGCGGTTATAGAATCGTTTCGATTGCCGAAACAGTTCCCACGCGCCGCCGATATCAAAAGTGGCATCCCGGGTACTGGCCAGAATCAGGGTAGGCTTCGGTGCCCGCATCATCAGGTAATCCGGTTCGTCCATACCAAACGCGATCTGCCCGAAGATGTTCTGCTCGGCGTCCTGCGCCCCTTTGGTTTCGATCAGCCGGCGAAACGTCGTCAGGTAACAGCCGGGCGCCGCTGCTGTGATCCGGTCGTCCAGTGCCATGAGGTAAGCTGTCAGCGTCCCGCCACCGGAGTTGCCGGTGCAACCGATTTTGTCGCCGATAATATCGTCGCGGCTTTGCAGATAGTCGATGGCCCGCATGCCGTCCCAAATACGAAATTGTGCGGTATTCGAGCCCAGCAGGATACAACCAACTCCCATCAGCGTATGCTCGGTCGTGCAGAGAAATCGCACCCGAGGATGCGGTACCGGAAGTCGATACGAAACCGACGGAAACGAATCATGCTCGTGTTCGAAGTCGAGCGACTGGTAGCGTTCGCCCTGACCGATCGGATCGTAGCACAGCGCGGCCATGCCGTTTCGCGCCAGCAGAATCGACATCCGCTGATACCAGGATGAGGCTTTTCCGTTGTGACTGTGTCCGCAGGGAATAAGCACAGCGGGCCAGGGGCCTTTCGTCTGAGGCAGGTACAGATTGCCGGTGACGTGATGGCCAGGTCTGCTTTCGAACAGAATTTTCTCGACGCGATAGCCTTCGCCTCGCAGCTCGCCAACGACCTCGGCATTCAGCGGCGTACGTTCCGGCAGGCCGCCGATCTGTCGGATAAAAAACTCACGCCGTTCGCGTTGCCACTTCTCGCAATCGGCTCGGCTTCTGATCGCGTTGTAGGCTTCGAGTCGCCGATCAAGCTGCTTATGGAACTGCCGTTTTAAAAGTGATTCAAGCTGTTTGCCGGCCGCATCGGCCATCACTGTCAGGTTTTCTTCAGCACCGGCGACGTTGCAGATGAACAGAGACAGTATGAACGTCAGGGCCAGCTGGGTTTTCATGATGGATCGTTTCCTGTTCTGTAAATTCAGCTGCTTCTCGAAGACAAGCCCCGCCGCTGCCTGCGCGAAGGACTAAGAACCGAGCGGAAAATAAGTGGCGCAAGCTTCCAGCTTTCGTTGCACACAAGCGCAAGCTGGAAGCTTGCGATTCAGAAAGACTCAAGCTGGACGCTTAGGACCGAGCGGAAAATAAGTGGCGTAAGCTTCCAGCTTGCGATGCAGAAAAACGCAGGCTGGAAGCCTACGCCACGTTTCGACGCGACAGTAATTTTCCGTTTGATCCTTACGATGCAGAAAAGACGCAAGCTGGAAGCTTGCGCCACGTTTTGACACGACAGTGATTTTCCGTTTGATCCCGGTGTGGAAGCCACCGCTTCGGGAATGGAGGATTGGCGTTGTTGGCAGTGGGTTGTTGATACTCGGGTCGCCACGTCTCAATTATGTCCGGCTGGTGACATGTCCGGTCAGTACTTCGGGAAGATGGCAGGGGTGGGGAAGCGTTCTTCCACGCTGGAAGATCCGAGATATTCTTCACGAGGCACGTTGACCTTGGGCCAGCTTGCGGGACGAACACGGACGACTCTGCCGGGGCGGATGCCTTCGATGATGAGGTCGGTGTCGAAACGGATCTGGATGCCGCTGCTGCCCAGTGGTGTCTCTAAGTCTGTTCTGATGACATCCAGGATAGGGCCTTTGCAGGCCATGTGTGCGGGCCCATAGGCGCCGTGTGTATGCTTCAATGTGTTCTCGACCGCATTCATCAGAGCGGGAGTTCCCTTCGTGAAGTCGGCGTAAAGAGAGTCGTCCATGCCGCCGAACAGAGTCGCGGTCACCTGAGCGTTGCCGAACCTGCCATACTCAACGGCATCGACCCATGCGGGCATCCAGCGGCTGCGGATGAAGGCCTTATGCGTCTCAGTCTGATTCCGGGCGGCTCGCTGCATCGCGGTATTGTCCAGCCAGATGTCCGAGATGTGAAACCGAGTGAACACACTGTCCGGCGTGGGTTTCCAGGTGATCCCAAGCAAAACGGCCTGGCCATTGAGAGATTTCTTACCGCTGGCGGGCCAGATATTTTCGTCGATCAGGTCTTCGATACCAAGGCACTCGCGGCCACGCCAGATGCGAATGGCGGCGTCGAAGGTCAATTCTTCTTCTGTCTCGTGGCGGCGGCTTCCAGCCGCCGCGTCGCGTTCGTTCGTCGGCCGCTGGCCGACGTGCGGCGGCTGGAAGCCACCGCTACGAGAGTGCTCGCGGCTGGCGATGATCTTCCCTGCGTTGTTCCTGAGTTCCACTTCTTTAAGCTTCCAGACCAGCCCCTCGCGGAGGCAGTGGCTGGGCTCGTCTTCGAGAAGCAGGACGTGGTTCTCGGCAGGAAAGATACCCGTGCCACGATAATGGCCCGCGTCTCTCGCCGTATTGTCCACCGGCAGCACCGGCACTGCAGAAACCTTCGGGTCCGGCGGCAGATAGGCCCGGACGTGCAGCATGGTTCCAAGCGGGATGTCGCGGAGATCCGCCGGTGCTCCGTGATAGCGCACGATACCGTACGGGAGCATGGCGAAGGGGTGCGGAGCATTTCGGAAATACATTCCCGTCCCCTGCACGCGGATGCTGCCGCGGCGGTTGGCGTGATCCACAAACACCAGTTCGCCCCGATAGGAATGCGCCTCTTCCAGAGGAGGAAACTTTCCCGCCACGGGACGGAACGGTTCGTCGGCGGTTGCGGGCACGGTCAGCAGAAACAAGGCGAGGCCGAGAGAAAGTCCGCAGCGCTGGATGTGCGACGCGGCATTGAGATCAAGAGTTCGATGAAGATTAAGAAGGTGCTTATACATTGCGATCCGGTGAGTTAGAGCGGATTAAACTGACCAGCATTGATACCACTTCGACTAAAGAAGGCTTGCCAACTCCAGCCGTTTCGGAATCCATCTTCCCTTTTGCCAGCAGGACGTCCAGGCAGGCAGCGCATTCCAGAGCAGAGCCCCGGGCTGTGTCGAAAAACCGGCATCGATCCCTGGGCGTAGATTTTCCGTTGCCTTCGGCAAGATTAAGATTTTGGAGTATCACACGTCGATCACGCTGTTGCTGTCGCCAAACGCGTCGGTCTCAACACCCATTCGCTGAGCCATCAGCAGCAGCAGGTTGCTCATGCGAGCGTCCGGGTTTGCGGGGCGACTGCAGAGCCCGTAGTGTTCACCGGGGTTGTCGAGTCGGTAACCGCCGAAGTGTCCCTGGTTGAAGTCGAGATGGCTGCCGTGTTTCAGGCCGAGGTCCGAACCACCGGCGAGCACCAGCGGCAGGTTGGCATTGCCGTGGCTGTGGCCGTACGACATGCCGCTGCCAAAGAGCGCCATCGTTGAGCCCAGCAATGGCCTGCCGTTGACGTCCTTCGTTTCTTCGAGCCGCGAGAGGAAGTAGCCGAACTGCTCAACGGCAAAGGTGTCGTAATTAGTGAGCTTCTCTATATAACCCGGATCGCCGCCGTGGTGGCTGAGCTGATGCCGGGATTCAGTGATGCCGATTTCCGGAATGGCAATGGCCTGCCCTTCTCCACCCAGGCTGAATGTGGCCACGCGCGTCACATCCGTCTGAAAGGCGAGTACCATGAGGTCATAGACCGTGCGGAAATAGTCGCCCGCCTGAGTGTGAGGAATGTCGCGGTTCGTGCGTTTGCGATCAGAGTCGGAGATCTCAGGCAGCGGCGTGTCGAGCCAGGCATCAGCCCGCCGCGTGCGGATTTCCGCCTCACGAACGGAGGTCAGGTACTGATCAAGGCGTCCTTTGTCGGCAGCTCCCATTTTCTGCTCAAGCCGCCGCACTTCCGCGAGGTTGTCATCGAGGACGCTGGCTTTTCGCCGCAGGGCCCTCCGCCGGGCTGCGATGCCGTCCTTCGGTTCCTCGAAGAGTGCCGCGAAAATCTCACTGCAACGACGCATCGCGGGAAGCTGGACGCCGTCTGCGGTCCAGGCAAGTGACCCCTGCGTGATGGCAATTTCCATGGACGGGTAGCGGGTATGCTGCGCGGTGACTTCGGCCATCTTCTGATCCACAGAGATGGTATTCCGCTCCGAAGGGCCGATCTTTCCGCCGGTCAGCCAGATGTCGATGCAGTTGTGATGATGGCCGAGACTTCCCGGATGATGCAGACCGCTGACAGGAGTGATGACCCGGCGGTACGTCTGCAGAGGCCTGAGCGACCGGGAAAACTGGTAATCCGTGCCCGGCGTCGTGATCTGATAGTTCAGAGAATGGACGCCGTTGGCGAGGTAGATGAAAGCGCTGCGCCGAGGAGCAGAGGTCTGCTCTGCCGCCCTGAGCGGGATCATGCATTCCAGCATCGGCAGCGAGATACAGGTCCCCATCGCGCGAAGGGCGTGGCGGCGGTCGATCAGCCAGGATTGGCTTTGGTTGTTGCTCATTGGGGTTCCTTTTGGTCTTGCATCCTTGGTTGGTGTAGGCGATTTAATCTGGCGAAGCGAGGAAGAAAATGATTAATGAGTAATGGAGATTGAAAAATGCAAAATGGGTGAGCAGATAAGGCTCAGCTCGTGTTGGGTCGTGATTGGCTTGATTTGGCGGTGATAGGGGATCTGGCGATGATCTTTGGATCAAACGGAAAATTACTGTCGCGTCGAAACGTGGCGCAGGCTTCCAGCCTGCGTTTTTCTGCATCGCAGGCTGGAAGCTTACGCCACTTATTTTCCGCTCGGTCCTTACACAGTTGATCGCTTTCGTTCTGAAGCAGCTCGAGCCGTTGTTACGGTATCAATTCCTATTTCACCCGGCGCGTAATCGCAAATCAGCGTTTGCGCACCAATTCTGACAACGCCACAACCCGCACAATGTCCCTGACCCGGTATTGGTTCTGCTTCGCTTCTTCCTGAATCAACTTCAGGTCTTCTTCGTCATCCACTGTCAGCACACGACGGAGTGCGTAGGTGCAGAGGTGTTCGATAAAGGCTCGCGCGACCTTGTCGCGGTCTTCCAGCAGCAGCTGTTTGAACCGGACGGAATCGGTAAACGGCCGGCCGTCGGGCATGACGCCTGAGGCATCAACCGGCGGGTCCTCGCCCACACCCGCTGGAACGTGCTCGTGAGTGCGCCACTGCCCGATGGCATCGTACTGGTCAAACGCCAGCCCCAATGGATCAATGTTGCGATGACAGGCGGCACAACTTGCGTTCTTTGCGTGTGCTTCGATTCTCTGCCGGATGGTTATCTTGTTGCCCCGGGGCGGAACGGGCGCGATCGGATCAACATTGGCCGGAGGTGGCGGCGGAGTCCTGTTGAAGATCGCTTCGCTAAGCCAGACGCCGCGATGCACCGGACGGTGGCGTGTTCCGTCCGAGGTCAACCCCAGCACCGCGCCCATCGTGAGCAGACCGCCGCGATGGTCCTCGGGCCTGAGTGAGACGCGCTGGAAGCCCCCCGTCTTCGGCTCTGGAAGTCCATAGAAATCGCAGAGTCGGGCGTTGGCCATGGTCCAGTCAGAATCAAGGAAACCTTCAATGGGCAGGTTCTTCGTGAGCATCTCGCGGAAATATTCAACCGGCTCGGCTCTCATGCTCGTTTCCAGCCAGTCGTCGTAGTCGGGGTAGAGCTTCCTGTCCGGCGGAAACATGCCCACGCGGTGCAGTTGCAGCCATTGTCGCGAGAAGTCGTCGATGAAGCGATTGATCCGGCTGTCTGCCAACATTCGGTCCACCTGCCGGGCCAGTACCGCCGACGGCCTGTCCGTCGGGGTTTCGACGGACTGGAAGTCCGTCGTGCGGGAATCACCCGTCGTACTGGAACCTGCAGGCTGGGAGTCCGACGTACAAAGGGCGCCCTTTCCGGCTGCGGCAAAGAGCGAGTCGTCGGGCATCGAACTCCAGAGGAAATACGAGAGCCGCGAGGCGAGTTCCCAGTCGGTCAATCGTTCGCGGACATCGGGCTCGCCCTCGACAAGATAGATGAAGTTTCTGGAGGTCAGCACGCCCTGCAGCGCGATGCGATAGGCGTCGGCGGTCTTTTCGCCGGCGTCGCGTTCGACGCGGTAGGATTCCAGATAGCCTTCCAGTTCCTCCTTCTTCACCGACCGCCGCCAGGCGCGTTCGGCGAAGCGTTGCAGATGTTTTGAGACCACCTCGGACGTCGCGTCATCGGGCGGCAGAACGCCCTGACGCCGGGATTCTTCCGCTTCCGTTACCAGTGGTCCTTCCCATTCAATCCAATCGAGAAGGACTGTCGAAAAGATTCCGTTTCCTTTGTCATCGAACATCTGAGGCGCGTTGGGGTTCAGCAGCATGGTTTCGCTGCTGTGCGTGAAAATATACCCACTGCTGACGATGGCATTGCGGAAGGCGGCTCCGCCTCTTCTGTCCACACCATCCGTGGCCACCACGCAGAAATGCAGGTCGGCTGGCATCTCAAGAAACACGTCGAATTCATAAACCTGCGGATTGTCCTCCGACGCCGTGATGTCGAATTCAATGAGGCCCTCCACGGTTTCCTCACTTGTTTTCCTGCCGATGCTTAGGTGGGCCGGCTGGCCGCCGGGCGGACGAATTCCGCTGGCCTGCAGGCGAAGTCTGTAGAGCCCGCTGTGTTCCGGGCCGCTTTTCCCAAACCAGTTTGGCTGGAGCGCGGGCTGAACTCGGCCGGGAAAGTGGAGGTAACGCAGCGGCCGCTTGATGCCGAACCTGTCCAGTGCCTCCTGCTCGCTCTTCCCGCCGCGGTAACGCAACTCCGCAGCCGTCTTTCGGATTTTGCGAGCCTTGCCGGCCGCGGCAGAGAAAGCGCGGTCAAGCACGACGTCTGCCGCGCGGTAATAGCGATCCACGTGCGACGGCGAGAGCGAAAGCTGCGACCCGATGCGTTCATACCCGTGCCACAACGTGTCCTCATTCAGCTCCCCCGGCTCGGTCGGATCGTAGCGAACGCCCAGCAGGTCGTAGACCGTGTTCTGGTATTCCTTCCGACTGAGCCGATAATGCGCCACTGCCGGCCGCGCTGCCATGCGGGCCGCTCGTCCATCCCTGAGCCGTGAATCGAGATTCATGACGAACGCCGCAATCTCATCCTGAGTGGGCTGAGGCTCGTCCTGCGGAGGCATCTCGCCGCTTTTGACCTTGTCCAGCGCTTCCGCCCAGTGGTGAGTGTCCAAATCCGCCTTGAAGTCGCGAGACAGCCGGTCGAAGCGAATGTCACCTTCTTCCTTCTCAGGACCATGACAGCGGACGCAGTGCTTTTCGAGAAAGACTTCAAACGGTTCCGCAGCAGAAACGGAAATCGGTCCGGAAAGAATCGCGAACGCGATGAAACACGTCGTGAATTCTGCCGGGAATCCCCGGGAACGGAAACGCGCAGCTCGGGAATTCCGGGGAGTTTCAACACACGCAGGTGGTTCCACCTTCTCTTGAGATTGGAATGGGCTATTGGTCATCGATCATCTCACTTTTATTCAGATGGACGCGGCAGAGGGCCCGCGGCCGTGACCGCTCAGCAACCCTCTACATGCTGTGATCTCATCCCGACGAACTCGTCATTCACCACTGTCGACGGCGGTATCCGAAAAGGCTCCTATCGCGAGCTGCCGGACACCGTGGCATGAGCTGTCTGCTGCAGAAACTCCGCGTATTTCGCATCAATGTCCTTCGGCACGTAGCCGTTTCCGACGACGTTCTCATTAAAGAAGATTTCGAACCAGACGCAGCCAAGCAGATACTTGCCGGCTGAACTCGCATGGTGACCGTCCATTCTCAGTTGCCAGGCGCCATCCTGCTGCTTCTTCCAGTACCAGCCGGTGTGCAGAGAATGTGTCTGATCCGGCAGTTCCGGGTAGGTGGCGTTTTCGAAGTCGAAGTCGCTGTCGATCCGGTATCCCCGGTTCACGTCAGTATCGGCGCGGTACATTGCATCCCCGCCGGGAATAACCTTCAGGTTCAGTTTTCCGGCCAGCGTGTGATAGGCCTTGCGAACCTGCTGATACATGACGGCATGAGTGTGTGGTTCTCTGCCTTCGTTGGCCGGCTTGAAGCGAGGATCATCAATGCGATAAGCCCAGATCTGATGAACAAGAATCGTCGCCTTCGGGGCATGTTTGCGAATGTAGCCATGCAGGTTGTCCGCGAACGGCTGATACGTCTGCAGATCGTGGCTCTTGTAGCTGACCTGCTGAATGGTGACGAAATCCCACTCATCTTTCGTGAGCAGATCCTTCAGCGAGTACCGGCCGCTGCCGTAAGGCGAACCGTTTTTATCGCCCGGATCTGCTTCAAACCGGGCGGCATGGTTCCAGTGACGCTCCAGCGTGCATCCGCCCAGGTTGGCTCGCCCCACGACAAGTTTGTGTCCGGCAGATTCGACAATCTGCGGCAGATATGTCAGAGCGTTGTCTGCAAAACTGTTGCCAACCGTGAGCAGCCGAACGGTCTTCGCTTCAGCCTGAACACGCGAATCAGAGAACGCGGACAGCAGAGTAATCAGGACTGCCATCATCCACTTCAGACGACACGTTTCGGGACAATATTTCATTAACGAACCTCGCGAAGATCTCTGGTTGATTCGAATGGTATGACGACATGTTATTCATACGGCCGATCAAAACCCACCCGTCCGACGGCCTTCCAGGGCCGTCGAAACTCGTAGTACGACGGCCTTTCAAGGCCGTCGAGACTCGTTATGGACGGCCTTCCATGCCGCCGGCACTTGTCGCTCGACGGCCTTGAAAGGCCATCGTACGGAGCCGGCAGGTAAGGGCCGAGCGGAAAAACGTGGCGCAAGCTTCCAGCTTGCGATGTGGAAAAACGCAAGCTTCCAGCTCACGCCGCGGAAAATCGCAAGCTGGAAGCCTACACCGCAGAAGAGCGCAAGCTGGAAGCTTGCGCCACTCTTCGACATGACAGTAATTTTCCGTTTGATCCCAACTTGTCATCTGCCGTTCGCCTTATGCAAACAGAGCTTCGACAGGTTTGCCCTGATCGGTGATTGGTATCGGTCGCGATCCGTCGAAGAGTTCCAGAGACGGATCGACGCCGAGAGCCGCATGAATTGTGGCGTGGAAGTCGGGAACGGACACGGGGTTTTCGACGATCTTCCTGCTCAGTTCGTCGGTCACTCCGTAGGCGCCATGGTGTGTCAGCCCGCCGCCCGCGAGCAGCAGGCTGAAGCAACTTCCCTGGTGACCGCGGCCGCCTCGAGCGTCGTAGCTGGCAGGACGTCCAAACTCGGTACCGATCGCGACGAGCGTTTTGTCGAGCAATCGTTTTTGCTCCAGATCGCTAATCAGTGCCGACAGGGCGATGTCGAGTTCCTTGATCAGCAGATGCTGGTTCTGCTGACCTTCGTTGTGAGTGTCCCAGCCGGTGCCATTGATGAAGTTGAGATTGTGTGATACCTCGATAAATCTCACGCCGGCCTGAACAAGACGACGGGCCAGCAGACACCGCTGGCCAAATTCGCCACCATAGGCATTGCGCAGATCGGCAGGTTCGTCGTTCAGTCGGAAGTTCCGCATGAACTCGGGGCCAGCCAGTCGCAGGGCTTCTGCCTGAGCGGCCCTGTACTGCTCGATGACAGAGCCTTTTGGAACGCTTGCGGTCAGTGGTTCCAGCAATTCACGGCGCCGTGCGATTCGTGCCGGTGTGACGCCTTCGGGCCGCGAGAATCCTGCCGGCCCACTTTCCGTATCCACAAGGTAGACGTATCCGCCCTTTGCTCCAAGAAATCCCGGGCCGCGACTGACGTTCGGATAGCCGATCAGCATGTACGCAGGCACTTCCGGATTTGCGGCACCTCGAACGTGTCCGATGATCGAACCAATCGACGGGTAGGTGATACTGCCGCTGATCGGCCGCCCGGTGTGGACGAAGTTTGTGCCGAAGGCATGTTCGTCGATCAGGTGATGATTAACCGTGCGCATCGCGGTCATTCGGTCGGCCAGCTTCGCCGTACGCGGCAGGTGTTCGCAGAATCTGACGCCCGGTACTGCGGTCTCGATTGAATCGTATTCGGAACCGGCGAGCTTTGGCGATACGCTGGAATTTCCTCGTTTTTTGGGATCGAAGGTGTCAATCTGCGACATACCTCCGCCCAGCCAGAGAAACACAACGTGCTCAGCCCGGCCCCGGGGAACAAGAACCGGCGCCGGTGCGCCCACGACAGAGTTGCGGGCGACAGCCGCGCCGGCGATGGCGGCGGATTGTGTGAGAAAGCTGCGTCGTTCCATAATGGATCTCGTTGTCGATATTTTTAGTGAGGGTTCGGACGCAAGGCCTCGGTTATAGAGGACTACGTGACCGGCTGCTTACGCGTGACGGCTCACGAGATTACGGGGAATAGATCCATTCGGGCGCATTCAGCATCGCCCACAGCACGTCTTCCATGCGCAGACGCCAGTCGTTGTTCAGGGCATTGGTTGCGGGATCGCCGCGACGGGCGGCGGCTTCTTTCTGCTGGGCCAGTGTATTGGCCGGGCCGTCCACGTGATTGGACCAGCTGACGTAACGCTCGCGTTCTCGCTTTCCGAGGTTCGGTTCGACTCGTTCAGATTCGGGGATGATTCGAGTGTCGTATCCCTCGGACAGGAAGCGGACATAGCATTCTCGTTCGGCTGCCAACGGCTTCCGCGTCAGTAAACGCAGGAACAGGCGGTCAACAAGCTGTTCGACGGGTTGATCTTCAAGGGCAAGTTGCGTCATCCCGTGGCGGTTGCTGAGTCGCGTCAGCCAGACACTCATGACACCATTGCCGAGAATGGCCGGCTGCAGGATATTGGGTTCTGTATCGCGCTGGCTGCGCGGATCCTGGCGAGCTCCACGCCAGCCAAAGGCTCTCAGGACGCTGGCCACTGCTGTGACGCGTGGCAGCCCCAGACTGGGGCGATCGCGTTCGTTTGACGTGGACGCCAGCATCCAGGAACGGCGTGGCTTGCCGAGCGTGAGCGAGTTTTTGATTTCACGCACGCTGTCGATGTCCAGACTGACCTCTTCCAGATCGAAGGGCGTGCCCGTTGCATGGAAGACAGAGTCCACGATCTGTTCGGCCGTCAGACGACGCGGGGCGGGAGAGATATAGAGCGGACTGGTTTCCGCGAGCAACGGATCGGTGGCCCGCTGATACGCGTGCGAGTTCAGAATCAGCCGGCTGATGGTCTTGATGTCATACCCGGATGCGACGAATTGATGTCCCAGCCACCGTAACAGGTCAGGATGTGACGGCCCGCTCTTTTCCCAGTCTGAGACATTCTCCACGAGGCCCCGTCCCATCAGACGCTGCCAGACGCGGTTGGCCATCACCTGAGCGAAGCGTTCATTCTGCGGCGCCGTGATCAGGGCCGCCAGTCGATCTCGCGAGTTGTCCGGATGCTCGGCCAGAGCGTCGGCGACCGATTCGTCACAGTAGCGTCTGAATGGCCAGGCGGGCTCGACTTCGGCACCGGGTTCGAGCGTTACCTGAATAAGTGGTTTGCGTCCCGTCTGAGACAGACGTCCGGCCGGCACGCTGCTCGATTCCGGAAGTCGAATGGTGTCCTGTTTCAGCAAGGCGGCAAGCTGCAGCAGGTCTTTCTGCCGCGAGACGTGCGTCGGAGCGTCATGGCAACGGGCACATTTCATTTCCACACCGAGAAACGCAGAACTGACAATGATCCCCTTGGCGGCCATGGGTAGATCGTTCTGCGAAGCCGTGCCAAATCCAGCCGGGCCACCAAATCGTTCGCTGCCTTCCATCCGAATCAACTCGGTGACAAACAGGTCGGCCGGTTTATTGTCAACCAGCGATTCGTACAACCACCACCGGAATGGACCGGTGTTGTTCAGTGTCGGATTGATGATATTCGGGTTTTCAGCGAGCACATCCAGCCAGTATCCCATCCAGTGATCGGCCCATCGCCTGTCGGCGAGCAGTCGGTCAATCACACGAGCGCGACGGTCTGCAGCATGGTCGTTCAGGAAGGCATTGATCTCGCCTTCTGTCGGTGTTACGCCAACCGTGTCGAGCGTCACTCGGCGCAGAAACGAAAGGTCATCCGCCAGCGGCGTCAGTTCGAAATTCCGTACGTCAAACTGAGGCCACACAGCGCCGTCGCTGATCCAGCGTTTCAACAAAGTAATCTCATTATCAGAAAGCGGATCGCCCGCCGGTGGCATCGCGATGTCTTCGTCCTGAGACGTGATACGACTGAGCAGTTCGCCTGCGTCGGCCCTGCCGGGAACGATGGCCGGCTGGTCAGACTCTCCGCCCTTCAGTACCGAGGTGTGATCATCGAGACGCAGACCGCCCTGAGCCTGCTCTCCCTGATGGCAGTCGTAGCAGCGTTTCTCCAGCAGCGGACGAATGTCTTTGAAGTAATCCACTTCGGACTGCTGACTCTGTTTGGCATCGCGGACTACGAAGGTGATTTGTCTGGCGATAAACCGATCGATCTGGTTGTTCGCCGGAAAGCCGTCCGCCAGTTCGGGAACTGTGACCGGCTTTGTGTCGGCCAGCCAGTCGGCTGCGGCCGCACGGCGCCTGTTCCAGTAATCGCTGTGGGCTTCGCGGCATTTTGCTCTGGCAGCTGCGTTCACCTGGTCGAGCCAGCTCTGTCGTTCGGCGACAAAGGCTGCCCAGCCGGCATCAGTGTAAGCCACCTGTCGCTTTCCGGGCGACAGCAGCGACCACGACTCACTGCCTTCCAGCGAGATCGCGGCGACAGTTTCACCGAGTTCCGGTCTTTGTTTGAACCTGCCTTTGATGTTTCCGAGCATGGTTTCGAGAATCACGAAGTGCTCGCCGCCGGCAGATTCAAACTCGCACCAGGCTTCGCGGTTTCCCGGCGGCACAAAGCGGAAGTCCGGACCGAGATCGAGGTAGTCGTCCTGAGCGGCCAGCGGCGTATGGCCACCGGAATCGAGTGTTCGCGGTCCGTTTTCAAGCAGCTGTTTTCCATCGATGAACAGCCGTGATAAACCGCGGCCTCGCAGCAGCAGACGATGTCTGCCTTCTGGCAGTTTCACGACCGCTGACGCCCGTACGTGCGATGGGTTCTGACGGTCAGACCGGACGCCCGTGGAGATATACTTGTGAGGGACGGCGAAGAAGCCGAAGACGTCTTCCAGGTAGGTTTCCGTGACCTCCGGTTCTTCGGGCCAGCCACTCGCTTCGGGCACCCCTTTCTCGCTGATCTGCACGAGCACTCTTCCGGCAGGAATCATCTCGCGTGTGACGGCTGGCGGCGGCGGCACATAGCGGTATCGCTGAGTGATTTCTTTCGGGTCGAATCCGGAACGATAAATCGCCAGATTGTCGAGCCATCCCTGAAAGGATGAGGCTTCGCCGCGAGCGTAACCAGTTCCGATGACAAGGTCGTCTGCATCCTGGACGGGCGGGAGATTCGTCGCACCACTTTCGTCCCAGCTCCCTTCGACCGGTTGGCCATCGATCCAGGCTTGAAGGCTGTCGCTTTGTCCGAACGTGAACTGCAATGCGACATGATGCCAGCCCGCGGCCGGCACAGACGAATTACTCCACCAGCGGTGCCAGCTGCGTTGTTTTGTCTCAGGATGTTCGCTGGTAAACAGCAGACCGATTCGAGCTCCGCCGCCCGTGCCCTGAAACCTCACAGAGTAGTTCTGGTTCGTCTCAGAAAAATCCTCGCCATGTTTGACGTGTCGTCCTTTGCCCACGACATAAACGAAATGGCCTTTGCCGATGGAACGAAATCTGACCCAGGTTTCAAATCCGAATGTGTCGCCCTCGCCGAATCTCACATTTGTGAAGCCACCCCGTTCGTGGTCTTTGATGACGATGGCACCTTCGTGCCCGGAAAAGGACATCGCCTGATTGCCGGTGTCAAAACCAGGATACCGTGGCGGACGAGGACCCTCGGCAGGAGTCCCGTGCTTACCGAGCCAGGCACCGGGCTGTGACTGTCCATCAAAACGCCATTCAAGAATCGGTTCCGCTGCGGTAACAGAACCGGCAGCCAGCAGAACGCTCGCAGTAAGGAATGTCGTGACAGGATTCATGATTTACTTTGCTGAGCTACAGAATTCAGCCTGTGCTTGTTTAAGGCAAGAAACAGAACTGAAACAACGGGAGGCTGGATTGTGGTGGCAGGTTTTGTCTTAAGAGTGCGTTTTCGAGTAGTCCTGGAAACGGTTGATCAATAACTGACTGGTTGGTCGCCTTTCGCGGAGCGAGAGGCGACGATAATTGACCGGACACTACTTAGGGTTTTCGAGGGCCGCCATACTGGACGGTCGACGGACCTGGAAGCCCGTCGTACGTTGGTCGACGGGTCTGGAAGCCCGGTTGTGGGATAGTCGACGGGCTTGGAAGCTCGTCGTACGATAGTCGACGGGTCTGGAAGCCCGTTGTACGAGTCCTGGTACAAGAATCAGACGCCGGACACAAGCTTTTGATGCACCCTCCCCTCGTTAAGATCAACTCTTTCCGGCCGGCCCTTGTGCATATAGACGACCTTCGTGTGATCGAGACCCAGCATGGCCATGACGGTCGCGTGAATGTCATGCACGTGCAGTTTGTCCCTGACCGCATACAGTCCGAGGTCATCTGTTGTCCCGATTGTCTGTCCGCCCTTCGCTCCGCCGCCCGCCATCCACATGGTGAAGCCCGTCGGGTTGTGGTCGCGGCCCGTGCCCTTCTCGCTCATCGGAGTGCGCCCGAACTCGCCACCCCACATGACCAGCGTGTCGTCCAGTAGTCCGCGCTGTTTCAGGTCCGCGATCAGGCCGGCGATTGGTTTGTCGACGCTGCGACAAAGACGTGAGTGGTTGCCTTCAATGTTGCTGTGGCTGTCCCATTTGCTGCCGGCACCCGAGTAGAGCTGAATGAATCTCACGCCCCGCTCGACCAGTCGTCGGGCCAGCAGGCACTGACGGCCGTAGATTTCAGTCTCTTTCTCGCCAAGTCCGTAGAGTTGCTGAATGTGCCCGGGCTCGTTCTCAAGATCGATGGCTTCCGGAGCGTCTGTCTGCATCCGTGCCGCGAGTTCATAACTTCGAATGCGAGCGTCAAGGTCGGTGTTTGATTCCCGCCCTTCGAAGTGCCGTTGATTCAATCGATTGATAAAAGCCAGCTTCCGCTGCTGCTGCGAATCAGAGATGCCTTTGGGATTGTTCAGATTCCGCAGCGGCTCATCACCACCTTCAAAAAGCACCCCCTGATGACCGGACGGGATAAATCCGGAACCCCACGCGCGGACTCCGTTGACAACCATCGCGTTGCTGTCTTTCATCACGACAAAGTCCGGCAGACTTTTGCTGCTTGAACCCAGCCCGTACGATACCCACGCTCCCAGCGATGGCCGACCACCGAACACCGCTCCGGTATTCATCTGACAGACGCCATTCGCGTGACTGATCCCGTCCGCGACGCACGAGTGAATCATACACAGTTCGTCGGCCACCGCGTGGTGATGCGGCAGCCAGTCGGAAATCCACAGTCCGCTGTCTCCGCATTGGGACCATTTGCGTTTGCATTCCAGAATCGGCGAATTCGCCTCACCCATCGCCGTAAGGGGGCGAGGAAAGCTCTCGGGCAGCCTTTGTCCGGCCAGACGGTTTACCTCCGGTTTGTAATCGAACAGGTCGAGATGGCTCGGTCCTCCTTCCATAAAGAGCCAGATGATGTGCTTTGCCCGCCCGAGCCGGTGCGGAATCTTCACGGCTGATGGATTCTTCTCAGGCGCAGCAATCAGCGACTGCCCGGTCATCGCTGCATAAGCCAGAGCTCCGAAGCCACCACCGGCACGGCAAAGAAAGTCCCGACGAGACGTCGTAGGTTCGATATTATTACACTGGGAGTAATGCATATCAGAGTTGCACTTCAAGGCTGTTCGTTCCTGTCCTGGGCCGCGGCTGACTGATGCGTGTCGTTCAGCGACCTTCAATGCAGGTAAAGAAATTCGTTGGAATTGAACAGAGCGTGGCAGAAGTCGGTAACGGCTCTGAATGTTTCAACGGAGGCCACAGAACCGCCGATTTCCGGCCTCCGGCGTAACCATGCGGTCTCTGGTGCGGGGTGTTCGCCGTCGTCGCCGTTGAATTTCCAGTCGAGGATGCGAACGGCCTTGTCCGATTCGGAACCGATCAGAAGCTGTTCACGCGGCAGTGCGCCGTGGCTGATGGTCAGACGAGCGAACTGGCCATCCCAGAAATGGGAGCTTGAATCACGACCGCCAGCGATGAGTTTCATGGCCGGATTCTGAATTCGTCCAATGACGGACGTTGCCACCTTCGATATCTGCAGCTCAGAATCAGGGGAGGATAAATCCTTCATATAGAACGTCACCGATCCGGCAGCAGGATTGTCATTCGTCGGAGCCGCTGAAATTGCGGCGGCAAGATACACGGGTTTGTTCAGCGGATATCGCAGACCGGACGCTACAACTTCGTAAACCGTTTCATCCTGTATCGTGCGTCCGACCAGGGCCACGACAAAGTTGCGTGGCTGATAGGCTGACTTCGCACTGGTGACGCAGATCTTCCAGCCGTCGGCTTTGGAGTTGCCGTTCCAGCGTGAAATCAGCGTGTTGGCGGTGGCATCGGGGTAGATGCGATCGAGAATCGTGACCGCTTCGAAGGTGAATTGATCGCTGAAGCCGTCTGTGTTTTTCAGGTGCAGGCGTTCAAAACGGCTCTCGGGTTGAATCCAGAGCGCCTTCGTGCCAAGTCCGAAGTCTTTGACTGCACCAAAATGCTCGGTCACCGGCCGCAGTCCCGTCTCGTCTGCGGGCACCTGAATTGCCTTCGATTGCTCGCGGATAAACGCCAGTGCATCGGTGACTTCTTCCTCACGGGCTTCGCGCCCAAAGACCAGTCGCCACGCCTTCCGGATGTCATCCGCCGCCAGTCGTTTTTCGTCTGCCAGCAGGCGTTGTGCAAAGGCACGAGATCGGTCCAGCGACCAGCTGCCATTGACCAGCAACAGCGACTGAACAGGAGTCGTCGTGGCAATTCGATCAGGTGCGGATTCGAAACACAGCGGTGCGTCAAAGCCGCACAGCATTGTGTCCGGTCCGTTTCTTTTTCTGATGACGTAGACACTGCGGTTTGGCGCCGTGCCGTTGACTGACCGGCCACCGTTCCGGTGCTTCAGTTCGCCGGACACGGCCAGCATCGCGTCGCGCAACTGCTCAGCATCCAATCGCTGGGGCGGGAATCGCCAGAGGAGGCGGTTGGTGGGATCGATATCGGCCGGCCGGTTCCGGTGTTCCGATTCGACCGTATGACGCCCTTCCGAGGGTACCGAGTGATGTTCGGCGTTTTCATTCGGCGGCTCTGGAAGGCCACCGTGCGGGACTGCCGGGCGCGCGGTTCCGAACGCAGACTCCGTCGGCTCACGCCTTGCTGTCTGTCGGTAGGCAGCGCTGTTCATGATGAGTTCGTGCAGCGGTTTCAATTTCCATCCCGAATTTAGAAACCGTCGCGTCAGCCAATCCAGCAGTTCGGGGTGACTCGGCGGTTCGCCAAGCATTCCGAAGTCGTTCGGGGTGGCGACGATGCCGCGGCCAAAGTGCCTTTGCCAGATCCGGTTGACGATCACTCGTGTCGAAAGTGGGTTGTCCTCCCGGACGATCCAGTCTGCCAGCGCCGTACGGCGACCTGTTGTCGTTGCGGTCGGAGTGATCCGGGGAGGGCCATCGTTGAGCAGCGTCAGAAAGGATGGTTCGACCGGTACTTTTGTCGTGCGTGTCGGCAGAAAAGTGTCCGCCGGTTCCGGGCCGATGTCGGTGGCCATAAATGCCGTCGGCAGTGGAGCTGGCCTGATCGCGTCGAACTTCTTCAAAGCGGCCTTCAGTTCTTCATATCGCTTCAGTTTTTCGGGTGAACTCCTGAGCGCGCTCGCGTGATCAAAACTTTTCGCCTCGCGAACAGCCTGACGCCACACCAGATAGGACAACTGTTTTTCGAGTGTCGTCTTCTCGGATTCAGGCCGGTAATAAATCACCTGAATGTCTTCCGGAAACTGGCTGACCAGGTTTCGCTGTCGGGTCTCGACAGCGTGTCCGACCAGACCGTCAATTTCGTCTCGAATCGCCTGAGTTGCTTCTTTCCACTTTTGTTCTTTTTCCTGATGGGCGGCAATGTCATCCGGGGTCGCCAGTGGTCGATCGATCGGCCATGCCACTGAGGACAGAAACGCCTGCAGACCGAAGTAGTCTTTCTGCAGAATCGGATCGAACTTGTGGTCGTGACACTGAGCACAACCGATGCCGATTCCCAGAAACACTTCGCCGGTCACGCGGGTCATTTCATGAGTGATCAGATTCCAGTGCATCCGCGTGTCACGCTGGTTCCATTCGTAAACGCCGTGCCGCAGATAGGCCGTGCCGATAAAGACCTCTGGATCATCCGGATCGATCTCATCGCCCGCCAGATGTTCACGGACAAACTGATTGTACGGTTTGTCATCGTTCAGCGACCGGATGACATAATCCCGAAATGCGCTGGCATCCGGGCGGAATGCGTCTTCGCGGTAGCCGTCACTATCCGCATAGCGCACGACATCGAGCCAGTGCTGAGCCCAGCGTTCGCCGTAGCGGGGGCTCGCCAGCAGTTTTCTTATCAATCGCTGCCACGCATCCGGGTGCTCGTCCCTGACAAAATCTTTGATCTGTTCCGGCGTTGGCGGCAGACCGTGCAGATCGAAATACGCTCGTCGCACGAGTTCGTACCGATCGGCTTCACGCGCTGGTACGAGCCCCGCGTTCTTCAGCTTTTTCGCGACGAATCGATCGACATCGTTTCTCGCCCAGAGGTCGCCTTCCTTTGGCACTTCAGATTCGGTAACCGGTTGAATGGCCCACCACTTGCGATCTTCTTCTGTGAAACGGTCGCTGTCCTGCCGACGTATCCGTGAGTCCTCGCCGCCTGGCCAGGGAGCACCGAGTTCAATCCATTTTGCCAGAACCGCGATGTCCTTTTCAGGCAGCTTTCCTTTCGGCGGCATTTCGAAAGACTCATACCGCACGGCCGAGATCAGAAGACTTTTGTCAGGCCTGCCCGGCACAATGGCAGATTCTTCCGATTCGCCGCCCTTGAGCATAAAGGCCCGCGAGTCGAGCCGCAGCATCCCCTTCTGATTCTCAGCACTGTGGCACTCAAGACAATGTTGAGCCAACAGCGGTCGAACGTGCATTTCAAAGAATTTGAGATGCTGGCTGTCAGATGCGTCGTCTGCGGCAACAACCGACATGCCGGTCAGCAGAGGCGTTATTAGAAGTAGTGTGCGGTGCAATGCAAATAGCCCAGGTCAATAGATCTACCCTGCCGGAAGCAGGGAAAAAATGTCTGTCCAGGGACATTGTACAGACCGTGCCAGGGGTTTGCTCGGAAACCAGCAACAAAAAAACGGATCCACAATTTCGATCCGTTGGTTGTTTAATGGAAATGATCCTGTGCTCCGACTGCGACGATGCTGTCTGGTGATCCGCCCACTTTGAATCGTGCGACCACTTTCATGTCCTTCAGCGAAAAGACGTTCACAATTCCTTCACCAGGTTCTGTGAACACGGCATAACGACCGTAGGCGTCAAACGCGATGGCGTGATGGCCGTGGTGGCCGACAATTCTGCTGGCTCCAACAGGGATGGTTGTCTTCACGCGGGCATCGCGGAAGTCTCGGTCCCGGTTGGGGTCGAGTTCCACGACGGTCAGCTGTTCCTGAACTTCACTGTCGGCATCGGTGCGATCCTGAAACACCAACGCGTAACGATTTCCCAGAGACAACACCGTTTCCGGAGTCGTCAGTCGCAGGCCGTCGGCCACAGGAATCTTTACCTTCACCACGGACGGCCGAGCTGCTTCGGCGTTGATCAGACACAGAGCCGCCTGATCGCCTCTGCCATAAAGACGGTATTGCTGGTGCCGTCCGTGATATCGCGGAACTTCGTTCGCGAGCCTCGCCAGAACAGGCCGTCATTGCCGCTTGAGCAGTACTGCGTGGCCTGCCCCGAACCGCCGTTCAGCAGATAACTACCTCCTGCCCACGTGTCTCCGTTGCCATCGACATAAAACGGATCACCCGGCTCGCTGGGGCACAGCAAGACGTTTAATGGTCGCGATGCCACCGACTGAATGGCCGGGTTCATCGCAGGATTCCAGGCGACACCCACCTGGGCCGGCTGGTTGAAGTCGATCAGAGCGTGCAGACTGGCCCGTTCATGAAACGGCAGCAACTGTGCCTGAGCTGAATAGCCGTAAAGCGAATCGCTGGCGTTCAGCGGAAACGAATTATGAGTGTCATGATAGTTGTGTGCGGCCAGCACCAGCTGCTTCAGATTATTCCTGCACTGAGTCCGCCGAGCCGCCTCGCGCGCCTGTTGCACGGCAGGCAGCAACAAGGCGATCAGAATGGCAATGATCGCAATCACCACCAGAAGTTCGATCAGAGTAAAACCCGGACGGGTTCGAATATTTGTTGTCATCAGACGTGTTTCCATAGGTGTTGAGTCTTCGGAGCTTTTGGGGTGAAGCCGAAGACGATGTGACTTTGAAAAGTAAATCAAAACGGTTCCTCAGCGCGACAAAGCCGCCCACAGGACTGGTCGGACCTTGAACGGACAGCGCGTCAACGCTGAGGAACCTGAACCACGAACCAACCGTTTCCGCCGGTCCCGCCCCACGGCGTTGCGATGTCGATTCAATAAATCGTGGCCGACAGATGGTCGCCTTTTGCTCTGTGAAAGAGCGTTTCTCACAGCGTCCTTATCGCAGCGCGAAAGGCGACCTGCACTAAATCAACAGCCTGTTCATCGCGTTGGTTCTGAAGCTTCCGCACTACCCTGCCCCGGCGTTTCCGGCAGTTCGGCAGAAGCCCGAGAATCCCTGAGGTAGGACCAGCGGCGGCTCAATCCATACCCGGAAGGTCTGAGGGGCTGATCAGCGGTCCACTACAGAACTCTTCACCATTGCGCCGCAGGTTGACAGCGCCGATGCGTCCGGCATGAACAATTGGCAGCCAGCGCGCACGACTTCCCTGTGGGAAATCAGAAAACGATGGCCGGGCAGCGAATCAAGCGGCAGGCGGACCGCGGGACGGCAGTTCAAAACGTGGAGCAATCTCCACAACAGGCACCGCCCCGGGAACAGCCAGCGGTAAGAAGTCGGTCTGTGTGGGCAACTGAACGGTGAATATGTTCAGTCGAGCCGCAAACACAATCTGGCAGATCTCACACTGTTGAGAATCATGCAGAGGGGCGTGTGAATCTTCAGGTTGACTGTCCCTGGAAACGTTCGGCCAATAATCGATTGCCGAATGGTCCGGACGGGAATGCTGGCAACATCCCGAATGAAGCATGCCGTGCCAGGCCTGTGCGACGGACTGCCAGAACGATTGCGTCGCCGCGAATCTGGTGTGGTCGGCGACATGATCATGATCAGCAGCGTGCGAATGTGTGTGACATTCGGAATGCAGCAAACCGGCCGCCGGTTGCAGCAGCAACTGCATCGCCGCCAGCAGCCAGACCAAAGCCGTTACAAATCGTGTTCGGAAATCGAACATTCGAACCATCAGGGAAAAAGAATTTTCGCGAGGTCCGACCAGACCACCGAATGGTACGTGGCCCGCGTCAGAATCAGCAAATCAAAATGCAGATTGTTTCAAAGACGAACAGAAAGAAAGGCGTCGCGCAGACGGTTATGACTTCGCTGGACCTTTGACACCCAGACGCGTGCTTCTTCCCTTTCGCCGTCTTCGACACAGTGCTTCAGCATCTCAAGATGTTCACGCACAAGTCTGGCTTTCCATCGTTGATAGTCGGTCAGTTGTCCGGTTCGCAGAAAGACGCCCACTTCCAGTTTTCGAGTCCATTCCTGATACACGTCGATCCAGTATTCGGCATGATTCGCATCGCCGGACAGCCCCGCACTCAGAGCTTCGCTTTTCGCAATGCTGATTTCTTCGAACACCTCGCTGGCCGGAGGGTAGTATGCGTAACAACCGACTCCGCTGAAGACCACCAGGCCAGCCAGCGCCAGCCCGCCCAGCACCGTCGGTGGAACGATGATGTCCATGCGGCCGGCGTCTGCAGGTTCCGTCACCTGTGCAATCCAGACTTCGATGCGGCCGCGACGATCGAACAGTCGCACGACACATCCCGCCACCATCAGCAATGTCAGCAGTTCAAGGCTGTACCATTCGTAGGGCTGAATGTCCCGTTTGAGTTTTTCGACGGACTGCCCGGCCAGTACTCCGAAGCTTTTTTGATCGGAAAATGGCTGGCCGTAGATGTCGAAGGCGTGTGTATGATTGGCCGGTTCAATGTCCTTCGGAAACAGTGGTCGATCGACCGCATAGCCCAGACTCACCACGACCACCAGCAGGATGCTCATCCATGACGCACTGCGTTTCACGCCGTATTCCTGCAGCATCCAGACGATCAGTCCCATGTTCATGCCGGCTCCCAGGGCCAGCAGCACAAAGGCCGCTCCAATCGAATTGGCGTGCTGAAACATCATCCCCATCTGCGACATCGCCAGCATCGGCGTGGCATACACCGGAATACCGAGCGCCGCCATCTTCAGTGGAGCCAGCGGTTGGTCGTGATTGAACTGATGCTGCAGCGACGCGTGCGGAACAATGGCCCCCAGCAGGCCGACTCCGACGAGCCCGCACAGCACCAGCGCCAGTGAATGACCGGTCGCTTCCCTGCCGGCGGAAACTCCCAGCGCGGCCATGCGTCGTATGCCGTAACGGACCGATTCGTCGGGAACCCCCGTGAGTTCGCTGCCGGGAAAGAGGCGATCCCAGATCATGCCCACGACCGTTACGATCACCAGTGAACAGGCCGCGAACGACAGGATGGCGACCGGTTCGCTCAGCGTCAGCCCGTACAACAGTGACAACGGATTGAACAACGGAGCCGACATGGCGAACGCAAGGATGGTTCCGCCTTTGACACCCGCTCGTCGCAGTTCGACGATCACCGGAATGACTCCCAGCGAACAGACGGGCAGCAACATTCCGATGAGCCACGCCTTGAACAGCGAAGATATTTCTGACCCGCCGAACAGTTGCCGAGTTTTCTCATAGCCAATGAATCGCCGAAACACGGCGGCTACAAAGAAGCCCGTCAGAATAAACGGAGCTGCCTGAGCCAGCGACTGAGCAAAGCGAACGGCGAAGCCGCAAAGGACCATCGGGAGCATAATTTCAGGACTCGTTATTTCGGGCTGTTGAAACAGAAACGCCCACCGCATTTCTTGTCAGTGGCGTGATGAAGAACTGAACAGAAGAACATGGAGTCACCATCCTGACCTGACCTGACCCGACCTGCTCATGCTCATGCTCGTGCTCGTGCTCGTGCTCATGCTCATGCTCGTGCTCGTGCTCGTGCTCATGCTCGTGCTCATGCTCGTGCTCATGCTCGTGCTCATGCTCGTGCTCGTGCTCGTGCTCGTGCTCGTGCTCGTGATCGTGCTCGTGAAGAATCGCAGGTTCGGGTTTCCCGGCGGCCGGGATAAACGATTCCAATGTCTGCAGATCGGGGGCGATGATGCGCTCAAGATTCTTCAGGTTCAGCGTGCCGTCCGGTGTCCGACAATCGATCAGGTTCTTCGCCAGGACCGTTGCGGCGGAGTTGACTTTATTCCATGCGGCTTCGTTCAGATCGCTGTCGGCTGCAAGCTCGGGCAGCCAGCCGATGATGTCCAGCAGTTCTCGGAATTCTTCTGTCTCGTCGTCGTGCCCGTGCCCGGCATGGTTGCTGAGATGCCGGGATCGATGTTCGATTTCCTCGACTGCCTCCGCAAAACAGGCAGGCTTGTGATGAGGTACAAAATGTTCCAGATGATGGTCGCCATCAAGAGCGTCAGCCACTTCTGAGCTGCCACAGCCGCACAGGCCGGACAGCAACAGGAACGTCAATGCGGCCAGTCTTCGTTTTTGATTCATGATTGTGGTTTCCACAACAAAAGACGTTTCAACTGCAGCCTGTCGACTCTGTGGCCGGAGGCCCGGCGGCATAGGTGAATGCCCCGACAATCCGAGCTGCGGTTACGAGCTGAACTCCGGCTGTCCATATTCGCCTAATCCGGTACAGCCACCGAATCCAGCACTTCCTGAATGACGCGTGTGGCGTTGTGTTGTTCCAGGCCAATGCGAACGCTCAGCACGGGCGAGACCACGTCCAGCACGTCGTCTGGTGTCACAAAGCTGCGACCCGTAAGAAACGCCTGAGCCTGCGCGGTTCGCTGCAGCGTCAGTAGCCCGCGAGGACTCAGGCCCAGCGCAATGCTGGGATGTTCCCGAGTGGCCGCCGCGATTCGAATCAGGTAATCCTGCACGGCTTCCGCGACGTGAAGACGCTGCACCTGCTTCTGTAACTCGGCCAGTTCGCCGTCCTGCAGAACAGGTTCGGTGTGCTCTGCCGACCCAGCTGATGCACCGACGGCGGCCTGCAGCATTTGAAGTTCATCACGAGGCTCCGGATATCCGACGCTCAGCTTCATGGCAAAACGATCCAGCTGTGCTTCGGGCAGTGGATACGTGCCGTGCTGATCGACCGGGTTCTGTGTCGCCATGACAAAGAACTGCGAACTGAGGGTGTAGTGTTGCGCATCGACGGTGACCTGACGTTCGGCCATCGCTTCCAGCAGCGCGCTTTGAGTTCTGGGGGTGGCTCGATTGATTTCGTCCGCCAGCAGCACGTCTGCAAACACTGGGCCGCGACGGAATTCGAACTCATGCGTCTTCTGATTGAAGATGTTGAAGCCGGTAATGTCGCTGGGCAGCAGGTCCGGCGTACATTGAGCTCGTGCGAAAACGCCGCCAATGGCCGAAGCCAGTGACTTTGCCAGAGTCGTCTTGCCCAGTCCGGGCTTGTCTTCCAGCAACAGGTGGCCTTGAGACAACAAACAGACGATGACCATTTCGACGACGTCCTGCTTGCCTCGCAGCGCGTTGTTCAGCCGCTGGCGAATACTGTCGATCGGTGTCGGGGCGTCGGTGCTGGTGCTGGATTGATGTTCCAGAGTCGTGGTCATGCCAAGAGTTTCTTTCGTATAGGACCGAGCGGAAAATAAGTGGTGTAAGCTTCCAGCTTGCGATGCAGAAAAACGCAAGCTGGAAGCTTATACCACGTTTCGACACGACAGTAATTTTCCGTTTGATCCATCGTCGTTGATGCGTTTACCCCGGAGACGCCGAAGAGGCATGTGCGAGATCAAGTACAGCCTCGCCGGCGACATCGGGTTGAATGAGAACGTGTTCGGTTTATGTTGTTGCGACTATCGGTCGTCCGGTCTCTGTCGTTTGTGGACCACGCAGAGCACGAACGGTCAGTTGCTGTTCCAGCTTCATCAGTTTCTGCCGGTTTATCTCGGATTCGATTTCTTCGGTGGGATATTCAGTTGCTGGTGCGAAGCGAGCCATCGTGGCAGCGGTCGCTATCCGCTGCAGTGCGTTCTGAACATGCATCAGGTCTGCCTGTCGCGACCAGCGCAGCAGTGTCGTGCCGGCCGGTCGAGGATATCCGGCCAGTTGCAGGCGATTATCAATCAGCGCTGCCAGACGAATGGATCGTTGCCGTTCAGTTCCACCGGCCAGCCATCGCCATTGCCAGGTCAGCAGTCGCTCTGGAATCGCCCGGCGATACATAATCAGCAGGCTGATGGAAAACAACGCGGCAACCAGCGGGACAGCATTTGCCTTAACCGCCAGCCAGCACTGCCGAGCCGTCTGCAGCAGGCGTTCAAACAGCGTTGGCGGAGGTCCGAGGATTTCGTAGCCGGGTGCGGCTTCCACGGTGACCCATGTGTCGCTGCCAATAAAGACTTCACACCAGAAGTGTGCATCGCGAGCGTACACGGCGGTGTGCTGATTGCGGCGGTCATAGTTTTTCGGATGAGCGTAAAAGCCACTGACCAGTCGGGTGGAATAGCCGAGCGAACGCAGCAGACACGCGGCGGAACTGGCAAACAGGTATTCCGGACCGCGCCGCAGTTCGAACAGGAACTCGGAGACCGGCGATTCGCAGTCGGCAGCCGGTCTGGTGTCGCGATCAACCACCGCATGTTTTTTCAGGCGAGCTTCGATGGCGGCGATCTGCGACCAGCCGCGCGGAAGTCCGGCCGTCCAGTCATGGGCCAGTTGACGAATGCGATCTGTGGACGAATCCTGCGGCAGAACGTTTACCGTTTCGCTCTGGCGCGGTCGGTTTCCCACGAGCGGGTTGGCGGCGATACGTGACCGCACGATACATTCCGACGCCACGGCAATGGGCGTCATCTCGGGTAACGACTTTCGTTGCAGGCAGACAATGCCGGTGGAAGCGACATGGTACATATCTTCCCGGTCGACTCGATCGATACTAACCCCGACTGTGCATGGCGGCGCGGGGATCACATTGCCCTCCAGGTTGGCGATCTTCAGGCTGTGAGTGTCTGAGCCAGCGTGCATTTCGAAGCCGCGGCCTGCCAGGGGTATGCTGAGCCAGTGGCGGTCTTCCACCTGCCTGATCTTCGTCCAGGGGGAACCTTCGGAAGTATGGATGCCGGAGTTGATGGGATACCACGAAATGCCGTCGAAGTGTTCGTAGACTTCCATGCGAAACCTGGCGGGAACTCGGCCGGCCACGTAAAAGGCCGCGTGCGTGTCCAGGTCGGCAATTCGTTCGTGGTTGGCTCGTTTTTCGCTTCGCAGCAGACTGAATTCCCGACCGGCCTGTCTGACTTCCGCCATTTTCTGATGCACGTGCAGAAGCTCTTCCGGTGGCAGTGCGACGGCGCGCTGATGGTCCCGGATGGTTCTGGCAGGTTCGTCGAACAGATCATTGAACATGTCGTACAGACTGGGTTTGTCGCTGTCCATAAACGGTGCGTCGTCCAGCGGTGCGAAACTCTTCACGTTTTCGTTTCCGGCCACCAGCGCATCGCCGTCTTTCACTCCGCCACGCGAAAACGGATCGAACCGACCGGTGCCGCCCGATGAGGGCATGAATCCTGTCAGCGCGGTGGTGACCGTGTTGGCTCCAACGCCGGCGGCTGCCAGCATCAGCAGCAGAGGCACAGCGACGGCCGTGCCGAGCCAGACCAGTGGGGGACGCCGGCGATCGGTTTTCACCAGACGACGGTCGACGGTTTCCCACCAGGCCGCCACCAGCCACGCAAGACAGCCGATGGCAAACAGAATAGTCAGCGGCAGCAGGCCGGCCGCGTTCGAAATTGTGCAGCTGAAGATCGTCAGAAAGACGGCAATCAGCACGGCCAGACGCTGAAAGGTGATGCGGAAACCGCAGACCGCCAGAGCCAGCATCAGGTTGCACTGACTGTGCATCACCAGCACTTCAAACGGATGACCGTGTCCCAGCAGGAATCGCTGGAAGGGTTCGCACAGCAGCGTCAGCGTGACAACCATCACCAGTATCGGCTGTACCATCGATAGGTCGTGCGGCAGTTTGGCTCTCATCCGAAAATAGACCGTGCCGACAACGACCAGCAACGTCTGCACAATTATTTCAAAAGCACACCAGAACGTGTGACGATGGTCGTCATGTTCAGTCAGCGTGAAGATGGCAGCAGCGATCAGTGTGGTGACAATACAGATGCTGTGCAGTCGCAGACCAGTCGTCGGCCCGCCTTGCCGCGCGCGATCGGCCGTCTGAGCATACCGGGCGACTGCAGGCCTGCGGCTGCGCTGAGACAAGGTTCGCGAACGAATCTGAGTCATGACACAACCTTTCGCCATGCGGCCGCGAACTGACTGAGTGGTTCGGTTGTGTGGCTGCAGATCCATGCCGTGTTGGCCACGTTGCTGTCAATGACAGATTGACCTTCACCATCGATCAGGACCGGATCGGTGTCAACAACCACAATCTGACGCGGAGTTCCTGGCTGCAGGTTCTCTGGTGTTGTTATGGTGACCTGAAACCGGCTGCCTCGGTGCGCGGGCTTAATTCTGCGGATGGCACCCGCTGACTGAAGGTCGGCAGGTCCCGCGACCGCCAGAGCATCCATGAGTCGCTGCAGGCCAGCCACACTCTGACCGGCAATCAACTGCTGTTCGCCAAACTGCAGTTCGATTCGGCAATGCTGACGGTACAGCGATTCGCAAAGGCTGGCCGCGATCCGAACACAATGCTCTGCCAGGTCAGTTGAAAGCGTGATGGAAGCCGGCAGATCGAGTGTTATGCGAATGCTGTTCGCGAGCGGAGCCTGGCGTTCGGTCACGATCAGGGTCTGCTGCCGGGCTGTCTGAGCCCAGTGGACCCGTCGCAGACTGTCGCCTTCGCGAAAAGGTCGCGTTCCGAGAACATCTCCGAACTCGCCGACGCGCTGATCAGAAAACGTATCGTCGGCGGTTTCGGCTGCGGTGGCATCCGGCATTCCGACAAGCGGCGTCGTTTCGGGCCACACAAGCAGCTGTCCCTGCACATCGGCACGTCGGCGAGCTCGAAACAGGCCGAACGGAAACGATGTCTCGACTTCCGCTCGTCCATTCGTCGGGTAAAGACCTCGCCTGGAGGCCACAAACGGCCACGTGTATTCCATGACTGACCAGCCGGGAACCCGAGCAAATGCAATTCCTTCGTCACCATCGTTCGCCTGTGGGCCGTTTCGCCGCTGATCATTCGATGCGTCGCCAGACGCAAACCCGTTGATCAGCGACAGCCCCCACACCGGCAGCGGACTGCGATTCTGAATTCGCAGCCTGACCAGTGCAGGCTGTCCGAAAGAAACGCGGCGCACGTCAAACATCACCTGACATTCAATGCCACGCATCGCCGCCCACGGCAGCACTGTGCCAATACAGACAACGCCAAGCAGCAACGCGGTCAGCGCAAGGATCCACGGATTCAGGAACACGCCGCACGCCAGCGTTCCGGCTGTTGCCAGCATCAGCACCCAGAACGGATTTTTCAGCCAGTGCACCCAGCGATTCCACGACGGACAGAAGTCCGTCGACAACGCTCGGCCAACCGTCGTCAGCCACCGAGCAATTCGGGGCGAGTCGGTCTGTGCATCAACTTCGGAGCTCACGAAAATCTTCCTGGGAAGTGCAGGCGAACGGCCTGCAGGGGTAAGCTGAGAAACCACAGCGCAGCATGAAAGCGCCCGTCAGGGCTTAGCGTTATCGTCGGGGACTGCGGGGCAGCCTGTACGAAGTCCTGCCAGACTGTCCGGATACCTCTGTATGACGGACTTTCAAGTCCGTCATTGACGAAACCGTCGATGTTTTCTGCTCGCCCGGCAGGCCGGCGTACGAAACCTTCGGGATCCGGTTGGGCTGCTAGAATTCACCCACGACTTCACCGCCCCGAATAGTGGCCAGAGACTGGTAGAGTCCGTGGTCAATATTTTCGCTGATGAACCGCACAGATCCGTCGCCCAGAACGAATTGCGCACCACCCTCGTGCATGCTGCTGAAGTCATCAAGGTGGGCCGACGGATCATTCGGTACGTGGTCGGCCGAACCGAGTACACGCTGAAACGCCTCTTCGCCTTCCGCCACCATTCCCGGCCATGTTGAAAACCAGCCGAGCTGTGTGTCTGTGCGGCGTTCTCCGACGATGAACGTGTTCGTGGTTCCATCGGTGATGTCACGCATGCGAATCTTGCTGTTGTGGTAGAAGATTCCATTTCCCAGACATTGTCCGCTGGCACTGACCGGTGCAGTTCCGGGTGTGTTTTCGCAGCCATCCAGTTCTTCGGTACCGAACGAACCGATGTAGTTGGCCGTCGGAAGTTCTGCCAGCACAGTGCCCGGACTGCCTTCCTCTTCAATCTGCCATTTGTCCGGCTTGGGGTCAGACGGACACTGCCATGCCGGTAATACGTTGTCGATGAACGGAACGTTCACCGGATCATGAATCGCAAGGCTGGCATTGAACTGGTTGTACAGAGGAGACTGATCAATGTAGGGAAGAATCATCGTTCCCCAGCCCGCCCCGTTGATGCCGTCATGTGCACTGTGTCGCCGTGTGACCGGGTCAACGGCAATCCAGCCCGGTGGAAAGCTGTTGTGCACATCATGATAATTATGCAAAGCCAGCCCCAGCTGCTTCATGTTATTCTTGCACTGGGTCCGCCTTGCGGCCTCGCGAGCCTGCTGCACGGCGGGCAGCAGCAAGGCGATCAGAATGGCGATGATCGCAATGACGACCAGCAGTTCGATAAGTGTAAAGCCGCGATGTTGTCGGGGGGTAGATATCATGGTGATGACGTTTCTGTAATGGATTCTGGAATAAGATTTCAAAGCTGCAGGTGGTGAATCGATTGGCGGACTCGGAACCTCGGCGCGACCGCGCAGTTCTCAGGACTGGTCGGACCCGAAGAGCACTGCGGGACGCAACCGAGGTTCCTTGATTCCACCAGATGCAATGAATGAGAAGATTTTCTGCAGCGCGGATCAGCCGCGGCACACGCGGTGCGCGAACAGGTGCGTCGAATACATCACCCCGTTGAACGGCAGGCCGCGGGCGACAGCGTACCGCAGACAGATCAGCCAGCAGACGGATCAGCCAACTGCAAACGCAACACCATCAGGGCCTTACCGTCAAACGGTGGGTGATGGTGGCGTCTGCGATGCGGAGTTCTCAAAGCGCAGTTGCCGGAACGAAGGTGAGGCAGAAGCAAAGACAGGCGGCGAGCCTATCCGAGAGATGCCGTCGGCGGCCCGCGACTCAACACGCAATAGCGTGGAGTCGGGTAGACGGTCTGCGAATCCATGGTCAGGAATTCGCAGACAGGTTCGATCGTCGTCAAAGCGAATACTGAAACGGTCGCTACCCGCGCCGCAAAAGCGGCCTGGCACACGGCACACGAATCTTCGTCGTGCGACGGATGGACGGGAGTCGAATCAGTCGGCTGACCATCAGCAGCTCTGGCGTTTTTCGCACAGTGATGACAGCAATGCGACGACAGGCAGTACGTCGACGTCGCTTCGCCTCCGGCCGGGGCGGAACTGGTGGCAGCGGGACCATGGTCGTGCGCATGCTGACACCCAAGGTGCAGCACCTGCGTCGCCGGCAGCAGAAAAAGCTGCAGCAACACAAGAAAGCCGACGAAGGCCCTTCGGATTTTGAGACACGCTTTGGACATCAGAGCAAATCAAAACAGAAACGTCCGAGCCCGACCAGTTCCCGGATATTACGCACCGGCGGTCACATCGCGTGGAGAAAAAACGAAAGTTCCTCGGATTTTCAGAAAACCGTCGGCAATCTTTCTGTCACCCGCACTAAGGGATGCCGTTCGATTTCGTCAGACACTGAACTCAGGATCGCGGACCTTCGTTCTTCACCCTTTATTCTGAACACTGCTGAGCTGACCGCGCAGGAACGTGGCAGATATCTTTTTCGTCCCGTACATTGATTCGCCGAAGGCGGTCGACGAGTCACGACGGACACCTATTTCGCTGATCGACCCTGCTGCAGGCAGAGACTGACCAGATCCGCGAGATCTGCTTCACCAGCGCACATCACGGAGTCTGCTCCGCCCCAGTAGATCTTGACGGTTCCGTCCGGCTCAGGGACCGCACCGCAGGTGAACACTACGTTGTGCACGTAGCCCGTGATTTCCCAGGGTGCTTCGGGCTGCAGAATCCATGAATCCCCCACGCCGATGATTTTCGATGGATCACTGAGATCATGCAGCGCTACGCCCAGTCGATAGACGGATCCATCCATGGTTTTGAAGACGCCATGGTAGATGGAAAGCCAGCCTTCGTCCGTTCTGATCGGCGGTGCTCCGGGACCAATCTTCATTTCGTCCCAGTGGTATGGTTCCGGTTTCATCACCAGCTTTGATTCGCCCCAGAAGACGAGATCAGGTGAGTAGGTGATCCAGATCGACCAGGGTGAGATTTCAGAATGTGGTCGGTCGAGTCGGGCGTAAAGTCCGTTGAACTTTTCCGGAAAGATCACGACATTGCGGTAGTCGGCCTGAGTTATCAGGGAGACACGTTCCAGTTGAACAAAGTCTGTTGTCCGGGCCAGAGCGATTCTGACACCGTTCCGCGAGTAGGCGCTGTAGGTGATCAGATACGCGTCCTCGATGCAGGTGACACGGGGGTCTTCGACACCAAATTGTTCGTATTCCGCGAACAGACCGTCAGCTGCGGGCGTGATAAACGGTTTCGGGTCGGCCGTGAAGGTGAAGCCGTCCGGGCTGCGGGCCAGGCCGATGATGGACCGACCGGTTCGCAGATGCGAGCGGAACAGCATGATGTATTCATTGCCGTGTTTCACAACCGCGGCGTTGTGCACCGTTTCGACCGGGTAGGGAATATCGGCTTTCGAAAGGATCGGGTTTCCGGAATAGCGGCGGACCAGTTCGTGCATCATGATCTTCGGTGCGTTTCCTGTTGAAGGATCGTTTCGTAGATTCGTTCGTATCCTTCCACCATCTTTTCGATGGAGAAGTGTTGTTCGACGTTGCGGCGACAGGCAGCTCGGTCGATGTTCGGCAGCCCGGGCAGTGACTGCAGGGCCTCATCCACGCTGTTGACAAGAAAACCGGTCTGTCCGTCGCGGATGACTTCCCGACATGAACCAAGATCCATGGCGATCACCGGCACACCGGCGGCATTCGCTTCGGCCAGAACCAGCCCAAACCGCTCGGGGATGGTGTTCAGGTGCAGCAGCGCTTTCGCACGGGCAAATAATGCGTTCTTGCCGGCGACGTCCACCGCTCCGACAAACTGAATCTGTTCGCTCCCGAGATGCGGCTCCACCTGTTCGCGAAAGTAGGTTTCATCCTGAATGATTCCCGCGATGAGCAACGGAAGGCGGCTTTGCTCAGCAACCTCAATTGCCAGATGGACACCCTTGTCCGGATGAATTCGTCCGAGAAAGAGAAGCGCGTCTGCCGGTCCCTGTTGCAGTGGGTACAGTGACACGTCGATCCCGTTGTAGACGGTGCCAAGGTAGTTCAGTCCGGGAGCCCTGTCGGATTCACTGATCGAGACATAGTTTCCGTCACTATATTTCTGGTAGACCGGCATGATCTTCGGAGACGAAAAACCGTGGATCGTGGTCAGTACCGGAGTTTTCACGAGCCGTGAATACGTCAGCGCCATGAAGTCGTAATGACTGTGGATCAGATCGAAATCAGCCGCTCGTTCGAAGCATTCCGAAATGTGCAGGTACTCGGCCACTTTCGGATCAACGCCGGAATCCTCCTCGTAACCTCGGTCGACAACAGCATGCAGCCGGGCGGTGGTCTGTGAGTCGCCGGTGGCAAACAATGTGACGTCCCAGCCTCGTGCGACCAGGCCTTCCGTGATATTGCCGGCGACCGTTTCCCACGCTCCATATCGCCGAGGGGGTGTGCGCCAGGCAACGGGGGACAGCACGGCAATACGGTTTCTGCTACCTGGTGACATGTGCGGTTCTTCTGCACGGGGCTGTTCACGAATTTCGTCAGCGTCTTCAGTTGTGTCTCGGTCTGTTGCCTGCCGGTGCCTGAGGTTTCGGCCGAACGTTCGGACTGTCGGCTGGTTATCATTGGCTGCCGATGACCGTGTCAGTGGGCCGCCGGTGTCATGCGTTTTCCGGTTCCAGGGCTTCCAGAACATCCTGAACCGGGACGGTGGCGAATCCTGTCGCATGGTCGGCCATCGCATACGGGATGATGAGTTCGCTGCCATGAAGATGTGCACCGCAGGTGTAAACGACGTTTGGTACGTAGCCTTCACGTTCGACTTTATCAGGACTCAGCAGCGGTTCGCGGAGACGTCCGATCACCGTGCCGGGGTCTTCAAGGTCCAGCAGAAACGCACCGATGCAGTATTTTCGCATGGCTCCGACACCGTGACTCAGCACCAGCCAGCCGGCGTCCGTTTCGATGGGAGACCCGCAGTTTCCCAGCTGCACCAGTTCCCAGGGGAATTTCGGTTTCAACAGAACCTGGCACTGATTCCAGAAGTGAATATTATCGGAATACATGAGCGAGATGCTTTCGTTGTCCTGCCGCGAAAGCATCGCGAACTGTCCGTTGATCCTTCGCGGGAACATGGCCATGCCTTTGTTCTTCGCGGCGGGCCCGTTGAGCGTAATGAAACGAAACTTCCGGAAGTCGTCCGTTTCCACCAGCTCAGGCATGATCACCCTGCCGTCGTACGCCGTGAACGTTGCGTAATAGGTATAACGGCCACCGTGTTCGAACCTGACAAACCGCGCGTCTTCGATGCCGTTGATCTGTGTCGGAGTGGCGGGAAACAGAATTCGCTCAGAAAGTTTCTGTTCGGGCTGAAACAGTACTTCATAGTTGGATCGGGCCAGCAGCCAGATTCCGTGAGCGGTGCTGTGGTCACGCTGCAACACACCAGTGGACCGGCGTTCGCGTTCCATCTCTTTGTCGATGGATTTCCGCAGTTCGGTGGTCGAAAACGAATCGTTGAGTCTTTGCAGGACGCGATTCGTGAATTCGCCGCCCAGTCCGAGCTCAGTCAGCTTCCGCGCGAACAGGCATTTTTCGTAAGCGGAATTCGGGATCTGACGAGGTTCGGTCAGCAGATGAC
Organism: Fuerstiella sp.; assembly: GCA_040222735.1. Lineage (GTDB taxonomy): Bacteria > Planctomycetota > Planctomycetia > Planctomycetales > Planctomycetaceae > Fuerstiella. The sequence continues at coordinate 6,435 of JAVKCM010000024.1, read as the reverse complement.
CCGGTTCCTCAACTTCGACCGCATTGTCCCTGTGGATGATGCCGGTGCGAAAGGTGATTGAGGAAATGTGCCCTTCCCCGGTGGCTCGCAGGCTGAGGATAAAACGGAGTGCGCCGGGCGGCAGTCCGGTCTGGTCGGTGTGAGGAACAATGGACGGATTGAACAGAGCCGCCGATTCGAGGGAATACTCGGCCAGGAAGTAGGCTCCGATCAGCGACCGCCGCGACACGGACACACCTTCCTTCGACACATGGTGTTCACGGACCTGTTCAAATCGTTCCAGAAACCTCTGCTGAATATTCGGGTGTCGCTCAGAGAATTCCGCGGAAATCTGATCCAGAAGCGGACCGATCTGATCTTCGGGCAGCGACAGAATGCGAGCAATCACCCGTCCGCAGCGCTGGGCATCTCCCGGATTGAACGGACGCAGCAGGACTCGCGTCTGGTCGGGTTGCAGAACGGTGGTCGTGCGTTTGAGTCGTATCGCTGTGCTGGCCATGTAAGTCTGCGAGGGCTGTTTCGGAGATATCTTGAAAACGTGACGTGACCACACCAGTCATGTCGGATCGCCGACCGGGGTCCGCGGGTCGGCGATCCATGGACTGGCGCGGTCGCTGATAAATAACGTGGGGCGCTGCCGGGCTACGTCGTCGCCGAATCGGACCGGTTCTTTCTGTCGTTTTTTGCCTTCCGTTTTTCTTTGGGGCTGAGCACCGCCTTCTTTCGCTGTTCTCGCCGGCCTTTGTCTTTGCTGCCTTTGTCACCCATTACAACTTCTCCCGGGTTAATAAACAGAATCTGTGATGTCAGTGTCCGACGTGTCATGAATTCTGAGCGTGCTTTGCGGCGCTGGCGCTGTACCCGCTGCCTGTGTGCCATTGGTGCTGCGATATGCTTCGAGTGCCAGCACTTCCGTCCACACGTAGGCCAGCGTTGATTCAGCACCGTGGTTTCTGTTCACGCCGGTCGATTCCAGTCCGTCATGGCATCCGCCGGATTCGGTGTCTGCCATGGGGAAATGCAGGCTGTTTTTTCCGTGAAACCACCCATGGGCTTTCCGGAACGCCGTCAGATAGTCCGGATCAGGGCGCACGTTCATGGCTGTCAGCGCAGCCGCTGCCATCGTTGAGGCTTCGACGGGCTGCTGGTCATACTGCGACTTATGTCCGTACTGCGCGTACCAGCCACTGTTTCCGACAGGCCAGAAAACTTCGCCGGAAGTGGTCGCCTGGTCCAGAAAGCGAAACGAAGATTCCGCAATGGACAGATACTCTTCGTCAGACCATCCATCTGCAGCGTCGAACATGGCATGTGGCAGCACCGCATTCGCATAGGTCATCTGCGGTTCAAACCATTCCCAGCCAGCCTGCCGCGATGCCTTCCAGGCCCTGACAAGATGGTCGACCGAACGGCGGGCGACTCGTTCGAGTTCCTGGATGCCCGGAACGTCGGCTCGTCGAAGGATGCCCCATGCCTGAATCATGTAGGCGTAAGCTCTCAGGCTGGTGAGATCATGCAGGACGGGCATAGCGTTGTTCATCAGTTCTTTCGCGAGATCACGAAATCCCTGAGGCATATTGCCGGCACGAACCTCGGCAAGCGCCAGCATTGCCTGCCCCTGACTATCGCCGCAGCCGTTGTCGTCCAGCCAGTGGCGCTGGTAGCTCATGAAGTTGTGAAAACCACCGCTCGGACGCTGAGCGTGCTCCAGAAAGCTAAGGTAACACGCCACTCGTTCAATCATGCGTTCATCCCCGTGATCATGACAAAGACGGGTACACAGCCGCAGGGCCCGAGCATTGTCGTCCGTTGTGTAGCCGCTGGATCGTCGAGGGATGGTGTAGACGGCGTGCTGAATCAATCCGGCTGAGTCGGTCATTCGGTCCAGATGTTCCAGTGGCGGACAGCTTGATGCGTGCATCAGATTCTCTTCTGTGAAAGTGGCTGATGCAGATTGCCGCCTGAGGCCGGGAGATCGCCGCGTCGGATATTCGTGGTGTTCCCGGTTTTTTCAGCGGTCAGGCTGACGAACAGGTCCAGATACTTCCGACCCACCTCAGGCCAGAACATTGGTCTGGCATATTCGTAGGCGCGCCTCCGGGTCTCTGACAACAGCTCGGGATCCGTCAGGTATCGGAGCGTCGCGTCCGCCATCGCATCGCTGTCGGCAAACGGAACCAGCAGGCCTCGGCCGTCCGCCAGCACTTCCTCTGCATACAGATAAGGCGTGCTGACCACAGCACCAACGGTTGCCATGGCGTAAGCCATGGTGCCGCTGGCGATCTGATCCCGGCCGGGGTAGGGCGTCACAAACACGTCACACGACTGCAGAAAGGCCAGTAGTTCCGGAAGACTCTGGTATCTGTTGACGAAACGGACATTGGCGCTGATTCCAAGAGAATCTGCCAGCTCAACAAGCCCCTCGCGATATCCTTCACCGTGTTCGCGTTTCACCTGAGGATGGGTGGCGCCCACGATCAGGTACAAAGCGTCGGGACATGTCGGGACAATTCGGGCGACTGCGCGAATCATGTATTCCAGACCCTTGCCCGGATTAATCAGCCCGAACGTGCAGATGACCCGGCGGTTCGTCAGTCCGAGTTCCTGACGGTGACCTCGGTTGCGTTCAAACCGGACAGCGGGCACCCCGTGTGGAATAACCTCCACCCGCGCACTGTCCACGCCATAGACTTCCCGGAGCAGCTTCGCGGCAATGTGGGTCATCACGACAATTCCGTCGCTGTTTGCTGCGAGATCACGGATGAGTTGCCTCGGCCTGGCTTCCGGCTCTGTCAGCAGCGTATGAAATGTGGTCACAACCGGTTTCCGGCAGTGCTCCATAAAGTCAGTGATCCGGCTGCCCCATGGACCAGGATACAGTCCGAACTCGTGCTGCAGGCTTACCACATCACACGGGCCGTCGTTCGCCACTTCGGCGGCCGTTACGTAGGCGTCGTCGCGCCGATTATCAATGATGTGAGCGATACGCGAATTCAGGCCCGAATGCTGATGCAGTTTCTGTATCGCCGCAATGGTGGATACGGGCTGCCCGGCTGCCAGATCCACGGCATCTGCCGAATCCCTGGTGAAAGTCGCCAGGCCGCATTCCTCCGGCGGATACGTTGAGATAAAGAGTGGTCTGACTGGGTGTTTCATTGGCTGTCGTTTCCTCTACAAGTGTACAGTGCGTCATGACATGCCGGACACGCTCGCGTCCGCGGGCTCACGCCGGTGAGCGCCGAATGCTGCCCGCTGAGGTAAGACACCTGGTTGAATGGAAGGATCAAAGGATCACGGCAGTATGAGGCTGCTCCCTGACGCAGGAATTCACTGTCATTGAAAAACGGAGCACTTTCGAGTGCCTGTTCGATCAGTCGGATTCGGTTGGCACATAGGCATTCCGGGTGGAGCAGAACGACATGCCGAAATCTCTGGCAAGCTGAGGACTCGGGTTGTTCTGTGCGGCCAGTACGTGTTCGATCGTGGCGGCGTCAACGTCATCCGCCACCGGGCTCTCGGCGTCAAGAATGACGATACAGGTTTGATTCTGGTCCTCCTGCAGACGATTCTGCAGGTAGGCCTTCATCAGGGGATATGGCCTCAGATCGCCTTCACTGTTCTGCAGGAACCTGTCGTATGCGGTCTTTCCAGAGAATCCGTAGATCGCCAGGAAGCTGCGGCCATGCGCGTCCTGAACCACGTCGGGGCCGATCGGCTGTCTGTCTTCATGCAGTACATACCGCGGCGTCAGACATATCACGTCCTGTTTTGGCATAGTGTCTTTTTCATCCGACAGTATTGGTCAGCTGCCAGTCCTGAGACGCCGTCGATGTCGAGCCTGAATGTGATTGGATGCAGCCACCTGCGCCCTGTGCAGGCAACTACGACTTCCAGATTCTGGCGATCGATCGCCAAAGGCTCTCAAACACAGCCAGCACCGAGTAACAGCAGTTTGTAAACCAGTTCCACATACTGATCTTTCGAATCAAAGAAATATCGGGTCACTCAGGGCCCATCATCAGATTCACTTCCTGCATTGATGACAGCGCCTTTTCCAGACGAGAACGAGTGTTACCGTTGTCGCACGGCACATCGAACGTAAACACATCCGGATCGTGAGTCTCCTGAGCCGGATTTCCGTTCTTCAGCGTGAAGGTTTGGCCCAGGTGCTGCAGCAGCCACCCGGCGTTTGTGGCACCGCTGACCCGAATCCGGCACCAGTCACCCAGTGGCCGGAGCCAGACATTGAATTTGTCCATCGTTCTTTTCCTCGTGTTGTGTGAGAACTGTCCAGCCTCTTGCTGAAGCGCAGTCTTTGACCAGACTCGTACGTGACAGGCTGGCTCTGCAGAAGCGGCACGAAGCCACTGTTAGGTTGCAGAACGCGGCTCGGCCGTTTTGGGGTTATCCCGTCAGCGTTACGTGTCAACGTGCTGACGGACGGTTCCTGCCAGCGACCTGAGTCAGACTTCAATGCGGTGTTTCTTCATTCAAAGTCCCGGTGCGAAATACGCCCGGAGACTTCTGTGTGAGACTTTGCCCTGCTGCGTATTCATGGTCTTCGTATGCTTGAGGTCTGAACAGCAGAACATTCCGTCTGCTCATTCGTATTGCCTGCCACGGACGCCCCGAGATGCCTGATCGCCGGACTTTCGCCCCGAGATCGCAGACCTTCCTGACAGCACGCACACTCAGCCATCGTTGACGGCCTGCCTTGTTCCCGCCACGGCGTCTTGTGCTGATGCGACGGACGACTTCAGTGCCCCTGATTATACGCATGCAGGTGCAAAATTTGCAAGTGCAATATGGGACGATCAGGCAGGCGTCCGCGGAAATGGTATGTGCCGGTTCGTTCGACTTCGACGCGGGTTGTCTGATAAAGATAGCATTCGTGCCGTCGCGGACCTTTTCGTTACCAGGCAGCGGCCGAAAGTCAGATCAGCAAGGCAGGCAGCAGGAACAGGAAGTGACCGAACATGAAGCTGGTTGAAATCAACGTTGCCGGAAGAACATGCTTCCACATCGATTCTCAGGAAGCTCAGATTCACGCTGGTCGGCCCCGTCGAGCATGAAGAAGACGGCACGGTGTCGGAGTGGCAATTGTATTTGGATGTCTGACGACATTGCTGCGGCGGCCGAGGCAGCTTCGGTGATCGGGGTGTTTCTTTCTGGCATTGTCCGGTTCGACGTCTAACACCTTTCTGAGTTCAACAGAAGGGAACGTTATGAATCGTCGATCCGTTGCCAGACTTGGCTACATCACAGCCGCCGGGGCCTCGTTTGTTTTTTCAGTTTCGCTGTGGTTCACGGGCCACAAGGAACAGGGTGCCTTCGTCGGTCTCTGGGTGCCCTCGATCCTTTCCTTCGGCAATCTGATGCTGAATGGAGGTCGTGATGAGTGACACCGTAATTTTTATCGTGGGGATGGCGGTGTTTGCCATTTCGCTTGTGTCGACGGTGATTGTGACAGTCAGTCCGAACGGGCCCCGCAGGAAAGAGCCTGTGGCCGGACCTGAAGACTGACTCCTGCTGACTCGGCCCCAACGCCTGCGGGCGACCCCGCCGGCTCCCGATGTTGCAGAGCTCTACCGCTTCATCTGCAGGTTTGACTCGAAAACATAACTCAGTCTGTCTCGCTTCCGCCTGCTGGCCGGCTCGGGGGCGTCATTCAAAAACCAGTGACTTTTCGGACGAATGCCGTTTCTGACAGATTCATTTCAGAGGCGACGGCCTGCATCCAGGTCGTGTCGTGCGGCTGCTGCAGCAGGCACACAGCGGCGGGATTGCCCGCGAACGGCTTGTCTGTGAAAGCATCGACCACAGTTAATGGCAGAGACATTCTGGTGTATCTCTTTATCAGCCCGGTTGCCGCTCACGTGGCTGGCTGGTGACGATGTGATGATGTTATATCGTTCCGTGCCCCGGCAAAGTAGACCCACGCGACCTTTCAGTGGATCGAATGTCTCACATGTAACCCAACCGGTGAGCGGCCCGGTGCCTGACGGCACTCGGCTCACGATCTTTCGTGTGTCAGGACACTCGTTGTGGGACGGTCTGTCTTGTTATCTCTTGTTGTGGGGCGGTCTGTCTTGTTGTGGGGCGGTCTCCCGACATCTGTTGTGGGGCGGTCTCCCGACCGCCCCACAGATTGGCGTGATGCGGATCGGGGAGACCTTCGGTCGATTGTGTGATCGGGTCGGGAGACCCGGCCACAACCTGTCCCTTGTTGTGGGGTGGTCTCCCGACCGCCCCACAGATTGGCGTGATGCGGATTGGGGAGACCTTCGGTCGGTTGTGTGATCGGGTCGGGAGACCCGGCCACAACTTGGTGAGACCCGGCCACAACTTGTCCCGATCCCTTGTTGTGGGGCGGTCTTTCTTGTTGTGGGGCGGTCTCCCGACCTCTGTTGTGGGGTGGTCTCCCGACCGCCCCAC
>JAVKCM010000023.1:0-7662 GCA_040222735.1 Fuerstiella sp. | reverse complement strand
TGATCGTGCCGGGACAGCTGTCGTTCCAGCGATCGAGTATTTTCAAGCAGCAGATCCAGAGCACTTTTGCTTCGAGCCAGTCGGGCGGCGGCGTCCCTGCCACTGGTCACAAACAGCATGTCGAAGATCTGCTTCGGCTTGTTCATCGCCGGAATCGGCCGTCCTTCGCGATTAAAGGACTGAGTCTGTGCGCCACGAGGGCCGCCAACTCCACCATTGGTCGACATGACCAGCGACGAGTGACGCGTAAATTCACCTGCGTGTTCCGCATACACCTGGTCCAGCGAGATCGAATTTTTGTACGGTCCGTGACCACCGGTCGCTGCGCCCGTCAGGTACTGATCAGCATTCGAATGGCCATGCACCTGTCTCACGGCGGGATGCGACAGCCCTGAATAAATCGTGATATCGCTGCGCAGTGGCTCAAGCACATCCAGCACTCTGGTCAGTTCGAAGTCCTTCTCACCACCGCGAGGAAACCAGCTCCAGTCCTTCCAGGCCGGATCTGATTTCAGGGGCAGACCGACACCGTCGGGGTGGTAGACACTGACAAAACGTTTCGGTGTCTCGTCAGGGCCCGGCCCCGGTGCGGCGAACGTTTCAAACCACGGCAAAGCCAGAGCGACACCGGTGCCTCGGAGAAGTGTTCTGCGTCTGAGGACTGATTTCTTATTCATCGTCTGTTCCTGATTTCTGCAGGTGTCGGGTTACCGCGGTAGATGCCGCTGAGTCTTATTTTGTGTTGAAGATGCTGCTGCTGATGATCAGGCGAATCAGATCACCCAGGCGATCATCCTGTTTTCTGAACTGTGCGGTCAGACTGTCAACGTCAGCACGATCACCAAACGACAGTGGCCGGCCAAGAGCATACGCGGTCATCTTGTGCACCATCGCTCGGGCAAACTGATCCTGTCGATCGGTGAGCAGGTATTGTTTCAGTCCATCCATCCCGGCCAGCGTCTGCCCGTTGAACAGTTCTGACGCTGCATCCACCGGCATGCTTTTGATTCGGGTCCGGTAGGCTCCGAGAGCATCGTAGTTTTCAAACGCAATCCCCCACGGATCAATTCTGGAGTGGCACGAATGACAGGCCGGTTTGTTCCGATGGTCCGCGATCCGCTCCTTCAATGTCATCTTCAGAATCTCCGGATCTGTCAGGTCGACTTGCGGTACATTCGGCGGCGGTGGAGGCGGTGGATCGTCAAGGATGCGTTCCAGCATCCAGACACCCCGTTTCAGAGGATGAGAATCCGTTCCGTCTGAGTTCATTGTCAGCATTGCGGCGCCCGTCAGAAGACCGCCTCGATTCACCTGAGGATCGATCGGCACGCTGCGGAAATGAGGGCCATAGACATTCGGAATCCCATAATGCGCGGCCAGTCGTTCGTTGACCACGGCGTAATCCGAATGAATGAAGTCCATGATGCTGCGATTGTGCCTGAGGACTTCGTCAAAGAATGCAACCGGCTCTTCCTGCATCGCCTGTTTCAGGGAACTGTCAGTCACATGGACCACACTGTCCAGACCTTCCAGACCGAGCCATTGCTGCACGAAATTCTGAGAGAAGCGTCTGGAACGAGGGTCTGCCAGCATGCGTTCGATCTGAGCCGCCAATACCCCAGGGTCGCTTAGCCGTCCCTGCTCCGCCAGTTGCAGCAGCTCGTCGTCCGGAATGCTGGACCACAGGAATATCGAGAGGCGACTGGCCAGTTCCAGGTCGCTGATCGTGCCGGGTGATTCAGCGGAGTCCGAAGACGATCTTTGAGTCAGGTAGAGAAACTCCGGAGTAGCCAGCGCTGTCGCCAGCACTTCCACCATGGCGTCTTCAAAAGAAGAGAACCCCGGCCGGTATTTCGCAAACAGGGCCATGAACTGTTCGACTTCCGACGACGTGACGGGACGCCGCCAGACAAGTCTCAAAAATCGAGACAGCACTTCGCGGCCGTATTTCTGTTCGTCGTTCCTGTTGTCACTGTGAATAAAGATGTTGGTATGTGTCTGCGGCGGCCACTGTTCGAAAAACGGGGCGCTGATTTCGATGTAATCAATCAGCACCTGAAAGGGTTCTTTTCCCCGGCCGGCATTCGAGACATTCCGAATGTGCAGAAATTCATCTCGCCGCGGAAACGTCGTGGTCAGTTTTCGAAACGGATTGCGCTGGATGTCGCCCAGAGGAATATCAAAGTGAATGAACTCGGGGTCTTCGGCAGAAGCCGTCACCGGGACATCCTGCGCGCTGACAACCTGAGAAAAGTTGGCGTTGTTGCTGGTATGTGCACTGAAGATCAGACGCAGGCTCGCGAATTCGTCCGGGTTCATGGTCGAACGACCGGCGCGGATGCGAACGCGCATGGTGCCTTCGTCGGGAAGAAAACGATCCAGATTCAGCTTCAGTTCTTTGGACCGGGGAAGCACCAGAACAACCGGAGAAACATCCGGCGTCTGCCCCGCAGTTGCGTCCGGCCGGGGCATTGCCGTTCCGTCAGAGAAGTGGATCCCCCTGCCCTTCTGTCGATCAGCCAGATGCGGCCGAGTTCTGTTCCTGCGGTAGCTATCGTCTTTTATGTCGAATGTCCCGTCATCCTTTTCGGAGGTCGCTTTTTCCATCTCTTCGTCCATCGAGATGATGTATGTGACGGGCTTCGGCTGTTCGCCGCTGACGGTGGCTCGCCTGAGCGCCTTCAACCCGATCTCGCGATAGGTTTCGAACTGCATCGCCGACATCTGCAGCAATTCAGAGCTGTTACTGAAACCGTCCTCGGATGCAGTTTCCGGAGGCAGCCTGGCCGCCAGTGACCATGGCAGGCCGAGCAGATCCTGCAGTGCGTAGTTGTATTCGTATTTCGTCAGCCGTCGAAAAGATGTGTGTTCTTTGTTCTTGCGACGGATGACAGAGGCCTTGTTCAGTTCACCGCTGAGCCAGTCAACAATATTACCCCGGTCTGTATCGGCAAGTGCGTAATCGGCTTCATCCTCAGGCGGCATCTCTGAATTGCTCAGCACGTTGTATACCTCGCGCCATCGCTGAACGTCGGCGCCATGCAGCAGGTCCGGGTTTAACCTGTCCACTCGAAGTCTTCCCTCAGACCTTTCGGGACCATGGCATGCCAGGCAACTGCTGTTCAGGATCGCCTGGACCGTCGTCTGAAAATAGGCAACGTCAGCCTGAGGAATGGCGTCCGAGGTTCCGGGCTCAACAGCGTCTTTCAGAAATCTGGACCTCAGGCGTCCCAGTTCTCTGGCCTCTTCCAGACTGACTGGAAGCTGCTGATCATCGGCTGCCGGAATCGTGCCGGCCATGCCAAGAACAAGCAGGATGGCGATCTTCGGAATCCTCATGGGCTGTCTTGCGCTCCTCGTCAGTTCCGGCGCGCGACCTGAATGAGCTGACGAATTGGTGATGGAAAGGAAGGATGAAGCGGGAGGGGGCTGTCGGGATGACTCTGTTTGGGCGGGACCTGCATCTTCGCAGGATGTGGCCAAGAGGCCAAATACCAGTATAACAGCATCGGTTGGCAGTATGGAACGATTTCAGTCACTTTCAGCAGTTCGCTGCTTCCTGAAACCTGTTTCCTACTCCGGCTTCGTGATGGTGCAGACCGTCAGATCACAGAATCCGACTTTCATCTGCCGCGGCATTGGTTTCAGCCCGAAGCCGCACAAATGATTCTACACTGGCGATTCTCAGCCGTCGCTTCTCAACTGTTGTTGGCGGCTCCATGTTCCGGTAGCATCGGAGGACTGTCCCGGACTCTGAAACAGGAATCGGCGGCGATCAATCCACCTGATTGGGGCACGCATCCGGAAACCGTCTGCGATGTCATAGCACGCCGGGTTCCCGGCGGAATCACGAATCTTTCTTAGAACACACGATCATGACTCGACCGCTGTCTCTTACCCTGACCTTCATGCTCGGCATTCTTTCAGCGGCGGCTGAGGATCCTAAGCCGGTCAGGCACCTGATCGACACTCATATCCACCTGTACGACACCACTCGTGACATCGAGATGGCGTGGCCGCCGGCGGACGACAAGGTGCTGTACAAACCGCACCTGCCGGCCGAGTACTCAAGAATCGCCAAAGCTGCGGGCGTCACCGGGGTGGTCATCGTCGAGGCGAGTGACCACCTTGAAGACAATAACTGGGTTCTGGATCTGGTGCAGGAAGATGATTTTTACATGGGCCTGGTAGGCAATGTTGATGTCAACCGCCCGGACTTCGAACAACAGGTGCTGCGCCTGAAACAGGACCAGCGGTTCGTCGGAGTGCGTCCGCGTGGCCCCGATCCGATTGACTATTCGAACGACCGAGTGCTGATAAATCTTCGCGTGCTGGCAAAGCACAACCTGACCATGGATTATCTGACCAACGGCGGTGGCATCCCGGGCATTGAAACCATCGACCGCGTAGCCCGCGCCATCCCCAACCTGCGCATCGTGGTCAACCACTGCCTCGGCTACGACTTCGACGGAAAGGCGCCAAGCCCGGAATGGATTGCAGCTGTTGAACGCCTGGCGGCCAACAAGAACGTCTTCTGCAAGATCTCCGGACTCTATCAGCGTTCGGTCCCCCAGCCGGCGCCCCGGCAACTGGACCATTACCAGCCGGTGCTTGAGGTGCTGTGGAAGCACTTCGGCCGGGAGCGTCTGATCTACGGAAGCAACTGGCCGGTCACGAAACACACCGGCAGCTATGCAAGCTTCCGCGAGCTGGTCGATCGCTTCATCAGCGCCAAAGGCCAGGACGCCCGCGAACACTACTACTGGAAAAACGCCGCGACCGCCTATCGGCTGCCCCTGGAATAGCGGATTTGTGCCAGGACGCCGGCAGGCCCCGGAGACAACGCCCGGCAGGCCAGCAATCTAAACCCCGCGATCAGCGGGTCGACAAGCGCCTCTCCTCGCTTCGCTCGACCCTCCCCGAGGCAGGCTGACGCACGGTATCGGCGCTGGAAGGAAGCGCCGAGCCATGATCCGATCGGCCATAGGCCGCTCCCCGCGATCAGCGGGGGGAGGGCCCGTGCTGTTGGCCACGCCGAGCCCTCCCAGAGAGTGACGGGGATGTCGGCGCCCGCGTAATCGTCTAGCGAGGTCCGGATGGAAGATGTTCCAGCAGATATCTGACGATCAGCATGCGGACATGGACTTCGGTTCCTCGTTTCTCACGAAGGCCGTGATCTCGATTGGGGTAGACCATGTAGTCGAACGATTTACCGAGTTCAATCAGTCGGTCGACCAATCCTTCGATGATCTGAATATGAGTATTCGTTTCGCCCGATCCGGTGATGATCAGCAGTCTGCCTTTCAGTCCGTCGGCAAAGTTGAGGGGTGCTGATCTTTCGTATCCGTCGGGATTCACTTCGCGCGTCCGCATATAGATTTCCTGAAACCACGCGTTGTACAAATGCGGCTGCGGTTTGGGCACAACGGCGATTCCCACATGATAGAGTTCGGGTTTGCGGAACATGGCGTTCAGCGTATTTGAGCCACCACCGCTCCAGCCCCAGATGGCCACTCGTGACAGGTCAACATACGGCCGCGTTCGTCCCAGTTCCTTCAGAGCGGCCGCCTGATCTTCGGTGGAAAGCGGTCCCAGACTTCCAAAGATGGAACGCCGCCAGGCGGCACCTTTGGGCGCCGGAGTGCCACGGTTGTCGATCGATACCACCAGATATCCCTGGTCCGCGACCACGCGATGAAAGTCAATCTGGGCGGCTCCCCAGCGATCCAGCACGGTCTGAGCATAGGGTTCACCGTACACATAAATGAAGACGGGATACTTTTTCGACTCATCAAAGTCCTTCGGTTTAATCATCCATGCGTCCATGAAAACGCCATTGCCGATGTCGAGCTGCAGAAACTCAGTGGGGTGCGAAATCAGCCGTTTCATCTTCGAGCGAAGTTCGCTGTTGTCGTCAAGCACGCGAGCAACACGGTGCTCTGGCAGTTCAACAAGTTCCACAACCGGCGGCACATCCAGGGTCGACCATGCATGAAATGCCCAGCGACAATCCGGCGAAAAATCATAGTCGTGCGTGCCGGGCTGCCCTTCCGGCGTGATCCGTTCCAGAGTTCCTGATCCGTCAAGAGGCACTCGGTACAGATACTTCTGCGTTCCATTGTCCGGCGAGGCGTAGAAGTAATACCACCCACCGTTTTCGTCGACGACGGCGCGGTCAATGATGTCGTAGTCGCCAGGCGTCAGCAGTGACACTTCCGCGCCGTCACGGGAATACAGAAAGGCATGCCGCCATCCATCTTTCTCGCTGACCACGATGAATTCCTGACCATCGCGAATCCAGGTCAGCCCTGAGTTCCTGCCCTGGCTTCCGACGGCCCAGGCATCGTTGGATTCGTGAAAGATGCGTTTTGCTTCACCATCCACCGGCACCAGAAGAAACTCACGCTGGTCCCGGAACCGGCTGAGTTTTTCAACCAGCACTTCATTCGAGTTTTCAGCCCAGTCGACCTGCCCGAGATAAAAGCCGTCTGGCGGGGCATCGATGGGCAGCCATCGCGTATGCTGCCCATCGACGTCGATCACCCCGACCCGCAATCTCGCGATCGTTTCGCCGACTCTGGCGAAACGATGGTGTTCAACCCCTGGGTAAGATGGATCGCTCGGCACCAGGACCGGTCGCCGCCGGACGTCGGTGGCGTCAGATTCGACAAAGACAATGTGTGTGCCGTCCGGACTCCAGACAGGGTCTCGGTACGAAACATCCTGTTCGGGCGGGCGACTGGTCAGCTGAACTCGCTCATCGCTTTCGAGGTCGCGGACAAACAGATTGTTGTCTCGGAATTCCAGAAGCTGCCGACCGTCCGGTGACAGAAGCCGTTTCTGAGACGCCTGGTTTTCTTCAGGCCGTTCCAGTTCGGTGCGTTCGCCTGTGCGGGCATCGCAGCGTACCAGGACCGACTTCTTTGTCTTCGGATCACGTTCCCGGACCGTGTATCCGGAACTGTCCGGAAGCCATTCCGCCGGAAACTTTTCGACACGAAATTCGCGGCGCTCGTAGATCGCCTGCAGTCTGGCATTCACTTCCTGCTGCCAGCCGGAATGGCCGGAGGTCAGCGCGTGGAGACCATTCGTCGGCATCGTCAGGCAAAGCACCAGCGGCATGAAGGCGAGTGCAGGAATGGATCTGATTCGCATGCTGTTTCCCTGAAAGAGCGTTTCTGTCGGAAAGCGTTTCTGTGGGCGGGAGTATGGCCTGATTCCCGACAGACCGCCATTGCTCAGGGTCGGGGCCGGGATAAACACGTATTCCCTGACGCGGCACGGCGGAGTCCGAATGGCCTTCGTGACTGCGTTTGCCATGCAGGTAACCCGACGCAGGTGCAACTGTTGCGATGGCCTGAACACCCCTTGTAGCCCGAACCGTCAGGGAACATTTTGTAACCCGATGCGCCAGCGGGGGATTATTCCGCATCAGCCGTTTTTCGACCCCTCGGAAACCCGATTGTACGGAAGCCGCCAGGGCATTCGGACACGTTCTCAGGCGTCGACCGAAGCTCTTGGCGGCATGTTGATTTCATGGAAACCCACACCGGTTGTGGTCGGGTCTCCCGCCCGGACCACGGGATCGACCGAAGGTCTCCGTGTGCGTATAACAATGCGTGGGGGGGTCGGGAGACCGCCCCACAACTTTAAAGGCGTGCC
>JAVKCM010000022.1:0-4042 GCA_040222735.1 Fuerstiella sp. | reverse complement strand
ACTGCAGACGGCACGCGCGGAACTGGAAGTGGCTCAGGCGGCAATAGACGCCGAGCGTGACGATCTGCAGACTCAGCAGCAACAGTCGCAGGCCGATCTGGATGCTCAGCTGGAAGAACTACAGACCGCACGAGCGGAACTGGAAGCGGCTCGCGCGGCAATTGATGCCGAGCGAAACGAACTGCAGACGCAGCAGCAACAGTCGCAGGCCGATCTGGATGCTCAGCTGGAAGAACTGTTGGCGGCACGCGAGGAACTGGAGGCGGCTCAGGCGGCAATAGACGCCGAGCGTGACGAACTGCAGACGCAACAGCAACAGTCGCGGGCGGAACTCGACGCTCAGCTGGAAGAACTGCAGACGGCACGCGCGGAACTGGAAGTGGCTCAGGCGGCAATAGACGCCGAGCGTGACGAACTGCAGACACAGCAGCAACAGTCGCAGGCCGATCTGGATGCTCAGCTGGAAGAACTACAGACCGCACGAGCGGAACTGGAAGCGGCTCGCGCGGCAATTGATGCCGAGCGAAACGAACTGCAGACGCAGCAGCAACAGTCGCAGGCCGAACTCGACGCTCAGCTGGAAGAACTGTTGGCGGCTCGGGCGGAGCTGGAACCGGCTCGGGCCGAATTCGATGCCCGGCTGGAAGAACTGCAGAAAGCAAGAACGGAACTCGAAGCGGCTCAGGCAACACTCGAAGCCGAGCGAAACGACGTCCTGACGCAGCAGCAACAGTCGCAGGCGGAACTCGACGCCCAGCTGGAAGAACTGCAGACGGCACGGGCAGAGCTGGAAGCCGAACGTTGTCGTCAGCAGGACGAAGCAACGACAGCGGACCGGTCGCATCCGGATCCTGAACATGAAGAGCAACTGGAACGGCGTGCAACGGAACTCGCGGACTGGGAGACCGAGCTGCGGTCGCGTCAGGAAGAGATGGCCGATCGCGTCCGCGTGCTGAAGCATCACCTTGCACAGTCCCGGAAAAACCGTGACGAAAACGCTGAGAGCGAAACTGATTCAGCTGCGGACGGGCAGCAGGTGTCAGATAAACTGAAGCAGGCCGTCCAGCGCAATGCTTCACTGACCGCAGAACGTGACGAGCTGACCGAGGCGCTTTCAGAACTGCGGACGGCGTTCGAATCCGTTCGAGATGAACTGCTGGCACGTGAACTGGAGCTGGCGACACAGAAAGTCAACAGTGGCAACGAAGCGTCCGAGCAGGCTACCGAACAGCTGGCTGAGTACGAACAGGCGCTGAACGAGGCTCGGGCTGAACTGCAGCGGAAGTCTGAGCAGATTGAACAGCTGGAACAGACGCTGCAGGAACTGCAGGCTGAACAAAGCAGGCTGCTGACAGATCCGCAGCCGTCTGAATCAGCACTGGCCGCCGGCGCGACGGCCGAAGAAGAGGATCTGTTGCAGCAGGTGGAGCGTCTGCAGGCCGAGCTCTCTACCGTCTCGGAATCCGATCCCGATTCTCGCAATGAATATGCCGATCAGCTTGAACAGTATGAGGCTCAGATCACGGACCTTCGTGCTGCTCTGGAACAGGCCCGGACAGAGCTGGCGGAACTGAGTGCGGCCACTGCAGACGACAGTCAGCAGTCGCTGGTTGACGATCTGAAACAGCAGCTGGAGGATAAGGACCAGCAGCTCCAGAGGCTCCGCAGCGAGGCAGAGAAGACCGTCGAACCGCCCCGGGATCTTGAAGAACTAAAAATCCTGCACCGCGAACTGGACAGCCGCACCAATGTGCTGGATCAGCGGGAGGAAGAACTGCGTGAACGGCAGCGACGAGTAGAACAGTCGCAGGAAGAAGTTGAGGTTCAGCGCCGTGAATTGCTGGATGAACGACATGAGCTGGAACTGGCGCGGGCCGAAATACAGCTGGCTCGGGACTCGACGGCGAAACCGCAGAACAGCAGTGCACCTGCCAGTCCATTTGCCCAGCCGGTGGGTGGATCAGACAACAAGGAAGCAGCCTCAGCCGAGTCATCGGCACCACAGATGCGTTCCGAGCTGGCGGAATTGTTCGGACTGAGTGCCGACAAGACGCCTGAGCCCGCACCGCCTCAGCCGTCGTCGTCCCTGCCCGCAGTCGATGATTACAGCCAGGAAACAGCGGCGGCGGTTTCCATGAGTTTTTCGCAGGCTTCAAACGTGCTGCTGGAAGCTCCGCTTGATTCCGCGTCGGATAAATCGTCCGACGAATCTGACAACGAAGACAGTTTTGTCGCCACCTACATGGAACAACTGCTGGCCAGGAACCGCCGGAATGCCGGCAGTTCTCTGCCGGAAGAACTTACGAGACCGTCCAGGACATCGTCCGCCGCCCAGCCTGAAGAACCGAAACCGAAGAAGCCGCAGCGGGCGAGGTCGTTTATCGATGCCTACATGTCGGGCGAATTCGGCGATGCTGAGCCCCCGCCCGCCGATCATGTTCCAGCCGCTGAGAAGCCGTCGCTGCAGGCGGCCGAACCCGCAAGGAAGACACCTTCCGAACGTACCAGGATTGATCTGAACGCGCTGCGTCATGAAATGGATTCATTTCGCCAGCTGTCGACGCGTTCCGTCGAAAAGGCACTGGCCGCTCATGCCAGACGACAGGAACGCGGAGGCATCACCGTTCGTGTAACATTTCTGATCGTCCTGACGGCCGTCAGTGCCTTCCTGATCGCAGCCGCGGCGATGGACGTGACAGCGTCGGGAATCTGGGTCTGGGCATCCGTGCTGGCAGCCCTCGGATCGGGTGCTGAACTGGCATGGAAGCTGTGGTCGGTCAGACAACGCACCCAGACCGCTTCCGACAGTCTGCAGCCACTCAACAGGGACGCTGCGGAGAAACATGTCGAGATTGCACCTGAGGGAGTGCCTGCGTCCACCGTCGAAACAGACCTCGCACCAACGGTCGCGGAAACCGACGGATCTGTCGACAAGGCTGAAGAAACAGCTTCTACAGGTACCGACGACACGGCGAACCGATCGGATTCGGTCCGGTAAGACGAAGCGGCCGGGATGTCTGGAAGCAGGTAAAATCGTGTGTGACGGCGCCGGCAGATTGACACCAGGACATTTGCCACAATAATCAGCGGCTGAAAATCGACGGTGACCTGCTGCTTTTTTTGCGGCGTTGTGGAGTAAACCCTTGTCGCGCCTGCGAAAAAAGATTCCGCTGTATACATTGCCCGAGCAGGTAGAAAAACTGCGAGCGGCCTCCCGGTTCAACGCGCAGATGATGGACATGCTGCGAGAATATGTGCGAGAAGGCGTGACCACCCTGCAGCTTGACAAGCTGGCTTACGAATACACGATGGACCACGGGCATACGCCCGCCTGTCTGGGCTACCATGGTTACCCCAAGACCATCTGCACCAGTATCAACGATGTCGTCTGCCACGGTATTCCAGACGAAACAACTCTGAAGGCAGGTGACATCGTCAACGTCGACATCACCACAATTGTCGACGGGTGGTACGGTGATCAGTCAGAAACCTTCATGATCGGCGACGTGTCGCCGGTCGCCCGACGCCTGGTGCAGACGACGTTCGAATCGCTGTATGTGGGAATTCGCGCCTGTAAGCCCGGTGGTCCGGTCACACTGATCGGCCGGGCGATCCAGAACTTCGCCCAGGCCGCCGGCTACGCGGTCGTCCGCGACTATCAGGGACACGGCATCGGGCAGGACTTCCACCAGGACCCCGGCATCCCTCACTTCCCCACTCCGACCTCACGTCGCGATCTGCTGATGCCCGGCACCTGCTTCACCGTGGAACCCATGCTGAATGTCGGCGGCTACCGAACCAAACTGGACAAGTCGGATGGCTGGACGGTCCGCACCATGGATAACTCGCTGTCCGCACAGTTCGAGCACACCATTCTGATGACCGAAGACGGTCCGGAAATCCTGACGCTGACCGCCAACGGTCCTCAGGAAGGCGACACGCTGTAAGAAAAGGGGTCGGGGTTTTTTTTATGGGTAAAAACCAGGGAACAGGGGGCGAAAACCCCCCCCAAAAAATAACCCCACCCCATTATAGCCCCCAC
>JAVKCM010000021.1:0-13371 GCA_040222735.1 Fuerstiella sp. | reverse complement strand
TTCGCCTGACCACAGGACGGACATTCGCCGCCCGTTCTGAAGACCAGTCGAGCGGACTGAAGTGCGAATCTGAGGCCGCCAACAGCGGCTCTGCTTCCAGAGAATCGCCCGGCCAGCGGTTCGGCGTTTGCCGCGGCTGATGCCGCGGCCATGAGCAGCCAGGATTCTGTACGTCGTTCCCAACGACGCTAGTCGGCTGTCAGGACCTCGCTCGACTCGCCAGACGCACCGTCGGGCAGACGGATGTTTCGCTGCGTGACATGTCCGTCGATGCTGATGCGGAGAATGCCTTCGCAGGGAGGCAGATCGACGGGAGTGCGTCCGAAGAACGTTGCGGCTTCTTCGTCACCGCGAAGTCTGCGCGCCGCGTCGCGCAGCACACCCTCAATGTGCGAAGCCCAGATGACAGGGTGGTCGTAGCGGTCGCGGGCGATCAGCGCGTCGATACCACCACCACCCGAGCCCGATCCGAGGTGGGCGTCAGAGAGAAATTGGGCAGTCAGCTTGCAGCGTACCCACTTGTCAGACATGGACGACCTCCTGCTTTGTGCTGTCACGTTCGAAACGCTGGCCGAGACGGGCAATCTCGCTGATCTCGACCAGATCGAGCAGCGGGGTAATCGACGCGTTTCCAGCAACTCGCCACGGCTCCTCGACGCCTGCTTTCGCGAGCGGTCCCTTTGCCTCTTGCGGCAACTCGGCGAACGCCAACTCCGCGAGTGCTCGTCCGCGCGGGAGCTGATCGACGAGATACCGGAACTGCGATCGCGGGGCGTCCTTGAGTTTCTCAGCGCCGTCCACGAGTCCTTGCAGCGAGTCGATGTCCCGGCCGAGCACATCGACAGGCCGCTGCGAGAGCACGCGCAGATTGTTGCCACTGCCGCGCAGCCAGTCGCGCCGACGCATCTCGTCGGGATCATCGACCCACGCGGTGCTGTAGACGGCCCAGTCGACGACGGAACGCTTCGCTTCGCCCACTTCTACAAACCCACGGAAACGCCGTTTCGCAGAGCTGGCCAGTTGCTCGACGACTTCGTTCAGTCGATGGATCGGGATGGTGTGTTTGGCGATCACGACACCGACCCCGAGAGTGAGCTTGAAGCCGGTGCTGCTCTTCTGGAGTGAGTCAAGCACTTCGCAGAGTTTCACGACGAAGGGCAGCGCGATTCGTGCCCGAGATATGAGCAGCAGGTCGTCGCCGCCCAGCATCAGGGGTACCAGAGGCGCCGGAGACTCGTTCTTGCCTGGCTCGTCTCGATCGCAGGCTTCGTCGATGGGTTCTTTCAAGGCACGCCGAAGAAGCACTCGATTCTCATGGAAAAATGCCGCTCGCTCGCCCTCAGCATCAATTCTGCGTGCGTGGGCGCCGACACTGTTGCCATCGGCGTGGATGAGCGCGAGGTAGCTGTTTCCAACCAGCTCCTGCAGTTCTTGAACAGGGCCAAGTTGCGGAAGCTTTGTCTTCGCGCTGAGCAGACTTGCGATGTCCTTCGTATTCCCGCCTTCAGCGTTACGAGCGGCCTCGTGCCGCCGCGCGACATCAAGAGACACATGATGTTCATCTTTGCCCTGTTTGATGGGTTCGGACGCGAGACCTCGCCCCGTCCACTCGCAGGGGGCGAGCACTGGCAGTTCCGTCGAGAGATGTGCCTGACTCCTGGTCAGAGGCTCCTCGTCAATGGAGATACAAAACCGCAGCCCCGGCACACGGGTACGCAAGAGTTGGCTGGCCGCGTCAGCAAATCCTGCAGCGCCAGCCGCGAACAGTGCCTCAAAGTGACCGCCATCGCGCGACAGGATGCCGGCTTTCGCATCATCAGCGGGGTTGTCGTGATCCTTGAGCGGATCGTCTGCGTCGGCGCGCGGGTACGCTTGCGGGGCCGTAGCAAGCATCCAGCCTCGCCCGGTCTCTCGCGCCAGCTTCGGCAGGTCGGCGCGTAGCGTCTCACCGAGCAGAACGTTGGCACCGACCATCGCTCGTAAGCGTGGCACCGCGAAGAGCCACGTCTGGACGCGCTGTAACTCGATGTGAAGGCGTTTCATTAAGCACTCTCCTTTTACTGTCTTTCTCTGCGAAGGGCGGCTTGGTTTATCTGGCTGGTCATTTCGAAGGAGCTTTCCGAAGTCGGCTCGAATCTCGGCTTCGTTCAGACGCAGCGTCCACGCGGATCCGTGTGGTCTTCTGTCTTTTCTGTTCCGTCCATGGATATGTCGTGGGCAGATAGTTGTTCGCGCCAAGCAAGGTCAGCAGTTTCACTGGGTATTCCGTGTCGCCAAAAATCGGGACAATGACGGCATTTGACACGGTGTGGGTTCGCGGTTGCTGGTTCGAATTTCACCCGAAGCGCCGGGGCAATGTCGTACTTGGAATTTCTCTGTCCAGCTCTGCCTCAAATCCACGGGCCGGCTGGAAAGCCGGACGTCGGGAGCGGACCGAGTTGCTTTCAGTCAACTCACGGTTGCCGAGATCATCGGCGCAGTGTCGTAGCTGATTAGGAGAGCGGAAGTTCACAAAGCACATCTGCATTGGCCAACTGACTCGCGTAGATTCGTTTTTCTGTGTGTCTGTCCGACAATGGATCGGAGGTAGTCAACGGGTTGGGCTGTCGAGACGAGACGGTTTATTCACCGACCGGGCAGCAGTCCCTTCTTTCGCAAGGCGGACTTGAGCCGGTTGAGCGTCGGATTGTCACGGGCCAGTTTCTCGGCCACGGCGGCGACCTGCCGGTTGCCCTGTTCGGAGTTCAGTGCCTCCCGCAGATCAGCCAATTCCCGCGCCGCCAGTTCGTAGCTGATGGTCCCGCGCTGTTTCACGTAGCTTCGAGCGAGTGCGATGGCCTTGTCCGGGTTGGCGGCGAGTTTTTGCTGCCGCTCCTGGTGCTGTTTCACTTCCCGAGCCTGCTCCTGCTTCCGTCGCTGCGACGCGATCCGCTCCGCCTCCGCACGAAATTCGGCGATCGTTCGCGAAGACTCGGTCACCGGCCAGCTGGATTCTCCGCAATCGTTTCGGACGCGAGTGAGAACGTCGGCTCGCGCGGCGGCGGTATCACCGGCCAGCAGCCGATGTGCGAGCTTCCGAAGTTCAGCCGCGGACTGCTGCTTCAGCCAGTCCTCCAAATGCTGTTCCGGCCCGACTCCGGTTGGAGCAGCTACCGAAGCCAGTGCGACAGCCTGCAGCAGGTCACCGCTGATATCGTAGAACTGCGCCAGAGCCGTCAGCGACGGTGGCAGATCTTTGAGCCCCGCGGGGACGGACGGTTCAACCGACTCGTCGCATCCCAGTTCACAGGCCAGCCAGGCAAGGTAGAGCGGCCGCAGGTCTCCCTGCATCAGCAGATCACGCACGGGAGCAATCGACGGCAGGATTTCTTCGACGTCAGGAAGGTATGCATCCCAGGTTCCGGCATCTCCTTCGGGCTGAATGTCCAAAGTGCCCCCAGGCCCCGACCTGTCCGCGTGCCATTGCAGACCGTACGAGGGCTGAAATTTTCGAAACAGAGTTTTCTGACACGGCAATCCGCCAGGCAACCGGAACATCAGCCGCCGGATCCCAAAGTCAGCGAAGTGCAGGTGCACGTCGTATCCGCGCCGGAGCATCTCCAGCGTGTTGCCATGGAAGTCGCCAAAGTGGTACTCGTTAGTGAACTCCCACCGCGAAACCTCCGCCCGCGACGACTGCCCGCGCATAAACTCGAGCTGCTCTTCATCGAGCGGCCGGTCGATGGCGAGGAAATGAATGAACTGGTACTCGCTCATGGTGTGTTTCCGATGTGATTCTCGATGCAGGTCATGAGACGGAAGCCAACTACAAACTGTTTTACGATTCTCCGGCGTTTGGTGGCTGTCACGTAAACCGCCTCCACGCGAGGTACGCGGCGAGAAACAGATGCCCGTCCGGCAATGGTTCGAGCACTTCGACAGACCGCGCGTCTACGCGATGCCGTTCGCCCTTGTGTTCCACCACCAGGTCAAGCCCCAATTCACAGTCCCCGGGCCATTCCATATCGACGACGGTGACATCTTCCCCGATGACGCGAGCCGGAAACGGAAACTGCAGTTCCTGATCCACCATCGTGAGCAGGCCGCTGTGCTGCTCGGACGCGTCATAACAGTCCACGGTGGCGTCGTCATGAGCCTCACGGACGGCGTCTGCATCAAGACCTTCCGTCCACGCGGCTGCGGATTTGCGACGTGCCGGTTTCGCCATGTTGATTCACCCCTGTGCGAGAAACAGACCAAGCCCGAAGTGGGCACCGTAGCCCAGTGAGAATGGGCCGACGACTGATTCAGTGAACTCAATCCTCAATGCGAAGCCTGCATCCTGAGGAGGTCCCGTTCCACCATGGTTGCGAGTGCGGACGAAGTGCCGGAGCCTCCGTGCCAATTCACAGTCGGTTTCGGTTTCGGATTGGTCGAGCAGTTCGATTCGGGCCAGTTCCGGGAATCCGCGCGAGGCCAGTTCCGCAGTGAGCTGCCCTTCGAGCGAGTTCTTTCCGCTGCGCTTGAGGTATCGCGGTGGAACAAACGGCGTCGCGCTGATCCAGAAGGTCGTGCCATCTGCCGGGCCCAGCAGACAGTTGATTCCCGACGTGAGTGGCTCCGGCAACTGGCGGAGTGAGTCCAGCGTTCCGCGTCCGATCAGCGAGACCTGCAGGTCGGCGTCGCGGCCTTTGGTCCACGTTGCTCGCAGACCGGCAATGGCCCGCTGTGCGACTTCACCCAGGAGCAGCCCGCCATCGTCGGCTCGCGGCGTGAAGACGAGGACGTGGTCCAGATGCTGGTCGCCGTCGAGGTCGAGTGGCAGCACGTGCGCGTGTTGATGACCTTCGCGTAACGGTAGGCCGTGTTCGTCCCTGCCGGTGAGTTCCGGGCAGTGGACTTTGTTGCCGCGTCCGGCGCGACTGACCAGTGCTCGGTGCATCAACTCAGCCTGCGGCAGAGTTCGATTCACGTGTGGCAACGCGGAAGTATTCCGGCTGGGCATCGACAGCGCCAGCAGCATCGCCTCGACACGATGTTCGACTGGGTGACCATTGCGGTTCCTATTGCGTCGGGATCGGTTACGTGGTGCGGCGACAACCAGGGCGTCGGACCTGCGCCAGTACAGCACGCGGCGCGAGCCCGGCGGCTGGCTCCAGTTGTGCTTCTTCTTCCACCACACAGTGTCGCGCGTCAGACACTCGATCAGGTCGCGCGGATACGGAGCGACGGCCTGCTCGCGCTTCTTCAGCAGTGCCCTGGTCGGCTTCTTCTTTCCGTCGGGCAGAGGGAACTCGTTGACGGCTTCGGTTCGGCGCTGCTCCGACCACGTGGCGTAAGCGTCAGCCGGGACGGCGGCCATCAGTGGGATCTGTTCCCACTCGGGGCCTCGCAGTTCGCCTTCCTGATGAGGGATGGCAAGACGGTCCGCCGTCAGCTCGACGTCGTCCGCGATGACGCGTGCTTCGACCCAGCTTTCGCTGCGGCCGAGGTAGCCGAGTGATTCGATAAGTCGCGCGAACAGGCCGCGCTGCTCGTCATCGAGTTCGCAGTCCCAGCGGACTTTCAGCACACCGTCTTCGACGTTGGCCCATGTGTCGAAGACGAGCGTTGTTTTCTCGCTGCCCTTCGAGAGTTCGCCCGTCGGCATGTAGTGCCGACTGTGGGCGGCGCTGGCGGAAGGGAGCTCGTACGTAGGCAGCACCGACGCCAGACGCTCGATGAGCGAACGGGCGACGTCCGGCACTTCGACCCAGTGTTGTGTGGCGAAGCCCGTCGCGATCAGAGCACGCAGCAGTCGCCAGGGACAGGGCGGCCATTCGATCTGTCCCTCGTTGACGTGATGTCCCCACGGAGTCGCGTGATAACGACCGCCGGGGAATCGCAGTTCGATGGTTGGCATCGGCTATTTCCCGTCCGCGGCGTTGTCGTTGTTGGTGTCGCTGTCATCGCTGGACGCGTCGTTCTTTGCGACTTTGGCTTTCTTGAGTTCGTCCTCAAAACTCACAGACTCGTGAGTCATCCCGTCAGCGCATTTCGTGATTGTAGCTTTAAGGTCTTCGGCAAGGTCTGCCAGAGCCGGCAGCGCGAATCCTGTCGGTCGACGGGCGACGATACTGTCACCATCGACCGGTTCCAGATCGCAGGCCGTGCGGAGTCGCAGGTCGCCATCGAGCAGTCGGCGGACGCGGTACAGCGCGAGCAGGATCAGCAGACGCTCAACGTGCTCGCCCAGTCCGTAGCCGCGGATCTGAGCCAGATCGAGATTGATGTGGCAGTCGATCGAGTCGGCGGTGAACTCGTCGCGAGCGAACGGGACGTTGCCGAAGCCGGACTTCGTATCGCCCGATGGATTGACGTGATCGTTCTTCACACCACCGGAAGCGGCGACGCGGACGCCGGTCGCTTCGATGAACGCCGACAGGGCGCGGGCAATGCGGAGTCGTCCGCCAGCCAGCTCGCTTTTGGCCAGGAACAGACCGTGGATCAGGGAACCGACGTCGTACTTCAGCACGACTTTTGCGAGTACGCTGCGGTCGATCGGTCCTTCGGCGAGGCCGCCCAGATCGGCCTTGAGTTTAGTGATGAATGACGTGTCGCTGGCTTCGAGCAGGTACGGGCTGTTGAGCCGATGTGCTTCCAGCATCGTGTCGGTCAGAAAGTTTCCACCACGAGTCACGGTGACGTGACTGATGCCATCGAGGTCGGCGACGGGTCGATTGTTGACGGTGTCCCAGCAGACGGTCTCCAGCCGGTTGGCCATGCTCTGCGCGCTTTCGACGAGCAGCTTCTGACCGGCGCTTGTCTGATATGTGGCGGCTCCGAGATTGGGAAATCCGGTCGGTTGAAACCGGTCCGACTGCAGGGGTTTCAGCGGGACGGAAAACAGCAGGCGGTTGACGCCGTTGAGTGGTGACAGGTCAGACATTGAGCGTTTCTCCAAAGTAGTCAGGCACGAGTATTTCCACAGCGCGACAGGCACTGCGGAGAGAAATGGGAAAGGCCAGAGCCGCCGCCCAGCGGAGTGTGGTTTCGTGGTCGGTCATCGCCGACGTGAACGGAGTCCGCAGGCCGGACGCTCCGAGCCGACGAGTGGCAATGCGGACGGCTTCGCTGCCGTCGCCCGCCAGCAGTCGCGACACCAGCGCCGGTTCCGCCGGGATCGTGATGTTGTCTTTCGAGACGACGCTTTCGGCTGGCTGGCCGGTCTTCTTCAGACCTGGCAGGCAGGCCAGACGCAGCGCGAGCCACGCGTCGTCGGGAACCGGCCACGGGTCGCCTGAGTGCATTGAAGGCAGCACTGCACGCGCTACGTCGGCCGACCAGTTCTTCCAGTCGATCGCCATGAAGGCGCGAGCCAGCGTGAGCACTCGGTCGAGATCGACGTCTCCGTTGATCAAGTCGGCGAGATCGCTCAACCGCGCGTCGCATCCGAACGCGGCTTTCAACGGCAGCGAGCGGGCACCGTCGCGTTCGCCGTCGATCAGCCGTCGCCGCACGATGGCTGCGCAGTCGGCTTCCGGATCGCGCCCCGAGATGACCACGCGCGAATCATGAGCCAGCCGTTTGTCCGAAACAGCGAACCGGAACGCTCCCGGTTCAAGCGGCAGCCAGTGATGCCGGACCGGATCAATGGGACGCCGACCTTTGGGAAAGCCCCGAGCCGCGCTGCCCAGCGCGAGGGCCAGACGGAACTCGGCCGAGTCGTCGCCTATTCCGGCCGCCTTGATCCAGCCCGGCGACAGCGAGGGAATCGGACCGGCTTTGATGGCCGTATCGCCGACCTGAATCGACTCAATGCCGACCGCCGCTTCGAGGACCGCCTGCCACCGTGCGGACGTTTCGTCGTGAGTGAGAACATCGAACACCGCGTTGGCCAGCCGCCGCTCCGCGTGCACGAGCCGGGCCGGCGCATGCGACTCGCGAGCCAGCCGCTGCAGCCGATCCATCCAGCCCGCGATGTCATCGATCAACGTGGCCTGCGGTCGGTGTCGAACCTGAACTCGCCCCAGTGGAACGGCGAGCGTTGACTGCCCGTTGCGTTCCAGAAATCCGTACCGGGTGAACTCGGCAATGCCTCGCGCCGCGCCGAGTCGCGCGATGGCTCGCGCGGCATCAACGGGTCGATTAACCGAGCGACGCCCCAGTTGCAGCCGGGCATCCCCCAGCAGCGCCTGCAGTTCTCGCAGCGTTGCAGGGTGTTTCCAGAGCGGCATCCACTGTTCGCCCCGCGCGTCTTTCTCGTCTCCTGGTGAGGCGTGTCCGGCGGCGTGCGAATACACGGCAAAGGGAGCACTCGCTTTGCTGGCTGCGAGCTGATCGAGCCTGCGAGTCGCTCGCGCCGAAAAGGGAATCGCTCCTTCCATCATGAGCAGGAAGTCCCACGGATTGATCGACGGATTGCCGCCGGCTCCCGTCGAACTGTTGGCGCCGCCGCCACTGCCTGGCAGGAACTGCCCGATCGCGTTGTTCGACAATCGATTGGTCGCTTCCGACCACAACGTCTCGCAGAGCAGTTCTCTGGTTCCGGGACGGGGCGAGCCCTCGGGACTGGCGACATCGAACAGTTCCCCCAGTCGCAGCATCGCGTTGTTGGTGAAGTCGAGGTTTCCGTCGTTACCGCCCGTCCCCAGCAGCGACGGAAACTGCGGCTCACCGTTCTCGTCCAGCACGACACCAGCCGCCATCCACTGAGCGTGCAGCCCGCGCCAGGCACGGCGACAGTCCGGCAGCAGCGACGCCTTCAGGCGTTTGAATTCCTTGTCGGCCTCACGCGAAAGCCGCTTGAAGCCATCGAGATTCTTCAGGCGACTGGCTTCCGCTTTCGTCGGTGGCTTCGTGGCGTCGGCGGCGATCGACTCGACTTCGGCAATGACGGCCCGAATCGCGGCGATGTCTTCAGCACTCCGATCGGGCTTCTGAAGCTCCGCCCGCAGAGTCGACAGCGTGTGCCGCCAGGCGAAGCTCGCCCGCAGCACGTCGCGCTGAGCGTCGGACTGGAACGCCTTCGTGGTCTTCGTGCGGTCTTTGATCGCGCGAATGGCTGCGTCGGCCTGAGCGATCGCGTCGAGCAGATCCCGGGCGTCCCCCGCCGCCGCGCGAAACACAGCGAACCGCTCAGCGGTCGAAGCTTCGAGCGGAGCCAGACCGGGATCGTTCTCTTTGTAGAACCCCGAGCCCTTGTTCCACGGCGACAGAAACGGCGTCGGCGAATAGCGATCGAGGAAGAAAGCTTCGATCTCGCTCCGATCGAGTTTCGTGAGCAGGCAGAAATGTTCGTCCTGCCACCAGCCCCTCGCGTCGGGGTCGGCCTGTTCGGCGACCAATCGCAGGATGCCAATCGCCTTCAGATACAAAGCCAGCGGCGCCGGCGAGCAGCCTCGGAGATGATGCAGGTGATGTGTCATGGCTCAGCCTTTTGATCGATTGGCACGTGACTTCGCAGTCGCTTGCGGACGCGGTGACGCTGACTTCTGAGTTTGTTTCTTCTGTGCAGATTTCTGCTTCTGTTTCGGCGGGCTGCTCTGCGATTGCGACGGGCTGCTCGCTGAATCTGGCACAGCCTGTGGCAGATTTGTAACCGCTTGCAGTAGTGGGGTTTGCGGCGAAACTGGCAATTCTCGCACAGGCTGTGCGACTTTTTCGTCATCAGACTGGTCCCGTGCGTCTTGCGCGGCGTCGGCCATTCGCTGATTCTCCGCGCCAGCCTGTCCAGGGAATTGTCGCACAGGCTGTGCGACAATTGCCGCCGCTTGCCACGCCTGAAAGAACGCCCTCATCCGAAAGACGTTACTCCTTGAAAACCCACGCAGACCCGGAAAGGCCTTCTGCAGGTCATCTGCCAGTCGTTCCAGGACTTTGCGGCCCCACCCTTCGCGTTCCTGGCGGATCACGATCTCTCGCCCGATTTCCCAGTAGAGCTGAATCAGTTCGCGGTTGACCGACAGTGCGGCACGCGTTTGAGACTGATGTACGCGATGCCTGAGTGCGTCGAGGAACTCGGGGTAGCCGCCGGGCAATCCCGCTTCCGGAAGCTCCGCTGACGAGCCTGCCGGCGGAGTCTTTCCGGCGACGCGATCTCCCGCAGCCTTCTTCACGGCTCGCTTTCTCACGGCCTGCTTTTTCGTTTTCGGCGTCTTCTTCGCCATGTTGGGACCTCGTTGCTTATGTTGTGGCCGTGGCTGATTTGAAGACCAGGTCAGTCGTCGTTCGCTGCGACGCGCGGACGTCGGCGGAGCGCAGGACGGCTTCGAGGAATCCCAGTCGCGCGGGGCCGAGGTGTTCGATGAGCTGCAGCGTTCGCTCGCGCCAGCTGGTTCCGGTTTCAAACGACAGGCCGAGCGCGGCCGGTTCCAGCGTGAGCGGCAACTCGGGCAGTGGCGGACCGTCCGGAGTCAGCGCGGTCGGCGGCAGCGCGTCGTCATTGCGAACGCCACGGATCGGCAGGCCGCGCCGGTCTCCGTCGGCCGGTTGGTAGTCCTGATCCGACGGAGCCGCGTGCAGTGCGACGCGGACTTTGCCGTGATGACTCGCGACGAGGTACGCGACGAGGTCAAACTCATCCGCCGAACAGTCGATGAGTCGCTGAACTTCCGCATGCGAGACTTCCGCAGCAGCGCCAGGTACCGGGCGGGACAGAGATTCGAGCAGCTCGACCCACGGTCCCAGCAGTGCGGGATGACGCGGAGCGAACGTCTTCAGGACCGAGAACATCGCCAGCGCACTGGCCAGTTCGTGTCGGAAACCTTTTCGCTGATCGGAGTCGTCGAGGTACGTGTAGAACTTCCTGCGATCGGCAACCCACGCGGCGTCCGGTCCCTTGGCGAGGTCGCGGCGATCCGGACGGGGCTCGTTCTCGCGGGCTCGCAACATCCCCTGAAACGCCGGATGCGACTTGCCCAGATCGTGCCAGCGAGCGGCAAGCTGCAGCAGCTCGGAGACGTCGCCCGGCAGTTGCAGTTCTGAGCAGATCGACGCGACTTCCTCCGCGACTTCCTGGCTGTGAAAGGCGATCGTCTTCCAGTCGTTGCGGCTGAGCGACTCATCATCCTGCTGGCTGTCCGCTTCGTCAGAGGCGGTGATGACCGGGGCTGTCGCAGGTTGCGGAACCGGCAGGACGGGAGCTTTCGAATTCGGAGCGAATCCCGATTCCGGCACGTAACCGCCTCGGTCGGCCGCCACGCAGACCACGCGCCCCGGCAACAGCATTTCGCGTCGCGCAGGCACCCACTCACCGTCGAGCCAGTCCCGGATCCACGCTCGCTCGGCAACGGACTTCTTGCCGCACAGCCAGTTCTGAGCCGCCAGAAACGGGACGGTGCACAGCTCATCGCGGCGCGGCTGGAGGCGATGATCGGGAACGCCGTTTGTCGGAACTTTGGGGACGTCGATCCAGAAGACCTGCAGATCACGCTCCTCGCCCGATCGAATGAAGCGGCTGATGTCGAGGTCCGCGCCGGTCAGGTCCGGTGTGGTATCGAACAGTTCGACGAACTCGTCCCGCATCAACAAGTGCGGCGGGGCGTACGGATAAAGCCGGCCTCGCCACTCGTCATCAAGTCCCGCTTCAAACTCTTCCAGCGACCGGATGCCCGCGTCGTCGAGCCGCTGCAGCGCGTCCCACGCGGCGGCGAGTTCGGCGGCTTCGTACGGCCGCGCGGACTTCTCGTCCTGACCACGATCGACGACGACAACTCGCCCCTGTCCTCCATAACGGGCACAGCGTCCGAAACGCTGCACGAGGCTCGGCCACGGGGCCAGTTCCGTGACCAGACATCCGGCCGACAGATCGACGCCAGCTTCGATCACCTGAGTCGCTACGATGATCCGATCGGCGTCACGGTCGCAGGCGTCGCGGTTCAGAAAGCGGCTCCAGCCCGAGCGTTCGTGTGGTCGAAACCGGCTGTGAACGAGTTCCAGATCCTCGGTGCGACCGGCTTTCTGAAGTGCCGCGTGAGCCTGACACGCTCGCTCGACCGTGTTGCAGACGACGAGCGTCAAGCGACCGAATTCGCCCGCCTCGATGGCCGCGTGCTGGTCGAGAATCCGCGTCGCAAACGCTTTCGCGTCCTTCGCGTCGACCGCTTCCTTCGTGAGGGATTTGGGAATGCCCCACAAACCACCAGCACGCTCAGCAGGCGGGATGACACATGGCTCGCGAGACCAGTCGTCAAAGACGGCCTGCGTATCGACGCTGCGGAGCCACTCGGGTTGCAGCGTCGCGCTCATCCACCACGTTAAGCAGGGCCGCAGTCCTTTGGATGAATCCTGATCGCGAAACGCCTGAAGCTGCGCGGACGTGGCCAGCCCCACGTCCATGAGTTGCACTTCATCCATGACCCACAGGCAGTCGTGATTCAGCAGCCCGAATTCATGTGGCCAGCGGGCTCGACCGGACGCGTAACCGCGATTGAGTGCGCGCGACAGCAGCATGTCCTGCGTCCCGACCAGAATCGTCGGCCTTTCTGGATACAGGTGCCACTCGTCCGACTCGATGCCACCCATGAGACAATGCACCCCGACCTGCGATGCCAGCTTCGCCTGCTGCACTGCCGCACGTGCGACCTCGGCGGTCTGTTCAACAAGTACCCGCATCGGCAGACACCACACCAGCCGCCGCGGCCACCGATTGTCGTGCCTGTCGCATCCCAACACGTTCCATAACCAGGCATTGAGAACGCCTTCTGTCTTTCCCATCCCGGTCGGAATCCGCGCAAACCGGTTCCTCGGCTCGGTGTCGGCGCCGATTTCTGCCTGCCACTGCCGTGGCCCGGAACCGTGGCCTGTTGTGTTTATGAAAAACTCATTGAAGTTCATCGACTTGCCTTGATGGTGGTGAGGCCGACTGGACGTGAATATGCGGAGCAACACCGCGTTCTGTCGAGTTTTTCCGGTGTCGAATGACACCGGCCCCATTGAGAGTTGATGCACGGGCATCCGTTCGACCACTTTTGCGGCACAGCTTCGCGCTGGCAGGGACGTCCATTCCTGACAGTGCGAAGTGTTGGTGCAGTTGACGGCGATCGTCGATTGCGAGTTTTTTGCCCGTCGATACTGATGGTTGACACTGCTTGTATGGCGTGCCTTTCTTTACGTTGTCCGGAGTCAGAATGGTTGCGGTTCGACCGATCGGCTTCTGTGCTGTCAGCAGACGCTGCACGGACTCGGTCGCACGATCGCAGTCCGCCAGCGACTGGCAGTCCCAGCCGGTCCCAGGCTGAGGATGATCGACCGTCGCGAGTTGATCGTTGCCCACCCGAGAACTGCGGTTGCCGTTTTTCCGACTCCCGTTGGCACAGAAAGCAGCTGTGGCAATGTGTCCCCGGTTGCGAAACGTGTCTGATAGAGATACGGCTCCGGCTTTCCGGTCGCCTGCCTGAAGAATTGTTCGAA
>JAVKCM010000020.1:0-23568 GCA_040222735.1 Fuerstiella sp. | reverse complement strand
CTCGCCCAGAGCGTTCTCGTCCGCGAAAACCTGATCCACGTCAGGGCCGTGGAACAGACGGCGGTCAACCGACGCCCCTGCCGGTCCAACACCGTCTGCGTCTTTGAAGATCAGGGCAATCCCGTCGAGGTCCGACGTGGGACTGTCTTCGTATGCCGCCCAGAATGATACGTCTGCCACCGCGTCACCCACGTTGTCAATGCGTTTGGCGATCCGGCGATCGAAAAGATTGCCGGACAGGAGACAGGCACTGACTGAGCGGCCGGGGCTGTATTGTGCCTGTCTGCATTCAGACGGCTACAGTATCCGGACAGACACCTTTAGCACGCTTGCACAAGGTCGGGGGCGGGGTGGTCTGGTTCAGGCCGCCTGCTGACGGCGGCGTTCCTTGCGAGACATTCGGCTGTCGCCGTTGCCTTCGCTGTCAGCATTTTCCTTCGATTCACCGTCGGCAGCTTTTTTCCGGGTCCTGACAATCACCGGCTCGAACGACGCCGGTTGATATCGGGCCACCAGCACCAGCAGCGGCGGTACCAGAACCAGGGCCACCAGCAGACAGCAGGCGACTCCCACAGACAGCACGATGCCGACGCTCTTCAGCCCCTGGTGAGCGGAAACCATCAGGCTGCCGAATCCGATAATGGAAGTCAGCGACGTCAGCAGCACGGCGTTGACCGTATCACCGGACGGTGTATACGACTTCGATCCGGCCATCAGCTGGCGCCGATAGTCGTGCACCATATGCACGCCGTCATCAACGCCGATCCCCAGCACCAGCGGCAGCACGATCAGATTGATGGGATTGAAGTCCACATTCAGCAGCGCCATCAGGCCCAGCAGCATCAGTCCTCCGCCCAGGGGAGGAATCATGGCGATGAGAGTATCCCGCAGGTTTCGAAAGTCGAACACGGTGGCGATGAAGGACACCATCGCCACATAGATTCCAACCAGCAGGTTCGGGTTCAGCTGTCCGTTTCGCTGGACGACCGTATAACCGACGAAACCGACCACCAACAGCGGAGGCACCAGAGTCAGCAGTTTCTGGCCGGGCCTGAGAAAATCGAACAGCAGAAACAGTGCAATCGCCACCAGCGAATAGATGGCGATGGACTGATAGCATTCCTTCATGCGGACTGCGGAATCAAAATTCTGCACGGGCACCCCGGTGACGTCCGGAGCCACGGATCTGATATCCCGGACGAACGCGGCCAGTGCCGCTTCGTTCCAGACATCTTCTCGAGGAAAGATTTTGATCAGCCACAGCTGGCGTTCACCGTCGGCCCGCAAATAGCGATTGCGCCATTCTTCGGGCAGATCCTCAAGGCTGATGGGATCCACGGAGGTTGCTTTTTTGACCTGCTGAAATTCCTTCAACAGCGCACTGACGGTCAGATTCTGATAGGCCTCAATGACGGCTGCCTGCTGATGCGTCGGAAGCCCTGCAAAGTTGTTCAGAAATTCATCGAGCAGCTCGGCGGCGCGGCTGGCCTTAAGATCACCGGACCGGCCCAGGCTCTTGAACAGGCGATCCAGACTGACGCCGACGACTTCCGGATTGGACGCCGTGAAGTTCGGTGTCTGCGTCGGCATCTTCTGCAGCTTTGTCTTCAGCGCGGCAATCAGCTGTTTCTGTTCGACACCCGGCGGCAGCGGCATCCGGCTGGACAGGTCAGTCACACGAGCCACGGATGGCAGTGCCAGCAGATCGCTCCGCAGTCTGTCTGCCTGGTCACGTGATTCCGCAATGGCGACGGCGTACAGCAGCGATTCATCCGCCTCCGCCAGTGTCCGCTCTGCCCGAACGGAATTCAGACTGCCGTCCTGAAGATTCATCAGATTGGAATCGTAGCTGACCTTCAGTGAAACGCTGCCGTCCCGGACGGATACGGCATTCCATGCGACGGCCAGAATGGCCAGCAGCGACAGACAGATGGCGGTGATCGGAAAACCGCTCACGGCCGAGCGCCAGAAGCTGCCCGAAATCGGCACGGGCAGTTCGTCGATTTCCACGTGTTCGTCAGACAAAGCAATCAGGGCGGGCAGAAACGTAAACGTCAGTACGGCGCAGACGATGATTCCGCCGGCGGCAATGATTCCCAGCTCCGCCAGGCCGGGATAGCCGGTCAGAGCGGCGCTGCTGAACGCGATCGCGGTCGTCAGGGCCGACGTCAGGATGCCGGTACCGACCGACTGTCCCGTCAGCACCAGTGATTCCTGCAGCTCGTACAGTTCCTGTCGCAGAAACAGGTACCGGGTGACAAAATGAATTCCGAAGTCAACTCCCAGCCCGATCATGATGGCGGCAAAGCAGATGCTCAGAATATTCAGATGACCGACAGCCAGCGTCGCGATTCCGAAAGTGACAGCGAGCGCATTCACCAGCATGATCAGCACCAGCATCGGGTGCCTCATCCCGCGCAGTCCGAACGACAGCAGCAGGCCAACGGCCAGAAACGCGATCAGAGAGGCATTCAGCATGTCGCGGCCGGAGCGGCGCAGTTCGTCGTGCTCCAGCACGGGAATACCGGTCAGTGCCAGATGCAGGTCCGGCGCCGCCTTCTGATATTCGCTTTCG
This sequence comes from Fuerstiella sp., assembly GCA_040222735.1. Lineage (GTDB taxonomy): Bacteria > Planctomycetota > Planctomycetia > Planctomycetales > Planctomycetaceae > Fuerstiella. Next base: position 20,993 of record JAVKCM010000020.1, on the reverse strand, counting down.
AGTTCCGTCAGATGTTTTCTCAGGCGTTCGACAGAGCGGGCGTTGCTGTCCAGTCCCTCAGTGTCCGGGACAGGATTGACGTGCAGCATTCCGACGCGCCGGTTGCCGGACATCAGATAAGCCAGATCCGCATCCTGAGCTGAATGTTCAATTTCCGGGGACACGATTTCGGGCCACGGCGATTTGAATCCGTGCGTATTGATCCGCACGTCATCCTCACGAACTTCCAGAAACCGATTCAGACTTTCGGCCATTCGCTCCGCATAGGCCACGGCGGTGTCGGCGTTCTTCTGCTGAGCCGTCGCCGTGCGGATCTGATTTTCGAGCGTACCGGCCAGGCGTTCCACGCGCAGCAGATCCCACTGCTGCTGCGTCAGCACGGGTTCAAACTGATCGACGCGGCGAATGGCCGACTGCAGTTCCGCAGACGACAGATACTGCAGCGCCTTGCTCCGGAGACTGGACTGGTCGATCTTATAAAGAACGTTCGCAAAGTACTCCGGCTCGCGCTTCAGCCGGGCTCCAAGGTCGTCCAGCACTGACTGAATAAGCGGTGCGTTGGGCTCATCCGTTCTGGCCACGACCACCAGGTCGGCCCCGCCACCGAACGATTCTGTGTAGGTTTCCCACGTTTTCTGAGGGGCCAGCAGATCGGCGCGGCTGGTTCGCAGCTTCAGCCAGGACGCGGTGACGCCGACGCCCGCACATCCCAGAAATACCATCAGCCACAATGCCAGCCGCGGTCGGCGCGCGCCGAATCCGACCACGCCGCCAAGCGTACGGGCCAGAAATCCAATCGGCTTGTCACCGTCCGATGCCACTGTTGTGACCATCCGTGATCAGGAAATTGTGAGGGCATGGATCCACGCACCCGCCCCGTCTTCAGCGCGCGATGAAGGCGTGTATTCGGGTTGATCGACACAACCGGGTCGATTCCTACAGGCGATTCTGACAGCACAGCCGGCGCGCGGTGGCAATCGGCGAAAGCTGCCGCACCGGTTCACAAGTTGCCTGAATCCGCCATTCGAGACCGGCAGACCGGGCAACGCGGCCACCTGGAAAAGCTTTACCCTCCGGCGGTATACTGACGGAATCACGTTTCTGCCTACCGGAGAGTTGTCATGGTTTCACGGTTGAGTCTGCTGGTCCTGTTGTCGTGGATGGGCATCGTCGGAGTTCTGAATGCCGACGATGGTGGTGAGCTGGCGTCTCTGGATCGCAGCAATCCCTGGTACCCGGATCAGAGCTTTCCGCCGCTGCTGACGCCACAGTGGGTGGGCGAAGACGGCGTGGACTGCGTGGTTGTGCTGGCAATTGACGACATGCGCGACCCGGCAAAGTATGAACTGTACCTGCGACCGATTCTGAACCGATTGAAACAGATCGACGGTCGAGCCCCCGTCAGTATCATGACCTGCAGCGTAAAACCCGACGACGCTCAGCTGCAAAGCTGGCTTGAAGAAGGGCTCAGTATTGAAGTGCACACCGTCGACCACCCGTGTCCGCTGCTGCAGGGTGGCGATTTCGATAAGGCCAGATCGACCTATGATCGCTGTGTCGATCTGCTGCACCGGATTCCCGGCAATCAGCCCGTGGCTTTCCGCACACCGTGCTGTGATTCGCTGAACACCGTCAGTCCGCGTTTCTTTGCAGAAATCTTCTCCGGAACAACTCCGGAAGAGCATTACCTGCAGATCGATTCATCGGTGATGAATTTCTTCACCTCCGAAGACACCTCCATCCCGCGGGAACTGGTGTTGGATGAAGACGGGCAGGAGCGATTCTGGAAATACAAGGTACGCAATCTGAAACGCGGCAACACGGTTCACGACAACTTTGTCAACTACATCACAAACTACCCGTACCCGTACGTCATCAACGGCTCCTGTTGGCAGTTTCCCTGTGTCGCGCCGAGTGACTGGTCGGCACAGCACCTGCATGGCGTTAACAATCCTCAGACCGTCGCCGACTGGAAGGCGGCTCTGGACATCACCGTCCACAAACAGGGCGTCTTCAATCTCGTCTTTCATCCACACGGCTGGATCGAAGCCGAACAGGTGGTGGAACTGATTGACCATGCCGTACAAAAGCACGGTTCAAAAGTGAAGTTCCTGACGTTTCGGGAGGCGGCGGAACGGTTGAATCAGTCACTGACCGGCGGCCGGGCGCTGAGAGAGGCCGAACCATCAGTCGTCGCGTCCGTCAGCCATGAAGATGTCCGACGCAGGTCACCCGGTGTCGGCGATCTGGCCGGTGCACCATTAAAGATACAGACGCTGATGAACGGCTCAGACCCGGATCCAGAGTGGTTACTGCGCCGCCCCGATGGCAGTCACAACGGCGTCTTTGTTCGTGATCGGCACGTGTGCTGGCAGAACGAAGACACGTCCGGAGTGTCTGATCTTATTCATCGAGCGTCGTTCGACGAACTGCTGACCAGGCACCGTCGCGCCGAACGTCGGAAGACGGCACCGCCGGTTTCTGTCGGAGCCGCCGTCGTGGACATCACTCCTGATTACCCGGTGCGGCTGACCGGTTACGGCAACCGGACTCAGGAAGCCGCGGATGTGGCTGCCAGGATTCACGCCCGGGCGCTGGTGATCGGCGATAACAGGGATGAAGAACCGAAAACCGCGGACAACGCCACTACACCTGCGGCCGCCAAACAGGGGGGCTCGGCACCTGCGGCCGCATCGCTTGCCGAAACACCGCTCACGGTGCTTGTCACGGTCGACAACTGCGGCGTTCCGGCCAACGTCACGGAGGCAGTCTTCAGACAGGTCGCGGCGACGCACAACATCGCTCGCGAACGATTCGTGATATCGTCGACTCACACTCATTCCGGACCGTGGCTGAGAGGTTTTGCTCCGAACGTGCTGACGGATCTGCCCGCGGAACATGCGGCTCATCTGAAGCAGTACGAGGCGGATCTGATCACTCGACTGGTCGACGTGGTGGACAGGGCCGTGGCGGGCCGGCAGCCGGCACGCCTGTCGGTAGGCCGCGGCAGCGTCGGTTTTGCGATGAACCGCCGGGTGGTACAGAATGGCGGCTGGACAGGTTTCGGGGAAACTCCTGACGGCCCCACTGACCACCAGTTTCCGATTCTGGCAGCCCACGCTACCGACGGACAACTGATTGCCGTGCTGGCCAGCTATGCCTGCCACGCCACGACAGAAACCGGCAGCTTCAATCGGATCAGCGGCGACTGGCCCGGGTTTGCCGCAGACATGATCGAAGCCGACCACGCGGGCTCGGTTGCCCTGATCGCCATTGGCTGCGGAGCCGACGCCAATCCGTCGCCGCGGGGAACTCACGAGCAGGCACGACAACATGGCCGCACCGTAGCCGACGAAGTCAATCGCTTGTTGAGCAGTGTCCCCGGTGCAGATTCACAGTCGGCCGACACCGGAGCCGGGGAACGTCCCGGATTTCTGCAACATGTCGATCCGAATATCAGCTGTCGCCTGGCACGCGTGAACCTGCCACTCGGCCCGCTGCCATCGCGAAAAGAATGGGAAACCCGTGCGGGGCAGCCGGGACCGGCGGGCGTGCTGGCTCAACGGTTTCTGAAAATGCTGGACGAAGGCAAGCCGCTGCCTGCCACCGTGCCCGACTATCCCGTCCAGACGTGGTGTTTCGGCGAGGACCTTGCGATGGTATTTCTGGGCGGTGAAGTAGTCGTCGATTATGCCATTCGTCTGAATGACATGTTTGACGGCGATCGCCTGTGGGTCAATGCCTACAGCAACGATGTTCCCTGCTACATCGCCAGCAAGCGGCTGCTGCGCGAAGGCGGCTACGAAGTAGATTCGTCCATGGTCTACTACGCTCGCCCCACGCGTCTGGCTCCGGAAGCGGAAGACCTGATCTGTGATACCGTCCAGAAGCTGCTGCCGCATCACTTCTATTCACAGGAACTGCAGACGGAATACCCGGCGCCGAAGTCTGCGGAAGAGTCGCTGGCCTGTATCACCACGAAGCCAGGTCTGCGTGTCGAACTGGTGGCCGCCGAACCTTTGATTCGCGACCCGGTCGCCTTTGACTGGGATGTGCAGGGACGCTTGTGGGTGGTGGAAATGGGGGATTATCCAAACGGTCCGGAGCAGACATCGGGCTCGCCGACGTCAGCCGATGGATCACGGCCGGCGGCTGCGGGCACCGGTCGCGTGCGTGTACTGGAAGACACCGATCATGACGGGCGTTACGACAGGGCCACCACGTTTCTGGATCACCTGCCGTTTCCCAACGGGATCTGCCACTGGCGAAACGGTATTCTGATCACGACCGCTCCGGATGTCATCTACGCGGAAGACACGGACGGTGACTTCGGGGCCGATGTCCGCCGCGTGTTGTATACGGGCTTTGTCGAAGGCAACCAGCAGCACCGCGTCAATGGTCTTCGATGGGGACTGGACGGCTGGGTGTATCTGGCCAACGGCGACAGTGGCGGTGAAATATCGGCGACAGCCGACGCAGCGCTGATGCCACGTCCACAGGCCGGCACCGCGGTACCGCCAGCCACCGGCGTCGTTTCAGCTGGAACGCGAGTCAGCATTCGCGGACGCGATCTTCGCATTCAGCCGGACCACGGCTGGATGGATCCACTCAGCGGTCAGACTCAGTTCGGTCGCGAGCGAGACGATTACGGCAACTGGTTTGGCAACAACAACTCAAATCCAATCTGGCATTATGTTCTGGAAGATCGCTACCTGCGTCGAAATCCTCAGGCGACGGGCATCGCCACGCGCACAACAATCGCGGACGTGCCCGGCGCGGCTCCGGTGTTTCCGACCAGCGCCACGCTGGCCCGCTTCAACGATTTCGACAAGGCCAATCGTTTCACGTCGGCCTGCAGCACATCCATCTGTCGCGACACGCTGGCGGGCGCGGAATTCCACGGCAATGCTTTCACCTGCGAACCAGTCCACAATCTGGTATCGCGTCTGGTGCTGGAACGAAACGGCGTCACGTTTACCGCACGTCGAGCTGACGACGAACAGAATTCTGAATTCTTCGCCAGCAGCGACAACTGGACGCGTCCCGTCATGGTCCGCACGGGTCCGGACGGTGCGGTGTACATTGCCGACATGTATCGCCAGGTGATCGAACACCCGGAATGGATTCCGGCCGAGTATCAGCGGCGAATGAATCTGAGAGCCGGTGATGACCGAGGCCGTATTTATCGAATCGTGCCGACCGGTCATTGCTGTACCGAAGGCAAGGCAGAAAACGAATCATCAAAGGCTGACAGTGGCGCGGCCTCTGCCTCAGACGGCGTCGACGCATCGCCCGCCTCACAGACTCCGTCCCCGCAGCCCGACCTGCGGGCATGGTTCAACGATCGCTGGGACGAGATACCGGCGGAAGAACTGGTCGAACGCCTCGCCAGTCCCAACGGCTGGTGGCGAGACACCGCTCAGCGTCTGCTGCTGCATCGGGATGGTGACGGTCTGCCTCTGACTCGACTGATCGAAATCGCCACGCAACACGCACAGCCGTCCGTCCGAGTTCAGACGCTTTACACACTGGATGGGGTCAGCAACGACGTTTCCGGCAACGCGGCCATATACGGCCAGATGCTGCATGACGAACACCCGGAAGTGCGGCGGACCGCGTTGCGACTGTTGGAAGACTGGTTTAAGAATCCAGATCATCAGTTACCCGAGCAGATTCAGCTGCTGGTGGATGATCCGTCTGCGGCGGTGCGCCAGCAGCTGGCCTTATCACTGGGCATGTCGGCAAGCCCGGAAGCAGCGGTGGTTCTGGCCAGGCTGCTGCGGTCCGATGCCGGTTCGCCACATGTCGCGGGCGCCGTGATCACCTCACTGACCGCGGATAACATCAGTACCGTGCTGCAGGAACTGGGGAGTGACCGTGTCGCCGCTGAATCAACCGTCTGGAACCTGGTGGCTCAGGCGGCATCCCTGAAACAGACAGATGCCGTTGTGGCCACAACACAGCAGCTACTTTCCAGGCTGACAACTGACGCGTCCTCAAACGCATGGTCAGCCGCAGCCCGGGCGCTGCCCGGGATTCTGCGTCACCGCGAAGTGACAGACGTGCTGAACCCGTTGCTGAAATCGGTCCGGGCACAGGCGGCCTTTGTGGCGTTGAGTCACAGACAGTCGGCGGAACACCGCGCCGCCACGCTGCAGTTTCTGGGAACGGCAGGAAGGATCGCGGACGACACAGCCACGCGGCTGGTTGACCTGTTCGAACCTTCCACCCCCACTGAAGTCCAGCAGGCGGCCATCGTCTCGGTCACGGGAACCGAGCGGTCCACAGACCTGTTACTACAGCGATGGCGGACCATCACACCATCGGTGCGGTCCGGCATTGTCAATTCGCTGCTGCAGCATCCGGACAGAACCCGGCAGCTGCTGACATCTCTGCGGTCAGAACAACTGACTTCTTCAGATCTGGACGCAACTGCGCGCGAAAGCCTGTTGAACCATCGTGACAAGGAAATTCGCACGTCCGCCGCGGACCTGTTTGGCAGCACGACGCCGTCCGAACGCAGCCGTCTGGTCGAAGAGTTCGAATCGGTCATTTCGGAACTTAACGGAAACGTGACAGACGGCAGGGCAGTCTTCACCAAACGCTGCGCGGCCTGCCATCGCCTGCAGGACATTGGTCGTCAGATCGGAGCGGACCTTGCGGCTCTGAAGGATCGCTCAGAGCAAGCCCTGCTGACGGCAATCCTGGATCCGAATCGAGCAGTGGAAGCGAAATTCCTGAGCTACACAGCGGTCACCAGTCAGGGGCGAACCTTCAGCGGCATGCTGTTGAACGAAACCGGTAACAGCGTGACGCTGCTGGGCACGGACGGCAAAGAGCAGTTGGTGGGGCGATCGGATCTGGAGGAACTGGTGTGCAGCAACCGTTCGCTGATGCCGGAAGGCCTGGAGAAAGACCTGTCGGCTCAGGATTTTGCTGATGTCATCGCCTTCGTTCAGTCTTCGGGCACCAGATGGAAGCGTTTTGACGGAAATTTTCCCGCTCTGGTCACGGCCAGCCCGGATGGCAGCATTACGCTGCCTGCCAGCGCCGCACAGATCTACGGACCGAGCCTGGTGTTTGAATCCACCTACGGAAATCTCGGCTGGTGGTCATCGACCGATGACTATGCCGTCTGGACGATCAGCGTTCCGCAGTCCGGCATGTGGACCGTGGAATTCGATTATGCGTGTGACAACGGCACCGCCGGCAATCCCATCAAATTGTCCACCGGAACTCGGCTGCTGACAGCCCGGGTCCCCGGAACCGGTTCATGGGATGACTATAAGACCTGGACCGCCGGACAGATCGATCTTCACAGCGGTCAGCGACAGTTGATCGTGACAGCTCCGGAGCCGCCCACGTCCGCATTGATCGATTTGCGGTCCATCAGGCTGGTGCCGCCGAAACCACAGCGTGAGTAGACAGGACACGTCGGAACACAATTGAGATTCGCGACCTGCGGAGCGACGAATCCAGCTGCGAGAAAGTAGGCCTGATGTCTGAAGATTCGCGGCATGCTGCCGGGCCGCATGCCGCCGGGCTGCGTCGCCGGCTGGGGCTGACGGCGCTGGTATTCTATGGCGTCGGCGACATTCTGGGAGCCGGTATCTATGCCCTTGTGGGCGAGGTCGCCGGTATGGCTGGCCGGCTGAGCTGGCTTTCCTTTCTGATCGCACTGGTCGTGGCCTCCCTGACCGGGCTGAGCTATGCCGAACTGGGCAGTCGTTTTCCGCGGAGCGGCGGTGAGGCCCATTTCTGCCGGCAGGCCTTCCGTCCGCCGGCAGTCGCGACGGTGATTGGCTGGATGGTGTTCTGGTCAAGTGTCCTGTCTCTGTCGACGGTGTCCCGAGCATTTGCCGGGTATCTGCAGGTTCTGATTCCGGGCGTACCCGCCGCAGGCATCGTGATCGCCCTGCTGATTCTGCTGGCGGCGATCAACTTCTTTGGCATCCAGCTGTCCTCAGCGACCAACATCGTCTGCACGCTGATCGAAGCGTCCGGCCTGTTGCTGGTGATCTGCGCAGGACTCGCATTTCTGGCTGATCCGGCCGCAGAGCTCGCGGCCCGGGCGGCCGGGGCCGGAATTCCTGAACCTTCGACAACGATGTTTGGTGTGATTCAGGCTGCAACGCTCGCCTTCTTCGCGTTCATTGGCTTCGAAGACATGGTCAATGTGGCCGAAGAGGCCAAAAATCCGCAGCGTAACATGCCGCTGGCCATCATCCTGGCCGCCGCCATTGCCGGAACGATGTACATCGTCGTGATTGTCATCGCCACGCGCGTGGTGGCTCCTCAGGAACTGGCCGCATCGAAGGCACCGTTGCTGCAGGTCGTGCTGGTGGCAGCACCGGCGATTCCGACATGGCTGTTCACGGCAATTGCTTTGTTTGCGGTGGCCAACACGGGTCTGTTGAACTTCGTTACCGCGTCCCGGCTGTTGTACGGGATGTCGCAGGATGGTTTGCTGCCTCAGGCACTGGGGCGCGTGCACCGAGTTCGGGGAACACCGCATTACGCCGTCTGGTTTGTCTGGCTGGTCGCCGTCGTGCTCGCCACCACGGGCACGCTGGCCTATCTGGCCGGGACCACCAGCATCATTCTGCTGTCGGTCTTTCTGACCATGAACATCGCGCTGATTCGGGTTAAACGTCAGCAACCTGCCGAGTCGGTTCAGTTCAGGGTTCCGACTGCGATTCCCGTGCTGGGGGCAGTTGTGTGTCTGGCGCTGCTGATGTTCACGTCCATCAGCGAACTGGTGGCGGCCAGCCTGCTGGTGCTGGCCGGTTCCGTCCTCGCCCTGTATCGGCACCGGCGTTCCGGCGGCAGTTCCGGCGGCACCTTCTGAACGGCACTTCCTGAACGGCACTTCCTGAACAGCACCTCCTGAACGGCGGGCGCACTGGTCAACCGCCGGTCAGAATTGCCAGACAGGCGGACGTTGCGGCGGCGACGTTCAGGGAAGGAATCTGTCCCAGTGGCGGCAGAGAAACCAGAGTGTCGCAGGTATCGCGTGTCAGTCGGCGCATGCCGTCGCCTTCGTTTCCCATGACCAGCATCCAGTGCCGATCCCGCTTCACATCCCGGATACTGTCGCTCGCCCGTTCACAGGTGCCAAGCACCCAGATACCGTCCTTCTGAGCCTGCTTGAGGGTTTGAGCCAGGTTGGGCACGATTGCAAACGGCACGTGTTCCACGCCCCCGGTAGCGACGTCGCAGACGGTACCGTTCACCGGGGCACTCTTGTCTTTGGTCATGATCACCCCGCGTATACCGAAGAAGCCGGCCAGACGAAAGATGGCCCCCAGATTCTGAGGATCCTGGACCTGGTCCAGCGCCAGCCACAGACCGTAGTCAGTGTTTGTCCCGTCGGTCGCTTTCCACAGACGGGCCAGAGGGACCGGGGACGGAGGTTCGATCTGTGCAGAGCCGGCGCCGACGCGTTCCGTTTCGCGCCGTCGACCGGCAGCGCGGCGGTCTGCAGCACGGCGGTCTTCGCGTCCCACGGCCACGGCGATACCGCGCTGACGGGCCAGCGCGGCGACTTCGTCCCACGGCGTCCCCGTGCGTTCGGAACTGACTCGCACGGACCGAACGGCCCGGGGACGCACCTGCAGGGTGGCCATGACACTATGAGGATTTCTGAGTTCAAGCATGATCGCGGTACAGTAGCGGAAGTGGATTTCGCGCACCATGTTCTGCCGGGACCGCGGGCGTCAGTTTTGCCGTCTGCGGCGTTCGCGTATGCTACGGACACAGGCCGCCACTGAATGGCCGGGGAGGTCTGCCACCTCTGACGCTCCGCATTACACCTGATCAGACAGGACAGACATGATGTTCCGGATGCCCTACTGGTTTGTGTTTGTCGCTGCCAGCCCGCCAGCACTGGTCGAGGCCGCCGACGTTCCCCGGCCGTCGGTCGAAGGACAGCCCCTGGCCGCCAATGTCGCTCGTCTGCTGGATGCGTACGACTACCTGGGAGCTCAGCTGCCTGCGGACGAAAGGGCGGAACTGAAACGCCTGATCAGGTCGGAGGACAGTGCCGGACTTCAGAAAGCTCTTGACCGGCATGTGCTGGTGGCCGTTTCGATCAACCCGGAACTGCGTGTCAAAGTACAGCGAGGTGCCGGCGATCCGATTCTGCAGCAGGCGGGCTTCACACCGGTTCTGGTGAAGGTGCTGAACGATGCCACGGTCACGCGGCGGCTGCAGATTTCCAGTCCGCAGGCGGGCTCGGTGTACGCCGGATCGTCGGTCGGAATTCTTCAGCGACAGGCTCAGACGCAGTTGAAGGTCAACGAAAACACGAATCAGGACCGCCGGTTTCTGGATGTGGAAATCTTCGAGCAGTCGCCGATGACGTCTCGTCTCAGTGGACTGAATGTGGAATACCTGCTGGCGCTGATTCACAGCAGTGAAGCCGGACAGCGGGAGGCGACGCTGGTTTTTGACATTGGTCAGGGAACCCAGGACCTGGGATTTCGCAGTGAAGTCCCGGTATTGTTCAGCATCCGTCCGGCCCTGCCGGTCACGCTGAAGATTCTGGATTTCGACGGCACGCCGACGACCGCGCGGCTGGAATTCCGGGATCGGGATGGTCGTGTTTATCCGCCGCAGGCCAAACGTCTGGCACCCGACTTTTTCTTTCAGCCTCAGATCTACCGGGCCGACGGGCAGACAGTGCTGCTGCCGCCGAAAGAATTTTCACTCACCACCGGCCGTGGTCCGGAATATGTGCGGCAGCAGCAGCAGGTCGTTGTGCGGGAGCATCAGGACAACGTGGTGGAGGTGCGTCTGCAGCGGTGGGTGAATCCACAGGAATACGGTTTTTACTGCGGCGATCATCATATTCATGCCGCTGGCTGTTCGCATTATGACAACCCGACCGAAGGAGTACGTCCGGCGGATATGTTTGCTCAGGTGAAGGGCGAGGGTCTGAACGTCGGATGCGTACTGACGTGGGGCCCCTGTTTTGACCACCAGCGAACCTATTTTTCACCGATCGCCGACACTGTCAGCGAGGACAGGACGATTCTGAAATACGATCTGGAAATCAGCGGCTTCGGATCTGCGGCGCTGGGTCATGTCTGCCTGCTGGACCTCACCGACCAGACCTATCCCGGATCCGAAGGAACCGCCACCAAAGGCTGGCCGAAGTGGACAGTGCCCGTGATGCGGTGGGCAAAACAGCAGGGCGGCGTCACCGGCTATCCGCATTCGGCCCTGCATGTGGACCCGCAGCTGTCGGCCGACTGGCAGCTGACCTGCCTGGATTCCGATGGTGACGAACTGTTGTCGGAAGACGAAGCGGCGTTCGGACTGCTGGCCGAAACTTTTGCAAAGGCAGACATCAGCGGCGATGGGCGGCTCAGCCGACAGGAGCTGCGGGCAAGTGCCGATCGAGCGGCCGATACCCTTCCGAATTTTGCTCTGCCATCACTGAATGGCGGCGGGGCCATGGAAATCTTCGTCAGTACAAGCGAAGGGGTCTGCGACTTTATCAGTGCCATGGACACGGCTCGCATTCCGGAATGGAATACCTGGTACCATCTGATGAACTGCGGATTTCCGCTGAAGTTGAGTGGCGAGACCGACTTTCCCTGTATGAGCAGTCTGCGAGTCGGTCAGGGGCGGGTGTATGTGCAGCTGGGTCAGATTCAGAAAGTTGATTTCTCAGCGTGGTGTGCCGGCATTGCGGCCGGACAAAGCTATGTTTCTGATGGATTTGCTCACGCCTTGAAATTTACGGTGGACGGCACGCCACCGGGCCGCGACGACGTGAACCTTGCCGCGGCAGGGACTGTGCGAGTCCGCACGACGGTGGCCTTTGCTCCGGAGCAGCCTCGTGCTGTGGCTTATGGGACGCTGCAGCCGTCTGCGGGGCGGCGGATGGCCGGAGACACGGTCAATCTGCATGCGGAACGAGACACGGGATATGTGCGTGGCGGATCGCGGCTGGTGGAAATCATCCGGAACGGGCAGGTGGTGGCATCGCAGGCGGTGGAAGCCGATGGACGACCGCATGATCTTGAATTCGACGTCGAAGTCGATCAGAGCAGCTGGATTGCCGTGCGTCAGTTTCCGCAGCTGCATTCGAACCCGGTGACCGTGCGAATTGCGGGCAAGCCGGTGCGTGCCGACCGGCGAAGTGCGCTCTGGTGTGCGGAAAGTGTGCGGTTATTGTGGCACAATCGAAAGCGATTTATTGCCAAACACGAGCAGCCAGCGGCTCGTGCAGCATACGAATCAGCGTTGGTGAAATATCTTGCGATTGCGGCAGATGCCGACGGAGAGAACCCCGTACGGCAGTTCACGCTTGAGTAACCAGGGGCACGAAAAAGTGGATAGGTTTGGGTGTCAGGCAGACTGAAATGGCTGTCTGGGTGACAAAAACGGTTAAAACGAGTGAATTTTTGCGGCGTCTGCCGACTGCGGAACGTGGGAACCCTTTGCATTGTCAGACCTCGGGGTTGCGGGTTTCCCGTAGCTGAATGGCTCGAAAATCTTGACCGCGGGCAAACGGCGGATAGAATTGCCCGACTCCAGAAAAAGGACTGGACTGCCTTGCAACGGAGTCACCCGGAATCTTAACACGACACAGAAACCGGGGACGTGACGCATTGCTGGCGCCCTGACGGCGTCCGCACTCAGCGACAGCCCGTAGGCAATCGTCTTTGCGTCAGTATCCTCGCTTCATGTCGAAGGTGTTGTTGAACTGACCCTTATGTGGCACGGCCGCACATCCACGCGACGCTACAATCAGGCCGTGAAAAAAATCTGTCGTGCTGCCGCGGCACAGGCATGTAAGAATGGGTGCGGCTCACGTCCGGTTCCATGCTGAAACAAACGCCCACTGCGGCCCCCGGAATAAGAATCGTGGCCTGCGGGTCACTGGAGAGATACGTGTGTCCGTTGGATTTGGGGACGACTTCAAAGAACAGGTGCGTGCGGCCACCAACCTGGTGGATGTGGTTTCTGAAATTGTGGCGCTGACACCAACTCGCAATGGAACCGACTACATCGGGCTGTGCCCGTTTCACGACGACAAGAATCCTTCCTTTCACGTCTATCCGGACCGGCAGACTTATCGCTGCTGGGTATGCGACGTGGGAGGAGACTGTTTTCGGTGGATGATGGAAATTGAGCGCGTCGGATTTCCCGAAGCGCTTGAATTGCTGGCTCGTCGGGCAAATCTGGAACTTCCGTCGCGTCCGAAGGGCGGCCCGCGACCGTCGGGCAGTGAAAAGGTAAGTCAGTACGAAGTGGTGGAATGGGCCGTCAACCTGATGCAGCAGGCGCTGCAGACCGGTCAGGCCGGGGAACTGGCGCGACAGTATTCGAAAGAACGAAATCTGAGTCAGGAAATCATTCAGAAGTTCAGACTTGGCTATCACCCGGAAGACTGGGGCTGGTTCCTGGACAGGGCGAAAGGACGATTTTCTGAAAAGCAACTTCTGAGTGTGGGATTGATCGGAGAACGCGACAATGGGCGAGGCTATTACGACAACCTTGTCGGTCGGTTGGTGTTTCCGATTCTCGACGAAAGAAGTCGACCTGTGGCGTTTGGTGGTCGATTGTTGCCAGGTGGCAACATTGAAAGCCCTGCGAAATATTGGAACAGTCCGGAAAGTAATATTTTTCTGAAACGCCGGACTCTTTATGCGTTCGAACAGGCACGAGAGCCGATTCGCCGAAGCGGAACGGCAGTTATTGTTGAAGGATACATGGATTGCATCGCCTGCCATCAGGCGGGAATCCTGAATGTGGTCGCCACCCTGGGGACGGCCATGACAGAAGACCATGTCAGGTTTCTGAAACGTTTTGCGAGGCGTGTTGTTCTGGTGTACGACGGAGATGATGCCGGTCAGGCCGCGGCAGAACGTTCCATCGGGCGGTTTTTGGCTCAGGATCTCGATCTTCGAATACTGACATTAAGTGAAGGCCAGGATCCGGCGGATTTCCTTGAAAACCATGGGCAACAGGAATTCGAGGCCCTGATTTCGGACGCACCGGAGTCATGGGACTATAAGTTGCAGACAGTCATCGGTCGGTATGGGCTGGATTCAGTCAGCAGCCGACAACAGGTACTGAGTCAGCTGCTGGAATTTCTGGCAGCGGCACCGGGGTTGCAGGGGACATTAAGAGAGGACCTGATTGTTCGAAATGTGTGTCAGCGGACACAGGCCGATGAAGTGTCCATCCGGCGGCAGCTTCAGAACCTGCGTCAGCAGAAGTCGACAAAACGGACCTTCCGACAGGACGAACCTGTCCGGTCACCAAAAATCCGAAGATCGTTTACTGCCGGGGAACTGGCCGAGCGGGAGTTACTGGAAATCATCCTGAGTTGTCCGGAACACACGGACTATATCCGGCACCAGATCGGTCCGGATGACTTTGATAACGAACAGCACCGGCGGATGCTGGAGCTATGTTTTGACCTTGTCGCGGAAGAAGGACTCCTTCCCGAACCTCAACACGTCATTGCAGCGGCGGAATCAGACTCAGACATCCTGAGTCTGATCAATGCTCTGCTTGATTCGGCGAGGGAGAAAGGAATCTCAGACCTCATGAACGAGCTGCCACTCGATCAGGAGGGAGACGGAACATGGATTCCGTCACATCTGGAGCGGGTTCTGAACCCACTTCTTCTACGGCGTGCCAAAAACCAGAACATGTTGTCGAAACAGCAACTGGCTCAGACGCAGGCGTCATCGAGCACACTCAACAGCGACACAGTGGATGCACTCCGGCGTATTTTTCGTAACCGAATAAGTCAGATGGGCGACGGCCCCCCCACGTTGAAATAATCGCTGAGGAGCAAACGGATCATGCATCGTTTGGATGAAGTACTTTCACAACTTGTTTCAACCGGGCTGAAGCAGGGCTTCCTGTATTTCTCACAGGTGCACAGCTACCTGCCGGATGAAGCCGAAGATCCGCGCAAGCTGGATCACCTGATCATGGTTCTGGAAGAACTAGACCTTGACCTCCGGACCGATCCTGTTGTCTATGCCGACGAAACACCGGCCGAAAAGAAGCGCCGCCGGCCCGAAATTCGTCTGGAAGAGGATTCTCCGCGCGGAACGGAAGATCCGATCCGCATGTACCTCACGCAGATGGGCGAGATTCCTCTGCTGACCCGGGAAGAAGAAATCTTTCTGGCCAAGCAGATCGAAGTCACCCGCCGACGCTTTCGCCGGGCACTGCTGAACTGCGATTTTTCGATGAACTTCGCCTTCGAAACCCTGAGTCAGGTGCACCGCGGCGAACTGCCGTTCGATCGCACGATCAAGGTTTCCATGACCGAAAGCCTCGAAAAGGATCAGATCACCGGACGCATGCCGCACAACCTGGCCACGGTAGCGTCGATCCGCGAACGCGACCTGACAGACTTTGCCATGGCTCGCTCGCTGGGCCTCGAATCCAAACAGGGCCGGGAAATCCGCCGTGTCATTGACGAACGGCGTCGTCGAAGCGTCACACTGCTGGAAGAACTCAGCCTGCGGACCCAGCGACTGCAGCCCTGCATGAAGCGACTGGAACAGATCTCAGCCCGCATGCTGGACCTGCAGGATCAGATTAACAACCTGAAAGATCTGGCCTCGGCCGAGGACGAACGCCGCAGCATGCAGAAGGAACTGCATGACCTGGTCGACCTGACACTGGAAACACCCGATTCTCTGGGGGCCAAGATGGAAGTTCTGGCCCGCCGCTACGAAGACTACGAACAGGCGATGCGCGATCTGTCCGGCGGCAACCTGCGTCTGGTGGTTTCCATCGCCAAGAAGTACCGCAACCGCGGACTGACCTTCCTGGACCTGATTCAGGAAGGCAACACCGGCCTGATGAGAGCGGTCGACAAGTACGAATACCGTCGCGGGTACAAGTTCTCAACCTACGCCACATGGTGGATCCGACAGGCGATCACCCGCGCAATTGCCGATCAGGCCCGGACCATCAGGATTCCGGTCCACATGATCGAAACAATGTCCCGACTGCGGGCCGCCGCTCGTGAACTGCTTCAGGAAATGGGGCGGGAACCGTCCGTCGAAGAAATGGCTGAGGTTGCTGATGTTCCGATCGACGAAGCTCGTCGTGTCATGCGGATCAGCCGCCAGCCGATCAGTCTGGACAAGCCGCTGGGCGAAGGAGACGACAACAGCTTCGGCGAATTTGTTGAAGACAAGAGCAACGACAGCCCCGTCAGCAATGCCGCGTCAGAGATGCTGAAGGACAAGATCGATTCCGTGCTGAAGACGCTGACCTACCGAGAACGCGAAATCATCAAGCTGCGTTACGGTCTGGGCGACGGTTATACCTACACGCTGGAGGAAGTGGGACGGATCTTCAAAGTGACGCGGGAACGCGTTCGCCAGATCGAAGCCAAAGCCGTCCGCAAACTGCAGCACCCCGTTCGCAGCCGGCAGCTGCAGGGTTTTCTGGAAGGCATCACGGCCATCGCCGCCAGCCATTGACAGTAGTCCAGGACGACACAGGGATCAGCGGACGACGTTAACGACGCGTGCGAAGGTGCTTCGTACACAGGTCATCGCTATCGGTTGTCGCTGACCCCTTAGTTGCCATTGGATCGCCGCCTGCTCACCGAGGCTCGGGCAAGTCAGGCGTTGTGCCACATGTCCCGACTACTCTGCTGAGTTGCGCACCCGGGCCAGCAGGCTCTGTGCCTGCAGCCGGATGTCGGCCGCGGACGATTCATCGGCCAGCTGCCGCAGGATCGGCTCCAGCTCCGTTTTCTGTTCTGAGTCAATCGCCACCCAGATACTGTCCAGCGCTCGCAGGCTGTTGCTTAGCATCACCGGCTTTTCAAACTGCTGATTCTTCAGCGCCGACTGCTGTTCTTCGGGCGTCAGCGCCTGAAACTCGTCCCGGGACACATCTTCCATACTTTCTTTCAGCAGGTCGGTGAGCACCGGAACACCGTCGGTCTGGCCGTTACGAACGAGCCCGATCGCCGCATTGGCCCTTGCCATGGGATCTCGGTCCAGCAGCATGGCCTTCAGCTGATTAACGGCGTCCTCACCACTGACCAGCGCCAGAACGAAGGCAGCGAGATGGCGAATGGCCGGGTTCACGTCCTGAGCTGCCTGCTTCAGCTGATCAGCAACAGCCGGACTGTCGATGGTTGGAGCTTCCAGCGGAGCCACCAGTGTCACGACCGACTGGCCGGATTCGTAGACTCGGTCCGGTTCCAGACGATCAGCGCTGGCGGCGCGTTGTTCAAAATGCCGTCCCGCAATCATCGCCAGCGACATCAGACTGCTCTTGCGGACGTCCTCATGTCGGTCGGGCTGCAGGGCATCGGCCAGCACTGGCAGGACAACGTCGTCTGCCTGCAGCGCTCCCAGCGTACGAGCCAGAAATTCCTGATGCTTGATATCTTCGTCCAGCGTTGACGCGGAGGCCAGAGAATCCCTGAGCAGATCGGTCAGGGCGGTAGCCACTTCCGGTTGCTCGGCCAGCGGTACTTCGTCTTCGGGGGGCGCCAACTGCTGGTTCCGCAGAACCTGAGCCAGTCCCAGGGCTGCCCGCCAGCGGCGATGTTCGTTGCTGCTGCCGAGTTCCGCCACCAGCTGCTGCCAGTCCGTTTCATCGTCGGCCAGCTTTCCGAACAGCGCCCAGACACCGATCACGGCCGCCACAATCAGTGCCGGAATCAGAAACAACTGCACAATATGCCCGGCCGACGGGGGTTCAACCGGAGGCAGATCTTCAGGTCGCGCCGGCGGACGAATGCCGGCGCTGGCGTCAGGGTCGGAACTGGCCGATTCGACTTCGACAGCGTCGTTCATCAGAAATCCTGGTCTCTTCGTGAATATCAGGCAGACACAACCGTTTTTCAGCCGTGGAAACGTCAGGCGGACGGTGGCGTCCATGGCCGAGGGCCGTGAGGACGGCTCGCTGGCGGTCACGGGCGATTGTAGCCCCTGTGCGGCAACTATTCAGGCAGCCACCTTCGACGGGAACCAATTTTCCCGGCGATGATTGAGCCCGCAGAAACACGGTGGCAGGCTGTTCGGTGAAATCAGAACACAAAATATGGACTCAGGTTCGTCGCCGAGTATGCTGGTATCCGGTCAGGGAGGCACGTCGATTCCTTCCAGTCTTTGAATTCCGGAGAACAGCATGTTTCGAAAGATGGCGTTCATTTCCGCAATCGTGGTCGCGTCTGCACTGATGGACAATGCCTCAGCCAATCCGTTCCTTCCTCAGCACGGCTACCATTACTCGTATTATCACTATTCGATGCCGTCCTATGGCTACGGCGGCGCTTACGTGGTTCCGGTTTATTACCGCGTCCCGATCTACATCATTCCCCGCACTCCGACCTGTGGGTGCGAATCGGCTCTGCCGACGGCCCCGGCCGCTCAGCCGGCGGCACCAGCAGCTCAGCCGGTACCCGCGGCGAGCGATCCGGCAGTGACACCGCAGGCACCACAGGCCCCGGTCCCGTCTGCTTCCATCAACCCGCCTGAGCCGGCCCCCGATGCGGACCTGATTCCGGTCCCTAAACCGAATCGGTTGTGAGCGCCGGGTACAGATCGCGACGCCCCCAGACGGTGCTCAGACTACGCACTAGGCCAATCTCTGGACGCCCAGACGCACGTGTTGATCGTTCACTACCAGGGCAGGAAAACTTCTTTGCCATACAGGTAATCAGAAATGACCGATGCCGACTCAGGGGGTTGAATTTGCATTGACGTTGCGCTGATGAAAGCGGTCTAATAGCGGTGCAGTGTCGACCGTTGATCACGCTTTACCGCAGAGGTGCTTAGATGATTGCAGACGATCAGATCGACGGCCTCCCGCTGACGGAGCGACTGAAGAAAGCTCAGTACCTGTCTCGTGAACTAAGCGAGCATCTGCGGCAGGCCTACCTGCCGAAGCTGGCAGACCTGAGGCTGGTGACCAAGGAATTCGATCCGGCCGCAGTCACCGACCAGCGTGTTTTTGACTGCACGGTTGCAGTTCTGGAAGCAGAAGAGTTCACGGACAGCCTGTACGAGAAACTGCATCAGTATCTGGAAAGTATTCGACGCGAAATGAAAGACCTGCTGTTCACTGACGCATCGTCAGAATCATCGCAGGCGCTGCGGATGCCCATTCTGGACTTCGATATCGACGAACTCAGCAGCTGACCGACGGTTCGCCACAGAGTCCGGTCGTCACAGTCAGGAGCGTCCGGTCAATTGTTGGTCGCCTTTCGCTCCGCGAAAGAGCGCTCTTTCTCGGAGCGAAAAAACGCCCAACCAGTCAGTTACTGATCGACCGATTCCTGGTCGAGGATCCGCGTCTTCCCATATCCCGAGGACGGTCGTGTCAGAACGACGCAGCATCAAGCAGTGTCTGCGGCCCGGCGGTCGGAAGAGCTTTGGTTCCCGCCGGCGTAATCAGGTGGGCGTAGACCTTCAGGCCGATATCTTCACTCAGAAACCGCGCCGATCCGTCGCAGAACACGGCCGTCACGCCGCCGGTGTGATGAGAACTGGGAAACGGTCGCTCGCCCTCCGGCCCGGCTCTGGCACCATTGATAACCGCATCGGGGTGTAACGGATCCAGACTTGCCGCGTCGTAGTAGGTGGCGGCAGTCAGCCCGAGCGAAGTGGCATCGGGATTCAACGGGTAGACAAACGCGCAGTTTCGCGGGTCAGGATCACCCCACAGCTGTTTCTCACCGGCATTCAGGTTCTCAGTCAGCATCAGCGTATTGGCCAGCCCATCGTAGATGGAATCGAGCGTCTGACTGCGGTTTCGCCACTCGGCAGGTTTACCGTCGCCGTTGGTATCCAACACCTCCCGCCACATCAGCCCGCTGCGGTGGAACATCAGCTTGTCCTCTGCGTCGTCTACGGTCGTCGAACCCACCAGACCGTCAACGTCCAGGTCGAGGTCCGGATCATTGTCCCCGTGATAATTATTGCTGCCCCAGCCACTGGGGCTGCTCAGTGGATTCGTACCGTCCAGATGAGCATACCCGGCGTTGACTACGTAGCTGAGTGAACCTCCGGCAGAATCAGCCGTGATATCATCAGGACAGATCAGGATCGACAGTTCGTAGTTACGAATCAGATCCCGGTTTGACACGCCGGCGGCTCCGGGCACGGCGGAATCGTGCTTCCGCTGATGATCCCAGCGGTCGAAAATGTCCTGACGATCAAGTTCGGCGAGAATGTCCACTACCCAGCTCTTCAGCTGTCCGCCGATGGTACTGCCGGCGTACGTCTTCCACTGACCGTTAGCTTCCCGGTAGTCTCCCCATGTGCCGTATGGCGGCAACCGGTGGTCAGGCTGCTTCGAGGCAAAACTGTGCAGAGCCAGCCCGACCTGGCGAATATTATTAAGACACTGAGTCCGCCGCGCGGCGGAACGGGCGTTCTGGATGGCGGGCAGAATCAGGGACATGAGTACGGCGATAATGGAGATCGCCACCAGCAGTTCGATCAGCGTAAAGCCGCTGCGGCGACGGACCTTTCGGCAACGATCCGAGTGCATGAGCTCGCCCCCACCACCAACATAGACAAACACACACAAGGCAACACAACACACCACCCTAAGTGACAGCAGATTATTGTTCACGCGAGAAAAAAATTCCAGCCCGGAAGCTGGAATGAATAACTGGAATGAATAATCAGATGGCGGCGGGCCGGCACATAAGGCTACCGGCGCCTGACTGATTTGGGCGGCGAGGTTGAATGCCGCGGGCGCTGGAGTCAAAAGGCAGGCACCGTAAAAATTGCTGACTCCACGACGAACGCATTTCAGCACCTACGTTGCAGCGGCGACGTTCAGCCACACTTCTCGTGGCGGCGGCATTGTGCCGCGTCCATAGGACCGAGCGGAAAATAAGTGGCGTAAGCATCCAGCGTGCGATGGAGTAAAAACCAGGCTGGGAGCTTAAGCCCCCTTTAGACACCACAGGAATTTGCCGGTTTTTGCGTAGTAAGCGGGCGACGCGGCGGCCGGTTGGAGCGGGA
>JAVKCM010000019.1:0-31220 GCA_040222735.1 Fuerstiella sp. | reverse complement strand
TCTCGCAAATTTTTGTAAGGATGGCTCCTTTACCGCGCAAGAATCGGCCTGCGAGAGCAGACTAGTCCTATGAAGGCCATGCACCTCTGAAAGGGCACACGATGCCTGCGAGTCCCCCTGAAACACGCGCCAGCTTGATCTTGCGCCTGCAGAACGCGGACGACCTCGTGGCCTGGGATGAATTCGTGGAATTGTATGGTCCAGTCGTGTTTCGCACCGCCCGTGCTCGCGGATTTCAAGCTGCTGATGCGGACAATCTGGTGCAGGAAGTTCTGTTGGCTGTGTCACAGTCGTTGACCAGGTGGCTTGAGCGTGAGGATCGAGGCAGTTTCCGAAAGTGGTTGCTGGCTCTTGCCCGCAATCACGCGGTCAACATGCTCACGAAACGATCGACTCGAACTCTGGGACGGAACGACTCCGAGGCCCAGCGGCGGTTGAATGAACGTCAGGTTGTCGACGAGATTTCAATTCTGATCGATCTGGAATACGACCGAACGGTATTTCGTTGGGCCGCTGAACGAGTGAAGCAAGTTGTGGCGGAGAAAACCTGGCAGGCGTTCTGGTTGACACACGTGGAAGGTCTGACAATCAATCAGGCTGCGAAGAAACTCGGCACACGTCCAGCTAACATTTATTTCGGACGCAGCAGAGTCATGTCACGAATTCAGGAACTGGTGAAGCAGTACGAGGATTGTCATGACTGAACAACTCATCGAATGTGACGATCGCATGTTGTTGGCAGTACTCCGCAGCGGCGACGAAGAACTGAAACAACCGCTTGCACGTCATGTCGAAGAGTGCGTCCATTGTCAGACGCGTCTTGCGGAGCTTGCTGCGACCGAAGAACGCTGGCAGAAGGCGGCTGCTGCATTCTCTGATGGTGATCAACGATTGCAGCCCATTGAATCTGACGTATCTCCACAGGAAATCAATCGTTGGACAGCACGTTCGATCAGCTGGAATGAAGCGATGGTCAGGCAATTGCTTGATGCCCCATCACATCCGGAGATGCTTGGCCGGTTAGGGCGATACGAGATCGAACGACTGGTCGGTTCCGGAGGAATGGGGATTGTCTTCAAGGCTCATGACACAGAACTGAATCGCCCGGTCGCAATTAAAATGCTCGCTCCTTATCTGGCCTCAAGCGGTTCGGCTCGCAAGCGATTTGCCCGGGAAGCCCGTTCGGCTGCCGGGATTGTCGATGACCACGTTGTGCCGATCCACAATGTTGAATCCGACTCCGATCATCCGTTCCTCGTTATGCAGTATGTCGCCGGCGGTTCGCTGCAGGAAAAACTCGACCGTTGCGGCCCCCTGGGCGTCGCTGAGATCGTACGGACTGGCCTTCAAGCGGCAAAAGGACTGGCGGCGGCCCATGCACAGGGCCTGATTCATCGTGATGTCAAGCCATCGAACATCCTGCTTGACGAAGGTGTCGAGCGGGCATTGCTGACCGATTTCGGGTTGGCTCGAACAGAGGACGATGCGTGCCTGACTCGCAGCGGCTTCCAACCTGGCACCCCACATTACATGTCTCCCGAACAGGTACGTGGTGAATCGATCGATGGACGCAGCGATTTGTTTGGTCTGGGATGTGTCCTGTATGCATTGTGTACAGGACGGCCCCCGTTTCGGGCCGAATCCGGCTACGCTGTCATGCGCCGCATCACCGACGATACACCGCGGTCCATCCGCGAAGTCAACGAGCACATTCCCGGATGGCTGGAGCAAATCGTGATGAAGCTCTTGTCTAAATCCCGCGACGATCGTTTCGAGTCGGCGGAGGAACTGGTCAGGTTGCTGGCTGGTTGCCTGGCCCACGTCCAGGAACCAACATCCACCCCGCTTCCGGAAAGCGTGGCGGCATCACCACCGCGTCGAGGCGGTCGTTTTCGCTCGCTGAAGTACCTCGCGTTTACCGCATTCGTCTTTCTCATTCTCGCTGGCACATTCATCTATCTGGAGAGCAGCAAAGGCACGATCCGCATCGAAAGCAATAGCAACGCTGACGTTCCGATTGTCATTCGCCAGGGACAGGAAGAAGTCGAGCAGCTGACGGTTTCGCGGACCGGGGCAAGGCTGCGACTCTCTGCGGGGAAGTATGAGATTGAAGTCGATGGCGCGGATGCCGACCTGACGATTACTGGCGATCAGGTCGAACTGACGCGGGGAGGAGAATGGATTGCGAGGATTATCCAAACGAACAAAACCTCCCTTCAGGATCGTCACGAGACTCGTTCCGCGCATGATTCCCTGAATCAAACCCAGAGCGATGAATCTCACCAGTATCTTGTTTGGGAGCCAGAGAACCAGGTTCGACTGAGTCATTGGTTCGCCAGGTCGCTGCAACTTGACGACGCGAAAGTTGCAGCCGTCAATCAACTGCTCAGCCAAACGTGGAGCAAGTACATCACGTTTGAACGACAACATACAACGTTTACGCGAACAGCCGAGGGACGTCTGCTTGTCAGCGTGGGCTATCCGTCGAATACCGAGGATGGCAAGGCATTTGCCGTGAAGCAGCGTCAGTTCGATAACGAATTCTGGACGAAGCTCGACAAGATTGTTTCCGGTGAACAGAGAGAGTCTCTCCATGCGTTGTCGACGATGCGGGGGGATGGCAACGGAGATGACACCTGGCCGACATCATTAAAAGGTGCTAAAGGTCGCGCCAGGGCTTACCCATCCCTTCTTGGTTGGAAAGCGGACTGGTATCCCGTGAACGTGGAGATCTGGAAAAAAGGCACCTGGTTTCATCATCGCGTGATGGCGCAGAGCGAATCCAAACGAAGCTCTGGTGATGGACAGACCTTGCCACCCGAACTCGCGCACTACTGGTACGGCAACAGCGACGATGTCGAAATACATCTGTTCACACGTGACTGGGCGGCTGAGACAGATGTCCCTGACAGTGAAACAACAGGTGTTAGAGTACCAGCGGATTCGGCGTCTCCAATTGATCAACTGCACGGTTCCTGGCGAGCGATTAAGACGACCGATGAGACCGTCCTGTTGAAATCGTTGACATTCTACCGTGATCGGGTCGGGTTACTGGCGAACGAGAGTGCGGCGGAAGGAATCGTGGTCCTGCCTGAAACCGATGTCAATGAAGCCATCGATTTCGTGTGGTACCTACCCAACAAAAACCCGATGCCGATCTCACGAGGACTCTACGAAATTCGCGACGGCGTGTTGTGGTTGCGAATGGCAGCGGACGGGAAACCGCGTCCAACGGATCTGGAAACCGACCAACCCGGTACGACTTTTCAGAAGTTCACCAGAGAATGGATCAGGTCCGACCTTCCAGAATTCGATCCGTCAAAGACACTGGAACTGCAGCGATGGGCGGGTAACCGCAAAGGTGCCGGTGTTGCAACAACCTATTCGTTGTTTGTTCCGGGAAGGGATTCACTCTTAGAAGCCAACAACGTACACGCTCCGATGGCTCCGACCTACGAACTGGCGGATGTTCCCGGTTTCGATGAGACAACGTTTACCGTCCAGTTGTTTTTGCCGAATCTTTCGCCGCGTGGTATGGAGTTTCTCGCCCGAAACAGTATTACGATGACCGCCTGGCCGAGCGAGTTCATGGCAGCACGAGAGTCGAAACGAGTCGTTAAGGCATTCTATCTTCCTGATGCAGCGGCAGAACTCAAAGCATCATCGGTTGAGCAGGCGACACTGACGAACACGCAATCACAAGCGGAGTGGTTGCGTGATCTGGATCGCAATGGCGACGTGCTGGTCGTGTATGAGTTGGCCCGCGGCCATCTCCCAAATTTCGAATCCCGTGACAATGCCGGTCCGAATGCCGATTCCATTACAGACGATTCTCAACCGAGTGGCTCGTCGCCAGCGGATGATCGAAACAGGGACGGGTACGTTCGGGGCAATGGCAAGGTGGTGGCACTGGTGCCGCGGGAACAACAGCAATCCGTGAAATCACCAGTGCCCGATCCCTCGGATCTGGCGGTCGAACTTTGGATCTCGGGAAATGATGCGCCGCTCGTGCAGCAAGGTGACCCTGTTCGCCTGCAGTTTGAAGGCTGGCCGAATGAGGAATCCACTGGATCATTCAGAGGTAAGGTGATGACCATCGACCCCACCGCTGACGGCGAAGGCAGGTTTCGAGTTCTCGTCAAGGCGGATGACAAGGATTCGTGGCCAGATGAGCGCTCTCTGCGTCCGGGGGTGCGCGCAACCGGATGGATCTTAACCGGGGACCGCTCGAATATCGAATCCCGGAGCGACACTCAGTCACCAGCCGCTCCGATTTCCGAGTCGATTAAATCGGCGTTCGCGTCGCCTGATGAGAACAGCAAAACGAACGCTGACAGTGAAAACCTTGCGGAACGCAGTGTTCAAGTTTACTTTCGCGGACCAAGCAAAGTGAAACTCACACTCGAAAGAGACCCCAACTTGTCCGTTGTTGCACCGGGACGCTTGCGCATCAAATCGGGTGAAGTCTACGGCCTCCTGCTTTCCAATATCACTGCACAGCCAAACGATCCTCTGCGAAACGATCCGTCATTGGGAGACAGGTTCGACTTGTTAGCTGGCTGGCTTGAACTGGCCGCTGTGAACAGCCAGACCGCTGCGTACCTCAAGGACAATGACATATTGCTGGATTTTACGGACGACGAAATCGCAGAGGTTCAAGCGAGGGGCATCTTGACCAAAGTCATTTATTTGACTCGTGCGGATGGTTCCAAACCACGAAAGTTAAAAATCCTGTCACAAACGTTGTTCGAACTCGGTGATGGAGATGCACCCATCAACAAAGCGAAACTCGACGGGGATATCCTTGCCGTGCTTCGATTGGGCGAGTCTGTCTACTACGACAATGGCCACGGTGCCAGATTGCGTCGCAAGAAGATTCTTATCGGCGACTTCGAAAGCGATTTGCAGGCGTTGCACAACCTTCGAGTTGGTCGTAAGCCGACGATTGAAGAAACAACCGTCATCGTCGAACGATTGCTCTCCAGATACCCAGAGCGTAAAGCAACGATCCATGGACAGGCAGCCCATTTGCTCGGACAAAGCGGCATCAAGCAGTTCAGTGATCAAATCCGAAGTCATGCCAGGGCATCGCTGGAGACCGAGACTGATATCGTTGAACGCGCTCGAATGTTGATGTATCTCAGCAATGCGGAGGAAGTCAGCGGCGAACCGAGCGAAGCCAATTACTGGGCCTTGCGAGGCCTGTTGGAACTGCAGCCGCTCAATTTGCCTGCGGTTGCCCCTGATCCACCCGGCGTGGGGCGTTTCAATGACCTTGTGGCCGATCCAACTGGCGACACCAATTATGGAACGAAACAGAAACTCTACCAACGACTCTCGGCTGCCGAACAGCAGGCACGTGATTCCGCCATCAGGGTTCGGGAACTCGTTCAATTTCGCGATATCTATGTCGATATTTTGCGACGAATAAATACCACGGCGGAGGCATGTACACGGTTGCAGGCACTTGAGCGAGAGCGAATCGGCAGCCGTTGGTTACAGGAGTTCGTGAAGGCGTTGTTTGCCTCTGACGCGAAAGACGAGACGGCTGTTGACCGAAAGTCAGACGATGCAACACCATGACATGTGATGTTGGTTGCGAATTTCGCCGCGTGAATTCCCTCTCGGTCGGACGTGACGGGAATGACTGTGCGGCACTGGTCATTACTCATCTTTGGTCGATTGGGGCGAGGTAATCATGTTAAAAACGATTGAACTATTCCCGGCTCGACGTGACCGGATACATGCGGAGTACGTTGAAGATTTCGAGCTACCGAGGGTTCGCCAGGGGGATCAAGCCGGGACACTTGGGGTCGGTCTCCTGGCCTGCCTTTGGTGGACGGACTGTCTCGCGGTTTTGAAGAGGGCCAAGATGAAACATCCGATCACGCAAAAACAACTCGAAATGCAAGCTAACGACTGTTAAAAATGTGTTGACCACAATCGAATGACTGCGCGAGGCGGACAGCTTTGCAGCCTACAGGTCATGCACTGGCCATTCTGTAAAGAAGTTGGGCACCATTGGAGGACCACCGATGCCACGAAATATCACCGCTGCCATGTTGTTGACCGTCTTTTCCATTACGACCCTGTCAGGTTTTACGGCGAACGCAAAGGACGCGGATACTGGCATCACTCCTGACGACATCGCGGGCCAGTGGCACGGTTCCAGGGGTGATATCGCGATCACGCTTTCGTGGGATGGAAAACGAGAACATTTGAAGCTTCGGCAAAGCTACTCGAACCCAGGCAGGGGCGTCGCCGCCGCATTAGTTCCTCTACAAAACAAGGAAACTGGCTGCATCGATTTGCGGCTTGATTCCTACAGCCGTAGTGAAGGCAGACAATCGGCGATCATCGCAACAATAAAACGTGATTCCTCGGGGACTCTCCGACTCAGTGTCCTGGCCAGGGTAAAAAAACTCGACACCAATGTTCGCGTTGTGAAAGACGTCCCCCTCCAACCGGTGGACCGATCTTCGGAAGTTGACATATTTGATTCGGTGCAACAAAACAGCGACTATCGGGTTTCGCTTCTTAGCGTCACGAAAGGGGTTGCCTTTCTTGATTCTCAAAAACTGGTTTCCGATGGCGGCCGTACTCCCGGCAACAATGTAGTTCCATGGATGCGTGTGGCTACTGTTATCGAGAAACTCACCGACAAAGAAGAGCCTTGGGGATTCAAAGCCGAAGGGGCTGACGGTACGGAGTTGCCTGGAAAACTCAGGATTGAAACGAACGGTCACATCCACACAAGCCGGATCAGCGGACTTGCGGAAATGGATCTTCATTATCCGCCACTTCGCCATGCCATCTTCCCAACGGAATCGCCGAAAGGCGCATCGCCGAAGTCTAAAGTCTACCTCTTTACGTTGTCGGGAAAAATTCAGCAGTCTGAGACTGTCACATTCCGTTTTTGGTTTGGCAATGGAGCAGACCGTCGCGAATTGGTGTTCCAGGGCGTGCCGCTCCCGTAGACTTTACGCCGTGCATTGTCTGTGAGCCGAGGCGCTGTTCGACCTGGCCCGCCTTCATGAGCTGACGATTCCGGCGGAGAATGTGCTTCCCAGTCGAGCGAAGACGATTCAGTTGCTGCGAAAAGCCCATTTGGTTGCCCCTCTGAATCCACCGATCTGGGTGACTTCCGGATTGCACCTTCACGGGCGAATCTACGTTCGGCTGTGATGGCTGAATGCGTTCTGGCTTGGGCTGATGGACGCCCGCGTGGGAAAATTCGCGACCCGCTCCGTACCGCGGCGATTCTGTCTTTGGTAAGGTTTGGCACCTGGGGTGATCCTGAACGTGCCGAAGGGGTACGAGATGCCGAAGCTGGACGAATATCTGCAGATTACTGAAGCGGCCGCGGTTCTCGGCGTGTGCTGCAACACGCTAAGAAATTGGGGGCGGACGGGGAGAATTCCCGAACATCGCCACCCGGTCAACAACTACCGGTTGTACAAGCGAGAAGATCTGGAATCACTGCTGACCACGACTGAGGAATCGGTCCCTAAGCTTCGGAAGCCTCGATAGAAACGGAAAGTATCGAACTGCTGTGACAGAAACGGAAACACAATCAATCCTCCCACTGTCCGTGATCGACTCGATTCTGACCGCCCAACTCGCCATCGCGTGGGCCGGTGAAGGCGGGGAGGAACCGCGCTTGGGATGGTGGAAAACGGATCTCCAGAGTGAATTTGGCGGAGAAGATTTCTTCCGACGACTGTTGCCCAACAGCTGGCAATGGGCCGTGTTTCAGGCAATACGCGAAGCCGCACAACGGACCGATGCTCAGCTTCGGGAACAGGACCATGATGCGGATCGCATTCTTTCGTTGTTCTGTTTTGGGTTCGAAATCGACGAACGGGTCGACGAACGTTTGCTGGATCTGAAGCGCGCCGGCACAACGCCGATAGAAGCCCTGCCGGGCCTTCAGGACGTGATTACCGAAGACTGGGACTCAGATCAGTTTGCTCAATGGCTGGAAGGTCACGGAACTGCAAATTTCACAACCGTACCAGCAGGTCGTCGTTTGAAGGGGAAACCGCCCTCACTGGAGCTGACCGTGCAACATCTCGTCGCCGGTTTTCAACCACTGTCAGATGCCTACCCATTGCCGCACTATCGGAGACCAAGCTGATGGATCGCCCTGCGGAAGTGGTGGATTACCACACTCGACTGCTAAAAAGCCCGATCGAGGTCGAGCATGCGCGTGCGTATTGGCGGCACGTGGATGTTGACGCATGCAGTGACAACTCAGCCGCGGCGTTCAGTGAGTATTGGTTCGGTGCGCGAAGCATGCCGCGAGTCGAAGTCTTACTGGCTGGCTTTCGAGAACAGTTTGATGCGTATCCACCATCACTTCGTGTTCTGCATTGCTGGTCAAACATGGATTCCGGCACGCGTCGAATCATTTGTCACTGGCATCTTCAACTTTCCGACCAACTTTACCGCGAATTCACCGGAGAGTATCTCGTCGACCGAATGAATCACGGACGCACAGACGTGACGCGAGACCTCGTCGTCAGATGGATAGAAGAAATCGCGCCGGAACGATGGGGCACATCGACCCGGATTCAATTTGCTCGACGGCTGCTGTTCTCAGCAACGGAATCCGGGCTCTTGAAAGGATCGCGTGACCCACGGCAGTTGCACATCCCACGAGTGACCGATGAAGCACTGACCTACCTGATGTACCTGCTGCGTGAAGTGCAGATTCAGGGTTCACTGATCGACAACCCCTACCTGACATCCATTGGCCTTACCGGTCGCGAACTGGAACGACGCCTGAGAGCGCTGCCGGCGCTTCTGTTTAAGAAACAGGGCGACCTGCTCGAATTCGGATGGCAGTTTGACGGCCTGTACGAATGGGCCAGCGCCAATGTTCTGAACCATGAGCAGCAACTCAGGGGGACGGCATGAGCAACGACTTGTTTCATCAAACTCCAATGCAACAAGCCGTCGCGGCGCTGCGGAGAGACCTGATTCGAGATGACGCACCGCACATCAGCACCATGCGGAACTATCGGTTTGCGATTGTGCCCTACAACCCCAAAGAGGAATTCCGGTTGCGACT
Organism: Fuerstiella sp.; assembly: GCA_040222735.1. Classification (GTDB taxonomy): domain Bacteria; phylum Planctomycetota; class Planctomycetia; order Planctomycetales; family Planctomycetaceae; genus Fuerstiella. The sequence goes on along the minus strand of JAVKCM010000019.1, from coordinate 22,147 downwards.
GGAGATTCGCAAGCTAAGTGATGAGCTGAAGAATTATGGCTGGATGGTTCTGACCATCAATTTGCAGCAGCTGTTGCTTGATCGTGTCAGGGCTCAGGGGCAGGAATTTGTAGACCGGCTGATCCAGCGTGAGAAACGCACAGCGAAAAAGTCGGTCCAGCGAGGCCTGCAGGATTTGCAGAGTCAGCTTGCCCCGTTGATCGAAGGGCCGGACGGCATTGCGGCAGACTGCAGTCGCATTATTACCGACTACGCCGATCAGCATCCTGACAAGGTCGATCGAACGTTGGCGATTATCGGACGCGCGGGAGCACTGTATCCATTCTTTCGTTCGTCGGCACTGTTGCGGCACCTGGACGGTCGCACCAAAAACGTACCTGTCGTCCTGCTGTATCCCGGTGAGCGGCGTGGTGACAAAGGGCTTTCATTTATGGGGCTACTTGATCCTGACAGCGACTATCGTCCCCGAATCTACTGATGCGGGAACCCCGCAGCCGATGCGAGCTGAGGCTCGAAAACGTTCCGTTGTCGCTCCGAAAATCTGACTCAAGCTATCGAAGTTACCGGAAACAAGACGTCCAATGAGTCGCAGTGTCTGAATGGTGTGGAAATAACCTTATGAACAACGAAGAAACAGCAAGAGTGAAAGAGTCACGCCCCGACTTTTTGACGCAGCCCGGGCTCATCGGCAGTTTGTTCCGCCAGGACGTCACTCGTGATATTCCACCGGTCGTCTACTTCCATGAACAGACACCTGACAAGGTCCGAGATGAAGTCTCGGAATACATCATCACGGGCGGCTGGAACGAGAACCATCCGAACTACAAACGCGTACCGGATGGAATCCACGAACAGTATGTCAGGCTGCTGAATGCGATCAGCAAAGAACTGGATAAGAACGGTGGGCCATCGTTGCCCGCAGCGTGGATATCCGGCTTCTACGGTTCTGGTAAATCGAGCTTCGCGAAACTTCTTGGACTAGCCCTCGACGGAATGGAGTTTTCTAACGGAAAAACTCTGTCTGAAGAGTTACTGAATCGCGACATGACAGATCGTGCGCAGGAATTCCGTGACGCATGGAAGAAGCTACGCCAAAAAATCACCGAACCGTTCTCCGTTGTTTTCGACATCGGCGGCTTCGCACGAGACAACGAACACATCCATTCCGCTGCCGTTCGACAGGTACAGAAACGGTTGGGTTACTGCCCCGACCACCTGGTGGCCAACTTTGAACTCAGGCTGGAACAGTCTGGTGAGTGGGATCGTTTTCTGAAGGTCTCGGAAGATATTGGGCATCCCTGGCAGGAAGAGAAACACAAGCCACTTGCTGACGAGACTTTCTCTGAGATTCTGCACAACTTTGACAAGGACAGATATACTGACCCCATGAGCTGGATCGACAGCCGTGTCGGGACCACGATTGCCGATTCGGCTGCTGAGGCGGTTGCGGCCATCGGCGAAATGATGCGGCTGCGGAGACCAAACGGAACTTTGTTTATCGTCGTTGACGAAGTGTCGCAGTATGTCATCTCCAGTGACGATCGGCGGGACAGATTGCGAGCGCTGGCATCGGAATTAGGAAGCCAGCTCAAAGGGAAAGCGTGGCTGTTTGCTCTTGGGCAGCAGAAGATCGATGAAGAAGCCGGCGAGGAACATCTAGTCTGGGCCCGAGACCGGTTTCCGCCACAACTGCGAGTACATCTGGCGGCAACCAACATTCGTGACGTTGTTCACCGCCGACTGCTGCAAAAGGACAGTGCGGGTGAAGAAGAACTTCGCGAACGTTTCGATAAACACCGGCCGGATCTCAAACTGTTTGCTTTCGGCTGCGAAGACGTTTCACCGGATGAGTTCGTCGAAGTGTATCCGTTGCTGCCTGGCCAGATCGATCTGTTGTTGCAGATTACCAGTGCCATGCGGATTCGCTCTGCCCGAGCCCAGGGCGACGATCAGGCCATTCGCGGTTTGCTGCAGTTGCTTGGAGAGTTGTTTCGTGATCAGAAACTGGCAGAACTGCCCATCGGGACTCTGATCACGCTGGACAAGATCTACGAAGTTCAGAAGACGGCCCTGGATTCTGACACGCAAGCCAGCATGGCTCGTCTTCTGAACGAAACGGCCGACAAACGCCCGATGCTGCAGAAGGCAGCGAAGACCGTTGCTCTGCTGGAACTGATTCAGGACACGCGACCGACGGACGCCAAGCTGGTGGCTCAGTGTCTGTACGACACGATGGATCGTGGCAATCAGGTGAGTGAAGTCACCGACGCCCTCGAAGAACTTCGCAATCTGAACCTGCTGGCGTTTTCCGAAAAACTGGGTTACCGAATTCAGTCCACCGCCGGTGAAGAATGGGAACGTGAAAAACGTGATGTCAGAGCGTCTCGTGAAGCCATCAGCGAAATTGTTCGCGACGCCCTAAAGAACGTGATGGAGACAAAGCCGGAAAAACCGGTTTTCAAGAAGCGACCGTTTCCATGGGCGGTCCTGTTTTCGGACGGTCGCGGGATAAACGATGAAAAACTGATTAAGGCCAAAGACGATGCCGTGGTTTTGGTCGATTTTCGATTCGTTCAGCCAGACGACCGTGCGGAATCTACCTGGGTAGAACGCAGTCGGGAAAGCAATCTGCGTGATCGACTGATTTGGGTTTGCGGTGACATCAGTGAACTGACAGACAAGGCACGCGCCCTGGCACGTGCTCGCGGTATGGTCAAGAAGTTCAGTCCACGTCGAGGCTCGTTGACAGAACCCAGAAAACAGCTTCTGCAACAGGAAGAAGTCAAAGTCGAAACTCTGGAAGCCGAAATTCAGGACGTCGTGGAATCTGCGTGGATGTCGGGCACCATCTACTTCCGCGAAAAGCCTTACAAACCCGATGACTTCGGAAACAGATTTGCTGTTGCGATTTTGAAAGTGGCCGAGCGAATCATGTCGATTCTCTTCGAGCACTTTGACTCAATCACCATTCAGCCGTCGGAACTGGACCAGCTGTTACTGACGGAACTCACCGGGCCATCAACCAGGTTTCTCAAAGACGAACTCGGAATTCTGGAACTGGATTCCGGAAAGTACCAGCCCACCTGCAGTGGAGTCATCCCGGTCCGAATTCGTGACTACATCGAATCTGAAGACGGCGTCAGTGGCAGCAATCTGCTGGCGAAGTTCGGCGGTCCGCCCTATGCCTACCAGGCAGAAGTCATCAAAGCCTGCGTGCTCGGGTTGTTGCGTGGCAGTAAATTGAAGATTGAAGACGAATCAGGAAACGAAATCACTGCTGTGCGTGATGCCGGTATCCGAGACGTCTTTGACCGAATTACCAGCTTCAAGCGGTCACAGTTTATTCCTGTTGGTGACGATGACATTGGCGTTAAAGCTCGCAGTCGCATTTGCAGGTTCTTTGACGATCAACTTGGTGATCCACTGGACCGCGAAGACAACGCCATCGCGGATGCGGTTGAGAAACATTTTCGTGGTGTGGCCGGTCGGCTGCGAGACGTGTTGCAGCAGCTGGATCGGCTGCCTGGTCAGCGAGACACGCCACAGGAACTCACTCGTCTGAACGACGCTCTCGAACACTGCCTGGCCAAAGTACGACAGACAAAGCCGACGGTTCAGCGTGTTAAAAAGAAGCTGGAACACCTGATCGATGGCGTCAAGATGCTGAACCAGCTGTCAGCAGAACTGCATGACAACGCCGTCCAGCTGCTTCGGGAAGCCAGCGATGTTGCAGAAAACCACGCCGAACAACTGCGTGAAATCGACGCTCTCAGTGGTGAAGTGTTAACCGCCGCAGATTCCATTTCGGAGCAACTGAATACTCGTCGGCCCTGGGTGAATGCTGTCGCTGTTAAGCCACACCTTGAGATCGTGGTCGAAGCCTACACAGCCGAACGCAAACGGCTGCTCGAATGGCAGGAACAACAGGCCGAGCTCGTTCGTTCCCGAGTCACGATGCGTGACGGCTACAGCACCTTGTCCACGGATAAAGCCCATAAGGTGCTAAGACCCATCAATGACGCTCCGACAGACACCACTGCAGATGCCGTCGCACCGACTCTGCGAAACCTGAAAGATCAATTCCTCATCAGGCTTCGTGAAGCGGAAGAAACGGCCAATCATCTGCTGGATGTCTATCAAAACGAAGGAGGCGGAACGGGAATCGTGCCAGTCAAGCTGGAGCTGCACAATCGAGAAATCCGTACGGAAGAGGACGTCGAAACGCTCGTTGTTGAAATTCGGGACCGCCTGCTGGAGCAGGTCCGCAACGGACAGCGGGTGAGGTTGATCTGATGAAATTCGCCGGAAGAAAGGAATCACCGTAGTGAGTGGTGACGCAAACAACATGAGTAACGCGGAAGCCGATCCGTTGCCCCCTTTGAATGATTCATTCATCGATGAGCTGCTTGAGTTGCCCGAATCTCACCGATTCGAATGCAAACGCATTGGAAAGGTTGATCGACTGTTGGAGTCAGTTGTTGCTTTCTCAAACTCCAACGGCGGCCTCCTCGTTCTTGGGCTGGAAGACGCTGACAAGGCTGCGGGTCGAGATCGGGTGTATGGAATTCAGTCGCATCCCATGAATTGGGATGAACTGCGGCGGAAAATTCAATCGCGAATTACTGAATCAGAGCATCTGAGCTATACGCATCACGAATTCGGCTGCACGCTGCGAGACGGCTCCCGTGGTTCCATTATTGTGCTGCAAATCGGACGCAGCAGCCGAGTCCACAGCATCGTTGATGACGGGACGTTCGTGCGGCTGACCAAAGGCAATCGCGAAATCCCTGCGTCCGAAATCACAGAACTATGCCACGCACGTGGTGTCGTTTCCGCGGAAACCAGCCTCGAAGACGTCGACTTCGAATTGCTGGACACGGACTATTGGCGTGCTTATGCCCGTCAACGTTTCGAGATCGTGCAGCGGTATCCCGTGCGAGTCATAGCGGAAGCGATTACGAATGCGGTCATTCATCGTGACTACCGACTCACTGCCGACATCGTTATTCGCATCTTTTCAGATCGAATTGAGATCGAATCCCCTGGCTTACTTTCCGGTTCGGTGACCGTCGCCAACATCCAGCGAGTCCGCCACACCCGAAACCCACTAATTACTCAGCATCTGCGGGAATTCCCCAACCCGCCGAATCTGGATGCCCACGAGGGCGTCAAGATGATGTTCGGCACGATGCAGGAAGCCGGTCTGTATCCGCCCCTGTACATCACGCGACCGCGAATCGAGCGCGAAGCGCTGGTTGTCCATTTGCGAAACCAGAATCGGCCCGGGATCTGGGAGCAGGTCAGCGACTACCTCGATAAGAACGGCACAATTGCCAATGCCCAGGTGCGCCAGCTCATGGGGACAGACAACACCCTGGGCGTTTCCAAACAACTCAAAAAATGGGTGCAACAGGGGATGCTTGTCGTGGCCAACCCCACGGCGGGGACCAATGTGCGGTGCTATGCAAAACCCGGCGACGGAGATGACGATCTCTTTTCCAGGCTGCTTGGAAAAGAAACATGACGAACGTCGTAACTTGTTGTTGCCATTGACTTTACCAAGATCCTTCTTTTCCCGAACGGCCATTTTGGCACCGTTGCACTGTGATTGAGTCCCCGATGTTTGCCGCTCCCGAAACAAAACCGAGTCACGCAGGAATGCTTCGCTTTCATGGGCCGTGGCATCGTTCCGAAGCTGCGGCGACACACGCCGACGCCGACCTGATTGCCTCTGCGAAACACGGTCGTGACCCCCATGCATCTGGCGTCCTTCCCAATGGTCACGAAGCTGGATCGTTTGAGCCCCCGGTGTCGACGCCGCATCGTGTGGTGCGTGATGGCTGCGTATGGGAGGCCCCCTCATGTCAATGACCTCCGATGCCAAAGCAAAACTGTCGAAGACAATTCGCAGCCTGCGCGAACGCCTGCTGACGGAACTGGGCGAAGCCACGGACCGTGAATACCGGATGAGCGTACGCAGCAAGGATGCCAATCTGAATGTCGCCAGAACAGCAAAGCGGCAGCGGCTGGAAGACTGGATGGCCGAACAGGTGCGAGCAAGCTCGAAAAAGGGGTCGGGGACCTTTGATGCGAAGCACCCGGAGGGCCGTTCCGGTCAAACGTCCCCGACCCCTTTTTCGCAACGCAAAAAGGACGACTTTCGCCGTGACGCCGAAAAACAAGCCGCCTACACGCTGCTGAACCGCCTGGTGATTTTGCGAACAATGGAAGCCACCGGTTTGCGAAAACCAATGGTCGTGACCGGTGGCTGGAACAGTCGCGGCTACAAAGACTTTCGCGAACTCGCACCGGCACTGGTTCGAAACGATGACAGCGAAGGCTATTCGTTCCTGCTGCAGCTCATCTTTGAGGATCTGGCCACCGATCTGCCGGGACTGTATGGATCGGCGGGCATCGCGGATCTGATTCCTGTTCCCTCCGCCACCATTCGAGCTATTGTCGAGGCGTTTGACGATCCGGAACTGGAATCGTGCTGGACGGACGACATGACGCTGGGCTGGGTCTACCAGTATTGGAACGACCCGGAACGCGAAGCACTGGATGCGAAGATCAACAATGGCGGCAAGATTGAACCGCACGAAATCGCCTCAAAAACGCAGATGTTTACCGAACGGTACATGGTCGACTGGCTGTTGCAGAACAGTCTCGGCCCGATGTGGCTGGCGATGTGCAAAAAGCACGGCTGGACACCGGACGTCGAGGCCGACGGCACGCTGGAACGACTGGAACAGCGGCGAATCGAATGGCGAGCCAAACGTGATGCGGGCGAGGTCGAACTGGCCGAACTGATGCCGCTGGAAACGGACGCCGAACATCGCTGGGCGTATTACGTGCCTCAACCGATTCCGGACGATGCGGTTGAGAACGCTCCAGACAGCGTTCGTGATTTGAAAATCCTTGACCCGGCTGTTGGCTCCGGTCACTTTCTGGTGGTGGCGTTCGATTTGCTGGTCGCGTTGTACAAAGAAGAAGCTCGGCATCGCGGAGAGGGTCGGGAGTCTTTTTCGGATCAGCCGGCAGGAATTTCATCAACCGTTTCGACCGAAAAAGACTCCCGACCCTTTGCCTGGACCGACACCTCCATCGTCGAACGCATTCTCGAACACAACCTGCACGGCATCGATCTCGATCCGCGAGCCGTGCAGATCGCAGCTGCGGCGTTGTGGCTGAAGGCTCAGCAGGTTTGTCGGTTTGGGATTTCGCAAACCATGCATTCCGCCGATGCGGGTTTCGGCGCGGCAGGCCGAGGACGTTCCGACGCGTCCAATCCACCGAAGGTGGCCAGGCCGAAGCAGTTGAATCTGGTGGCGTCGAATCTGGGGATTGCCAGTCTGCCGGACAACGACCCGGCATTGGTGGAATTGCGGCAGGCGGTGCAGGATGAAACCGGCATTCCGGCAAAGCTGACCAATCAGATTATCGAAGCTCTGCGTGGAGCCGACCATCTGGGAAGTTTGCTGAAGGTCGATGCGGCGATTGAGGCGGCGATTGCGCAGCATGAGCAAGCGGTGGGGTGGAAGGGCAAGGTGACGCAGATCGATATGTTCCCAGACGGCACCACGGAATCCCGTCCGCGTCCGATCTCACGGGAATGGGCAGCAACCGGCATGCTGGCAGCATTGGAGACCTTTCTGGATAAGCACACCAGTGCGCAGGAGTTGGGGCTTCGGTTGCATGGTGAGCAACTGGCGGCGGGCGTGCGGTTTGTGCGACTGGTGCGGGAGGACACGTACGATCTGGTCGTCGCCAACCCGCCGTATCAGGGCACGTCGAAGATGGCGTCGAAGAAATACGTGGAGACGGAATACAAATTGGGCAAAGCCGATTTGTTTGCAGCGTTTTTGCTGCGAGGTCTGCACTTGGTGCGACCGCACGGCGTGAGTGCCATGCTGACGATGCGGAATTGGATGTTTATCAAGCAGTATTCAAAGCTGCGGGAACATCTGCTGAAGGAATACGACCTGCGGGCGCTGGGTGATTTTGACCGCGGTGCGTTCGAAGATATTCCGGATGAGGTCGTGTCAGTCTGCGTGGTGGTGTTCAGTCAGTCTCATGCAGGCCCGAACGCTGTCGCTCAGTGTCCGACGCCACGGGAGGACACCAGTCGTGACAACGAGCGGACTCAGCGAAAACGAGCGGCGACGCTGTGCCACTTCGGCCGCCACGAATTCGCCCCCGCCGCCCTGAAAGTCGTCCCCGAATGGCCGCTCGTGTATTGGTGGCCGCAGCGGATTTTGACTGCGTACGAACAACAACCATTGGTCGGAGAAGTGAGCCCAGCTCGCGAGGGAATCACAACCGGGGATAACACTCGCTTTCGCCGCTTTCGCTGGGAATCATTCAATAACGCAAAGCACGCCGCTTGGGTGCCCCTGGTTGCCGGTGCGGCTGGAAAACGCTGGAGAGAGCCTCTTGACGAATGCGTTAACTGGCACTGGCACGGGATCGAAATGGCGTTGCTTGATGCGGCCACACTGCGCAATATGGACTACCAACTGAATCGCGGCGTCGCGTTCACAACAATCGGCGCAACGTTTGGTGCTCGGGCATATCAGTTTCCCGCAGTATTCGAGGCAACCGGGCGATCGGTACATTCGTCAGACCTTGCGGCAACGGTCTGTGCTTTAAATACAAGTGATGCTCAACACATTCTCAAGTCGCTCAACCCAACCATTCATTTCACTGTTGGTGACGTGAATCGCCTGCCGTTTCTCGCCGTCCCTGAAGCGAAGCGGATTTTTGATTTCGTTTCCAGATCCTTTAACGTCCACGAATCCCATCGCGAACCTTCTGTCGAGTTCCTTCAGACCGGTCCGTCGCCGTGGCGGTATGCACAAACGTGGGCTCAGCGGGCGGTGGATCGGGCCGAGGGGGAGCCTCTGCCGGAGTACCTCGAAGAACTCGATCCCGAACCGCCCACCGATCACGTCAGCTTTGCCGTGGGAATTGCCCTCGGACGTTTCGGCCCCAACGGCGAAGGCATTCTCGATCCGGCAACCGGTGAGCCGACAGATGTAGGCCGGAACAAGGCCGACGAACTGCCGGAGCAGCGCAAACCCTCCGAATGGCCAAACCAAACGGGTGACGCGAATTCGGTTCTCGACCAGGCCGCCGCTCCGGCATCCAACGGGTTTGCTCGATCCGGCCTACCGCTTCCACACGGCATCCTGTTTCTCGACGGTACGCTGTCCGAAGATGATCGCCGCGACTCGCTCGGACATTCCGCCGCTCAGATCGTTCACGACAAATGGAACGAATTCGCTGCAGCAATCGACACGAGACGGAGTCTCAGCGAGTGGCTGCGAGACAAATTCTTCAAGGACGTTCATCGGCAGATGTACGAAAACCGGCCGATTCACTGGCCGCTGTCCTCCGCCAAACGCACCTTCGTGGCGTGGGTCAACATTCATCGCTGGAGCGATCAGACGCTCCGCGTGCTGCTGGCCGATCATCTGCAGCCGACACTCACACGACTCGACGGTGAAATCGAGGACCTCACCGTCGCCCGAGGCAGCAGCGACAAAAAAGCGGCTCGCGATGCCGAAAGCCGCTACGACGACGTCAAAGCATGGCGCGACGAACTGGTCGAATTCATGACGGCCGTCGAACAGTGTGCCGACAAAGGTCCGGCTCCGCCAGATCCCAAGAAGCTGGAACGCGAAGTCGATTCCCGCTATGTCCCCGATCTCGACGACGGCGTCATGATCAACAGTGCGGCTCTGTGGCCCCTGCTGGAACCTCAGTGGAAAGACCCGAAGAAGTGGTGGAAAGAACTGGTCGCCGCCAAAGGCAAAAAAGACTACGACTGGTCTCACCTGGCCATGCGTTACTGGCCGACTCGCGTCGACAAGAAGTGTCAGACCGACCCGTCACTGGGAGTCGCTCACGGCTGCTTCTGGAAATACCACCCCGCCCGAGCATGGGCCTGGGAACTGCGCCTGCAGGACGAAATCGGCCCCGACTTCCGGATTGAAGAAGCTCCATATCGTGGCGATGGCGGCGACGCCGAGCACCGTGCCGCCTTCCTGAAGAAACACGCATCCGAAGCTTTAGATGCCATCGAAAAAGAAGTCCTGCGTCGTCGCCGCAAACAGGATCAACCGCAGGCCAACCTGACATTGCTGGAGGCCGGACTCTGGTCGGTGATCCCCAATGAGTGCTGGGAACTGGAACTCCGGCTCAGTAAGAAGCAGGAAGCCGAATTCCGCCTGCTCGCCCCCGACGAACCGAAAGCCCGGACGGCATTCGAAAAGAAACATCCGGACAAAGTCGAAGTTCGCCAGAATATGCTGAGCAAATTCAAACCACCGGATTTGTTTGCAGGAGAGGATGACGACAGATAGGTCCGGTGTCTCGATGCCGATAACCACCGATAATTGGTCATTGCAGCCGGCCCTACATGGTCGGCAGCCTAATTGATTACAATCTGCGAACCCTGTTTTTTTCTATCTGTCTGATTCTGAAAACCGGGCCTCCAGGAACCAAAGCCGCACATGCCAAACGAACTCGATAATTTCTTCCCCCATGGTGCAGAGTGGGTGCGCGCCGACTTTCATTTGCACACCCTGAAGGAACCAGGAGCGTCTCGTAAACAGCTTCGAGCGGAGTTTCGGGACCGGGAAAATGAATTCGTGAAGGAATGGGTTGCCCAACTTGTCGCCGCAAAACTCCGGGTTGCGGTTGTCACGAACCACAACACGTTTGACATCGATGAATACAAAGCATTACGCAAAGCGGCTCGCCGCGAAGGCATCCTCGTGCTGCCTGGTGTCGAACTCGGTATCAACGCGGGGCAGGGCGTCCATGCGCTGGTCGTGTTCTCGCCCGACTGGGTTGATGATCAAGCGGCAAATGACGGGATTCAGCGGTTCCTGAGTTCTCAGTTCACCTCAACGCCGGATGAAGGTTCACGAACGATTGAAGACATCGCCGGCTGCCTTCAGAAGCTGGATGGTTATGGAAAAGACTATTTCGTTGTTTTTGCCCATGTCGATTCGGACAACGGCCTGATTCAGGAACTTGGCTGGGGACAATTGCAGCATGTGATCGAAACGTGTGGTGATCGCTGGAATCGGGTGCTGGGGTTACAGAAAGTAATGCGGCCCGAGGCCGTCATTCAGCACTGGCCTGTGGGCACGCCACCTGCGTTCGTGGAGGGTTCGGATCCAACGCAGAGCATTGTGGAAATCAGTCAGTCAGATCGGCCCTGCTGGCTGAAAATCGGGGATCTGCGATTCGAGTCCGTCAAATTTGCCCTGACCGACTACGTTCAACGAGTTCGACTCACCGAACCTGAGCCACGCTCCGGTCCGATGCTGCATTCTGTCAGGTTTGCCGGTGGGCTGCTGGATGGGCAGGAGTACGGCCTGTCTGAACAATTGACAACGCTGATTGGTTCCCGCGGCGGAGGAAAATCCAGTGTCATCGAATGCCTGCGATACGCTCTCGGGATCGAACCGTCAGACGTTGACGCGCGCTACAAGAATGAACTTGTGAAAGCGATGCTCGCCAACGGCGGTGAAGTGATCGTCACGGGCAGAAACGAACATGACCAACGGGTCGAAGTGCGACGTCCCCTGGGATTCGACCCACAGGTTCAACTGGAAGGCAACCCCACTCGACTGCGTCCCGGCGATGTGTTTTCGAACGTGCTGTACTTTGGTCAGAAGGATCTCGGCAGTCGGCACGAGAGTTTTGAAGCAGATTTCTTTGCCCGCCTGACCGGTGCCGCCACGGCTGACGATCAACATCAGGAGACACAGCTTGTGCTGGCTGTTCAACAGGCCGTCTCGGATTACCAATCAGTATTGAAGGCAAAAGGACTGGACGATGAGTACGCTCAGGAACAGGAACGGCTAAAGCACCAGCTGGCCGTGTACGCGGAAAAAGGCGTGGAAGATCGCCTGTCGGCTCTGACAGTATTCGACACTGACCGGCGCGGGGTTGACGAACTGCTGGAACAGCTTAAGGAGCTTCGGATCCGAGTCAGTCAACAGGACGCCGACTGGCGGGAGGTCATGGCGGACTGGCCAGAACTGAAAAGTGTGTCATTGCAGGCGGCGGCTGCGCGGTTGAAAACATTGCTGGACACTCTGCAGTCGTTGAAAACCAGCTATGACCGTCTGGTCACCGGGCTGCAGGGCGCGGAAACAGAACTGGAGTCTATTCAAACAAATATCCGAGACACGGAGCACGAACTTCAGGAAGGCTTTGCGCAGCTGCAGCGTGATATCAATGAGCCAGGGTTGAATCTTGAGGAATACCGCAGAAAGAAGTCGCGTTACGGGCAACTGGTTAAACTGCAGCAGGCAGCGGCCAATCGGACACAGTCAGAACAAACCGCTCTATCGAAGGTGCTGACGGCCGCACAGGCATTGCATCGGTTTCGCAGAGAGTTACACCGAAAAGAAGAAGCGGCGCTGGAAGAGTGTGAGAAATCGATTCCCGACACCATCAAGCTGACCACACAGTTTGAAGACGACCGAGAGGCAGTCGGCCGATTCGTTGCAGAACAGCTGAAAGGTACCGGTTTTCGTGCAGCGTCGCGTGATCGCATTGTCGAACAGCTTCAAAACGGTCTCGCCATCTTTGAACACCGCGACAAGCTTCAGGATACGTTGGGGGCGACCGCGGACGTCGATAAACTTCGCACAGCGTTGTTTGAAAACCTTGCGGAATTCCTGACCTGGCGTGTGCCGGACCGTCGCGAAATCACATTCGACGGAACGCCAGTGCGGAAGCTGTCACTCGGGCAGCGCGCAACGGCGATACTGACGCTGCTCACGTCTTTGGACCGTTATCCAATCATGTTGCTGGACCAGCCGGAAGATGACCTGGACAACGAAACGATCTTCCGTCACGTCGTCGCCCCACTGCTGGAACGTAAGAAGCACTGCCAGTTCGTCATCGCGACGCACAATGCCAACATCCCGGTCCTCGGCGACGCAGAGCAAATTCACGCCTGCCGTGAGGTTCAGCAGGGACAGTACGACCATCAATCCGGAAGTCTTGACTGTCCGGCCACAAGTAAAACCATCGTAGACATTATGGAAGGTGGTGCCGAGGCATTTCTCCGGCGCCAGAAGGTACTCCAGCAATGGACGAAATCAGTCTCAGACAGGAAATCCTGAAGGGTGAAGACAGCGGACGACAATTCAAACGCGAGATCACTGAGGCATCCAAACTGGCTAAAGAAGTTGCCGCGTTCCTGAACACCAATGGCGGAAAGATCTTTGTTGGGGTTGACGATGACGGCACGATCACGGGTTTGACGGCGCAGCAGGTCGGGTTTCTGAATCAGCTTGTCAGCAATGTCAGCACCCAGAATCTACAACCGCCAGTGAGTCTGCTGACGGAAAACGTTTCGACATCTGATGGAACAGTGCTTGTGATCAGCATTGCGGAAGGCGTCGATAAGCCGTACCAGACTTCAGATGGCTACTTTTGGGTCAAACGCGGATCTGATAAGCGGCGCGTCACCAGTCGTTCTGAGTTGCGTCGCATGTTTCAGGCCAGCCACGCTGTCTATGCAGAAACCTGCCGTGTTCCGGGAGCGACCATCAGTGAGCTGGATCGAAAAGCGTTCGCGACGTTCTATGTGGCGAAGTTCGATCGCGACATCCCTGAGGACTCGGCCGATCTCGAACGCGAGTTGACGGCATGTCGGCTGATGGAGTCAGGACAGCTCACAATCGCCGGCACTCTGCTGTTTGCTGAACATCCGGAACGCCTGTTGCCGGAGTTTTCCATCAAGGCTGTCTGGTTCAAAGGTATTGAACGCGCCGGGACAGAATTCTATGACAATCGTCGCTTTGAAGGGTCGTTACGCGAACAGTACGAAAAGGCGATGGCGTTTTTCAGCAAGTGGAATTCACGTATTCAGGGCGACGAATCCTTTAATGGTCCGGCCGTCACCGAGATTCCGGCCGTCGTCTTTGAAGAGCTTCTGACCAATGCACTGGTACACCGCGACTACTTCATCCACGACGCCATCAAGCTGTTCATTTTTGACGATCGAATCGAAATCCGCAGCCCCGGTCGCCTGCCAAACAGTCTCACGGTAGAGCAGATGCGGCGAGGAATTCGGCGGGACCGCAACCCGATACTGGTTTCTTTTGCCTATGATGTCATGCAGTACCGAGGACTGGGGAGCGGCATTCTTCGCGTCTTAAAGGCCGTGCCCGAACTTCGAATTGAAGACGACTCGGACGCGGAAGAAGTGACCGTGACGATTCCGCTGTTTCTACATGGACAATGACAATTCGCAGCCTCTGTTCCTGAACACAAAGAAAGCCCGCCATGAGCACCGTTACTGTTGAATTGGAGCTGCCTGAAGACTGGCAGATGTTCCGGCTGCCTCCAGCGCTGCACGATCGATTGCAACACCTGCTGGATCGTCAGGATGAAGACGGGACGCTGGATGCTGTCGACCGCCGCGAGGCGGAAGCGCTCGCAGAACTGGTCGACATGCTGGCGCTCATGAAGCTGCGGGCTGAGGCCGCTCAGAAGCGATCTGCCTGATGACGTCTTCACATCTTTCAGAAGCCCGCCCTGCCATCATTTCCATACCAAAACTTCTGGCCGATGCCGGACACTTTCCGGACTCCACACCGTAAGCCTGACAATCTCGGCCAATCCCCGTCGACGAAGGCAGACGCCGACACAGCTGACTCAACATTGAATAACGTGACACCGCACACTTCACCACCCGCAACTGCATTCGGCCCGGTCTCCGTCGCTCTTGAAGCCGACGTCAGGGAGTGGTTGTCGCGGCATAATCTCGTCATCTGGCTGGACGCCGACAATCACTATTGTGATTTCGTCGAGCAGCTTATTCAGCTGCGACAGAACAACCAGCTGAAGTACGACGTCTACGCGTTTCGCGGCAGTCACCTGGAATTGATGCTGGAACTGGAAAACGTCACTGGTGGCGTCGACAAGACGCGAGCACTAATCCATCTGCCCGGTTTCAACGAAGAAACCGTCAAAGGCACGCCACTGTTTGAACTATACCGGGCTGGCAAACGATATCGCAAAGCTTTGAATACACTTGTGAGCGATGCTGCCGCCGGAAACGTACCGCCGGACAGGATCAACGAATTTCTGCAACGAAACAGCCTGAATCTGGCCAGTGCGGACAACTGGCTGCGCGATCTGATGACCAGTGGGACCGAGGGGCTGGCCAGCAAACTTCGCGACGTTTCATTAACCGGTCTTGTTGACGATCTGTTGTTCAAGCGGGTTCTTGCTCAACGCCTGGCGACCGTTGACTTTCGCGTGAAGGAGGACGAGGACTCTGCGGAAAACACGGCTGACCGAAGAGCCATACAGGACCGCATCGTGTCGCTCACGGGAATGCCTGATAAGTGGTTCAAAGACAGTCTCAGGGATTCGTTCTCCGTCGGCGAAGAAAAAACGTCCGCTGAAGCGATCGCGTACTCGATCTGCAGTTGGGCGATGTGTGTCAGTTATGTCCATGATCTCGCACCGAACGTGGAGCCACGAACGGAAGTTCTGAAGTCGATTCGCGGGCTTCCTGCGAAGGTGAAAGACGAATGTCATGCGTTGGTCCTGCGTCTTCAGGACGGTGCAGAGGAACAGCAGAAATTCTATCAGCGCACAGCAGATGAATGCGAACTGCGTCTGGTCGACGACAAAGGCAAAGTGTCGGCCAGGGCGCTTGGGCGTTTTGACACCTTTCGATTCGAAGAAGAAACGATTCTGGAAGGTTCTCTGCAGGCCATTCTGGATTCTGACTGGGAAACCGTCCATAACTGGGCCGTCATCCGCTCTGACCCGAAAACGTTCTGGTTACGCAATGAACCCCTGCGTCGAAATGCGTGGAAGCTTGTCGCCGCCGCCGCTCGTCTGGGCGTGGCCGTCCAGCAGGCCGGGCCATCGCTGCAGTCGACCGACAGTATCCAGTCAGCCGTTGATGAGTACACCCGCCGCGGAGCAGAAGTGGATCAGGCTCACCGACATCTCGAGCAGTTCCGACAGAAGCTGTGGCGATCGCAGATTCCCATGTCGGCAAAGATTCGCGAGTGTCTTGATCATATGACAGTCGTGTGGCGAGACTGGGCAGATGCATGGGCTCGACAGTTCAATGCCTTGTGTCAGTCTCAGGGATTTCTGCCGGAAAAATCGCGGCAGCAACGGACGCTGTTCGACGAAGAAGTCAAACCGCTGGTGAGTGACGGCAGCACAACTGCTTATTTCGTCGTTGACGCGTTGCGATACGAAATGGGCTGCGAATTGCTGGAAGCGGTTGAAGATCAGACAGCACAAACGAAGACCCGACTCGAATGGCGACTTGCAGAATTGCCCAGCATTACGGAAGTCGGCATGAACGTGCTGGCCCCTGTGAATAGTCGCGATGGCCACCTGCAGCCGGTGTTGAAGGATTTGGGAGTGAAAGGGTTTTCGACAGGCGAGTTTCGTGTGTCTGATCCGGACAGTCGTCAGCGGGCCATGCATGACCGAGTTGGCGGACGAACGTGCCCGAAGATTGAGCTGCATGAGATTCTGAAGCTCGACACCCGCGCACTCAAAAATAAGATCCGCGGCGCTCGACTGGTCATGGTTCACAGCCGTGAAATCGACAACAGCGGTGAATCCGGATTCGGTACGGCAGTGTTTGAAGATGTGTTGCACCAACTGCGTTCCGCATGGCACCAGCTGCGTGAGGCAGGCGTCAGCAATTTCGTGTTCGCTGCTGATCACGGCTTCCTGCTGCTGGATGAAGACACACACCCAAGACAGCCGCATGGTCGCAAACTCGACCCGAAACGTCGTCACATCATTTCCGACGTTCCAGTCGACCGAAACGACGAAGTACGCGTTTCTCTGCGCGATCTGAATTACGAATGCGGTGACGCGTACGTCACATTTCCGAAGTCCATCGCCGTCTTTGACACGGTAAACAGGAAGAAGGGATTCACACACGGAGGAAACAGTTTTCAGGAGCGTGTGATTCCGGTCCTGACTGTGTCATACCGTCAACCGGCTGGTGGCAGCACAACACCCTACGACGTTACTGCTGTGAAGAAAGATGGCATCGCCGGAATGCATTGCATTGCCGCAAAGGTGACGATTGACAGGAACTGCCTGGACTATGGCAGCGACGATGCGATTGATCTGGGGCTGCGCGTATCCGACAGCACCAGCGTCCGAGTAGAACTTTGTGAAACTCGCGGAGGTGCAGAATTGTCATCCGGTGCCATCGTTGCCACCGTCGGCGAAGAGTTCGAGCTGTTCTTTCGACTGACCGGCAATACGAACGCTCGCGTTCAGGTTGAGCTGTTTCATCCCGGGGCAGACGTGAATATCGAAACACGCACGCTAAAAGAACGTTTTGAAGTTGGATATTCCACTGAGGTACCAGAGGAATTCGAAGCGGAAGAGATCACAGAATCGTGGCTGGATGACCTGCCGGCAGGTGCGATTCGACGCGTGTTTCAGCATCTGTCTCAACATGGAGCCGTCACAGAAACAGAGATTATTAAGATGCTGGGAAGTGCCCGGGAATTTCGCAAGTTCGCTCGTAACTTCGAAAAGTATGCCGCCAGTGCTCCGTTTGCGACTCGCATTGACGCGACCGCTGCCGTCAAACGATATGTCCGGGAAGGATTTGCATCATGACCACGATTACGGCTCGCGATATCGAGCATGTCTTTGAATCGCTGCGGAAGGGACTTGTCCCGGAACGCGGCATTGACACTTTTGCCGTCGGCATCGAAAAGCACCGCGGCGAGATTGAACGACAACTGGACCTGGTTGCGGACAGCGAAGGTTCGATCAAGTTCCTGCGAGGCAGCTACGGTTGCGGCAAGACGTTCATGGCCCGATTGTCATTGCTGGATGCGCAGGCTCGCGGATTCGCCACGAGCTTCGTCGTCGTTTCTGATAGCGACCTGCATTTTCACAAATTCGATGACGTCTATCGCAAGGTGATGACCGAACTCGGCACGGCCTCCTGCCCTCGCGGTGCACTGGGAGACATTCTCGACCGCTGGATAGGTACTGTCGAAGAAGCACTCGTCGACGCGGGTGCCGACGACACGGCAGATGATTTTGATGAGCAGGTCCGCAGTCGTTTGAGCGATGAACTCGCTACGAAAACCGGCGGACTGGCTCCGGAAGATTTTATCCGAGTCATTCAAACAGTCTTTGATCTAAAGCAGAAGGGCGATGTGGCTGAAGCGGGCGCACTGATTTCGTGGCTTTGTGGCAGCGGCAACGTGGCGGCTTCAGCAAAGAAGTCGGCTCAAATCAAAGGTGACATCGGTAGCCGCGACGCGTTGCACTATCTGCGTGGCGTTCTGGAGATCGTGAAAGCCGCCGGCTACAAAGGTCTGGTGATTGTGATCGACGAGGCGGAAACAATTCTTCGTATGCGAAAGGACCTGCGACACAAATCACTGAACGGCATTCGCCAGATCGCAGACGCATCCAGCTCTTACCCTGGACTGCTTTGGCTGTTTACCGGAACCGCAGAGTTCTTTGACACGCGGCAGGGTGTGGCGGGTCTGGCTCCGCTTCACGAAAGAATTGGTTTCCGAAAGAGCGGTAAATATGCCAGCATGCGCCAGGCTCAACTGGAGCTCACGCCTTTCGATTCCGAACGATTGCGCGCCGTTGCATTTGGCCTGCGGGATCTGTTTCCATCGAAACACCGGGACCGGATCGAATCCGCCATCACGGATCAATTTATTGATCGGCTTGTCGAAGAGGTGACCAGGGGCTTCAAAGGCGACGTGGGAGTTGTGCCCCGTCAGTTCCTGCGAGAGTTCGTCGACCAGATGGATCTTGTGGACCAGAACGAAGACTACAATCCATCGGAACAATACGGTTTCGAGCCTAAGGATCTGAAGCCCGAAGAACAAAATACCATCGCCGGCGTGGGTTCTGAGCCCGAAGCCGACGCCGAACCCACGGGCAATGACCTTGTTCCCATGGAGGACGCCTGGTGAGCGTCTTCGCGCAATTCGCACCTCGACTTCAACAGGCCATTGTCGCGCGTCTGGGATGGTCAAGCCTTCGACCCGTGCAGGAACTTTCCGGTGAGGCACTGCTGTCCGGAAAGAACGCCGTCATTCTTGCCCCGACCGCCGGGGGAAAAACTGAAGCGTCCATGTTTCCGACGCTGTCCAATCTGGTTGAGAATCAGCCGCTCGGCGTCGGTGCGATTTACGTGGCCCCCATCAAAGCCCTGCTGAACAACCAGGAAGACAGGCTGGGGCTGTATACGGAGATGGTCGGCCTGCGCAGATTCGTCTGGCATGGAGACACCGGTACCAGTGCCCGAAAGAAGTTTCTGGCTGATCCGGCCGAATTGCTGATGACGACTCCGGAGTCGATGGAAGTCATGCTGGTGTCGCAGCGAGTTGACGCCGAAGCATTGTTCCGTGATCTGCGGATGATCGTTATTGACGAAGTTCACGCCATTGCGGGCACAGACCGCGGTGCTCACCTGATGAGCGTCATCGAACGCTTGCGGCAACTCTCAAAACACGACATTCAACGCGCCGGGTTGAGTGCGACCGTAGGAAACCCAGCGGCGATTCTGGGTTGGTTACAGGGGACTTCAGAACGCGAAGGTGTGGTGGTCGATCCGCCGAAGAAGCCGTCGCGACGTCAGTTGCTGATTGTGCATGAGCCGGATCAGACACAGATCGCCCTGGCCGCAGCTCAGGTTGCTCAGGGCTGCAAGAGCCTGTTCTTCTGTCAGTCTCGAGCCACCACGGAAGCCGTTGCCGAAACCATGCGACGAGCCGGCACAACGGTTTACGTTCATCACAGTGCGGTTTCGAAAGAAGAACGGCTGCTGGCAGAGAAGGAATTTCATCAGGGTTCGGACGCCTGCGTGGTCTGCACGTCGACGCTTGAGTTGGGGATAGACGTCGGCGACCTGGATAAAGTGCTACAGGCGAATGCTCCGGAAACCGTCAGTTCGTTTCTGCAGCGCATGGGACGAACCGGACGTCGTGAAGGGCAAGCGGCCAATACCACGTTTTTCTGCGAAGATGTTGACACAGTGCTGCAGGCGATTGCTTTGATTGAACTCGCCAAGGCGGGCTGGGTCGAAAATGTGGCCGTCAATGATCGCTGCTGGCCAGTGCTGATCCACCAGTTGCTTGCGATGTCACTCGCGAGCGACGGAATCACTGTGCAGGATGTTTGGGCTCACCTTTCAGCTGTTCCGGACTTCCGCGGCATTTCTCGGGAAGAGTTCGATGAACTTGTACGGTGGATGATCGAAGATAACTCATTTGTCCTGGCCGGCGGCCGATTGGTTCTTGGACCGCAGGCCGATCGCCGATTCGGCCGTCGCAATTTCATGGAACTGTATGCCGTCTTCTCGAGCCCGCAGAGCTATACGGTCGAAACTGCCAACAAGCGCGTTATTGGAACACTCAATCAGGACTTTGTTGACGGCCTTGTCGATGGCGTAAGCTGCTTTCTACTGGGTGGCCGCGCGTGGTCCGTGTTCAATGTGGCGCATAACAACAGGACGGTTGTCGTTAATCCAGCTCCTCGCGGCCGACAGCCAACATGGGGCGGATTTCTGCCTCAGTTTCTTGGGTTTGGTTTGAGTCAGAAGATCCTGAATGTCGTCACCAGCGACGAGCAATATCCGTATCTGACGCCACCAGTCGCAGGTCTGCTGGATCAGGAACGCCAGCGCATGAGTCAACTGGTTAAGCCTGACGTCGGCGGCATCAACTCCATTCCAAACGAAGTCACATGGCACACCTTCGCCGGTGGACGCATCAACTCGACGTTGCGATATGCACTTTGTGCCCTGGAACCAGACTGGATTGTGACACCAGACAACTTCACGGTCAGAGTCCGCGCCAACAGCCTGACGGAAGCTCATTTTCGTTCAGTTGTCCGACAACTGGGGACAACGGACTTCTGGCAGGACGAATCACTCTGGCAACAGATCCGCACAGCATTACCCGGTTACCGCCTCAGCAAATTCCAGCCCCTGATGCCACGATGGGTTGAACAGGAAGTTCTCTTTGACCACCTCCTCGATCGTGAAGGAGCTGCTTCATGGGTGAGAGAAGTCAACCAGCAAGTGGACTTTGTAGAATGAATGATAAATCAGCCGACAATCAATACACGTGGCGTCCCATGTATCTGGCCGTGTCGGAGCGTCTGACTTCGATGAAAGACCGCGGAGCAGCATTACTGCAATTGCTGAAGGAGTTCAAGGAGCAGAACAAACGCCTGCAGTCAGGCCGGCAGGACGTCGAAGGCATCCTGTTGTATCCCGCCGTGAAACACGCGACAGCGGTTGTCTGAATTAGTCGATGCCATCGACGACGCCAATGAAGACTCCGCTCCCGACTGGGGTGCGCGAAACCGCCAGGCCGGTGTCTATTGTCGACATACACTTGAAGTTCTCCCTCAATAGCCGAGCGGTCATTCAATTTCAGAAAGGCATCTCGAAAACTTGTCGTTGCCGAGATCGAAGACAAGGCTACGACGAGCTCCCGCACTGACCGCCTGACGTTGTTTCATCACAGTCTCCCCTGCCCGTGACACGACGGTCTATATGCCGCAGACACACCAGCCACACCAATTACCAGTGCCACCAGCAATTACCAGTGCCACCCATGTGTCACGCGTCCCCACCAATTACCAGTGCCACCCATGTGTCACGCGTCCCAACGTTTTACAGGTCCAGAACGAATCCAGAGGTGAGTGAACGTTAGGTGCGGCAGGCGAAACAGGGGCTTGAGTCACGCGGAGCCTCAAATGCACCGGCCAGACGCCCGGCAGCGCCGGGCGGTGGCCTTCGTGCGGCGCACCATAACCCGGTCGCCGTCACACGGGCTCAACATCGGCAGGTTGCCTATCAGCCGCCGCCCTGACACGCTCTACGCCAGCGGCTGGCGTGCAGCGCTCTTCTGCCTTCGTCTCGAACCCAGGCAGCGAGTTTCACCACTTTGCGTCTACGCGAACACCTGGCGACTCTGGCTGGTGTTGAGCGACCTGTTGCAGCCGGTGCGTTCGGCCTGCCGCTTCAACGACTCCGGCCGGCCAACTCCCGATGCATGCCACTTGCCGAAGCGACGCACGCAGTCCACCCAGATTTCAGGCGAGATGCCCACGCGGT